>JAHLVW010000015.1 GCA_019058275.1 Candidatus Heimdallarchaeota archaeon
GACATATATTGAATAAACAGGAGATAATATTGTATGAGAAGAAAAAAAGAAGATTTATGTTCAGAATTAGAAAAAAAAGCAAATATTGCATTCTATGAAATGACAGATGGTACAAAAATCAGAGTATTGGAATTTGATTTTGCTAAAAATCCAAACAAATATACCTTACTTTTTATACCAGGTTTTGCAACTGTTTTTCAAAGTTGGCAAGAAGTTCTGGAACCGCTCTCTAAGGAATTTAGAATCCTATACTTTGAATCAAGAGAAAAAAATTCAAGCATTATGCCTACTAGAAAAATAGAACGTAATATCAATTTACATAAAATGGCTTATGATATAAAGGAAACATTTGAGCAAATGGGATTAAAGGATCAAAATTACATAACAGTGTGCAGTTCTACAGGAGGAACTATTGAAATAGAAGCACTTAGTGAAAAATGGATTAGTCCGAATGGAGCTGTAATGGTAGGTCCTACTGTAGAGTATCATTTAAGCTTAATTGCACCACTTCTTGTTTCAATAGTACCAAAATTCGTTAAAAATCTCTTTACACCCATTTTTAGATGGTATATTGGTAAAATCTACGTTGACAAAAAGGAACACCCAGAACAATATGCTAAATATGTACGTGCAGGAGAAGAGATAAAACTAAGAAAGGTAAGGAAAATCCTTTGGCAGATGACGAAATACAAATGCTGGGATATGTTGCCAAAAATAGGGACAAAATGCTTGCTAGTAGGAGCTTCTTCTGATAAAATGCATGCAACAGAAGAAACTAAGAAAACACATGAGTTAATACCAAACTCAGCATTCATTGATTTAGGAAGTAACAAAGCAACTCATTCGCAACCATTAGTTGATGCTATAAAATCATTTACTGAAAATTTATAGAAAAATAAAAGAAAGAGGAAAAAGTACATGGTGTTACTTTTCCGATTCATTTTGATTAGAAGTCATCCTCAACTGAAGCTGGTTTTCTACATCCTGTAGCTATAGATGAAAACTCAGTAATTTTCCATTGACCATCTTTATTTCTAGCCAAAGATACTGGTGTTGGAAAGTCTTTACCACCACTTTGGATAACAACATTTGCATACTTATCATCTACTTCTGATGCAATCAAACCCATGACCAATTTCTTTTCATTAAACTTGTAATCTTCTTTGTAGTTAGCTCCTAGGTATGATTTTGAAATATTAGGATCTTCGCTCATATGATTAAGCAACCTAAGATTTGTAGGTCCTAATTTAAGTCCAGATGGTGAACTTGAATCTTTTATGTTATGTTTCTTAGATAAGATAATAGTAACCATTGAACCACCGATTTCCTTATCTTTAGAATAGTGAAGAGCAGCTATTAAGAAATGAAAAACAGATTGTACAGGATCCTTAGCTTTCTTTCCCCAGCTTGCTTTAAATTTATTAAAATCGGTAATAATTTCTCCTGATATCTTCTTAGATACCTTCATACCTTTCATAGCAGCAGCTCTTGCGTCAACACTTTCATCAATTTGATGTTGTGCTTGACTTCTTGCTTTACTTACTAGACGATCTGTTTGCCTTTCAGCTTCATCATCAACAGCATCGCCAGCTACTCGTTTTACAGCTCTTCTGGCTTTCCTACGAAGTTTGTCAAACATTATAATCACATCATATAAAGTCTCTTTAGAAAACTCAGACCAAGATTTTTCTAAGAGCACAACTTATAGCTCTGTTTTATCGACTATCAAATAATACTTTTTCGATTATAGAAACTTTAGTGGATTCAAGTTTATTTGATATTTGTTAGTTTTCCATAGAGATTTCCTTTCTTTATTGTCTCGTATAAAGAGCTGTAGATCTCAAAATACTGGTCATAGATTTTGACATTTTCAGGAATTGGCTTCTTTTTATCCTCAATAATTACCATTTGTTGAGCTGCTGCATCAATATCTTTGTAAACACCAGCACCAACTCCGGCAAGTATAGCTGCACCCAGTGCAGTAGCTTCTTCGACTTGTCCTTTAATTACAGGCATTTTACAAATATCAGCTTCTATTTGATTCCAAGTTGAATTTCTAGACGCTCCACCAGTTATTCTTAACTCATTTAATTTCACGCCAAGTTCGCGAAAAACATGTAGATTTGTTCTTATCTCATAACAAGTTGCTTCCATAATGGCCCTTATTAGATGATTTCTTGTATGTCCCAAACCCAATCCAAAGATTAATCCTCTAGCATTAGGATTCCAATGTGGAGCCCCTGCACCAACAAAGTGAGGTAAAACCATGACACCTTCTGAACCGGGTTTTATTGATTCAGCTTGCATTCCTAAAAGATCGTATGAGTCTAATTTTAGATTCTGTGCTATGCTTTTTTCTGCTGATGAGAAATTGTCTCTAAACCATCTTAAAATTGAACCAGTTGTAAAAATACTAGCTTCATAAACATATTTTCCAGGGATTGCATGACAGCTACAAAGAACTCTACGTTTTTTATCTCGTAGACTATTTTCTAAGAATGCTAATAGAAATGTTCCAGTTCCCGTTGTTGCTTTTACTCTCCCTTTTCTTGTTACTCCTACACCAATTGCTGCGCATTGTTGATCTCCACCTCCTGCGACTATTAGTAAACCCTCAGGAAGATTAGTTTCCTTGGCAGCACTTTTAGTTAATCCACCTATTTTCTTACCAGATGGCAATGGTGTTGGCAGTTTTTCTTTAGGTATATCTAAAGCATTTAGGATTTTATTTGACCATGATAAGTTGTTTAGGTCAAATAACATTGTTCTTGATGCATTACTAAAATCAGTAACATATTCATCAGTAAATTTCATTTGAATGAAATCATGAACGAGCATAAATTTATGAGCCTTATCAAATGCCTTTTTCCAATTCTTTTTCATCCAAAGAATCTTTGAGCTTGAGAAGTATGGATCAACAGTTAAACCTGTGAGCTCGTATATTTTGCTACTGCCTATTTTCTCTTTTATATCATTACATTCTTGGATTGTTCTTCTATCTTGCCAAACAATTGCTTTAGATAACGGGTTCCCATCTTCATTTACTGGAACAATCGTTTCTCTTTGATTAGTAACACTTAAACTGACAATATTTGATGTTTTTACTTTTGATTTCTTTAGAACAGTATTTATTGTAGTTTTTGTAACTAACCACCAATCATCAGCATTTTGCTCTACAAAGGTAGGAGAAGGATATAGGCATTCATATTCTTGATATGATGATGCAATTATCTGTCCCTCGAGATCAAAAATGATTGATCTGCCACCAGTAGTTCCAACATCTACACTCAGAATATATTGCTCTTTTTTATCATTCAAGCTTAAATCTCCTTTAGGTTAAAATAACATTATGACAAGTTACTTTGATAGTAAACATTCAAATTGTTCTTATTAATTTCTTATGCTATTTTGCTGTCCTTTATTCTTTCTTTGCTATTATAAGGAATCTGTGATTTGTAACATCAAAATAGCCTTTTTCTAGGATTTCATTATGTAGTTCAAATAACTTGTTTTTGTATTTTTTAATTGTAAAATCAGGAATTTGCCAAGGTATAGCTTTGAGATGAAAGACTATAGCACCAATATCAAAGCAACGCATTATTGGAGAACATTCAAGCTTATTTATAATTGTAAATCCAACATCTTCCAATTCTTTCATAGCATAATCTAAATCCCAATGAAGAAATTCTAATTCCTCTGAATCAATCTTAGCTCCTAATTTTTGATTCAACTCAAGATCATTTTTTCCCCCAACTTGTTGAGTTATAAAATAACCACTGCTTTTTATAATTCTTAGAAGCTCTTTAACTGAATAAGATTCATGTCTATTTATCACTAATTCAAATTGTTCATTTCCAAAAGGTAAATTTTCATCTTTATCAGTTTCAACAACAGTTACACCCAACGGTTCTAGTTTTTTTCTCGCAATTGGAACATTCGGCTTATATGCTTCAGTAGCAAATGTTTTTTCAGGCAAAGGTTGTAATGTAGATAGGAATTCGCCTCCGCCAGTTCCCATATCTAATAGGGTTTTAGTTTTTCTTACAAAAGGTAGTATCACACTAGGATAACTCCAAAAGAGAGGTGCTATAACTATCCTGTCTTTTAGGTGTGAAAAATCCCAGCCAGAAAATGGATGTTTGGCATCTTCGAGATAAATATCAAAGGATTCTTTAGAGGTTATTTTGAACATGAGATAATCTCCAGTTTAATCTTAAATAACTGCTTTTTATGAAAAATCTTCCATAACAAAGTATTTGAATTATGTCTAAGAATAAAATATTAATTATCTAATTCGAATAAAATTCTAAATTCCTAAATGTGCTCTTTCCGTAATGTTCAAAAAAACATATGAATTTAAAGTTAAGTACACATTAATAACACAACTGGATGGGAAAAAGATTGAAGATATTTTTTGATGAAACACAAAAAGAACGTGGTAAAATAAATACTAATTATTCTATTCTTCGTGATTCACTTAGAAGCGAAGGGTTTGAGGTTGAAATTTATAATGATTTCCCAATTTCAGAAAAAGCACTGAAATGTGATGTATTTGTTTTTGCATGTCCAGACGGATCTAAACTTGGCAAAAATGAAATTGATGCAATTATTAATTTCGTTGAAAGAGGTGGAGGACTATTAGTAATAGGAAATGCTGGAGGTGATCGGGGCTTAAGGACAAATACGAATGAGATTCTGAATAGAGTAGGAATAGAAATGCTATCCGATCAAGTTAAAGATGAAGCAAATAATGAGTTTAATATGCCAACTCATCCAGTAATTAAAGATCTTATTGGACATCCAATTTGTCAAGGGGTCTCTGAAATCGTAGTTGTTGCTGGTTGCTCTGTAAGAGGATCATCTAAAATGAGGGGTATAGCGAAAACTTCACCAAATGCGGAACCACCTAATGTACCAGTAGTTGTTGCTGGTGAGCATAAAGGAGGTAGAGTTGTAGCTACTGGTTCATATAGATTATTCTCAAATTATGGTGCAGGGCTTTCACTTAGAAACAATCGTACATTTGCTATGAATGTTTTTAGATGGTTGTCAAGATCAGATACTGGAAAGGCTCCATCTCCTGCAACTGCAAAAGTAGATGCAATTGTTCCACCAAAAAGCAAACCTATAGAAGCAAGTGTAAAACCATCTCCAATTCCACCACCACCAACAACAGCTGTGACACCAAGAACCAGTTCAGTAGCGACACAAAGACCAACTACTGCTAGCGATCAGAATGTAATACTAGAGATTGAAAGATTACGCTCAGAAATATCTGAAATGAGAGAGATAATTGCTCGATTATATTCTGATTCTTTAGGTTACTTACAAGAAATGAAAGAAGAAGTTAGATCCATGCTTGATTATATTAGAACAAAGGAAGGATAATTTCCTTTTCTTCTTTTTTATTTTAAGAGGTTTTTTTTATTTATTATTCACACATTTTAGCATAATTAAATTAGGCAAGTTTTATAACTTTAATATGATGTAAGACATTAAACCTAACAATCAAGGTGCTGATATATGAAATATGCTGATTTAGCAGAGATATACAAAAAACTTGATGTAACTACAAAAAGATTGGAAATGATAGAAATTCTAATCGAGCTTTTTGAACTAACACCAAAAGAAAAGATGCGCTCTGTTATTTATTTAACATCTGGTAAAATTTGTGCGGATTATATTGGTCTTGAACTTGGTTTTGCTGATAAAATGGTAATAAAAGCCATTGCTAAAGCAGTAGGAAAGCCGGGGAATGATGTAACCAAATTGTTTCATAAAACAGGTGATTTAGGCGAGGTTGCTGAAACTCTGATTGGGAAGACAGGTCAACAACAACTTGGAGCGTTTTTTGGAGCGAGTGGTTCTGACCAAGAAAGACAATTAACAGTGGATGAGGTTTGGGAGACTTTACATAAAATTGCTAAAACAGAAGGTAAGGGGTCCTCAACAAAGAAAACTAACTATTTGTTAGGAGTGTTTTCAAAAGCATCTCCATTAGAAGCGAAGTACATCACTAGAACTGTTTTAACACAACTAAGACTTGGAGTGAAAGACCTTACAATAATCGAAGCACTTTCACGCAAATATGGAGAAGGAAAGGAATCTCGAGTAATAATTGAACATGCATACAATGTCACAAGTGATATCGGAGAAATAGGTGAAAGATTAGCAAAAGAAGGTATTGAAGCAATAAAAAGAATTGATATTGTTGTTGGAAGACCCATTCGAATGATGTCAGCTCAAAGGATGGGCACAGCTGAAGAAATCCTTGAGAAACTTGGTGGTAAATGTGCATTGGAATTCAAATATGATGGAGAAAGAGTTCAAGCTCATGTCAATAAAGATGAAATCACTTTATACTCGAGAAATCTTAATGAAATTACAGATATGTATCCGGATGTCAAAGGAGCTCTCAAAAGAAGTTTAAAATCTAAAAAGGCAATTGTGGAAGGCGAAATTACTGCTTGGGATCCAGAGACTGAGCAGTTAAAACCATTCCAAATCTTGATGTCTAGAAAGCGTAAATATGATATAGATAAAGCAATGGAGAAAATCCCAGTAAAGCTTTTCTTATTTGATATTCTTTACAAAGATGGAGAGAGTCTTCTGAAAAAATCTTATCCAGAACGTCGTCAAATTCTGGAATCGTTAGTAAACGATGATGACGTTATTGTTCTTTCATCAAGAGAAATAGTAAATACAGCAGAAGGATTTGAAGGTTATTTTGAGAAAGCCATTGAAAGTGGCTGTGAAGGGATAATGGCAAAGGACATTCGAAAGGAAACCCAGTATCAAGCTGGTAATCGAGGATTTCTTTGGATTAAACATAAGTTTGACTACACATCAACCTTTGCTGATAGTTATGATTTTGTTGTCGTTGGAGGATTTTACGGAAAAGGAAGAAGAAAAGGCACCCTTGGCACACTTCTGATGGCTGCTTTTAATCCAGAAGAAAATCGCTTTGAGACAGTCTGCAAACTTGGTTCTGGTTTTACTGATGAAGATTTGGCCAATATCACTGAGGCGTTAATGAGTATTAAATTAGATAAGAAACCAAAAGATGTTGTGTCTAATTTAAATGCAGATGTTTGGGTCATTCCATCACTAGTGTATGAAGTGCAAGGTGCTGATTTATCTGCAAGTCCTGTTCATACATGTGCATTAGGGGAAATCAAAAAGGATGCAGGGATTGCTATTCGATTTCCAAGATTTATTAGGTATAGAGAGGATAAAGGACCCGAAATTGCTACAACAACAAATGAGATTATAGATGCCTATAAGAGACAGAGGTTATTAAAAAAACAAGATAATACCTAAACGAAACTAATTTTAACATGCTTTAGTATTCTAATATAGTTATTTATGTTGTACTAATCGGAGGAACATCATTGCCTGAATTGAATCGTGATGAATCGTTAGATTTAGAGAACGATTTGGAAACTAAGCAAACACGTATTGAAGTAGGGGGACATGTAGAGACTTATGATGATATAAGCCCAAAAAAAGCTCTGAAACAACTACGAAGTATCATCAAAGATTATGAAGATTATCAAACAGTTCCAAATCGAAGAAAAACTGACTTCCAATTCCGTGAATTCGTGCGAGATTCAATTAATCGAACAAATGATAGAGTAAAAGAAATTCATGCATTACTTATTGAGAAACAGCAGATGTCTACTTGGGCAGTTGCTGAACGTCTAATTAATGAAGCTGCTTTCTTCGCAAGAGAAGTTGAAAAAGGCGATTATGGTTTCACTACCTTTTTTGATAATCCAAAGTTACTTGAAATGGACATTTCTCAATTATATCTTATTGATTATGAATTCCTAAATTCACTCAAAACTATGAGAAAAAGAACTGAAGCATTTATGGATATGGTTCGAAGAAATTATTTAGAAGATATAGATCTTTGGTTTGAAACTCATGATCGTATACTTGGTAGACTTATAAGATTAAATGATGATAGAGCTAAACTAATAGGCTCCTATGAAAGGATTTCTTACTAATCGTATTAGATTCAATATTCAAACTATTTTTCTATTTTATTTCTTATAGTAGTTATATCTGTATTTAGAATTAGAATAGCTTTATCTCGTGAAGTATGACCTGTAACAATCTGCATCTCAGAGGATGATTTTTCAAGGTATTTTGCTAAGAATTTCAACAGTTCTTTGTTTGCTTTTCCCTTTTCTGGAGGTGATTTAACACAAACAGTAATTGTGCCAGTTATGGGATCAAATAATAATGCTTGTTTTCGACTATTAGGTTTAACAATTAAATGCAAAATAGTTCCTTTTTCGGATTCAGTAAGTAGTTTCTTTTGATTCATTATTTGCGACCACATAATTTACTCTGAAAATTGAATTGCATCGAAATCAACCATCATTTTGTAAGATCGTTTGAAAATTTTCGTTGCATCTTTTGGTGATGTATGTTTTGGATCCTCTACTTTAGGGGATTTTGACAGAACGAATAGATGCAAATCATCCTCTTCTACTAAATGTTGAATTTTCACTATTCTATCTGCATAAGCAATTTCCTTTTTCAATGGTTTCCAATCACTTGGTTTTCTTATACGTAAAAAGCAAACCATAGATGGAAATAAGGATCCCATGCTTTCATTCATAAGAATCTGAATTGATAGGGAATCAAATGATTTTGGTGGTTCATCAAAATCAATCATAAACCTCACGTTATATGGTAACATAATCTCATCTTTTAAATCTGGATCAATTATTTGCTGTAATTGAATTGCAGGGGTAGTTGTGAATTCAAGCTCATCTAATTCTTCATGTTTTGTAAATTGATAGTAAAATAATATCTTCCTTAAAATCTCTGGTTCCCAGCATTCAATTCTGATAACAAACCAAAGTGGTACTAATAAAATGTAAATGTCAACTAGAAACAACATAGTTGATAAATAAAAACGACTAGAGAGAGCAATGCTGAGGATATAAATTAAGGTAACACCAAAAAGTGTACCTGCAAATGTCCATCTACCTTTAGGTTTTGTTAGATCAAAAAATGCAGCATATTTCTTTTGGTTTTTCTTACGCGTATTTATTAAATTGAAATAATCTGATAGTTGCTTCATAGTTGTATCTGTCCATATTCCTTTTTCTTCTGACAGTTTAGGTTTTTCAGCTATTTTTAACTGCCTTGGGAAAAGCAAAAGTAGAGCTACTATTATGAGAACTAATCCTAATATAAACGAAACATAAGACACTGCTGTTGTTTCAAAAGGGAATATTCCATTTATTGGTAAAAGGATCTGAAAGAGTAAACCTAGAACTCCAAATACAATTCCAGTTGCTAATCTTGGTATTACTGGAAAATTTTTGAATAAAAAGAAATCATCCTTTGAAACAGTAAAAGCTAACAATAATGTCACCACTTACATATATCTTGTAACTAATAATTGCAATTTAATATTTGTTAGGTTTACTTTCAATAATCACTTTTGGGTTGTTTTTCAACATTTTTGATTGGAGTATATAAAAAAATTTTAGTTGTAAAACTTATAGTCCAAAAAAGAATGGCTAACCCAACTAAAAGTGAGATAAACCATAGTTGAATGTCAGTAAAATAATAGATTAAACCTGAAACAATACTTGCTGTAATTACTAACGTTAAAATCTCAATTGTTTTGATTTGAATGATGTAGGTCGAAAACCAACCAAAAACCAACCAGATTGCAAAAACTCCGAACATTGCGTAGATATTTATTTTTAAAAGCGACCAGCCAAGACCAGCAGTTATACTTCCTTCAAGTAGACCTATCCCGAAAGCCTTCGTAAATGATTTTAATTTTTCTTGAAATTGCTTCTTCTTATCAAGGGAGTTTTTTTCATTCATTGTAAGAAATAGAAGCACTTACGTTTAAAAAGAGTTAGGAAGAAAACCAGTTTCTATTTTTTTGCACAAATATAAACCTAGACACATTTTTAATAGGAAAAAACTAAAAACATCATAGGTAGAAATATAGAATTGAATAATATAAAACATTATTTAAACTATTAACAATTTAATAAAAAATTGGTGGGGAAAATGCTACCTGTTTTAAAGTCATTAGAATTCTCAAAAATCCTTCCATTGAGTGAAAAATCAATTGAAAGAATTAAATTTCGCGAAGGCATAAACAAATTCCTAGCTGAAAATGGTTCAGGAAAAACTACTCTTACAGATCTCATTGAGCATTCACTTGTTAGAGATGCTCATGCTTTTGCTTGGAATGTTTTTTCCAAAAAGAGAGCAGATAAAACAGCATATATTAAAGCTGAATGGGTCTTTGGTAAAGAAGATAATTCTATAACACATGAGCTAACTGATGCAGGTGCTCGTACTAGGGTAACTTCATCTAAATTTTCAAATAAAGCTCACACACGTGATATGTATTCAGACTTTTTGTATTCAAGAACAAATTTGACACTTGAGCAAATTCAAAAATTATTCCAAGGTGTTTATTATAAAAGAGAAAATGACTTGAATTTATTAAGTACTCCAGGTGAAGAAAATCTAATGGATTTCTTCGAACTTCTAAATAGAGCTATTAGAATGGAAACACCCGCTACAATAAAATTAAGGAATCAAATTGGAGAAATTAAAAGACAAATCGATTTAAGGAAAAACAATAAAAGAAAGATTGAAGTTCAGATTGAAAAGATGGAGATTATTTTCGCTAGTGCAGATACTTCTGCTGATGCGTTAGATAGTATAGGTGCTAGGAAGGGAGAACTAGAAAGAAACAATTTCAAATTAAGAGATGAAATCGAGATATCAAGATCAATTTTACTTAAACTAGAAGAAGAAGATCAAAAGATTCTGGATGAACTAGATAAAGATCAAGAAGGTCTCCTTGAAGTGAGATTAAAGCAGGATGAGATCAAAACAAAAAGATACACTCTAAAATCTAACTTAGATAGTCTCAAGAGAGAGCTTGATGGTTATAATAAATTAGGAAAGATAAACTATTTTGATATTAAGAATGATTGGGAGAAAAAGCAAAACTGTGAACTATGTGGTACTGGAGTGTCTGATCATTGGAATGAAAGAATTGCAGATGGATGTCCTGTCTGTGGTACTAATTGGAAGGCAATTCCAAAAAGCATAAAAGAGTCGATTTCTAAAGATCAAGTTAAACCTGAAAATGATGCAAGAGATATACAAAAGGAAATTGATAATATTTCACATAAATTACGAGCATTAAATGAAGATCTAGAAAAATATGAAAAAGAGGAAAAGAAAATCACAGAAAATCTGAAAGGTTTGAGAGATAAACTAGCTACTAACAATTCCAGAAGAAGAGAAATGCAAGCACAAAATGAAGAATTCAATCAAAAAATTCAGCGTATTGGTGTGGAAATAGGCAGCTTAACTGCTCAAGAGAAAATGGTTAATCAGGATGAAAGTATTGGATTGCTAAAAGTAAACCTAGAAAAAATAAATTCTGAATTGGAAAACTATAAAGCTCAGTTGGAAAGACTTGAAAGAGAATTACCTGAACAAAAGGAACTACAAAAAATTCTAAACAACTTTACAAGATCTACCAAAGAAATTTTCGGATATAGTATGTTAGCAGATACAGATACTAGAGTTATAACTATTACAAAAGATGACTCTAATAGAGATTTTGCCGCTATGTCTTGGTCTGAGAAATACTTTATTGATGTTGTTTTCCGATTAGCAATTTTCAACTTTTTAATAGAAAACGGAATTATGAATAAAGGTCTGCTGATACTTGACTCCCCAGAAGCTGCTTTAGATCCTCTCCGTTTGGAATTGCTTGCAAACTTAATTAACAGTCATAAAGGTAAAATTAACTTCATCATTGCTACAAGAGTTGCCAAGTTTTTTGATCAATTAGAAGGCAATCCATTAGAAATCAAAAAACAAACACAAACAAGCTTATTTGATTTCATAAGTGTAAGTTAATTCTAGGTGTCAATCAAATGGATGTATGTTAAATGGTCAATTGGTTAATTGAAGAAAAGAAGATTTATCGGCAAAAGCATAAGAAATCATTAGAGCTTTGGAAAAAGGCTCAAAAGCAGTTCCCTGCAGGAGTTTCTCATAATATTAGAGATTTTCATATGACACCATTTGAACTAAGCCCACCTTTTATTGCTTCTGCAAAAGGATCTAAACTCTTTGATGTAGATGGTAATACCTATATTGATTATTGGATTACTCACGGAGCAGCCATACTAGGACATGCTCATGAAGCAATACTGAAAGCAATTGCAGAACAATTACCAAAGGGCAATCATTTTGGTATGGTAAATGAACAGTCTTTAGTTTTAGCACAGAAGATTATTGATGCAACACCAGGTATTGAAAAACTCAGGTTTTGTACAACTGGAACAGAGGCTACCATGTATGCTTCTAGATTAGCGAGAGCCTTTACAAAGAAGAAAAAGATCGTTAAGGTTCGAGGTGGTTGGCATGGTGGCAATGATACTCTATTCTACTATGTTAAAGAAGTAGAGAAAGGCATGGAATCAAAAGGATTGAAATCACAACAAGAAGCAGGAATTCTAAGTTTTGATTATAATGATATTGAAGGGTTTAAACAGTTACTCGAAGAAAATAAAAATGAGATAGCAGCAGTTATAATGGAACCTGTTTTGGGGGCAGGAGGCGCCATACCACCTAAGGAAGGATTTTTGGAGACTATAAGAGAAGAAACAACAAAAAATGACATTCTTCTAATATATGATGAAATTATAACAGGATTTCGATTGGATTATCATTCTGCTCAAGGTCTTTTTGATGTTATCCCTGATTTAACAACAATGGGTAAGATTGTTGGAGGTGGAACACCAATTGGAATAATTGGTGGTCGCGATGATATACTTGAACAAGCTAATTTGCAGAAGGATGGAGAAGTTTGGATTGGTGGTGGTACCTTCTCTGCTAATCCTGTTAGTATGGTTGCTGGAAAAGCTACACTTGATACTCTTGAGAAGAACAAAGATGAATTTTACAAATGCTTGAACGATAATGGATTAAAGATTAGAGAACGAATTGATGAAATTTTGAACAAACATGATGCTACTGCTTTCGTTACTGGAGTAGGTTCAATGATTTGTATACATTGGTTCAAGGAGAGAATATCTGAGCTCAAAACTAGTTCAGAAGTAAAACTAAATCTAGATTCTGAAAAGGTAAACAGATTCCAATTATTGATGTTAAATCGTAGTATCTTAACTCGAAGTGGTTTTGGTTATTTATGTACAGAACACTCCAAGGAAGATATAGAAATAGCTATGATGAAGTTAGAAGAAACTGTAAAAATCATTACCCAAAACAGTTAAAATGTCGTTATAATGCCAATACTTTAAAAACAAATATTTAGTCAAAATTAACAGAATATAGGATTATGTGTTGTAAGAGAAGTGTGTTACAATGAGCGCTGACGAAGAAATAAAAACCAACAATCTTTTGAGAGGAATAAAATCTATTCTAAAACGAAGGGAATTTGTAGTAGTAAAAGAAGATCGCTTTGAAGATTACATCGATTTAATTTGTGAGAGCGAAGAAGATAAAACTATTGAAATGTTTGCAAGAATATCCTTAGAAGATAAAGTAGGTGTTGCAGTACTTCGAGAATATTTCAAAAAACTAGAAGAAAGAGAAGAAGAAAAAGTAAAAGAAAATGTCAAGGGGTTACTTGTAGCATCTAATCGATTTACCCATTACGCAAGAAGAGAAGCTAAGGAAAAGAACATTTGGATTATTACCAGCAAAGATCCTCGATTTGACATATTTACACACAATCTCGTACCAGAACATATTATTTGTCCTGAAGAAGAACTTAAGGAATTGCTTGAGAAATATAGTATTAAGAGAAGGCATTTACCTAAGATACTTATAAGCGATCCAGCAGTCAAAGCTATAGGTGCAAAACCCGGGCAAGTTGTGAAGATATTTCGAGATAGTGAAATCGCTGGAAAATCAACCGCTTATAGATTAGTTGTAAGAAAAGCTACAAATTAGGTTTTTAAGTTTCATTTACAACTCTTTTAACAATTCATCAATTAATAAAAAAACATTTAAAGACAAGCATTTCGAAGTAGAAACTTGATAGTATTACATTAACTTTAGAAAATTAATGTAATATATCCATGAAGTAATAAAGAGGATTAAGATATGCCAACAAAAATCGATTTAGCTAAATGTTCAAAATGCGGAACTTGTATCGAGGTTTGTCCTGAAGAAGTTTATGACGAAGCTGATGATGGCGCTCCCATCAATGCTAGACCAGATGACTGCACTGATTGTGGTATTTGTGTCGAAGAATGCCCAGAAGAATGCATTGAATTAGTGTAAAAATTTTTTTTACAAATTCTTCATTTTCTTATTTTTAAATCCTTTTTATTTTTTTTTTTTCTTGTTTAATTTAAACTTTAATGAAAATAAGAGAAGAGGAGCTCATTATGAATTATAATTTTAATTTATCTTTTTCTTGTGAATAAAATTAGTGCACCTATTGCTATTACTGCTCCTCCTATTGCAACAAAGAACCACCATTGAGTATAAAATGGATTATCACCACCGCCATTTGGTGGACTTGTTTCTGTAAGATTGACTGTAATATTGTAAGTAAATGGTACTTGTAGATAATCTGGAAATATACTGATTTTTACTGTAAAGGTATAATTTATGGATCAGGACCAATCATTACCATTTCAGTAGTATTCCAAGTAGCAACAAGCTTTCCTTGACTATCGGTATATCCAGAGAAAGTATCATTTCCGGATTGTGAAAATATGCCTGATTGTGCAGAAATCTCTACAAGTGCATCTTGGTAAGCAACTGAATCGAGTGTTACAGTTACGGTTATATTCACAGTATCGCCTAATGTTATTGTAGTTTGATCACTTGTTATACTAACATCAAGAACGCTAACAGGATTTGATACTTTAAAGTCTAAAACTGTAATGTTTGTTAGTAAACCAATTTTCCTTGCAGTTAGAGTTATGGAGTAGTTTCTTCCTGTAAAGATACTTGGAATCAAGGTATCAGTTTCCCAATGGGCTGTTATTTTGCCTTGAGCATCAGTGACATCTTCAAAGGTATCTAAACCTGATTCAGTAAAATTCCCATCATCACAATAAAACTCAATCAATACATCTTGTTCAGCTAAAGTAGATGAACTATTAATAGCTGTAACTTCAATGGTAGCGACATCACCTACAGTTAAATCATATCCTGGCGTTACAACAATCTCAAGAGTAATTTGGCCTTCTACTGGATTTACTGTAACATTTACTTCTACAACTTCAATTTCAGTTGAACCAGCATATGTTATTGTGCCGATTATTGTGTAGTTTGTTGGATCATCCAATGATAGTGCTGTCCAATAATCGGAGTATTCACCATTACTATCACTTATACCATCAGCATGTTTATCAAAATCTCCATCAAGACATATGAGATTAATTGTTGTACCTTCAACCGATCCCCCTAGTCCTGCAGCAGTTACAGTAAGGTAGGTCTTTTCAGTTTCGTTAATCTCTTCAGGTAAAGCATCAATAGTTGATGAAGAGAGATTTAAAGCATAAACCAGAACAGATGTGGCTAAAGTAATATTATCATCAACAGTCTTTATTACAGTTGTAAAGTTATAGGTTGTATCATCATCAACAACCGGTGATCTCCATTGAGCTACAACTTCTCCTATAGAATCACTAGTTACATTGTGAATATTTGTACCATCTGCAAATTCTCCAGCTTTTACATGAATCCCAACACTTGCACCTTCGACTAAACCACCCGTTCCTTGAACTGTAATAGTTATTGTAGAATTTTGTGTCGAATGGATTGGACTGGGATTTACTGCTATTGTAGATGTACTTACATCCTCAGCATTTACAGTAATGTAAAATGGAAAAATTGCAAATGCAATTAAAAGTGTTATCAGTATAATGACATTGCTTCCGTTTCTTCGTATCAGATAGATTCTTCCTTCAAAATACTAAACTTCTTAACTAATTTTTGTGAAATAATTAATACAATCTACTATTTGTATAGTTTATATAGAATAACACTTACGTTTGCGGTAAATAATAGTAAAAGCGATAGTTGCTATCAAACAATCTGCACAAACCAAAAGTTTTTGATATTATCAAATAATATAAATCGTTAGTTAAAGAAAAGTGGTTTGAACTAATGGATGCTCAGGTTTCTTATAATAGCGAAAACAAAGTTAAAATTTCAAAAGAAGCATTAGATAATTTACTTGAACCAATACCAAATGAAATCTTAGTTGAGAAAGTAGCTCAAATCAAAGGTTGGAAAAGCAAAAAACCACCAATAGCTGCAAAGCAATCCAAGAGAGAGTATCTGCATCAGCATTTTGGACGAAATCTTACTTTGGGGGTTGTTAGAGAGCTAAGAACTTTAAGAGAGCATTCATCTATCTCTAAATTTAATTGGCAAGTGTTCTTCTGGGACAGAAGCATTGCACGTTACTTTCCGGATAAAATAAAGAAGAAATTTGAAAATGTTATTCTTGAAGTAGACTCAATGGTTAATATTGATTTATTAGCAGTAGATGAACCCTCACAAACTATTTTTATGCTCCTTGAGCAATGGCAAAAAGAAATTGTTGCTGATACTTTTCTTTCGAAAATTGAAACAAAAATACCAAAATATTTTCGAATCTATTTGTCAATTAAGAAGAAGATGCTCTTGATACAAGAAAGAAATGTTAAAGCAACAGAGGAATTTATCAAACTTTTTGAAACAGCATTTAATGTTAAGGTTGAAGAACTAAGAGTAAATGCTATGATAATTCGTGAGTTTGTTAAAACTTATCCTGAAAACCTTACAAGATTAGTAGTTAAAGTTCCACAAGAAGTATCTGGTTTTAGTGGGTTATCTGAGTTGACTGTTTTGGGTGAAGATGTTATTAAGGGATCTAAGGGATTAATGGATAGACATGAAACATCACCAATAATGGTAGGTCCATGGGTAGGTGTGTCAAATTCTGATTTTGATCTTAATGTTGGAAAATCAATTAGAGTGAGATCAATTAAAAAAATGCTAAGCTTTTTTGATCTTATGGAAAGTCTTTAGCAGGTTTTTGCTAAAATCGAATTATTTTTTACTGTTTTAAAGAGGTATATGCCACAAAAGTAGTATTATTATTTGATAATTTTATATTAATTATAATAGATAATAATAAATTGTATTAGTTTGAAGAATATTAACAAGAAACTTGTGAGATAAAAGGTGGCATAAAACTTGAGTGATAACTTAGATGATCTATTGGGTGACATTTATTCATCAAAAAGTCAGAGTCAAGGGGTAAAAGAATTAGCTTTTTTGATAAACAATCTTTCCCAGCTTCTTCTAAAAGGAATTGCTCAATTAGAAGCTAGAGTCTTAAAATTAGAACAGCAAACTGGACGTGGTGGACCAGCACCAAGAGCTACAAGTCCAGTAGCATCCCCTACACCAAAAGCTGCATCCCCATTTAGTGCACCAGCTACACCAGCCAGAACCCCACCACCCCCACCAAAACCAGCTGCCACTGCTTCTACGGGAACAGGACCAGGATCAGCTACAGAAGCAGCTTCAATGTTAGGTGTGAAATTAAAGAAAGCACCTACAAGTACAGCTGCTACACCAGCAGCTCCAAGCCCTTCATCCAGTGATGGACCATCCTTCTTGACAGGTATTGTAAATCCAGAAGCAAGAACTGGTACAACTCCAGGAGGAGTAAGTACTGCAGGAGGACCAGATGCAGTAGCACCTGCTAGTGCGGGAGGAATAGCTGGCCCAGCAGGTGGTTTTAGAGGTGAATTAGCAGAAAAATTGGCTAGAAGACGTCAAATGGTGCAAAAACAATTAGATGATGATTTTGATGCTTCAGATTTAGCTGCTACACCTGGTGAAGAAGCAGAAGTTGTTGAAGAATCAACTAGTAGCGAATTAAAATTAAATCTTGAAGATGAACTTAGAAGTGCATTCTCAAAAATCAAAGGTTAATTGCTACTAATGAAAAAAAAAGCAGTATGTTTAATTAGCGATGGGTTGGATTCACCTGTCGCAACTTTTCTTATTGAGCAGAAAGGCATAGAGGTAATTGGGATCAATTTTGATAATAGACCCATGGTTAAATATGCTAAAATAAAAAGAGACCAAAATCAACTACAAGAAAATATTGCTATTGGTCAAATTCAAAATATTGCACAAGCGTTAGTTAATTCATTTATGGAACAAACAAAGTTTAAACTTTTTATTGTACCCAATGGTGAAGATTTAGAGAAGATAACAACACATTCTTATGACCCAAAAATCACATGTGTTCTTTGTAAGAGATTAATGGTTAAAAAAGCAGAAATTATAGCAAATGAAGTAAATGCTGAATACATTGCCACAGGTGAAATTTTAGGAGAACAAGCAAGTCAAACTATTGATAATCTAAAAATCATAGAGGATGCGGTAAACAGTAAAAGACTAATTAGACCTAATATTGGTTTGAACAAAGAAGAGGTAATTACTATCGCAAGGGAGATCGGAACTTATCAATTTGCTGAATTAGCAGCAAAATATACTTGTTCTGCTGTTCCTAACAAACCAGTAACCAAGACTAATTTAGATAGAGTCTTAGCAGCTGAAGAGAAACTAGGATTACAAGATGCAATTAACTCTTGTTTTACTAATGCAAAACAGTTAGATTTTCAAAAGTCATGATTTCTTCATCTTATTCATTATAATAACTGATACGTTTTAATATCTTTAACAAAAAAATATTTTAAGGTTTCCCAGGTTCGTTACTACAGCCTTTCCTATGATAATAGATTCAAGTTTATTTTAGGAGAAATCTAAAAAACTCTCATGCCACTAAATGGTATATAGAGAAATCTTTTTAGATTAGAATAAATATGAAGGGGTCATTAAAAGAGGACGATGAATAATTGAAGGGCATAATAACAGCTTCAAAACTAGTCTCATCTCCAAAAGAGATAGCTTTTCCGGATTTAGTAATGACTGACCTCGAAGGATTTGATGGAGACAGTGGAAAAATCTTGATAGTTTATGCTTCAAATGTGAAAGCAATCTACTTCTTTTCAGTTGAATCAGAAGTTATCAAAATTGGCATTAAAATATATCCATTAACCTCCCGTATTGTAGCTAAAATAATGGCAAAAATTAACGAGTTTGCAAATAAAATAACCTATTCAACAGGTTTATGTTTAGTTGATGATGTTTGTATATGGGAAGGCTTTCTAGAGGCTCGTCATCTCACTCGCTCAATGGAAGAAGTTAAGAGTCTTTTAAAGGAAATTGAAGAAGTTCAAGAAGTAAATATTGAAGAAGTTCCTCATTAATTGAGGTTTTCTTTTAATTTTCTCATTTTATCTTTAGCTTTCTAGATTATTCTAGTGAGCTATGTTTACAAAGAATTTTTAAGAGTTTAATTTGATTTTTACTAAATTAACTTTTAAAGGGAACACATCATGAATAAAACCATTAAAGATATTGGAGAAAGAGCATTACTTGATATGTTTGAAAAACTAGTTGATAGTGGTGATCTTCCTTTTAATGATGATGCAGTTGCCTTTTCAATAGACGATAAGCGTTCTCTGGTTGTCAATATTGACACTTTCGTTGCAAAGACAGATGCTCCGCCACAAATGACTCCTTACCAAATGGGTAGCAAATCTGTAACTATGGCTATAAGCGATTTAGTAGCGAAAGGAATCCAACCTTTGCATGTTGTTGCTTCTGGAGCATTTCCTGAGAATTTTACAGTAGAACAAACTTTAGACCTTGTAAAGGGCATTAAGGAAACTACACACAGCTATAATGCAAAATTCCTTGGTGGGGATACTAATGCAGCTGATGATATTATTATATCAGTTGTAGCTTTAGGTTTAGGTCAACGAGAGAACCTGATTTTGCGTTCTGGTGGTCAAAAAGGAGATCTTATTTGTACTACAGGAAAATTTGGTTTAACTGGTGCAGGTTTTAAAGTATTTCTAGAAGATTTTTCAGCAACAAAGAAGCAAAAGGAAAAGTTCAGAGAAGCAATCTATTCCCCAAAGGCACGATTAAATGAAGGATTAATTTTTTCTAATTTTGGTAAGATAACCAGCTGCATTGATAGTAGTGATGGTTTAGCATGGTGTTTGAATGAGCTTTTAAGAAATAAAGAAAAATTGGGTATTGTGATTAATGAGCTGCCAATTGACCTCCTGGTTATTGATTTTGCTAGTGATAACAAATTAAAGGCAGAAGAATTAGCATTATTTGGAGGAGAGGAATTTGAATTGGTGTTTTCTTTAAAACCTGAAAATCTAATTTCATTAAAAAAAGAAATGGAAGTTCACAAAATAGGCAAGTTTACAGCAGAGCATAAAGGAAAAATAATGTACAAATTCGATGATGTTTTTAAAGAAATCACACCGAAAGGTTGGGAGCATTTCACCTAAGATTTTTTATTTACTTTAATGAATGGGAAAATTAAAAATAGGGTATTAATACTCCAAGCTTATGCTTGAGCTTGCAATTTCTATGCTAAAGGATTATCATCTTTGCGATCATTGTCTTGGGAGACAAGTGGCACTAGTTGGTTATGGGTTATCAAATAATGAAAGGGGAAAGATTCTAAAAGATGCACTAGTATTGGAGCTCTTTGAAAAAGCAAAACAAGATAAAGAAGCAGCTATGATTTTACAAAATATTGCTGAAATGGGAAATATTCTAGCGAAGAACTCTTTTGAGAAAATACTAGACAAAAGTAGCAAGCATTCATTAGCTGATGGTAGAAGCTGCCATTTATGCCAAGGATTATTTGTAAGATTGGATGATATTGTAAAACGAATTGTTGCAAAATTAGAAAATGAAGATTACCAAAGCTTCTTAGTTGGTGCTAAATTCGCACCTGAAGTTATAGAAAGAGAAGATGATTTGAGAGCAAAATACAAGATTACTACTGGTGAGAGTATCAAATCGGAATTTACTCGAGAAATAGGAAAAAAAATTATGATCTTAACGGAAAAGGAACCAGATTTTCATTTGCCTGATATTACGATAGTTATAGATTTGGTTAGTCAAAAAACAATCCTTCAGAAAAGATCACTCTATCTTTATGGTCGTTACAATAAATTCATCAGAACAATTCCTCAGACAAGGTGGCCATGTTATGATTGTAAAGGCATAGGATGTATAAAGTGCGATTTTACTGGAAAAAGATATCAAGTAAGCATTGAAGAATTAATTGCTGAACCTATCCTTAAAATCACAGGTGGAATTGGTTCAAAATTCCATGGTGCAGGGAGAGAAGATATTAATGCACTAATGTTAGGAAATGGTCGTCCTTTTGTTTTGGAAATACAAGAGCCCAAAATAAGATCAATTAATCTAAAAAAAGTAGAAAAAATAGTAAATAGAAAAACGAGAGGAAAGGTCAAAATCTCAGGTCTATCTTTTTCCAATAAACGAAAGGTACAAGAAATAAAGAGTCTAGCTAAAAAAACTCGTAAAACCTATAGAGCTCTAGTAGAGCTGGATGAAACTGTTTCAGATGAACAATTAAGTCAGCTTGAAAAAGAATTTAGAGCGAAGAAAATCAAGCAACAAACACCAAGAAGAGTTCTTCATAGAAGAGCTGATCTTGAAAGACCCAAAACTGTTCATGAAGTGTCTGTAAAAAGAATAAAAGAAATGGAAATTGAAGCTGAAATCCTAGGAGAAGGGGGATTATATATTAAAGAATTAATTTCTGGTGATGATGGAAGAACTATACCTAGTTTTGCAAGCATTTTAGGTTGTAAGGCAAATTGCAAAAAGCTAGATGTTATTTATTTACATCATACAGATGATTAAAAACCAATTACTCTTTTACTCTAACCAGTTTTCCATATAACTAGAATAGAGGTTATCCTCAACCTTTACTTCTTCAAAACTATCCGTTAAATCAGCTATCTCTCTTGCTAGTAAATGATAACATGAAGGAGCTTCTCTTCGTAAAAGAGCAGTAAAAAGAAAATCCTTGCAAGAACAAAATGAATTTTCTATAACAATATAGTCCTTTTCATGACCTGAAACAACCCATCTTTCAACACCAGATGGCGTAAATGAAAATTTCATAATACCTTTTGAAGCCACAAGTTCCAAAGCTTTCTGGACACGATCTCCAAATAGATCTTCTAAGCGTGTGAGGTCAGCAGGAGTTAATCGCTTATCCTTTTTCATTTTTGATATTATTATTGGGAATACCTCAAATGATTTTGGTGAATTTGTAACCTTATCAGATTGATTCAAGTGTGATTAATCTCCTGAAAGATAGGTAAGCTAATTACCTAATAAACTAATCTTCTTTCATTTGGTTTATTTTTTCTCAGATTTCTGTATGGCAATAGCCTTTTCTAATGATAGTTTTCCAGCTGCAACCTTTTGTGCTAAGTCTCTTGAAATAGTAACATCTCCTCTAGAATACTGTCTAGAAAGAACTTGAATTTCCTTAAGTTCTCCTTCTGATGTTTTCCAAGTTTCAGGTGATTTAACACTTTCTCCTAAACGAAAAGCAATTTCCATAGCTGCTGTAGCATCTTTTCCAGCAGATATTTTTAAACCGTTTTGCAGGCGCTTAGTTATACCCTCTTTAGCATCTTGACAACTAGCAGGAGTAGTTTGCAATTCATTTACTATCTCTAAATCAACACTTTTTGGTTTTACATTTAGTAGCTCATTTAAAATTAGAACTCGTCTGTAACCACCAGTTGAACCTACTCTTATGATTGTCATTTTTGCAGGAGTGTTCTTGATCGAAGCAAGAACAAAATCTATTACTTCTTTAATATCTCGAGTCTCAAAGGCAGTTCTTAAACAACCATCAGTTATTATAGCAACACCTATTGTTAATCCAGGGTCAATACCAACTATCAATGACTCCCAGATTTTTTTCCCTTCTATACCCAATACTATTTTTGAATAGGCTCGATTTATAGTAAGTGTATCACTTTTTGTTAAAACAACTAATTTTGAATAATTGTGCTTTTCAATCAGTTCTTCTTCTGTTGTAACAACTAAAATTGAACCCTTAGAAGGGAGTTCGCCAAGGATAATCTGTTCGACACTAAATCCATCCTCAGTTAATCTCTCTCTTAATAAGTGACAAAGACGGAAGTTCATGGTTGCTAGAGATATTAACATGGGAATCTCCTTTAATTATCATGTAGCTAAATTATATTTTAAAATTCTGTTTTTATTTTTCAATTGAAATCCCAAGGAAAATCAATAAAATTTGCTTCATGTATCAAGATTTTCTAAAAAAATAAATATACAAAGAAGTTATTTCTTCCTAAGCAGAGCATTATATACAAGATGGAATGATAACATGACAAAAATTACTTACCCCTTAATATTAGTGAATTTCAAGACCTACCTAAAAGGAACTGAAAAGAAGGCTTTGGAGCTTGCGAAAATCTGTGAAAAAGTTATGAATGAAACTGATATTTGTATTGCAGCAGCTATTCAAGCAGCAGATCTAAGATTGATTGCTGAAAGTGTGGAAATTCCTATCTTTTCTCAACATATAGATCCGATAACACCAGGAAGTAACACTGGACACATTTTGGTAGAAACCATAAAAGAAACTGGAGCTATTGGGACTTTAATAAACCACAATGAAAGAAAAATTAAGCTTGTAAGCATAGACAAAATTATTCAGCTTGCAAAAAATTATGGTCTATTTACTTGTGTCTGTGCTAGTAATCCTCGAATAGCAGGTGCCATTGCTGCTTTAGAACCTGATTGTTGTGCAACTGAACCTCCAGAACTTATAGGATCTGGTATATCAGTAAGCACAGCTAAACCTGAAGTAATTACTGAAACCGTTGATATAATGAAGAAAATCAACCCAAATGTTGTTCCTCTTTGCGGAGCAGGAATTACGAGTAGTGTTGATGTTGAAAAGGCTTTAGAACTGGGTACAAGAGGAATATTATTAGCTTCAGGTGTTGTAAAATCATCCAATCCTGAAAAAGTTCTAATGGAAATGGCAATTATCTCCAAGAAATTTCTGTAAAGATTTTTTCTAAAAAATATGATAATAGGAAAATGTCTATATAGAAGTAAAAGAAAGTAAGGGAAAATTAAGGAAAAACACTGATGAAATTAAAGAGAACAACAAAGCAAATATATGGATAATATTTGACTTTATGTATTCCTTTAATAAATTAGAGCTAGGGAGAATTTCAATTGCCAGAAGAAATTACTGTAAAAGTTCCAAATAAGCTTGCTGAATTTATTGATAAATTAACAGAACAGGGTTACTTTGATTCTAGAAATGATTTTGCCAGATGCTCTATGGAAATAATTGCACAATTATACGGCTTAGCAAAAACATCAAAAGGTGGCAAATCCTTATTGGATATTCTATCTGACAATGGTAAAGTATCCGGCACAAGTAAAGACGTTAAAAAAGTATCAACATTACCTAAAGGACCTTCACCAACAGCAATTGTTGTAAAAGCTGAAGCTCTAAATGTTCAAGAATATGATATAATTGATCTCTTTACTGGTGGTACTTTTGAGTATGAGGATGCTTTACATGCCAAATATACCATGGAATTGATGAAACAAGCAAAAGCTCCATTACCAAAAAATCAATTCATAAAACTACTTGAAGGATTAGTAGCTAAAGGGAAACTCGAACGAAGAGAGCATAGCAGTAAAGTAATTTGGAAAATTATTGACAGATACTAATTGCTATTATGAAATCAACATTAGGTTATTTCAAGTATAGAAATATCTACACTTGTTATTCCTTCAACTGAGAGGATTTCTTTCTTTAATTCCTCAATTTCTATAGTCTCAAATTCCATTGAATCTATATATCCATCAAAAACACATTTATCTTCTACAAAACATAAGCCAGTTGAATAAAGTGCTTTCAATCCTAGTTTCAAAAATAAATTGCCAATCTTTCTCAGAAAATCTGGCGTAAGTCTACCAATATCAATAGCTACTTTATACACTTTATTTGAAGAAGTAGGAATTATTCGAATAATTTTAGTATTAGGTGTAAGAATAATTATCGCATAATTACTTGCTTCTGGTTTTAATGCTTCTATAAACTCTTTTGATAATTTCACAGATTGTTTAGGTTCTAGTTTTAGCAGTTCTGCTATAGTTATTTTAGCAATCTCATCCTGTTTCTTATTCATTGGCTTAACCTCGCTCATAAAATTTTAAACTAAAACATAGGTAACATTCATATGTTTACACTATTAAAGATTGAAATATCTACTAATTAAATTCTTCCTTCTAAATAATGCTTTTAATGATTTTTGGAGCACTTGCCACTTTAAAATTATAGAATTCCCAATTTTTACTTGATAAGAATTTAGCAATCTCTTCAGCATATTCATCTAAAGTAGCTATAGTTACTAAATTACCACCGCCAATCAAGAAATAAGCTTCCAGTTTTCTTTCACGCATTTTTTCAACATCTTCACATAAGTACATCATTTCTTGTTTTCTTACTGGTAAATTAACTTCTTCAAGAAGTTCATGAGCATTACGAATGTTTTCTTCAGCTACTTTTAGTAGTGAAATATAATCCTTGTTTTTCAGTGAAGTTAGTATTTTATCCACCCATTCAGGAATTTTATTCACCCTTTCTTGAAAATTAGGGTTTGTAACTATTCCTGAATGTATCTCATCTGCAGAGATTCTGGATTTATAGTAAAAAGGTACAGAAAACAATCTGATTTTTTCTAAATCCTTTTCTGATGCTAGTTGAGCAACGGTTGGGGGTTTTGTGCTTGCTTTTGTTAATGTTAAACCACCATAAAGACTTCTACCAGCACTTTCAGAACCTTTCATTGAATGTTTTAAAAGATCAGTTTTCGTAAAATTCAATTCAAATACATCATTTAATGCTGTGAAGACTGCTGCAAGACCTGAATCTGAACTTCCACTAAACATCCTATAATTATTAGATTTTATAGTAATATTTGCAGAGATGTTATTTTGACTCAAAAATGAGCGAATTGCTTTGATAATCTGCTGACCACGTAAACCACTAATCTTTTTACCATTGATGGAAAATTTAACATCTATATCATTAGCTGATTTCGAAACTTCTACAGTAGTTTCTGTTCTGGTTTCCTCATCAGAACTTGTTACAGCCAAACCCATTGTATCATATAATGGAGTGCGATCAGGATTTATACCACCTAGAAAAATTATTGGAATTGTTGGATAAGCAACTGCAACAGACTTTTTTTTCATTTTAAAACACCATTTTAAATTGTAATATCCTTCAGTTTGTTTAGTTCCTCGATTCGTAGCAGGATATAATCTAGTGTTTCTTCAAAGCCTTCCGAAAGTCCATTCATATTGACTATTTTGAAATCACTCTGAGAACATTTGGATAGAAAATACTCCTGAATTTCAAAATATTTACTTATCTGGGGTAGTAATCTATCAACTGGACTTCTGATATGGGAATATTTTGAACGTTGTTTAATGCGTTCTCTATATACATCCTCATCATTTATTTGAAGAAGTATTGGGATTACACTTGGATGCTTTAAAAATTCTGATGAAAACTGCTTAGGTAAGAAATGCAAATATTCAATAATCATGCTTTCTCCATCCCTCAAACCTCTATCAAAAACCATACGCTCAACAGCTTGATTCATTATTTTTGCTTGGGTTTCAAACCCTTTAGTCAGATTTTCTTTAGTATAATCACCGAAATATTTCCAAGTATTATAGACACTTTCATGGAAAATTTCGTTTTCATCTCTAGTAATGATGGATCGCAAAGAAGAACGTAACGCATCTCCACCAATTACTATTCCAATATTTAATGCTGTTGAGAGTTCTTTTGCTAAAGTAGTTTTTCCAACTCCAGGTATACCTGCAATTATCGGAATTATTGGTAATTTTTGAAGTCCATCTTTTACTAATGTCTTATATTCAGAGAAGATTAAATATCGTTTCAAGTACTTGAGATGTACTTCTTTTAAAGAATCTTGAATGTTTTTATCAGATTTAGATTTTGTTAAAATTTTACTTATTGTCTTTAATGGTAAACCTGTAGCAAGCAAATTGGATTCATTAGTCAGATAAATCATAGTCAAACCAGCTAATTTCTTTTTTCATAATACAATTAAGTAATTATATCTTCCCTTAATCTAAAATTTTCGTAAGAATCAATTAAATAATATAGGTTTGTACAAAAATACTAAATAACAAACTGCTTATTTTCATCGAAAAAGAAAGATTTTTAATAGTAAAACTTTGCAAAAATGACATAGATTAATAATAATTGTTTTTTACAAACAAATTGTAGGAATGAAAGAAAATGTCTATACAAGAAGTAACACAAGCAGAAATTAGAAAATTCAAATACATGGGCTTATCATTTGATGAACTACAAGCCCTTTCAATGGATGAATTTATCAAACTATTACCTTCAAGGAAAAGAAGGAGCTTAACTCGTCCTTCTTATTGGACAGCTAAACGAAAGAAATTGCTTGAGGATATTCGTAAACAAATTAGAATGATTAAAGATGGCAATAAGAGGATTAAAACAGTAAAAACTCATCTAAGAGATATGATTATTTTACCCGAAATGATTCATGCTAGAATAGGGGTTCATAATGGTAAGGATTTTGTAGAATTTATTATCCATCCAGATCAAGTAGGTCATATTTTTGGTGAATTTGCTTTAACAACAAAGCTCGTTAAGCATGGTTCTCCTGGAATGGGTGCAACAAAATCAAGTCTTTATATTCCGCTTAAATAAGCTATTTTTTTAGGGGATTAATATCCCCAAAATTACTTTTCTTCTATATTGTTATTCCATTAACCTTATTATTGAAAATTGATAATAGGTATATTATCAAAATCGTTGCTGAATTTCCATTTCGATTTCATGACGTGTTAAATGACTTAGGTGCAGATAATTTGTCTAGATTCAAGTTACCCAAATTGAAAGATAAAAGAGCTGAAAAAGGACTAAGAAAGCAAATCATTAGTGTTTTTAGTGTTGATGTTAACGAAATGGGACCTGTTGTAGAATCTATTGCTTCACCCTATACTTCTGACTCTTTGTTTAATGAACGTGAGATATCTATTCTATTTACAACTGTAACAATGCTAGGAGTAAAAGAAATGATAATGGGTGAATTGAAACTAATCTTTGAGATATTTGACTCTGTTATGAATGATGGAAGACCAGCTAAGAAAATTATTGTTACTATATGTGGTGAAGATGCAGATAGTGGACAAGTAAGAACAATAGTTAGAAATATGATTCACAGTTCTAATAATGCTATAAAGAACCTTGAAAACATAATGGAAAGATAGTTCTTCATAGCTAAATAAATCATCATAATGAGTTATTAGGTGAAAAATTGGAAATTAATTAGTAACAGAGAATTTTATAAAGCATTTATTTATTTTTCAATTCATTACGAACAAAAGAATTTTAAACAATTCTTAACCGAATTTGCATTACAAGAAATAAAAAATATGCTTCAAATTTACGAGTTAATTGAGGTACAGAAATTGGCAATAGAAGCAGATCAAACAACAGAAGATTTACTCATTGGATTAGATGAATATTTAGCTGCAGGTGTACATATAGGCACTAGAATTGGCACAAAATCAATGAAGGATTTTATTTACCTTATCCGTAGCGATGGATTATATGTATTAGATGTTCGTGCAACCGATGAAAGAATAAAAACCTTAGCAAAATTCCTTGCACGATATGAACCAAATCAAGTAGCGGTTTTTTCAGCCAGACAATATGGGCAAGTACCAGGAAGCAAACTTGCCAAAGCATGTGGTTTTCGAAGTGTTCCTGGCAGATTTATCCCTGGAACTTTAACAAATCCTGTTTTCTCGGGTTTTATTGAACCGGAAGTAATTCTCGTAACAGATCCACGTGCAGATAAACAAGCTATAAAAGAAGCAAACAAAATTGGTATTGTTGTTGCTGCAATGTGTGATACAGACAACGAATTAAAAGGAGTAGATATTTGTGTTCCAACAAATAATAAAGGACGCAGAGCTTTAGCTATAGTCTACTGGATTTTAGCAAGAGAAATATTGAGAGCTCGAGGAGAAATTCCTCCAGATGGTACCATCCCTGAAACTGTTGAAGAATTCACATTTAAAGTACTCCCAAGTAGCATGCAAATTACTACTGAAGGTCAAGAAGAAGAATCTGCACAAGGGAAATTCTAAAAGAACGTTGATTATTAATCAACTTTCTTTACTTTCTATTAATTTTATAACATAATTCACATGTAAATAGGTTGAGCATAGCCAGTAAACATTCTTTCTTTACTGACCTATACCAAACCAATCAGGCATATTCCATCCCCAACCTTCATAACCAGTTAGTAATGTTATACCCCAAACTCCAAATGCTAAGGCTAATCCTAAACCTATAGATAATGGTAAACCTGGCATCATCTTCACTTTCTCAAGAAGCTTGATTGTAATTATGGAACCTATAATGACGCCAACAAGAGCTCCAATAGCAGCAAAGAAACCCAACCTTATGAGAGCAAAACTAACAATCATTCCGAAAAAGGCTAAATCGCCAAGTCCCAATTCAATATAATCAACATAAACGTATTGAGCTTCCTCAGAAGCAATTGTCCTTTCTGGCAATTCAGTTAATGTTTTGGATTCTTGTTCCATATTCACAGTTTCATTAATAGCTGGTCTTTCTTCAGGTGTATCCTTTGTAGGATTTTCACCATTCTCTAATTCATTTTTTTCCTTAAGGTATCTTTCTTCACTGATTTCAGCAATTTTTTTGATGGGACCTCTAAAGACGGATATAATATCATAAATGCTTAATCCAATCATAACAAAAACCGCAATAAGTGTAGGAAGAAATACTGACAGGAATGTTCCAGCAAGAACAGCAAATAACAGAGCCATGATTTGAGGCCAAGGATGTGGGATAATTTGGTAAACCATTGATAACAAGGTAACAGCTGTATAACCCAATCCTACTACTATTCCTACAGTAATAATTATCCACTGAGTTGTAGAGCTGAATTCAGATCCTTCTTTGAAAACATTAAGAAAATAGTAGGGAGTTGTATAGATTAACAGAAATACAAAGAAAAATGTGGTTATTGAAATAGCTGTAGCAAATAGAGCTTTTAGTGCTTTCATACTTCCATATTTGTAAATCAAAAATATTCCTGTTGCACCAATGAATGCTATTCCTACATAAAAAAGCACATTATAAACAATATTACCAAATAAACCTCCGCCTGGAAAAGTACCTGAAGGAGGACCTTCTCCTCCACCAAAAGGTGTAAAAAAATAACCAAAGATTATAAAACTGCTAATACTACTCAATATAGCACTTATTAGAATTGGAATTGATAATGATATAATCCGCTTTTTAATGGTAATACTAAATGTTCCCAGTTCACTTACATAATTCATAATTGGTGTTCCTTCTTTTTAATCTTGGCTGCCAATTGCAATACTATTAAGATTGGGTAACCTATCAAAAAACATTTGCTTTTATAACGAAAATTTCTCAATAGCTTATTAAAAGAAAGAAAAGATAGCCGAGAAACTAAGTACTAGCTTCTGCGGTTGTCTTAGCAGGTTCTTCATCAGCACCAGGTTTTTTGATGAATGCAACTACTAATATAATTAATCCAATACCAAAAATTATTATACCAAACCATAATAGCCAATCTGACCATGTTAATGGATCATACATGACTGCACCAATAATTATCATAATAATTCCAATAACAAATTGGACTATTGCAGCAATAAAGGGACCTTTTCTCACATGTTTCACATCCGTTGTTTACTATTTTGAGTTCTAATTGACTCTAATTGTTTCTGAGTGTCAGTTAATTAGAAATCCTACAATTAAAGGTTTCTGCTAAAAAATAATTTTGAGAAAGTTACAAGAGATTCTTATAAAAGGTTTTTAATTTTTGAGGCTAATTCACTATGCTCATTTTTTATTAAATCAATAACAAATTCACCAAAATTAGGATCAAAAGCGCTTAATGCATCTCTTACTTCTTGTTTTGTTGGATCTCTGTCTTTATAAGAACTAAATTTCTGAATAACCTTATTAGCATTATTTATCATTTCATTAACTTTCTCTCTTATAAATTTAGGTCGCTCTTTGGATCGTCTTCTCCACATTTGTCTTAAAAAACTGTGAAGAAATTCACATCTTGGACCACCATAGCAACTCATAGATTTGAAAGCAACTTTAATGGCACCTTTGAATAACTTATCAGTGCCTTCTTGAGCACCCATAATGTCAAATTTGTTAATGTCAATGCCAGCAAAATTCGCAGTCCAAATTTGAGCGTTAATGGCTTTATGTGGAGCGAATATGGACAATGCTTCAATGACATGATATATGTCTATTGGATCATCTCCAATCACTACTATGGGTTCTCCAACAATAATTGCCCTAACTGCAATATCTAATCCTTTTCTAATGTAAAATCCCGCAATATAGGCACAGTCTTTATAATTGCGAATTAATTTCTCGGATAAAGAAAGTCCAGCATCTAATGCGGCAATTCCAAATGCTTTCTTGACCTCATTTAAGTAGAGATCTGGTGAATGTCCTTCTATTTTTAGCGTATTAATATCTCGTGCAACTTTCAATAAAACTGAAACAGTGCTTGTAATTTCTTTCATAAACTCTTTGGAATCAGTGATTTTCTTAATTCGCTTCACAAAATTCCTTGCAAACTCAGAAGATTTGCCACCAAATATACGATTATGATCAATATCTATGACAGTTGCCCAAGAATAGTATTTCAGTAAATCTTTAGGTATTGCAATTACATCAGCATCTTTAGGATGAATGAATGTTTTACTTTTGATACAGGTTAATCTCCTATGAGGAGTAAGAAATTTCATAGATTCAAAGAGCTTGTCTATAGTTTCCTCTTCAAATAAAGCAAAGTTCTCACTAGTAATCACAATGAAATCACCCATGAAAAGTGCTTCATAAACATGCTCTAGATCCTTTTTGAACAAGGTATTCAAATAGAATGGATCTTTATTCTTTTCACTAGGAATTCTAATTTTTCCAGATGCAAATGCTTTTTCTCTTCGTAAAGAATTTGTTGGAAGAAAACCTGATTTAGGAATTATTATTGTAGCTCTATGCTTTTGGTCGATTTCTTTAGCAATAGGATCTTCTTTCAGTTTTATGCTCTTAACTTCCTTTTTTACAGGAGCTTTTTCAGGTGGTTCAGTAGCATCTACTAGTCTAGGTTGAATCGTATCAGTACTTACAAGATTGGGTAGATCAGCATCCATAGATTCAGTACTTGGTATTCCAAATGAGCTTTCTGCTCCCGCTGTTGATATATCCCAATCAGGTGGAGCCATCATTGCTGACTCAACAGTCTCAGATGGCATTTCACTTGAAAGTACACTATCTGCTTGAGGTAAATCTATTGGAGGGGCAATTTCTTCTTTTTGTGAAGGTTGGGTTTCAGCTGGAGTCTGTGATATTGTTTCGCTTGATTCTTCAGGCTCAATTTGAGCAGGTCTTCGTGTTATTAATCCAAGAGCCTTATCGGATTCAAATGGTTTGATAGAATAATATGATTTATTTGAAATTGTTGTAATGAAAAGATATCCTCTTTGATAAATTTCTCTTAATTGTCTATCTACCTCTTCTACTGTAAGACCAGAAACTTGGGAAACCATATCAGGAGTTACAACTTGCATTTTTACAATAACGAGTGCAACCATTTGCAGTTCAGTTGGAAGATTTAAGACTTCAAAAGCATCTAAATCCTTTCTTTTTCCTTTTGCTTCGATTTTTCTTTGTTCAAATGCCTTTACAAGAGATACTAAATTGCTATTAATGGATCGGAATTGACTCAAATCCTTACCATTGAATCTAGCTGCAATGTCTTCTTTAAAATCTAAAAAGAACCGTTCTTCTAATTCGGGGATAAAAACTGAAGGAATACTTGTTTCATCTAAATCCGTACCAACTACAAACAAGACATCATTGCTAGAATGATAATAATATTTACTTCCTTCAATTATAATATCTTGAACTTTACCAGTGAATTCACTAATCGGTCCACTTAACCATCCATAGAACTTTTCTAACCGTTCACGTTCCTTTTGATCGGATAATTTTATAAAACGCATGCCTGCAATGGGTGTATCTTTGATAATTATCCAAACAAACTGAATCATTACTTTGAACCTTCTAGATAGTAATCTAGTATTTGGTAGGTAAGTCTTATAACTTTGTTATGAGCATTAATATATGATATTTTCTAAGTTTAGATTTTTTTCCATCATTTTAAGTTTAATGAAACAAGTTGGATTTAAGCATTAAGAAATTATAATTTGTGGCTCTTAATAACCCCAATATTTGTTATCTGCACTTATACTTCGCTTAAGCTCTATCAAGTCCTCTAATGCTTCTTTTTCATCAGTTGTTAAATCTTCATAATATTTTTCTTTGATTTTTCGAACAACACTTTCTGGTAAATCCACATATAGCTCCATATCTTCAGTAATTTGTCTGCCTACTGTTGGTCCACGTATTGAAATAGCAACTTGTTGCCCTCTTTTAGCTTCTCTAATAGATTGACTTTTATCCTGTATTTGTTGAATTGAACCACATTTCTTACCATCAGTGCCCCTTATCAAAGGAGTCCTTGGAACTATTCGACCAGAGAGAATTTCTACACCAACAATTGCAGGTTTATTTGATCTAAAAACCATTCCAGGTAATATTTTGATTTTTGCAGGATATGTTAAATCCTTTAGGCTTTCAGCTTTAAGTTTACTTTCAATCTCGATTTTCCAATGTTCATAATCATCTAGTAGAGTATAGATAATATCGCTTTGGAAAAATTCTATATCATTTACTTCTAGTTCTTCTTGTGCATCATGCAAAATACCAACATTAAAAGCAACTATTGCTGCTAAAGATGGAGATATTTCTTTAACAACAATTGATTCAGCAACATTGTTCTTATTCACATCGCCAATATCAGCTAATTTGATTGGAATTTTTCTATCTCGAAATTCTTTTACTAACGCTTCAAGTGCACCAAGAGTATCTGTTTTGATTATTATTCCTTCTTTTTCTGTATAAATTTTAAAAACTTTCATTTCTTCTTCAATCATTTTAATAGCATTTTCAATTTCCTCTTCTGTATTAGCTACCATAACTAGAGCACCAGCAACAGCTTCATTTAATCCAGAACCTGTAATCTTTATCCCTGCAGCAGCATGAACCATATCTATTGAGTTGAATTTTTCTCGAGGATCTCGTATTTCATCTAATTCTTTAGGTTCCAGTAAAGCTCTAATCTTAGCTTTGTGAGCCTTATTTTTGCCACCAAATACAATTGTATCTGTTTTTAAAAAAGTTCCCTTGTGAACTATAACATTGATTGTTGTTCCCATGCCAGTTTCTTCTGTAACTTCAAGAATTGTACCTTCCCCAGGACCTTCGCTGTAAACTAATTTCTTCAACAAAAACTGTTGAGCTAGTCCAGATAATACTAAAAACAAATCTTGAATACCTTCATGCGTTTTTGCACTAGTTGGAACAATTGCAACAATTTCAGTATAATTTCTAATTCGGTCATAACGATCTGATGGATAGCTTAACTTTGATAACTCACCCATTAATTCATACAGGTGTCTGTCAAGTGCTTTCTGGGTATCTACAGTTTGTTTTTTAAGTGTACTACTAAATTGTTCACCTTCTTTTGATTTCCACCCAGCAACCCGATCAATTTTATTTGCTGCAACGAGGAATGGAATCTTTCTTTGTTTTAGTAAACGCATGGATTCAAATGTTTGTGGTTGGAATCCTGCTTGCACATCTACTACAACAATTGCAATATCTGCAACAGAAGTTCCTCTTGCTCTAAGATTTAGAAAGGCAGCATGTCCAGGAGTATCTACAATTAAAATACCGGGGATTCTAAGCTTGATTGCTCCTTTAGTCATTAAATCTCCACAAATCTCTTGAATTGTTTCTATAGGAAAGTAAGAAGCACCGATTTGTTGAGTAATTCCACCTGCTTCTCTTGCTTGGACAGCAGTTCCTCTTACAGCATCAAGAATAGAGGTCTTACCATGATCAATATGTCCCAAAATAACACAAATAGGAGCTTTAATTCTCTTATTATCATCTATCTCTTTATCTGCTTTCTTTTTTGTTTCTTTATTTGATTTTTCTTGTGACATAGTAATTAACCTCATTTTATATTTTGAAGATTACAGAATAGATTTTATTCGTAAACCCAATCTTCATTTATCATCTCATAAGAAACGATTTCAGACTCTTTAAAGTAGATTGAATATTCTATTTTAGCATTTTCAGGTGAATCTGCAGCGTGAACTACGTTTCTACCAATAACCATCGCTAAATCACCGCGAATGGTACCAGCTTCTGCATCCATAGGATTAGTCGCACCAGCAATTTTACGTACACGTTTTACAGCATCTTTACCTTCAATAATCATAGCAACAACAGGTCCACTAGAAATGAATTTAATTAAACCATCATAGAAGGGTTTTCCTTTATGAATTACATAATGCTTCTCAGCCATTCCTTTTGTGAGTTGAAGCATTTTCATTGCAACAACACGTAATCCTACTTGTTCCAATCTCGAGATAATATTTCCAACAAGTCGACGTTTTACACCATCTGGTTTTACCATAACAAATTCTCGTTCAAAATCACTCATTTGATTCACCCTACTATATTTCTGCAAAATTATTAGCTCAAAAAACTTTTGATGATAAAGAAATTTCCAAAATTACCTATAATTGAAAAAAAAGGCTTAGGGATTAAACCCAATCGCCAGTTTCAATTTTTGTTGGCAGATATTCTTCAGTGAAAAACTTAATACCACGACTTGCTAAAGCTTGAATTTCTGCTTTTTGTTTAGTATCGATCATTAGCTTAAGTTCTTTTATCCATTCTGATCGTACTTTTACGAATTTTTCCTCCATCATTAACTTGGCTCGTGAAATGTCCATTTTACTCATAGGTAAACGACAATTTTGAGGTAGATTATATTTGTCCAAATCTGAAGGTCTTACACCTAACCATTTAATATCTGGAGTTGCTAACTCATATGATTCGTAAGATAAAGCTTTACTACCCAAACCATAAACTCTTAGAATATCCAAACCATAAGGATCAGAATCCATAATAGCAAAAACTGGTAATTGTAATTCATGACTCATTCTACGCAAGAAAATCCTTGTTGCAACATTTGGTTGACCACTGCCTGTAAGAATTACACAAGGATATTTCTCGTAAAACTTATCTTCTGCTAATCTTAGAAAAGCTGCTTGTTTCTCCACTACTAGAATAAATTCAGCATCAGATTCTAAATCACTAATGTGATCTTGCATTGGATTTACATTTTTCCCACTTGACCCTTGTTTTGTACAATCTATTAAATCACCATTGTCTCTATAAGAAACTCTACCTACAACTAAACCTCGATCATTTGCTGTAACATGGATATTTTTTCTATAAGTACCAAGCATTGCTGCACTATCTTCTATTAAGGGGTCGCTACCACGATTCTGATCCTCAAAAAGTGCAACATCAGTATAGAAAACTTCTCTTTTACTACCATGAATGCCTAGTTCTAAAAGCTCGTGGATTATCTGCAAAACTCTTAATTGTGCAGTGAATTTCTTTATAGTACTTATATCAGCCCATTTTCTATCTAGATAATTTTGTCCTAGAAGTAGTAAATCTGATTCTTCATCATAAATTACATTACTTGCACTTCTAGAAGGTACTTTTAATATTGGAGTTCCAGAATTTATAGTATCAACAAATACCTTTCTAAAAACTTCTTCAATTCTTCTCATGCCTTCTTCTCTACTAATTTCAGAAATTTCATGTATACCTTCTGGAAGATCTTCGATTTTCCTTCTGGTTGTTTGTTTGAGAATTTCTCTTTCCTTTAGTATGGATTTGATTTTTGTTACTGGAACCTGTTTATGTTTTTTCTTTGTTTGTCTACTAGACATACTTATCCTTCCGATAATGTGATCGTTAATTAATAATCATGAAATATTCATGTATTTATACATTGGAGTATTAACTCGTTTGACCCTCTAATTCAGCTATTGTTTTAAACGAACGCATAATGTGTTTTCTTATTGCTTTAACTGTTTTTACACCTAAACCCTTCACTGAAGATGTTTTAGCAATTTTAGCACTATGAAATTGCTTTACTGTATAAATACCTATAGAGTTGAGATCTTCTTTAATTGCATGTGTAATATGAGGTAAAACTTCAACAGATAACATCTTTCTTATTTCAATGATATCCTTCTCACTTATTCCTTTAATGTTAGCCAATCTTGCAATGTTCTTCCTAAAGATATCACTAACAGTTTTTACACCAACTTTAGCAAAACGCTCTTCAGTTGTTTTACCCATACCAGGTAATTTGCTAATTCTAAGAGCTGAAGATAGTAATCCTTTAGGTGGTCCTCTAACAGCTTTTTCAACTACTTCTGTATCTGATTTTGGTTTTTTAGTACCTAAGAATTCAGCTATGGATGTATCTTTAGGTATCTCAACTTTCTTGGTTTTTGTTGAAGGTTTTTTTGCATGGGCACCAAGTTTCTCTTGAACTGGTTTTGGCTTAGCTTTTGGTGCTGGTTTCTTAGTTGTCTTCCGTTTTGGAACAGTTAGAGAACCAGGTGTCATCAATAATTTTTCTTCAATATCAAGCTTTAATTTTGTAATTGTAGGTGATCTTAATCCTCTTATGTTTGTAAGACTATCATCTTCCGCTTCCAAAAATTGACCGACTGTAAAAATTTCCATAAGGTTAAGATCCCTTTTGCCCTCAAAATTAATTCGTGGAAGAACAATTACATCAGTATTTGCTCTATTTGTAGATATTGTTTTTGCACCTAATCCCTTAATCTTTAACAAACGGTTGTTGGCAACCATGTAGAATTTACCTACTGATTCAATGCCCTTGTCTTGCAATCTTTGGGCCATGGTTTTTCCAACACCTTCAAGTTCAGTTAGTGGTGCATCTACATCTAAGAATCCAGGTGGAGGTGAAGGTACTTTTACTTTGGTAGGTCTAATAATTTCATCTTCTTCTGAAATTTCTTCAACACTTTCTTCACTCATAGCTTTTCTTAATTCTTCAATATCTAAATCTAGGTTTAATTTAATTAAAGAAATGAGAGACGAAACCCTATCAGTAGAAAGACCATGAATATTTGAAAGTAATTTGTCATCTGCTTCTAAGAAATCTAAAACGCTATAGATTTTCTTTTCATGTAATGCAGCAATGGATTTCACTGTTACATTAGGCATAACATCAACATTGCATTTTGATTTGAGTTCAGTAATAACACCTAAAACGAGATTGCTTTGTGTTAGATCTAGATTTGATGTTAAGAAGAACTCTTTGACATTCCTAATACCACGCATTCTTAATGCTTTTTGTGTTGCTGGGCCAACACCTGGTAAAACTGAAACATTATCAATTGCATTATATAGATTCATTCCATCAATAATACCTCTTTCTTTAGCAAATTCGTCTAAAGCTTTTGCACTAGCGGATTCTACCAATTCATCTTTAGCTAGTTCAGGTAGTTCAAGGATTGCTCTTAGAATTTGTTCAGCTTGATCTGAAGCTTCTTCCGACATTCCTAACGAAATCAATTCTTGCGTTTGATCTTCATCAAGTAAAACTAAATCTTGAAGGGTTTGGATATCATATCGTTCTAGATTAACACCTTCTATCGAATCCATTGGTAAAGCTTCTACAGGAATTGGGTTCTTTGGTAAAAAGATTGATCCTTCTCGTTGTCTTAAACAATTAGAGAATTGTGTTGAACTGAAAAGAAACTGAAAATCTTCTTCTACCATTTTCCCTATCATAAGTCCTACAATTGAAGTAGCAGTAGGAGCATATTTCTCAAATATTTGCATTCTTTTGGCTGCTTGTTCTCTTTTCTTCAAAGCTCTTTGAAACTTCATTAGTTTCCTTCCAGCTTTTTGCAAGCAAAGCCTTAGCTCTTTTCTGATCTCATCTACTTCTGCAATGTACTCTTTGCTAGTTTCTGGGAATGGTATTTTTGTACTTACCAATGATACCGCAAAAATCAATGGATCGTTATTTAAATTCGTTTTATAATTTGACCAATTGATGCTTTCAATTGTTTTCTTAATTAAGTCATTACCTTCACCAAAAAGTAAAGGTATTCTATTAGCAAACCTAACTAGCTTGTAAGGTGGTGAAATTTCTTCTCCGCCATATCCAATAGCAACTTCAACTTGAAAAGCATGTCCACTATAACTTGATGGAGGTCTACCTTCTGAACATGTAAACTCGGGCTTATATACATCGTTCAATCCAGCTTCTAAATTAGAATGACCAAGAGGTGACAAGCATTTTCCATCTGGTGGGAAAAATCTTGCTTTAGTGAATCCTTCATGAATTAGTCTTCTTAATTCCATTTCATCTAATTTCTTTGGATTCTTTGAGACTGATATTTTAGAGATTCTAAGGACTTCAGAGGCAGTTTTTTCTCCTATTCTTTGGAAGTGGGTTTTAAGGAAATCCTTCATGGTTGTACATCTAGTTCTAGAGATTTCACTTTTCAATTGATTTATATCAGTACCTATTGGATGTAAAGGAACTTCAATAGGTGGATCGGGTATTACATCAACTGTACGTGAATGAATAATAGGTTCTTCAAGATTATCGGGAGTAATAATACTAAAGGAAGCATAAGGTGTGACTACAGCCATTTCCTCGAAATACTCGAAAACGTATCTTTTGGATCTACTCCACGTGCCAGCAAAACAAACTGATACTTCTGTTCCATGTCCTTTTAATTGATCCTTTGATTTTCCAGTATATTTCTTTTCTTCCACAATTTCTGGAGCATTTTTGACAATATCGATAAATAATTTATAATGACTTGTAGTTTCTGCTGGTTTCTTCTTGGAAAGAGCTAAACGTGATTTAATTTCAAATGGTACTCTAATAGTAGATTGAGAGTAGATTAAGACCATTTTTGCACCTAATCCAAATCTTCCGCGTGATTGTCGTTCACCATAATTTGAACCTGTTAAAACTCTGCCAAAAAGTTTGGGAATATCAGCATGACGAATACCTATTCCGTTATCACGAACTGAGAGTCTAATAAACTCACTAGTTGCGTCTTCATCTACTTGATAATCATCTAAACCCATTAAATCGCCAATCTCTTCTGGAGGCATTAGCTCAATCTTAATTTCAATATCAGGTAAAATGCTACCCTTTTCTGCAGCATCGAGTGCATTCTCAACTAGTTCTCGAATACTAGTATAGGTAGATCTAGTAGGATTGTCAAAACCAGCTATCGCTTTATTAGCTTCAAAGAATTCTGCAGCAGACCGTTCTATTATTTTCTCACGCGCAATCATTTTATCTACCTACTAGCCACCTCAATGTGTATAAGAAAGGACGTCCTTCTATGTCTTTCTCTCTAATATCCGAAACCCGTTCAACATGTTAATTTGTTGTTCTAGTATATAACCAATAGATTATGAATTTTTTAAATTGAACATTGCTTTGAATTATTATTCTTTACTAATACTTGTCTAACATTCAATTTCCTTTAGGTTCTTTAATACTTTATCTTTCTAGCAAATTTAAACTTACATGCTTTTTTAATTTACGGTATAGAACATCAGGGTTTGAGGATATCTACTGTTCGTGGGAACATTATTGCTTGTTTTATATTGTCTAAATTGCAAATCCAAAATACTAATCGCTCAATTCCTAAACCATAACCTGCATGTGGCGGCATTCCATATTTGAAAAGATTAAGGTACCATTGATAACCTTCAAGACTGAAACCTTGATTTTTTATTACCTCAACCATCTTATCATATTCATGAACTCTTTGACCGCCAGTACAAAGTTCAGCAAAACCTCCTGGGGCCATTAAATCAAAACTATTGGATATTTTGGGATCTTCATCATTTACTCGATAGTAGATACCACGAGTATGAATGGGCCAGTCGGTAATAAAGAATGGTGCTTTGAAATGGTGTGACATAGCAGTTTCTTCTGGTGAAGTAAAGTCTTTATCAAAATCAACTGGATCTTCAAGCTCAAAACTTGAGCAAAGTTCCTTAGCTTCTTTGAAAGTTATTCTAGGAAGGCCGGCTTTTAATTTCTTAGGTTTTGCATCTAATTTTGCTAGGGGGTCTTTTGCACACTTTATTGTAGTATTTACAACATAAACTAGCATGTCTTCTAGAATTTGCATCATACTTATGTGATCATGAAAGGCAGCTTCAACTTCAATTTGCCAGAATTCTGCCACATGTTTTCTAGTTCGTGATTTTTCCATTCGAAATGAAGGGATAAGACCAAAAACTTTCTCATGTGCAGTAATTGCTGCTTGTTTGTAAAATTGCGCACTTTGTGCAAGAAAAGCATCTTGTTCAAAGTATTTAATAGGAAACATTGTTGCTCCACCTTCCGTAGCTGTTGCTACAATTAAGGGAGAAAACAATTCAGTATAACCTCGTTTTAAGAAAAATTCTCTGGTTGCTTGAGCTACATGAGATTTTACTTCAAAAGGTAGTTTATTCTTTGGTATTCTAATTGTCAATTCTCTTTGTGTAAAAACAGTACCATCATCCATATGTGTTCGACCAGTGATATCCACAGGAATTGGTCCATGAACGGGATTGAGTATTGTCAATTTCTCTGGTAAAACCTCTACTCCGCTTGGAGCTTGTTCATTCTTTTTTATTACCCCTTCAATCCAAACAATTGTTTCATTCTTTAAACCAATTAGGTTATTCCATAACTCTTCTGGGAGTTTTGTTTTAATGCCAGTGATTTGTATCTTATCTGTGGAATCTCTAACAGTAAGAAAACATATCTTACCTTTATGCACTAGGTGCTCAGCCCACCCACCTATGTAAGCCTTTGAATTATCAGTCATCTTTTTAACTTTTTCAATAGGAATTTTTGAAGAATAATCCACCATATTTAATCAACTCGATATTTAAGGATAGTATTGTCTCTTGACTCGAACATACTATTCTTGTTTAAAAGGTTTTTTTCTTAATATGAAATGATTTCATTTATAATTCATTTCGATAAAAAGTTGATTCTACTGAAAAGCAAATTTGATTAAGCAATAAATTTCCAAATAAATGTACATTAAACGAAAAGGAATCAATGCATCCTTTGCAGATAAAACCACTTGTAGTTGGAAGAGTTATCTCAATCTTTGATTTTTCTTAATGCATCTGCAGCCCATGATCTAACTCTAATGTCATCGTCTTCCAAAGCAATTTTAGTTAATCCAGGTACAGCATTATCTGAACCAATATTACCTAATGCAACTGCTGCTTCTAATCGGACACCAACTATTCGATCTGTTTCAATTGTTTCCAATAAGGTCGCAACTGCTTTTTGAGCTTCTTCACCTAGATCACCTAAAGCTGCAGCTGCTGATGAACGAACTAATGAATCTCGATCTTCTTTTAGAAGCCTAGCAAGTTCCTCTACAGCTTCTTTAGCTTTTATTTCACCTAAACGTGATGCAGCTCGTGATCTCACCAAGCCGTCTCTGTTTTTTAAATTTCTAAGAAGTTGACTAAGCTGCTTCTCATCATAACTCAATATTCTCAAACCCTCAGCTAACTATGATAAATATAGTAATAGATTTACTTAAAGAAAAATGTTGTCAGAAGAATTTATATGCCATCGACAAAAATTATCGTGAAATTCATCTAACTTTAGAAAAAACATCATCAGGTTTGCTATTTGTTTAGTAATGTAAGCTCACTAGAAAAAATAATCATAATATTAAAGAAGAATGAAAAATGAATGAACAATATGAAAATCTTCGCGATAATTGGATACACAAATTCTGGAAAAACAAAAACAGTAGTTGAAATAATCAAAGAGCTTATTAGAAGAGGAAAAACAGTAAACACTGTAAAAGCTATTCATATCGAAGGATTTAGCGTTGATACTGAGGGGAAAGATTCATGGAGACATCAGCAAGCTGGCGCAAAAGTAACTGCTATAAGATCTGATGTTGAAACTGCTTTGCTTTTTCAAAAGTCCATGAGCGCTAAAGAACTCATTCCATTTTTTAACGCTGATTATCTTATATTTGAAGGTTTCACAAAAGAGAAAGATGTCCCAAAAATCCTATGTTCTACTAGTTTAGAGGATATTGATGAAAGGTTTAATCAAACTGTTTTTGCAATTTCAGGTGTGATTAGTAAGACATTAAAGGAATTCAAAAATGTCAAGGTTATTAATGGATTAACTTCAACTAAAGAATTAGTAGATTTAATTGAAAAAAGATCAATTAAAGCACAAAAATTACTAGATCTTTAAACTTTCTTTATAGAAATTTAACAAATCATCTTTTTTTAATATTTCATTAGGTAAACCATATTTCTTTAGTGATTTTAACATAGACAAATAATCAGTTTGTATTAATCCAATTTCCTTCAGATGTTCACTGTTTTGGAAAAATTGTACAATTGACACATTGTAAGCAACTTTCCCTTCTTTAAGTGCAATTATTTTATCAGTTGTTTCAAGAATTAAATCCAAATTATGTGAAACTAAAATTATTAACTTACCTTGTTTTTTCAATTCGTTGAGATATTTTACAATCAATAATCTTTGAGTCATATCTATGCCAGAGAATGGCTCGTCTAAAATTATTGCTTGTGGTTCTTGCACAAGAACTGTAGCTAAAGCAAGTTTTTGTTTTTCACCTCTGCTTAAATTACGAGGATGCATTGTTCTTAACTCATCCATATCAAAGAAGTCTAGAATTTTGTTTACTTGAGATTGTTTCACCTCTTTGGATAATTCAAATCTCATTAGACTTAATTCTAATTCCTTTTCAACAGTATTAGTAAAAAGCATTTGATTTGGGTTTTGAAAAACAAAACCAACTTTAGTAGCTACATCAGCAATTGATTTATTCTTAATTGATGAACCTTCAATTGATATAGTTCCCTTTTGGGGTTTCAGCATTCCTATTAGTAGTTTAACAAGAGTTGTTTTTCCTGCACCATTTCTTCCTATTATTCCTACCTGTTCTCCTAGATTGAATGTTAATGAAATATTATCGAATAATGCTTTTCCTTTTCGATAATAAAATGACAAGTTTGATAGCTCGATGTAACTCATTTCAACCAGCTCGTAAGAATTTTAATAGCTTCATCATAAGTAGTTGGGATTTTATCTAAAGAAAAAGCATTTACTTTGAATTCATGAAAAAGGGATGTAAGAGTTGGTGGAACTAAACCATTCCGTTTCAATAATTCAACATCAGTTAGTACTTCAGTTGGCAAACCATTTGCCATTATCTTTCCATGATTTACTAATATTACTCGATCAACTAGTTTTGAAATGAAGTCCAGATCATGATCTATTAGTATGATTGTCTTTTCCTCTTTCACTTTTAGATCCTTTAGAATCTTAATGAGTTCTTTCTTACTTGTTGAATCAATCATACTTGTGCTTTCATCAAGAACCAAAATATCTGGTTTCATTGCTAGTATTGAAGCCAATATTACTCTTTGTTTTTCACCTTCACTCAAGTTAGAAGTTGATCTTTCACGTAAATGACTTATTCCAAGTTTTTCTAAATAGGCAGTTATTCTATTTTCCATTTCTTCGACAGGTACCCCAAGATTTTCCATACCAAAAGCAATTTCTGATTCTACATAAGCTGAAGCAATCTGGAAACTTGGTTCTTGTAACATATAGCCTATTGTCTCACTCATTTGTTCAACAGGAATTTGGGTAGCATCCTTTCCATCAACAATGACTGATCCTTGAAATGATCCTTTAAAATGATGAGGTATTAAACCATTAAACAAATAACAGATAGTACTTTTTCCTGAACCAGTAGAACCAATTATTCCTACAATCTCTCCTTTTGAAATATTTAATGAAAAATCTTCTAAGATATGTGTAGGGAAATTTAGATACTTAAAATAGACATCTTTTATTTCTATCATTAAGGTTCATCCAATTTTTAACGATAGCGTTTAAAAAAATTGTTAGAAGGTAGATTCAAAATTATGAATCCTTTTCCTTCATTTGTATGCAAATTTTTTCTGCCAAAACTGTGTAAACTTTTGCAGCCTTAATAATCTGGTCCATTGGAATGTGTTCTAAAGATGTATGAGCAAATTTCTCATCACCAGGACCAAAACCAACAACTGGTATGTTAACGTCAAAAATTTCAGAAATATTAACACCACTCATCCATTGACTAATTTTCGCACCTTTCCCAATTGCTAGATCCTTTGCTGCTTCAATTACAGAAATAATTTCTGATTTGGAATTTACATCTAATGGTTCAAAGGCACGCTTCAGATTTATAGCTACATCTTGCTCTTTGAAATTATTCTTTTTCAGAATTTCAATAAAGCTATTTTTGATTTCATCAGGATTTTCACCTTTGAAAAATTGTCTTACAAGCAAAGCATTGCATTGATTTGGGATGGAGTGAGATTCACCAATAGGAGTAGAAGAAACTGAGCTAATTATCATATTGGCTTTTCCAAATCGCTTATCCTCTGGTAGAACTACATTTTGTTGCAAACAATCAATGATTTTGTTCATCTTCAGAATGGCATTTTCGCCATGTTTTGGATTACCAATATTAGCCATTTTTCCAGTAGCTACAAGTTCATACGTTGCTTGTCCTGGATGAGCAGTATTTATTTGGAGATTCGTTGGTGCACATGAAACTATGAAATGTGGTTCGATTTCAAATTTCTTTAACAAATTTTTCAAACCAGTTGAATTGCCATTTTTTGTACTTGCTAAACCTACAACGACAAAATTTCCTTTTAATCTTGCACGAGCTCTTTTTAAAGCACTACCAGCACTTATCATCGCTGCAAGTGCCCCTTTCATATCACATGAACCTCGTCCTGTTATGACTTTCCCTCTTGTTCCGAATTTTGACCCATCAACTTCTTGCGGATCAAAAGCACCAACCATTTCACCAGGTGGAACAGTATCTATATGACCAACAAGTACAAGTGTTTTGCCTTTGCCAATTCCAGGCATAACTCCAACTATGTTATTGTGCTCATCATATTGAACAAGATTGAAACCTGCTTTTTTCATTTCAATGGCCATAAGAGTTGCGAGCTTTTTCTCATTTCCACTTGGACTTTGGTTTTTTATCAAACGTTTAGCTAAATCGGTTACTACCCGACCATCCACATACTCCAATGATTTGGACATGACATTTTTCTCCAGTTTACATTAAATGAAAATTACCACTCACATTTTTCCTAGTAATTCTTCTCATCTATTAATATTAAATATCTCTATGAAAAAAGTTTTTCAACAAATTAAGTTTTTTAATCTAAAGATAATGTTACTCGTTCTTTACCTTTACCCATACTGCGCCTTTTTATCACTTTAATTTTACCAATTTCAGAGGTATTTGTTACATGTGTTCCTGCACAAGATGCGTGATCATAGTCATTCACAGATATTACTCTAAATGTCTTTACTGAGGGTGGAACCATTGCAATATAATCTGTTTGATATCCTTTCTCTTCTAAGAATTTAATTGCATCTTCACGAGGTAGAAAATTAATCTTCACAGGAAGATTCTTGTTAATTACATCATTAACTCCTTTTTCTATTTGTTTAAGTTGTTCTTCAGTAAGAGCTTCTTGTAAATTAAAATCAGCTCTACCATTGCGAGTTGAGATATTATTACCTACACATTCAGAGTTAAAATGTGATTTCATGTATGTGCTTAAGACATGTATTGCAGTGTGATAACGCATGTGTGTAAATCTACGGTCCCAATCAAGTGCACATTTTACTGATGTGCTGATTTCTGGTATTTGATCAATTTCAAATATGAAATGTTTTACTTCCCCAGATTCTCTTCGAACTTTAGAAACAGTTAGAATTTTATCATTGTAAGATAATGTTCCGGTATCACATTCTTGTCCCCCACCTTCAGGATAGAATGCAGTCTGATTTAAAACTACATAATTTTCTCCTTTTGAGATAATTTTCGCATCAAAAGAACGAATGTAATTATCTTCCATGTATAACATAGTCGTTTGCATAGGCTCACAATCACGTTTTATTGTAGTTGATATACATTAACAACAGAGTTCATAATTTTTACTCGTGTTTAAAAAATAATGTAAGAGCTTATCCTACATCACTGTTCTAAACTAATTCAGACTTCCACTATAATCTATATTTTTACTAAATCCTTTCAAACATTTCATTAAATTCCCATTCAGTTACCTTTGTTGTGTTGGGATTTTTGACAGTTTTCGTGTATGATTCCCATTCCATTTGTTTAGTTCTATTGTATATTTCCATGAATTGAGGTCCTAAAAAGTCACAAAGGTATTTGTCTGAATTTAATGCTGCTACAGCTTCTTTTAGAGTTCTAGGTGCTCTTACGATCTTCATTTCTTTGCGTTTTTCTTCAGTTAATTTATCGACATTCAATATTGTTCCTTCTATTGGCTCTATCTGATTTTTAACACCATCCAAACCAGAAGCTAGTAATAGACCTAGTAATAGGTAAATATTGGCAGATGTATCTGCTCCTCTATATTCGATTCTTGCTGATTTTTCATATCCCGGTACACGTATCAATGCAGTTCTGTTAGACATTCCCCATGAGATATAGACAGGAGCTTCATGCTCTGGTACTAGTCTTTTGTAGGAATTTACTGTTGGATTAAAAATAGCTGTTAATCCTTGTGCATGTTTTATTAACCCACCAACAAAGAATCTCAAAGTTTCTGATGGAACATTGCCTTCTGCACTGAACAGATTTTTACCATCTTTGAAAAGCATATTATGTATATGCAAACCATTTCCTGCTTCTGAAGTGTAAGGTTTTGGCATAAAACTAGCAACAAGTCCAGCATTCCAAGATACCATTCTAATTATTTGTTTTACAGTTTGTACCATATCTGCTGCAACTAAAACATCAGTCATAACAAATTCTATTTCTTGTTGAGAGGGACCAACTTCATGATGTAGCATTTTTGGGTAAATATTAAAATTCATCATGAAATCTGTCATCATTCTACGCAGCTCGATCTCAGAATCCAAGGGAGGTACACACATGTAACCGCCAATATCTGCTGGTTCGCCATCTGGATTCATAACATACCATTCAATTTCGGGTCTTACTTTAAATTCGCAATTAAAATCCATTTTAGCAAGATTAATCGCTCGTTTCAGAATACTACGAGGATCACTTTGCAATGGTTGACCATTTGTATCAGTTATATCACAAATTACTCTTGCGATTCTATTGTCCCAAGGGATTACATGAAGAGTTGATATGTCAGGACTTATACGCATATCACTTTGTTCGGTTGCGAGAAAACCAACAGAAGATCCATCAATACCTAATCCTTCTTCAAGATACTTTTTAGCGAATTTTTTAGGAACTTCTACTGCTTTCAATTCGCCAGAAATATTTGTGAATTGAAATTGAACATAATCAATTTCTGAAAGAACCTTAGCTACTTTTTGCTCCAATCTTTTTCACTCCAAATAGGAATTGTTAATTTATATTGGAATTAATGAACAGAATTTCCTTTAAATTAAAGCTTTTGATACACTCACTATTTTATCTGATATAAAATTAGATATCCGAAAATATTGGACTTAAAAGAATGTTTATTTATTTTATTCCAATTAAAACAGATGTTAGTAAAATTACTAGACCTAATTTTGAGTGTGGTAATTTTTCCAATCAATTTTAAGTAAGGGATTCATTTGAAGAATTGTAAGTTATTGAATTTTGTAATGATTATTGCCTTGTTTATAGCTCCTATTTCTTTCCAAATAATTACAGAAAAACCCTTAACTAGTATCTCTAAACATAGAGAATCATCATCTTTTACTTTAAATCCAACAGCATATACAAAAACTGAGGAGCTAAAACTAAAAATAGAATTCATTGGTTTTAATCGAAATCTAATCGATGAAATTTCTATTGAAAATCAATTAATATCAAATTTTCAATTTTCACAAGCTGTACCACAAGCTGAAATTAATTTTAATTTTGAATTTAATCATATTTCAAATGCAGATAAAACTGAATTAGAAAATTATATTAATTCAACAGCTGTAAATGGTACTGGAACAGGGTATAAATTAAATAAAACATTGTTACTAGAAGATTTAATCTCGGGTAATCGATCAGATGTTTTCATTCCTAGAGATGGCATGTCAATTGATGCTGAGCTAATAAATGAGTATATTAATGAGCACTTATACCAAGAACCAGTCAATGATCCAGGTTATACATTTTATATTATGAATTTTTCACTGTTTGATTCTCCTGATCATTCCCTTGAACATTGGTATGAAACTACAGGAGTTGGATTGGATTCAAATCGGACAATAACCTGGTGGTATTCTGGTTACAAGGGCTTAGAAAAGAGAGCAGCAATGGGTTGGGGTGGTAAATACCGTTTTTGTTATTTAGATCTATCAGCAAGGTCTTGGTATTTGGATTATGTTAGAACAGCTTGGAGTCAATATGGTATTGGTTCTTATAGCTTTTATGATTATCCAGATCTTGACAACTTATCTCAAACCGTTGATATTACTACTCCAGATGGACAAGATGTGTTAACGGAATACTTGATTGATTGGATAAATTCCTACATTGGTAATGTTTTATCAGGACCTGTTTACAATGACTTGCCCATTGGAAGGTCTGTTTCTCTACAAGTTATGGTTATTAATAATTTAACAATTAACGGTTTTGATGAACGAGATCTGAAATGGTGTATATCAAAGAATAGGATAATTGATCAATTGGTTCTTGACTTCCCTTGGATAAATTGGTTGATTGATATTGAATGGCTGGAACTAACGGACTATCCTGAATATTTCTATTATCTTCAAGAAAATATTGAAGAAGATGTTAATGGAAAATATATTGAGGTTTCTGATGGTTTCTTCTTTGAATTAGAAGATGATCTAATAACAAATTTCAATTTAAGCAGAGCAGAAATTGTTCTTCCTTGTTACTTTTTCATAACAAATGACGTAAGCTTCAGATGGAATGGAGTATCATTTGCAGGATTAGGGGGAATGAGTTGGGAAATTTTGTTAGGAGATCAATATAGCTTATTTGAAGATGGAAATACATCTTTACCAAAAAGAGATATGTCAACAGTAATGATTCATGAACTTGGTCATTCTTTAGGATTACCACATCCACATAGCAGTACTTTTGGTTGGGGTTCATCATTCATAAATGAAGTAATGAGTTATTTCTCTACTTCACCTAGCTTTAGTACCTTTTACAAAGATGCAATTGGTAGAGCCCATTCAGATGCACATTATATATACGCATTGGAAGAACTAAATACAACCATGGAACGCTACGAATATGAAGGAAGACCCATCGAATTAAATGATTTATTGGATGAAATTGACAATACACTTGATTCAATATCACTTTATTATCAGCAAATGGACTACAATGCTTCTGCTTCACTTGGAATACATGTTAGAAGTCTAATTCAGGATACTATGGACTATTTTCAAGAAACAGGGAATTTTGGTTACTTGGGTTTCCTTGCTTTACTGATTATCCCTGTGGTCATCATAGCTGTTTTAGTAAATAGAAAAAGAGCGATCAAATGATAATTTTTTACACCTTAACTTTAAGGTATTCCGTTTCTCTTTTCACCCAGATCTAAGAAAACTTTATTTAAGAGTGCATTATCACTTGAAATTACAAATTTGGAGGTGCTAGTTAAGATGATAGACATGGCTATTATTTGTTTAAAAAATGGTTTTCAACTAAGCATCTCAATAGAAGATTCATTATAACACAGATAGTTCTTGTGTTTGGTAATTTTTTTCTGTTGTAATGACTTTAGAAAAAGACTTGTTTTCAAACATATTTGCTAATCAAAGTCTTATTGGATTTTTATTGAAAACCCAGTGCAATCTAGGTCAAAAAATATCTGAATCTGATAAGTGTTGAAGATTTCGCCTGAATCTTCTTTGCTAATACCAATTAAAAAAAGAGGAATAAAAAATTGACACAAGAAAAGAAAAAAGCACAAATTAAAGTGTATTACAAGAATAATAAAAAGAAAAGTTTGTCTCGAGAAGAATCAAAGCTCGGTGAAGCTGAATCAATATCAGATTCAAATGAATCCGAATTAAATGAGGAGCAGCTAAGAGTTGAAGATCTAGAGAGTCATGAACGCATTAAAGTTCGACAGAAAATAAAAGGTGTAAAGAGAGCCATTCGCACAGTTGAACGTGATCCTAAAGAAATGATAACAAAATATGACAGAAAGACATTTGATCCTGGTTTTATGCAAATGCATACAAAGGAAATCACTTACAAACTACTAAGAGAGGAACTCAAAAAAACAGGTCTAATTAGTGATTTAGTCAAAGAGGTTAACGCAGGAAAAGAAGCCACAATCTTCATTGCACATTTACAAGGAGCATCCCTTATAATCAAATCTTTCAGGCATCAATTGACTTGTCATAGACAATCTAAAGGAAATCCACAGCAAATTGCTACCTCTATTGCTAGTAGAGAATACTATAGACTTACTAAAGCATATAAAGCTGGAATGCGAGTACCTACACCAGCGAGACAGATTAACAATACCATTGCTATGAGCTTCATTGGAGAAGGGTGGGAACCAGCACCACAACTTCGAAATGTCACATTAGAAAACCCAGAAGTGGTTTTGGATGAGATTATAGAACAATTAAGAATAATGTATAGAAAAGCACAATTGATTCATGGAGATCTTTCTGAATACAATATTTTAGTTCACCAAGGAAAACCTGTGATAATAGATTTCCCACAAGCAATAGACATAAGCCTAGTAGTTTCAAGATATATGGAAGTAAGAAAACGAAACCATCAAGTATTACAAAAAGATATTCAAACGATTTGTAATTTCTTTGAGAAAGAATACAATCTCACTTTTGACTTCAATGAAGTATATGATTACATCGCAGGAAAAGATGCTAAATTCGAGAAAGTCGATTATTCAATAGAAGAAATTGAAGAAATGATAGGATTACAAAGATCTAATATAGAAATTCGAGACAAAACGATACATCTGGATAGCTACCAATATTAGTTGGTAGTTGTTCATTTTTCTAAAACCAGCTATCAAGTTTACTTTGATTAGTTGAGCTGGTGTTTGTATAAGATGATTTATACTCGTGTAAATTATATTTTTGACGTAATTTTGTTAGCTTTTTGTAAATACTATCTTTATAGCTCTTCGGTGGAGAACGACCCTTATAATAATCTTTGAAATTTGGTAAAAGCTTCGGATGAACCATTTCTATGAATTCTAGAAATCGTTTTTTAGGTGAGCTTGTTAAATACATTATACCAGGAATAACATATTTGGGTTTAACCTTACTAATTTCGCTAAATAACTCCTCCAAGTCTTCATCAGAATCATTCAGAAAGGGGATTATTGGCATTAATAATATGCCAACATTTATGCTAAAAGAACTCAGTTCTTCAGCAAGTTTTAGTCGTCCTTGAGTTGAAGTTGTTCTCGGTTCTATCTGTTTTCTAATTTGATCATTGATTGAAGAAATGGAAATTACTACATCAACATAAGTTTCCTTTGACATTTCAGTTATGATATCAATGTCTCGAGATATCAAATTAGATTTTGTAGCTATTGTAAGAGGTACTTTGTATCTACTAAATTCCTTTAACATTTCTCGTGTTATCTGGTTTTTTTTTTTAATAGGTTGATATGGATCGCAAATTGATCCCAAATTAACTAATTCCTTTTTCCATTTTGGATTTGATAATTCTTTTCTCAATATTTGTGCTGCATTTTTCTTAACAATAATAGTTGTTTCAAAATCACTTTCTGGGTCAAGATTAAGATATCTATGAGTATATCTAGCATAACAATAGATACATGAGTGTAAGCATCCTCGATATGGATTAGCTCCCTAATTAAATGGTAATCTCGGACTATCGATTTTATGTAGGATGCCTTTGCTATTGTGCTCAATATAAGTTATTTTCAATATTACTCACAAAAGTAAATTGTAAACTCTTTATTAAGTTAATATAATAATTTGTATTAAAAAACAGTACTATGTCTTTTTAGCAAGTATAACATCTACCGGTAGACCCCACATATTCATCTCTTTAATATCCATGATTACAAAATTCGCGTTTTTCAGATGGTCTCTTATGTAGATCGGTCGACAATCAGTTAGATTTGGATATTTCCTGTGAAACCATTCGTATATTTTTACTATATAATTCGTTTTTCTCTTTGATAGTGTAACTACACAAATAAGACCTTTATTTTGCAAAACTCGAGAGGATTCACTTAGCACTACTGGGATTTCTTCTAAATTAAACAATTCAATTGTAAAACTGATTAAAATTTTATCGAATGCACTTCTCTTATAAGGCAATGATGAAGCATCACCACATAAGATATGAATTGGTTGTCCTACTTTCTTTCTTTTGATTTTTCGACGAGTTTTTTCTATCATGCCATCTGAGATATCAATGCCATTAACAGAACCATCGAAACCAACTTTTTTTGCTATTGAAATGATTGAGTCACCTGTTCCAAAACCAATTTCCAGAATGGATTCCCCTAATTTTGAATCTAGTAACTTTAGACCAATTTTTTTGTAACACTTTTCAAAAATACTAAATGCATCATACCATTTACTCATTCGATTGTAGCTTTCTTTAGTAACTTTTTTTGATAGGAGGAGTTCTTGCTGGTTTTCTTGTTGTTTTGCCATTTAAATTACCTTAGGTATATGATATTCTATCTTGTATTAGTTTCTTAATTTTATACATTTAAAGATAATCCCAAAATAAAGAGGTAAGATTAATTATGTACTTGAGGATTGATTATTAGAGTGAAAAAGAAATGTTTGAAACAATATCAACAATATTAATAATTTTAGCTTCAACCATCCTTCAACAAACACACATTATTTCATTTGCTTTCTGCCCATTAATTTTTGGTGGAACAGCAATTTTCGCTATTGTTAAGTGGATAAAATTAGAACCGGGTAGGAAGCGTGAAATGATTTGGTCAATTTTGATTATAATACTTGCAGTTCTTGTGTTAGTATTTGTAGGATTGAACACTTTTCTTTGGCTTAATGACTACTTGTTATTCTACCTTTTTATGGTACTAAGATTTTCATTGCTAGTTCTATTGGCAATTTTAATGAATCCATATATTAAGTGGGCTCCACTAAAATCGGTATTTATTACCAAGACAGAAATAGCAAAGTGATTTTTTACACTTTTTTTCTGTTTTATTAAAAATACTAATTAACCCAAAAGGTTTGAAAAAGGCATGAAAGCATTCAGCTCAACTATAACATTTCTTCAAACAAATGATTTAAAGAATACATCTGATTTTTATGAACAAAATTTACAATGTAAACTTATTTTAGATCAAGGACAATGCCGGATATTTGAGACATCAAAAAATGCCTATATTGGCTTTTGCTCACATGACTTTCTTGAAAAGAATCAGAACACAGTTTGTTTAACATTTGTTTGTAATTCAAAAGAAGAAGTTGACATTTGGTATGAAAAGTTAAAAGAAAAGAAAGTTCCGATAAAAGCTTGTCCAGCTGAAAATCAGAAATTTAAGATTTACAATTTCTTCGCAACTGATCCAAATGGTATAAGCATTGAAGTTCAATATTTTTTACATAAATTTCCACCTGATGAATGAAAAAAACAACTCAAAGTTAGAGGAAACATAATGGAAAACATAGAGATATCTTCTGAAAATAATAATAATTCAGAAAAGCAAAAAGCTTGGAAGAATTTTCTCAAGATGTATCTAGTGTTAGCCATTCTATTTCTAATTATGTTTGCAATGAGATCGACAGTTACAATATTGCAAGTCTATGTTCCTGATATTAGTGCAACTTTTGCTATGACGGAGGGAAGAATAGCTATTATTTTTACAATTTATAATTTAACTGCAGCACTATTTTCTCTATTTGTAGGTCCTATTACAGAACGGGTTGGTTATAAAGTCATAATGTATACTGGCATGTTTACTTATGCTATTGCTATAGGTTTATCCGCTTTAGCTGTACAATTTTGGATGTTAGCACTAGCTCAATCAATTGGTGGTATTGGTGCTTCATTTTTTGGACCAGCAACCATTGCTTATGCAGGGGATTATTTTCCAAAAGAAAAAATTTCTACAGCTATTGGTCTTATTATGTCCTCATTTTATGTAGCAACAATTGTTGCTGTTCCCATTAACACTTACATTGCAGAGCTATTAAATTGGCAGTGGGCTGTGGGTGTAATGGCAATCTTGAGCTTGCTTGTTTTCATTCTTATCATTATGATAGTCCCAAGAATTAAAGAGAAAAAGATTGAATCAACAGAAAGTAAAACAGATGAAAATGAACAAGTAGAGATTAAAGAAGAGAATAATTTGAATTATTTTGTTAGAATGAAGCTTGTTTTACAAAATAAATATGCAGTAGGTACTTTCTTCATTACACTATTTCAAAGGGGAGGTTTGTTTGCTATGACAACATTACTATCAACTTGGCTGGCTAGGGATGGTTTTTGGAACGGACACTTCTTAGGATTAGACAAAAGTCAAACTGGGCTTGTTCTTATGGGTACAGGAATTGCAGCTTTGATTAGTAATACTATATTTAGCTGGGCTGCAGACAGAATTGGTAAGCGAACAATTATCTTAATGGGTACTGGTTTAACAGGTATAGCAATAACTGTCTTTCCAGTATTAGCTGAAGTATATCACAATTTGAATATAGCGATAATTGGTTTTATCGTTGTGAATTTCTTTGGTGGAATTTCAATGGGTAGTTATAATGCATTTGTAACTGAAGTTGCACCAAAATCAAAAGGAACATCAGTAGCAATAAACAATGCTTTTGGACAAATTGGTCTAGCTATTGCTGTTGCTTTAATCGCAAGACTAGTTTGGGATAAAACATTGAATTACGCTTATTGTGCTTTTGTAGCTCTTGGATTCTACATTATAACAACAATTCTAATGTTTGTGATAGTTAGACCAAAAAAGATACAGGAAAATGCTTCAAAAGCAAATTGATTTAATTACAAAAAAATGTTACTCAAAACACAAAGTTATTTGATATGTAATATTTAGTGTTTGTAGTAAAATATCATAATCGAGGTGGAAAATTGCAGATTAAAGGCAAAGAAATCCATGAATTAAAAGTAATTCAAGAATTGACTGTTTCCTTTAGAAGTGCTAATTCATTTGATGATATATACAATGGTTGTAAGATTGTTTTCGAAAAATACTTGCCCTACGATTCTATTATAATTTTTATTTTTGATTTCCTAGAAAATTTACAAGTAAAAACTAAAGTAGGACTAGAAATTTCTATTGATGAGAGCGATTCAAATCCTAAGAAGAATGATTTACTGAAAAGTCTCTTTAATGACAAAACCATGAGAAGTTTTCATAATTGGAAGGGAGAGATGGAACTTCAGAAGATATTCTTCAAATCCCCTCAGATAATGTCCGTTTCGATTATTCCATTGATTTCAAAAAATCGTATTTTGGGATTCATTACTATTGGAAATTCAGCTAAATATGAATTTAGTGAAGAAGAAAATAGAATATTACAAATTCTGAGCCAGATGATAAGTTACTATGTGGAGAATTTACTTTTTCAAGAAGACCTACTCAAACAAAATGAAGTGTTAAAAGGTATTACCAAGCAAATGAGACATGATTTTGCCAATGATATTCAATCAATGGCAATGGCAATAGAACTACTAACAACAACAGAGTTATCTGAAGAGCAAGAAAAATTCACTAGAATTCTAAATAATTCCAAAAATGCAGCCATAGAGAAATTACAAGAACTGAAAAGGTTGAAAAATAAATTCGAAAAAAAAGTAGAATTATCATTAGGTTTAACTATTGACAAATAAAAGTAGTTCTATGGAACTCATCAATTAGAAACTAAAGAAAGCTTTTTTTAAGAATTCTAGATGTAAAAGTTCTAACTCTCACTGTATATAATAAGTTATAAACTTAATTAACAAATATCTCGGGAGCAAGCAAAAACTACAATGAGGTCACTTATATGAGTCAAGAAAGAATCGATAGTGGTACAATCATATTGGATCAAAATGGAGCAGAAATTGGTGTTATTAAGAAGATCTATTCTGAAAATTTGGCAAGGTTAGAGCTATTAAATTCAGATTCAATCGCTATAGATACAACACTTATAACTGATATTAGTACCTCTGGCAGAATATTAAAGAAAAAGAGCGCAACTATCACACCAGAAGCTAAGGATTTCTTTAAAGGAGCAACTGATATATTAAATGACATTTCTTTCAAAAGTATTGAATTGATTATTCATCATTTAGCAGCAAAAGAAGTAAAAAGAGCGCTTCAACACTTCGAATTTGATTTACTAACTAAAACAGAAATAAATGAAACATTACCCATGTATGAAGCATTAGGATTGGTAAGAGGAATTGAGCTTGCAGGAAAAACTGCCCAAGATTTCATAGTAAAAACCACTTTTCAAGCAAGCGATTTGAAACCGGAACTACATAATAAAATTGCACCTGAAATTGTTGTAGACAAGTTAAACCAAGAAAAAGCTTTTCTTCGAATATTATGGAATATCACAAGAATTGCTGTCTCCCAAGCATTGAAATTAAAGAAACCTGAAGTAATAATGGCAAATATTGAAACTATTTTTGAGATAGGTATAAAGCATATTGAGATAGAAGCTAAGACGATTGCACCTTCAGATGACATACTTTATTGGCGAAATCGAATAGATGAGTGCATTCTTACTTATGTTGCATTAATGATAAAAACATTAAACCCTTCATTACATGCTGAATTTGTTTCTAGTGCCAAAGATAAAATGTTTGAAGATTTGTGTAAAATCAAAATCAATGGTAATATAAAGGAGCAAGCATTGAAAGCTATCGAGTCCTTCAATCTAGATAACTATGAGAAGCTAAAAACTATTGAAATGATACACTCTGGAATCAAAGGTTTTAATTTGAAAGTAATGTCTGAAAAGAAGGCAATGAAAGAATTAAGTCAATTAATTAATGAGTTTATTGCAAGTGAAAAATCTAAAAGCATTATTAATTTACAAAAAGAAATTAACAAATTTACCCAAGAAACTAGAGATGTTTCCAAGGATTTTCTCAACATTCTGTTTGAGATAGGTCAATATCTCAAAAAAATAGAGTACGGCGATAGTAAGATTAATGAATTCTATTCTCAACTTTTGGAAAGAATACACAAGAGAAAGTACTATGATTTGGTTGATATACTTGATAACTTAAACCAAGTCTACCTCAAAGAAAATTAATTGAAGATTAAACTCAAATCTAATCCTCAATTGAAATTTATTTTTATTTCATTCATCTGCATCTTCTAGTTGTCTTCCTCCACTACTTTTTAACCAAATCTTATAACCAAGACCAGTTTTTGTGGTTGCTAAGCCACCTTCAGATGTTTCTTTAATTTCACATGGTAACATCTGACCTATTTCATCCATTGCTGAAACAACATCATCAAAAGGAATAACGCTTTCTATTCCACTTAAAGCCATATCTGCTACAACCATTGCCACAGCAGCAAATAGGCCATTTCTTTTTACGCAAGGAACTTCTACTAATCCTGCTACTGGATCACATGCTAAACCTAACGTATTTTTTAATACTAAAGCCGCTGCGTTGATAGCTTCTTTAGCTGTACCTCCAGCAATTTCTACTGCTGCAGCAGCAGCCATTGCAGCCGAAACACCAATTTCAGCTTGACAACCATGTTCTGAACCACTTGTTGATGCTCGAGCATCACAAACTAGTCCAATTAACGAAGAAGCAAACAGTCCTTTTATTATCTGTTCTTCAGTAGCTTTACAAATTTCTGCTGTAGTATAAACAACAGCTGGTACCACACCAGAGGATCCAGCTGTAGGTGATGCAACAATAATCCCCATAGAAGAATTAAATTCTGCAACACCAATTGCTCTAGAAGTTACTTTCAAAATTGATGAACCAGAAAGAGTTTTTCCTTTCTTTTCCTTATCCAAGAGTTTCTTTGCATTTCCACCACTCATTCCACTAGGTGATTTTTGTGTTATCTTTACTCCTTGTTTTATTGAATTCACCATAACAGCCCATATTCGTTTCATTGCTGAAATCACTTTTTCTTCGCTAACCTTTTGAATAGTGACTTCGTGTTCAATCATTATTTCACCCAGGGATTTTCCCTCATTTTCTGCTTGTAGAAGAAAGGGTTCGATACTATCAACGACCATTAGAACATTTCCTCTCCTTCAGTAATCTTTGGTAAGATTCTAACCATTTTCATACCTCTAATTTTAGACAGTCTTTCTTCCAATTCATTTGGTGCTTTTTGTTCTATCTCGATTGTTGTTAATGCTTCTTCATCGTTTGGTATGTCTTTACTTTTTAAAGAAACAATATTTAGATTAAACTTGGAAATTATGTTTGTTATTTTTGAAAGAGTTCCTATGAAATCCATGTGTCTTAAAATCAATGTTACCCTTCCACCAGAAATTTCTGTCTTGAATCCCATAATTTCTCGTATGACAATATCACCACCACCAACCGATTCAGCTATCAAAGATACAGAATCATTTTTCTCACCTTCAATAACAATTTTAATGCTGTTAGGATGGTAAGCTCTTCCTAAATTTATCTTTTTAAAACTAACAACCATTTCTGCAGCTTCAGCATGCTTATCAGCTTCTTTTATGCGCTCATCAAATGTCTTGTAGCCAAGCAAACCACCTATAACTGCCTTATCGCTACCGTGACCACGCCAGGTGTCAGCAAACGAACCATGGAAATAAACATGCACAATTTTAGGCTGTTTGCCATACAATAATCGGGCAGTCCGTCCTATTCTTACAGCTCCTGCGGTATGAGAGCTTGATGGACCTGTCATTATTGGTCCTAACAATCTAAATGCACTATCTTCTGTCAATTGCTTTATCCATCCACTATAAGATAATTTACTACTATTGTTTTAACACAACTGCTATTAAAAAATTGGTGCGTTAATACAAATCAAGCTATCATTCTCCACCAGCAATTTGTGTTTCTTTAATTCTAATTGATGGTGATAATGATCCTGATTCGTTTAATAGTTCCTTTGATACAGCATCGATGTTTTTCAATAAATCAAAAATATTTGATCCTACCATTGTTTCTTTCAAGGGATGAGAAATTTCTCCTTTTTCAATCATAAATCCTTGATCAATTAAAACTGAGATGTTTGGAGAACCAGATGATGGTTCTAAAGAACTATCCTTTAGATAAAGACCTCTCTTTGTTTCAGTAATCATTTCATCGATTGACCAATCACCAGCAGCGATTTGAATCTGTGTTAAATCAGGATGTGGCTTACTACTTAAACTACCCTTAGATGCATTTCCGGTATTTTTTATCCCTAAAACATTCGCGCAATAAGAATTAGAGAAGTAAGCTATCGCAACACCTTTCTCAATTAACATTAGTTCTCTATGAGGAACGCCTTCGTCATCAAAAATGGATGAGCCCACTCCACCAACATAAAGAGGATTATCTTTTAGAGTGATTTGCTCAGAAGTTATTTGCTCTCCTAAACGATCCTTAAAGTAAGCTGTTCCAAGAATGACTTCGTAAGCATCTAATCCAGCACTTACTATAGAAGATAAAGTATCAAGCGTGCTTCTATTATCAAGAATTATAGGAAGTCTGTCGCTTTTGATTTTTTTAGAACCTAACAATGAAACTGCATTTTCGGCTGCAACTTGTCCGATTTTTGAGGGATTAAATTCAGATCCTTTTCTTGTTTTTTGATAATCCCAAGATGTAGCAATATCTCCATTTCGTTCTGCTTTTACAAAAACTACTCCAGATAATGAACCAAATTTTTGTGTTACTTCAACGCCTAAGCTATTATAAATTGATTCTATAGCAAAGGAACGATTAATATTACCACTTACAATTACATCATGTTTTTCTAATGCAGAATCAATAGCTTCAATTGACATTTCTGTAAGTCTATCTGCTGGTAAATCGTAAATTCCATCGTCATATAACTCTTTGACTTCAGGATACTTATCAAAAGGTCCGGGAAGTGTTTTGAAAAGATTATCTGGTGGAGATAATTTACTTAGCTTAACAGCTTTCACTACTATATCCTTTATTGAATCAGGATCTCCGAGTGAGGTTGTGGCTATTCCCAAACCCTTTTTGGAATAAGCTCTAACTCCTACTCCTGTCACACATTTACACTCAGCAGCCTTAATGGCATTTTTTTCCAACTGAACAACATCTGAATTTCCTTCTAAAATAAACAATTCAATTTGATCTGCACCTTTTTTCAAACCAAGATTTATTGCTTTATGGTAGATGTTGCCCATTATTTTATTGTCCTCCAACTACAATCCGTTTTACTGCCATTGCTGGTCCACCAGCATGTACTGGAACCCATTGTGATTGCTTTCCACATGAACCTGGAAAATCAAATTTAACTTCTTTACCGACTGCAACAGTTCTTTGAAGAACTTCGAGACAAAGTCCACTCATACTAACATTCTGAATAGCTTTATCTAATTCTCCATTCTTAATTAAATAACCACCTTGAGCAGAGAAATAAAATTCACCTTTCGCTGTATCTACATACCCACCATAACTATTTTCTAGGTACACACCATTCTTTATTTCTTCTAGTATTTCCTCAAATGTGTGTTCACCAGCATCAATGTAGGTATTTCCCATTCTTACAACAGGACGATAATTATAGTTCATTGCTCTTGCTGCACCATTAGGTTCAACACCCATTTTAGAAGCTGTTTCAAGAGAATGAAGATAACCAACTTGAACACCTTTTTCAACTAATTTTCTTTTCACAGTTTTTGTTCCTTCAGAATCATAACAATAACTACCACGAAGCCCTTTGATAGTAGGATCATCATAGATGTTGATTAACTCGCAACCAATTTTCTTGCCCATTTTCCCTTCTAAAATTGAATCTTTGGCAAGAATTGAATCTGCTTCTTCAGCATGACCAAAAGATTCGTGAACATATACTCCTACTAAAGATGGATCCATAACAATATCCATTTTACCACTTGGTGGTTTTTCAGCTCGTAATAATTCGACAGCTCTTTTAGCCAGCTGTGTACCATTTTCAGTGACATTTAATTTTTCTATCTCCTCCCATCCATTAGTAGTTCCTTTTGCACAATAGACATTTTGCATGGTGTCCCCTTCTCGAGATGTTGCCATGCAAGCTATGTTTAGATTACCATATTCAGTTTCAACTTTAGTTCCTAAGGAATTTGCTATTATTTCCTTTTGCAACCATTCCTTCATGGATGCATTAGTTGATACGATTTTTTCTGAATACTCTCGAGTAACTTTCTCGTATTCTTCTACGACTTTATACTTATCATCAATCGAGATATCTTGAGGGGTTATTTTGAATTTTGCTTTATATGATCCTTCAACAGAGTAATCGTCTGGCATACTTCCCTTTTCTTTTGTTTTTTTTGCAGTAGCTTTTGCTATCTTAATTGCTCGATTTAAAGAGACCTTAATCTCATCTAAATTAAAACCTACAATGGAAACGAATCCCCAACCACCATCAATTAATGCTCTTACTCCTGAACCAATTTCCTTTTCAAAATTAATTTGCTCAGGCCTGCCATTTTGAATAGTTATTAGAGTTCCATAACCTTTTTGTAATCTAATATCAACAAAGTCACCTTGCTTAAGTTCTGTTGCATCAATTATTTTCTGCAATTTGTCTAACATTGTATTCACTGCTACTACGAAGATTCACGTTTTCACAACGCTAATTGTTGTTTCTGCCATCTAAAGTTTTTCTATTATGCCGTACTTTTATGACTTTTTTCAGTTCAAGAAAATTTGAACTGGTGATTCAAGTTTTCTTAAAATAAATATTTATATAGTAAAGTGAACATCTAATTAAACAGACTTAATCGTGAGTTTATGTGAATAACTCGGACAAAAAATTGAAAGTGAAACGAAAAATGAAGAATAGAATATTTAAAATCTCAACTGCCATGCTTTTCATTACTTTATTTGTAATGAGCAGTTATTCCCTGGCTAATATAAAGGGTTCAATTACTGAAACAGAGCCCCTTATTGCCGATAGAATATATACAGCTTCTAATTATATAGAGGGAATTAACTTGCATCCTATGAGGAGCAATGCAATTGGGGTTAATATGGAATTAATAGGTGGAAGTGTAAATCTGCCATTTGATTTAACTACCTATAATAACTTACTTGGTTTTCAACTTGTAATTTCAAACCAAAGATTATGGCGAGATCATGCTCAAAGAAGATTTTGGGATGTTTCTGATGGTGCAACTATGCTCTTAGTTTTCAGAGGACTTACACTTGATGATGCAAAAGAAGACGCAAGAGAAATCAAACTTATGATGGAAACACTCTATGGGTTATCCTTACATCTTGTTTTTGGAGAATGGGACAATGGTGACAGATTAGCTGTTTTTGTCTTTCAAGGACATGTTTCTGTTGGAGCTTATGAATTATTTATTGATGAATTTGTTAGTTATGTACCAAATGCTGGCTTTGGCAAAGGTCTAACCTCTTCAGTTCTTGTCAATTCACCTGTAAAAGCTATGGGTATTGGCTTATTACATGAAAGATTCCCAATTCCTGGCATAGGTATCACAACAGAATGGATTCCAATTTTAAGTGCAGCTTGGATTGATCCTGATGGTTTAATCAAAGATGGAACACAAGTTGATATGAATCTTACGAACATCATGCCAAGTATTGGTCCTATAGAAGGTGCAGCATATGCAACTGCAAGTGTTGTTACTATGAAATTACCTTATGTTGTTGATGTTCTTGAAATAGATCCACGAACAGACAATATGTATCCTCACCTTAAGGGTTACTTTGAATGGGTAGTGAAAGTAAACTTACCATTGTTAAATTGGTCCTTAGAGAGATCATATGATGATATTTATGTGAAATATGACTTTAACTTAACTGATATGCAGAACTATCCCCAAGTAATAGGAGAAATGTCATTAGATTCCACATTACCAATAGATGGTTCAGAAGACTTAGTATGTAGCTTCACTTTTGAAAATGTTGATGATACTGAACCTGCCTATGACATAGAATTAGCATATGGTGAATTCAAAAATAAAGACTTGGATGGTTTCACAGCTTTAGTTAACAATCCTGAATTAACATTTAATGATGCTAAAGAAATGTATTATAATGCTACATCTCAAATCTTAACTGATACAGTTATACCATTAGGTCCTCCTGAAATTGTTAAAATTACTGGTTGGTTCTGGAACAGTACAGGAACTGCTGATTGGTTACGAAATAACCAAATTGTACTTCCTGAGGAGTTTGATAATCCTGAACAATTCATATATGTCGAAAAAGAATTCCTGCAATTGGATGAAATGGACTTTACACTAGAAAACTTGACAGATGCTAATGGTACATTGACTGGTTATTCAACATTGAAAACTACTATCCCAGTATTGAATCCAGGTGAAAATGTTACAAAGAAATTTGCAATGCGCGATCTTCCAACAGGTAACTTTAATGAATATGTAGCTATTGAAAATACTACAAATGACTTCAGTATAATACTTAATGCAACTCACAGTTGGGAAGATCTCTTTATAATTATGATGCAACTCTTTGGTTCATCTCTGCATATTCCTGAAGATCAAGTAACATGGACTAACTGGTTCCCAGAACCAGTAATTGGATCAGCTTTTGTCTACAAAGACGGAGATGATAAGGAATATATGGGTATGACAAATGGTCTTGTTTTACAAGTCTACGATGATGAAGCAATTCTTGTAGGCAAAGTATCCTTAGATAAAGATGTATATCGATTTGGTGATAACACTACTTTTACTCTGGAGTTAACAAATATTGGAAATGCTAATGCAACTAATGTTAATTATAGTTTCTACCATGCATTTGTTACTGATGACCTTGAACTAGCATATATAGAGGAAATTGAAGATAGTGATGGTGTAATTAGCATAATTGAACCTCTTGAAACTGTTACAAGAAATTATACAGTACCAGCAAGAACTCACATAGGTTTACATCCAGTATTCGCTATGTTCAATTATACGAGTGATGAAGCTGATGATCCAACATATGATATTTTTAGTGCTTGTGATCATCCTGCGGTTTTAAGCTCAATGGATTTTGGCATTGTTTTGCCACCTCTTAATAAGGAACAAAATCAAGAACCAACATATCCAACACCAGAAGTAGAAGTGACTATGGATATTATAGGTTACGAAGAAAATGTCACAGAAATTGGTGATGAGTTGCTAATCAGGTATACTATTACCAATATTGGTGATGAAGACACCAACATAATATTTATCCAAAGATTTCCAATTGACGAAGTTTCTGGTACAATACTCCTAAGACCAGTAAATGATGCAGATGAAGTTAATGTTACCGTAGATGGAGTTCCTTTCACTGATTATGATATTATTTGGGATCCAAACAACGAGCCTAATGATATTGGTATGCCAGTAGCAGCACTCGCTGATGAGATCATCAACTGGCGTGGAGCTCATGGTATTCCATTAGCTGTTGATGAAACAATGGTGATTGAATTTGCAGTAGAGGTGAATACTGCAGGAGAAATCTATCTACCACCAGCAGAGATTCGATACAGAAGTGAATATGAAATACCAGAAACAAATGCAGTTAATGAAGAACGTTCTACAGACACAGAAACTGCTGGTTCACCTGCAGGTCTCATTGCTGCATGTGATTTACCAGAGGAAATTGCATCTGTTCTCACACCACAAGTAGATCAAGAAGATTTTGCTGGTCAAAGTTCTACCAATTCTTGGGGATCCTATTCCGAAAGCTTATCCCTAGCAATTGCTGAATTAGCTGGTACTGGATTAAACTTCCTCTACATTGGTATTGGTGTAATTGCAGTAACTGGTGTTGCTATACTAATTTACTTCACTGCAAACGGAAAGAGAAAGTAAAAAACCTCCCCTCGTTCACCCTCTTTCAAAATGAAAAAAGGGTAATAACCCTTTTTCATACTATTTTTTCTAATTTTTATTTTGATAATGCTTTTTCTTGGTAATGTTCCTACCGAAATGATTTTGAGTAAAACAATCATAATGCTATTGAGGATTTAAGAAGATGTCTAAAAAGGAAGTTAGCTCTGACTACTTACGAGCCAGGGGTCTAAGTGAGCAAGAGATTCTAGTTTATTCAACAGTTTTAGGATTGGGTAGTGCAACTATCGGGGAAATTAATTTAGCCATTAAAATGGTGCTACCTGAAATCTATGTTCAAATGAAACAATTAGAAGAAATTGGTTATATTAAGCAAATCCCTGGAAAAATTCCCAGATACATCGCGATGGAACCATTTCTAAAAGATTATGCTCAAGTAACTGCAGAAGTGAAACTTGGATTAATTAAGATTAAAGATAATTTCATATCACAAGCTGGACAATTCGACACAAAAATTAAGACCATTGTTCCTGGATTAGGTGATTTTTGTGAAAATGAAAAGAACAAAAAATTGAATGATTCAGCTGTTAGAATTGATCGTTTGGAAGAAAGCATTAAACAAGTAGTTGAAAACAACTATCAACAGCTAAAATATCTTGGAAGTACTTTATCAACTTGGACTTCAGAAAGTATCAAACAAACTCTTCCGGCTTTTGAAGAGGATTTAGAGAAAAGTAAAGACAGTTTTGTTTCTACTATTTCAAAATATGCTGATTCCCTTGTTATTGATTCACGAGATATAAGAGATAAATTAGAAAAATCTACCATTCACCACAAAATCTTAGTTGCTGAAAGGTTAGAGAAATTAAAAGGTGATATTGATCAAGGATTAACTGAATTACGAGACAATATTGTCAAGAAGAATTTTACTACCTCTACAAGTTATAGTGCTAATTTAGATGAAAAGGATATTCAAGCGCGAGAAAGTGCTGCTGAAGTTATAAGTAGTCTAATTAGAAATGTCATTGTTCTCGCTCGCGAAAAACCAGGAGATATTAGTAGCGAGACTGCTCAAATGATTAACAACTCCTTGGGACCACTTTTCAGGAACTTTGACTTTCTGCAAAATGAAGTTAAAACCACCCTTGTAACTCTATTAGAGGACAATTCTGAGGAAGTTTCCGTGCTCGTTCGTCATGTTAATAACTTGGTAGATGGCTCAATTCCAGAAGTTCTAGAAATAGTAACTAACCATCTTGAGGAAAGTCGCGACGAATCTGCTAGATTTATTGATCAAAAGATAACTGATCCCTTTAAAGAATTAGAGAAGATGAAGGGAGATATTTCTCAAGATATTCTTTTGTTCAAAGAAAATATCAAACGAGAAGCAATAAGGCAAGATGAGATTGCGAAAGCATCTATAGTTGATCGATTAATAAAAGCAGAAGAGCGTATCGAACTAACTAAAATTGAAGTAAAAGATGCTCTTTCATTATCGAGAATTGAAGTTGAAGATCTAGTTCAAACTTTAATTAAGAACATTATAAATGAAAATTCATCAAAAATTGAGCAAACTGCACAGATTATGACTGAAGCAGGAACGGCTTTAGAGAACACATTAGGTAATACTATTTACTTACTTGATAATTCAGGAAAAACATTCGACGGCATTCTCAATATGTCTGAGAAAGTAATGCCTATCGATGAGCTTGAACTAGAGCTTATTTATGGCAATAATAGCATTGAAAGATCAATGAGAGATATGCTTTTACGAGCTAAAGAAGAATTCATTGTTATTACGCCTTATGTCAACACTGAATACTTGTATGAAATAGAAAAACAGCCACAGATAACTAACTACCAAATAATTTCTAATATAAGAGAAGAGGATGTTGGTCTTCTAACCTCACTTGTTAAGAGAGGTAATGTTAGTACTTTGAATTACAAGGGAATGGACTTTTGGATTGCTATCAAAGATAATGAAGAAATTCTTTACGCACCAAAAATTAGTGCTGAAAAGAATATTGCATTTTATACAACAAATCCAAAATTCTACAAGATCTTCTTTGATTTAACAAACCAGAATATCTTTTCAAAGATGAAAGCTCAGGAATTTCAATCCTAAGCTCCTTCTTTTCTTTTATAGTGTTATATAGATAACAAAATACCTTAAATATTAGTAATAAAATTCACTTAAGTGAGTAATATTTACTGATATCGAATAATTTTTAATTGGAGGACACTAAATGCCAAAAAGGAACGAAAAGAGCGCTGAAATATCAGGTATGATGGCAGAATTATATGAGCTAAGTATTCCTGGACAGTTGATTGGTAAAGAGGTAATTGATGCATCTGCAAGAAAGATTGGTGTTATCCGAAATGTTAAACTAACCTTTCCCCCTGCTAAAATAAACGTAATTATTAAGGGGCTTGATATAGAATTCCAATTACCAATGGATTCTATTTCCACTGTTGGTGGAGTAGTTCAATTAAAAGAAACTGTTAAACAAGCAGAAGAGTTAGAAATTCGTGATGTTGCACGACTACGAGAAGAAATTGCTAATGAAATTGCTGCTTATCTAAGGTAATATTCTTTGTTGGTTTTATCCTTCATTACCTTCTTATTTTCTTGAATTGATGTAATTTACCTCCAAAAAAACATCTAAAAAGGGATTTCAACCATTTATAAGTAGCATAGAACAAACTTTGTTCTACATGATAGAAATCTTACCTATCCTTATTAGGAGGTACAAAATTGTCTGAAAATAACGAAAGAATGCTCCGAGAAGAAATAAGTGCAGCTGTTAATGAAAAGGATTACACCATTGCTGTTACAAAAGCTGAACAGATGGCTGGTTATTTTGAAGAAATTGGCGATTCTGAAAAAGCTAAAGAAGCTTGGATGGAAGCTGCTAAATTGTTTTTAGAATGGTCTCAAAACCAACGAGATAATAAAACTCATAAAAATTCTGCAAAATCTATGGTTCATGCTGCAGATATTTTTGGTAATTTGGGAGTTGAAAGAGAAGCTGCTCAAGCCATTGATTTAGCTGCTCAAGATTTAGCATTAGCTGGAGATGAATATATTGTTTGGAAACAACCAGTTGGTGCGGGAGTATGCTATTCTGCTGCTGCTATACTATATGTGCTAGTATCTCAAGAAGAAAAAGCACATCAAGTGATAAATCAAGTAAAAACTAGAGTAGATGCTTTAAGACATGATTCTGCTGCAAATGCAATGATGGACTTACCTTTGCAATTAATATATGCAAAGAATCAGCTTGATATTCAGCTTCTTAATAATGTCAAAACAATGATTTACTCGAGTCTCATTCCTGCATTAACTAATAGTGGATTATCTGAATTTACATCTTATATTGAGAGAACAGTATTAGGTGTAGAGAGTTATATCAACGCAACTCAAAAATATCCAATACTTGAGTATGAAGTTAAAATGAAGGGAGAGGTTCAAGTTGATGAGGCTTTTGACATACAAGTTATGGTAAAGAATTCTGGAGAAGACACAGCTCATAACATTGAACTTGAAATGGTACCAAAGAAAGAAGTAACAATCGTCAGAGAATTTAGTAAACTAAAAGCAACTGAAATTCCACCTGGATCAGCAGTAGCCTTAACATGGCGCTGTATTGTTAAATCAGAACATCTTATCGAAGAAACTCAACAAATCAACCTATCTGCGAGATTGAGTTTCTCTGACTCTAAAGGTTTACAGCAAACACTAACTGTTAGTCCTATTGCTTTCTCGACTATGAGTACAAAAGAACAAGATCAATTAGGTATGGAATTGAAGGTTCTAAAAGATAACATACAGAAATACAAAGAGAATTTATTACCAATTGCAGAAAAAGCTGGTGAAAAAGTCGTTTCAAAGATTTTTGATATAATTGCTCAATTGATTGATCAAGCTGAAGGTTTTGTTGGAGCCGGTGCAGTTCAAGATGCAAAAGCTTGGAACAAACTTCTACAATTAATCTTAGAACTCATAAATGATATACCAAATCAAATTGAAATTGATAAAGAATAATATTTCTTATAGAAAGGTAACGTTAATACCTTTTCTTTCCTTTATTTTTATTCAGGAATCAGATGCAAGTTTTGTGCTCCAAGGATATCTTTCTAATATAGTAGAAATTACAGATTGTACTTTCCTTGCTTCATAGGTTTTATCATAGTAAAGAAAGATGCCATGTCCTCCTCTAATTCTCTTTAATTGCTGATAAACAGTTTTAGTTGTTCGAACACAATCATAAATAATCAATTTATCAGCTTCTGGAAGATCAATATCTCTTTCACCAACAGGTGACATAATTATTGCTGCTTTTCCATCATAATTTCGAAAACTTTGCAAAACTACATTTTTATCGAAGATTTGTCCTGTTATCAAAAAGGGTTTTATTTTTGCTCGAGTTAAAAATAAACTAATTGTTTTTGCAGTTCTAATGTATGAACATAGAATAACTGTTTTGTTGGTGTTTTTAGCAATTTCAACAGCTTTCAGAATTTTTTGTGGTGTAACAGATAATTCACTTTCGTCGATATCTGGATATCTATAAAGGAATTTCTTTAATTGCTGAGGAATCATTGAAAACAAATACTTTCTCAATAAGGTTAGAGATTGTGCTTTACCACGAAGAGATTCAGTAACAGGAGCTTGAAGCAATGCTTGAGGACCTATAGCATCTACTTGTTTTAGGTAATCAGGATCTTCTTCTCGTAATTCTGCACGGATATCATTGTATGCTTCTTTTAACAAATCATCAATAATTTCTGATATTTCAATAATTGAAGGATCAGAAACAGGTATTGCTTCAACTGTTGTTTCTTTTGTGAATTTAGCAACATCAGTTCCTGTGAGACAATCCATATAGATTAGTTCAACATCTGGTATAAATTCAACCAAGGTGTCTAATTCTTTGCGTAATTCGATTTGATCTTGATCAAGGACATAATGAGAATCACGTAAAGTTCCAGACATTCCAATAAATAATGATGAGCTAAGTTTGCCGATCAATTCAGGCCAAGGGTAGACCAAAACTCTTCTAGAACCCATTCGACGAATCAATTTGTCTACTTCATTAATTATAACAATATCAAATGATTCAGCTAATGTTCTGGGACCTTTATTCAGTATATTTGATAGTTTTTGAGGTGTGCAAAGAATAACTCGAGAATCTTGAAGCAACTTTTGAGCAAAAGAATTACTTATTCCGGGACCGATCCAATTGAATCCCTCAACACCGCCATATTCATTTTGCAGGAAATCTTTTGTTTCTACTAGAGATGAGGAAGATAAAACAATAAAAATTATTTTTTTATCAGGAAAAAGAGTAGTCAATAGCTCATAAGTAATTACCCTTTTACCCATACCACAATCAAGTTCAAGTATAACACTTTTATCTTTACTAGTATGCAATTTGATTAAATCGAGTATGAGTTTCTGGTAACCACGAGGTTTAATTTTCCTATCTACTTTCTGCATCAATTTCTTCCTCAATATTATAGTGACATTTTTCTTTAATAAAATATAAAGGGGCTAAAAAGGCGCCCCTCAATATGATAGCAAAGTTTGTGCTGGGCGCACAAAATTGAAGAACGATGATTTATTTTTCTTATCTCTTGCCGAGGAGATGATATTGCCGAGGTTTCAACCCAAAAGTAAATTCGTTCTTCATCTAAATAGATTAGTGGTCTATCAATTATAAAAAGAAACACAGAAGAGTTCACCGAAAGTATTGTGGCTATTTTTAAATAAAAATAAGAAAAATCACTTTGTCGTTTTTTCATTGATTACTTATAATTACGTTTTCAATGTCAAAATGTCTTTTAGCTAAAAGTCTAGCACGTTCAATGTTACGACCATCCTTACCAATAGCTAAACCTCTTTGCCCTTGCTTAATTGTTACAAAAGCGAGGTTTGGTTTATCTTTTCTTCTAACAACTACAACTTTCTCAACACAAGCAGGTACAAGTGCATTTTTTATGAATCGTTCAGGATCATCATCATCTTCTACAATTTCAATATCCTTTGCTAACATTGATTTTAGTTTCTTAATGTTTAATCCACTTCGTCCTATTGCTGTACCTACAGCACCACGTCTTACAACAAAAATAACTCTATCAAGTTTCTTGTCTATAACGCAATCCTTAGCACTTATCTTAGTAACATTAGTAAAGACATTCATGGTTTTCATTTCATCGAGGGATAATTTGATTCCTCTTGACAGTTTTTACACGACCTGCATAATTAACTTTAGAGTTGGTTATTTTTTCTTCAGCATTCTTAGAATTTTGCTATCACCAAGTTCATATACTGAAATGGCTGAAACAACGTGTCCCCTACCACATAAAGCACCTAATTCATAACCATTTCCATGGTAATTAACTATAGGAATATTGGCCAATTTAGAATAGTACTCTATTTGGTCTCTTTTCTCTTTTGGACAATTAGCAGCTAAAATTATTAATTGTGCTCGTCCAAATTTGACAGCTTTTACAGTTCGATTAATTCCATAATCCTTTTTGCCAGTTCTAGCAATAATTTGTATTTCTCTATTTATATCGTATGACATATTACTTTTCTCCAACTTTTGTTTTCTCAAAGTAATGTTATTATTTTACTCCCAAGAAAAAGAGAATTTAAATCATTCGCTTATATTGAAAAGTAGATTCTTCTCTCTTAACTTTTCTTATTTGAGGTTTTTGTTTTACTCACCATAGGGTTCATCATTAGATCTATTGAACCAGTTCCCAATGGAATCATCTGACCGACAATGACATTCTCAGTTATACCTTTAAGATTATCAGCTTCACCTTGAAGACAAGCTTCTAAAAGATGTTTTACTGTAATTTCAAAAGAAGCTCTAGCTAATACACTAGTCTTCTCACCACTGATGCCATGTCTTCCTATTTGTCTTACATCACCAGTGGTAGTCATTAAATCTGCAACGAGAGTTATATGACGAATATCTACATCCAGTCCTTGAGCTTTCAAAACTTTCATTGATTCTTTGATAATAGCATTTCTTGCAGCTTCGATGCCTAGTGTTTCTGCAATTTCGTATGTATGATTGGAATAAATCCTTGTCTGATCTACGCCAGGAATTCTAAGTGTCTTAACGAAATCTGTGCCCTCTGTATAGATAGTGTACTCACCTTTTTCAGAGTCTTTCATAATTTGAGTACGCTTGATGTTCAACAAACCCTTGATTGGCATTTGTCGAATTTTAGAAGCGACTTTTTGTAAATCTTTTATTGAATTAATTTTTGGATTAACGTGAATCATGTTTCCTGAAGTTTTTACCTCAACTTTTCTACCTTTTTCAATTGCAACTGCAACCATTTCCATATCTAAGGCTTTATCATGAAGTAATTCAAGATCAATTTCTATTATTATTTGCATTTCAGAAAGATCAATGTTTATATTTGAAGCAATGTTCTCTACTCGAGTTAATTCGATTTTTCTAGCAACATTTTTAGCTTTTTCTACATCAATACGATGATCTTCGTCTAGGTAAACTTCGGTCATAGGTGTGCTTGGATTTCTTCTGGCATCAACAATTTCGATTAAACGGGGCAACCCTTGTGTAACAGTAAATTCTGCAACACCTGCAAAGTGAAATGTCTTGAGGGTCATTTGTGTGCCAGGTTCACCTATTGATTGAGCAGCGACTACACCAACTGCTTCACCAGGTTCAACTAATGCTTTTTCAAAAGTTTCTCTAACGTTATTCAAAATGTCAGTAAGTTGTTTTTTAGTTAGTTCTCGCTCATTCAATTTTACTATGAGCTCTTCTTCTAAAAGCATTGGTAAGAGAGCATCGTTGTTCATTTTCTTAACAGCTTTTTCAATTGCAACTTCTGTGACAACTATTTTTTTAGGAGCATTATTTGTAGCTTTTGACATTATCTTTTACCACCCTCAAATTATTCCTCTACTGTTGTTTTTAACACTCGGTCAATTATTGCATCGATATTAACTGCTTTTCCATGTTCAGTTTTTGCAGGATCAATTCCATCATCTCCATAAATGAATTGGATGATTTCACCACCCGCTCCTCTAACTGTACCATCATACTCAGCTTTAATATCCAATAAAGCATGAATTAATCGTCTTTGCATGTATCCACTGGTTGAAGTACGAACAGCTGTGTCTACTAGACCTTCACGACCACCGCAAGCATGCATAAAGAACTCAACTGGAGTTAACCCTCTTCTAAAGCTATTTCTCACGAAACCTCTTGAGGGAGCATCAAGAGCTCCCGGTTTAAAGTGTGGTAATGTTCTTCCTCTAAAACCTCTTTTAATTCGTTCACCACGGACAGATTGTTGACCTAAACAAGCAGCCATTTGACCGAGGTTCAACATGCTTCCTCTAGCACCAGTCTTCGCCATAATTACTGCTTCGTTTTCCATTCCTAAGTATTCACCAGCAACATCACTTGCAGTTGATCTTGATTTTGAAAGAATTTCCATGATTTTCATTTCAAGAGTTTCTTCTAGAGATCTACCTGCTAGTCTTTCAAGGATGCCTTGTCTGTAAGCTTCAATTGTTTCTTTGGTTTCTTTTTCAGCTTCATCCAATATCTCATCAATTCTTGCTTTAGCTTCTTTTGGAATGTTGATATTCCAAAAGCCCATTGTAAAGCCCTTATAGGAAAGCACTCGAATGAAAAGCTTAGTAATAGCATCTAAGAATTCTCTTGCTTTTTCAGTTCCTTGATCAACCAAAATTCTGCCTAAAAGACTTCCTTCTTGTTGAGAACCTATAGCTTTCTTATCAATTACACCAGTTTTTAATATACCATTTCTTACAGTAACATAAGAATCATATTTGCAATTTTCTTGCAGACATTCAGTGCATTTCTGACAAATCTTAGCAGTATTTGTATAGTATGTTCCTTTGGGGATAAAGAGACTGAAAATCTGTTTACCGCTGAAAAGTTCAATTGGTTCTTTAATTTCCGGTTCTGGTAGGTCTATATTAAATCCTGAAGAAATAATGAATTGCATTGCTTCTTTTCTTGTAAAGTATGAACCTTTTCTTGTTAGTAAGTAAGATGCAGAAATATAATCCCAATTTGCACCGATGAGTGGACCACCGTACCTTGGTGAGGAAATTTGTTGTTCAGCAAGCATGAGTGTTCTTGCTTCTGCTTGAGCTTCCTCGCTTTGTGGAACATGAAGGTTCATTTCATCTCCATCGAAATCTGCGTTATATGGTGGGCAGACACATAGGTTTAATCGGAATGTTCTGAAAGGCATAACTTTGACTTTATGAGCCATAATAGACATTCTATGTAATGATGGTTGTCTGTTAAATAAGACAATATCACCGTCTTTCAAATGTCTTTCAACTATGAATCCAGGTTCAAGTGAATCTGCTACATTTCGTTTCTCTTTAACAAAACGTAAGTCGATCCGTAATCCTTCTTGTCTAATAATGTAATTAGCCCCTGGATGATTCACAGGACCTCTCATAACAAGCTCTTTCAATTCCTCAATATTCCACTCAGTAACTCTTTCAGGAATTGTTAATTGCATTGCAATTTCCAAAGGAACACCAACCTCATTTATACTTAAATTGGGATCTGGAGAAATAACAGTTCGAGAGGAGAAATCAACACGCTTACCACATAAATTGCTTCTGAAACGTCCTTCCTTACCTTTCAACCTTTGAGTTAAGGTTCTTAATGCTCTTCCGGAACGATGTCTAGCAGGAGGAATGCCTGAAACTTCATTGTTGAAGTATGTAGTTACGTGATATTGTAACAATTCCCAAAGATCTTCTACGATGAGTTGAGGGGCACCAGCTTCAATATTTTCTCGTAATCTTTGATTAATACGAATAATATCAACAAGTTTGTGAGTAAGATCATCTTCTGATCGGATACTGGATTCAAGAGTTATACTTGGTCTCATAGCAACTGGAGGTACTGGTAAAACTGTTAAAACCATCCATTCAGGTCTTGCATGTGCTGGATTTATTCCCAAAATTGGACAGTCCTCATCTGAAATCCTTTCCATTCGATCTCTGACATCAGAAGGAGATAATTTCTTTCGATCAGTTACTTTGCTTTTCTTACTAACACGAATTTCTTCATAAAAAGTAGTTGGTTTTTCCAATCTTATTTTAGATTCTAATGCTTGACAATGAGGGCATGTCTCAGTTTTTGCAGCTTTCTTAAGAATTTCGTTAATATAAGCAGAATTTTTTTGTTCCCATCGCTTCTCATATTTAGTAAGCTCTTGTTTAAGCTTGTAGAGTTCTTCTTCTGGTAACAAGACTCTACTACATTCACAACAGATGGCTCTAAGAATCTTGTAAATTTTCTTGTTAAAACCTACATGGGAAATAGGTCTGGAGAGTTCAATATGACCAAAGTGTCCTTCACATTCACCAACTCTATTACCACAAGTTTTACACCTTTGACCAGGATCTATTGTGCCCAATCGTCTATCCATTAGTCCAGAGGGGATTGCTGTGCCGTCTTCATCGTAAGTGTCTGCAGTAATGACACGAACAACACTCATTTTTCTAATCTCATCTGGTGATAATAAACCGAATTGTAATGCGTCGATTATTTTTGGTAATTTAAATGCCATTTTTTTTCCTCCATCTCTCTATGCTTGGTCCTTTAAGATCAATCTTGGCGCCATCCCAAGTGAGAATAGTTCTTGCAATAGCAATTTGAATGCATAACTCATTATTACTTGAGATACTGCTGCTTCGCCTTTACAAACAGGACAGAAATACTTGTCCCTGTTTCGGTCATAAGTAGCGATAACTCCACACGCTCCACAGATATTTATTGTTGTTTTATCTGATTCTTCCAACAATCGTTCTTTTAGGAGCAGTGCAGCTCCATGACCAACAAGACAATCTCGTTCCATTTCTCCGAAACGAAGACCACCTTCTCTTGCACGACCTTCTGTTGGTTGTCTTGTGAGAATTTGAACAGGTCCTCTAGATCTAGCATGAGTTTTGTCTTTTACAAGATGATGTAGTTTCTGATAATAAGCCATACCCATAAAGATGTCAACATCATACTTTCTACCAGTCAAACCATTATACATAGCTTGTTTTCCATAGTAGTTTAGACCTAGCTCTTTCATTCCTTTAACAAGATCGTCTGAGGAAATTCCTTCAAAAGGTGTAGCATCCAATACGATTCCCTTTTTCGATCCCAGAACTGCAGCCATAGTTTCCAAAATTTGACCAATGGTCATTCTTGAGGGAATAGCATGACAATTAACAATAATATCAGGAACAATACCTTCCGATGTAAATGGTAAGTCTTCAGAAGGAGCAATTAAACCAATAACTCCTTTTTGACCATGTCGAGAGGCAAATTTATCACCGAGTTCAGGAATTCGCATATCCCTCATTTTAACTTTAACTAAACGGTTTCCATCACTGGTTTCAGTTAAATAAACAGTATCAACAAATCCTTCTTCGCTGTGTCTCATGCTGATACTTGTTTCATGCCTAATTGGAGCTCGAACTTCAAACTCGCTATATTCTTCAAGAAATCTTGGAGGTGAGGTTCTTCCAATGATAACTTCATCGCCTTTAATGTTGCTTTCTGGTTCAACTATACCATCAGCACTTAAATGAACATAAGCTTCTGGAGGTCTGAACCCACGAACATCTTTACTCATTCGTTCAAATTTATCTTCTTGTCCAGCAGGATATCGTCTTTCTTCTGCTTCATACCTTCTGAAGAATGCAGAACGAGCAAGACCGCGCTCAATAGATTGTTTATTAAAAATAATTGCATCTTCCATGTTATATCCTTCATAACTAAGAAGGGCTATGACCATATTTTGTCCTGCAGGTCTTTTGTCAAAATTAATAATATCCATACCATGTGTTTTCACAAGGGGTTTCTGAGGATAGAAGAGAATATGTGATCGAGTATCAACTCGCAAACGGTAATTTGCAGCATACATACCTAGTGCTTGTTTTGCCATAGCTGATTCATAAGTGTTTCTTGGTGATTGGTTGTGTTCTGCAAATGGGATTAGAGACGCACAAATACCTAGAATAGCACTTGGTGTAATTTCTAAGTGTGTATGTGTTGAATCACTTTCTAAATTATGAGGTTCCATTGCAATGTAAGAGCTTTCCTCTTCTTCTGCATCAAGATATTCTACAATACCTCTTCGAATCAAATCAGTCCAAGACCATGCTCCAGATATAACCTTGTCTATATGTTTCTTCTCTAACTTGAGCTTACTTCGGTCAGCTATTAAGAGAGGTCTTCTTACTCGACCATGATCACAATTAATCTGAATTTCTTGAATATCTTCGTAATAATTGACATTTACTTCAGAACTAAGGATATCTTTTCTTCTCGCTTTCTTAATGTCATTTACAAAACTTTTGGGACTTGGATGTGATCCTAGTAATCGACCATTAAGAAATATTTTACATGATTCAGTTGATTTCATATTTTCAAGTTCATTAAAACCTAATGAAGAAAGAAATTCTTCAATTTCTTTTACTGAAACACCTACGCTAATGTAAGCATCCATTGCTAGATTCTTGACAAGACCACAATTTGGACCTTCTGGGGTTTCACTTGGACAAATTTTTCCAAAATGTGTTGGATGAAGATCTCGTGCTTCAAAATGAGGTTGATTTCTACTTAGAGGACTAACAACTCTTCTTAAATGGCTGAGTGTAGAGATATAGTTTGTTCTATCTAGCAATTGACTAACACCAGCTTTACCACCAACCCAATTACCTGTAGCTAAAGCGTGTCTTAATCTCTCAGTAATAACATCAGCTCTAACTGCAGTTTTAATATTAGGGGTTCTACCTCTAACTGCAGTTCTTTCAAGTTGGTATTTAATATCACGACACAAACTCATAAAGGCGACTCTAAACAATGAGATTAAAGATTCACCAGAGAGTTTTAATCGTTTGTTTGAATAATGATCTTTATCGTCTTCAGTTCTTTTTCCTAATTCAAGCTCTAATAATCTTTGAGCCATTTGACCTAAGAAAAAGGCTTTTCCAATACGATGTTCTTCTTTTGTACCAATGTGTCTAAGTAAATATCTATTCAAGATTTCACGAGCACGTTTTATTCGGTAATCCATTGTTTGACCAACAGCTACTCGCTTACCAATGAAATCAAGAGCTTTTTCTTCATCAGTAACTTCAGAAGATTCATCTAAAGATGGAATTAATTCCTTACGAACATCTTGCTCATCAGAAACAGCATCTACAATGGATTTATCAGAAGCTAGACCTAAAGCTTTCATTAAAATTGAAAAAGGTATTTTTCTAGGAACAGAAGGGAAACTAATATTTAAGCTTCCATCTCGAGATCTTTCCATAGTAACAGGTGCTCTTACTCCTTGAGCAGTGCTAAAGACTTTGGCCATACTAGTTACACTACCAGTTTTCAACTCAATTAAAATTCTATTAGGAGCTAAATCTTCTTGTGTAACTAAAACCCTTTCACTACCATTAATGATGAAGTAACCACCAGGATCATTGGGATCTTCTCCTGCTTTAATAAGTTCTTCATCTGTCATTCTGCTTAATGGACAAACTTTTGATTTTAACATAATGGGCATACGACCAACAAAAACCCTGGAGGTTTCTCGAGGGATTTCATTTCCTGCTTCATCAATACGGATTGGAGTCATATCGAGATAGAGTGGAGCAGTATAGGTAAGATTTCTAATTCTTGCTTCACTAGGATAAATATTATTTAATGATCCATCCGCTTCTCTAATATTTGGTGGGTCCATTTCAATTTTGTTAATTTTAACATAGTAATTTGGGATTTCAGGTTTAATACTACCTATTTCTCTCACGACAGATTGCATGCCATTATGAATAAATTCATTGTAACTATCAAGATGCTGTCGGACGAGCCCAAGTTCCTTTACCATTGACTCTATTAGAATCCATCTATCTTCTATTGTTATGTTTTCAGTTTCAGACATTCAGTTTTGCCTCACTGATACGGACTTCTAGGACAATTTTTCATGCCAAAAAGGTAATGTTTTGCAGCTGGAAGAGCAACAATCTCTTTTCGTATTCTATCGTCTTTTAAATATTACTACAAGGAACGCATTTCAAGATTATATTTAGTTATTTCTACTATCTACATGCTATTAATAACATATTATTTTTCGAAATTCGATGGCATAATCTGTGAACGAACACGAATTGTAAATAATTAGAATATAATCTTGATGATTTAATGCAAATCATGATGAATTGTAACAAATCTAGTAGATGCAGCTATATATTGAATTTCCCCTGAGTTTTTACTTTCTGACATATCACATATTTATTATCTTTTTATATAATTAAGTAATAACTTAGTCAAATATTTTTCCATTAGATTGAAATAAAATCGGGGATTTTTAATGTCTTATTTTAAGAATAGTTGTGAGTAGAGTAGAAACTCTGAGGTCACAAGCATAATAATTGAATGACCCTTTCCATTGGATGGATTTTACGTGCAAACAAATAAACAAGAGCTGGAACTTGAAACGGAAAAAATACTTTTGGCAGGTCTAGATAATGCTGGGAAAAGCTCAATTCAAGACATTCTGAAATTTACACCAATTGAAGCTGCACTCCGAAGAGTCCCAAGTAAGGATTTGGAAATCTTTAACAAGAATTTCTTGAAGAAGAATTATATTTTCTTTGTACCACCTGGACAAGAAGATCTCAGATTAAATGAATATCATGGTTCAATGAGAGAGGAATATTTTGGTAATGTTAGCACATTTATTTTTATCATCGACTCATCAGACGATTTGAGATTTAAGGAAGCAAGTGCAGAATTACAGAGATCTATTGAAGACTTACTAGATCTTTCTCCCAACTGTAAGAGCTTTCTAATTTTTGCTCATAAACAAGACCTCAATAACGCATCAGATGGGATGAGAATAAAAAAAGAAATCTTGGATCCGTTAAAGCAATTGTATCCAGGGATAATTCTACAATTCAAAATATATGAAACAACGGTACTGAATCCTGAGACTATTCACGAACCATTTGTAAGAGCTATTGCAAAACATGTTGGTATTGTAAGAATTGATTTTGATAAACTGGCTGAATGGATAAGAGAAAAGGTGAGAGCTAGAATTGTTCTAATTACTGATCCTAATGGTCTGCTTATTGGCGAGTCTTTTACAGGGGAAGAGAATTCGTTAGTATATGCTGCTTATGTAGCAAAGATTTTTTCAGCAACAGAAGATTTCCAAAGTGATTTGGAAGGAGATAGTGTGAAGATAATTTTGTTAGAAGAAAATAGCGAAAATCATTACAGCATCATTTCAAGAATCAATTGTTCAAAGAATGATTATTTGGCTTTGTTTATTGGAAATCCTTTGGCGAATATTGGTATGACACGGTTAGTAAATAAGAAAGGACTTCAAAAATTAAAAGCTGCTTATAGTAATTACAAGGAATAAAGAGTTAGGTAAAAAATCGAGTTAACTTTGAGTGGTAAGGTGTTTAAATGAACCAAACAGATGATATAACAGCAGTATTAGTGGAATTCGATTCTATTAAGGGGCCAGTTATAAGAAAAAAGCAACCTGCAAGTTACATTTTCCCTGAAAATTCTGAAATGGAAAGTGTATTAATGTGGGCAATTAGGGCATCTGAATTTTCCGTTCGTAAAATTGAAAAGCAAACAGCTTATGCAAAAGCGATTTCATTAAGAGACCCTAATTTCACCCGCAAGAAAAGACAATTCGGTATTGCACTAATTACTGAAACAACAATGGATTTAGGAAAGGCAGAATCCATTCTTGATAAGATTATTTCTGTTTGTGTAAAAGAAAGTGAAAATAAACCATATTTCAAAATGCTGAATGGTTTACTCATTGCAATTGGTGATTTTCAACAGATCATTAATGGTGAATCCTTAACAACAAAGAATCCAAACATTATAAATCAAAAAGAGAAAACGAGTGATTCTAATGAAAAGGAGGATAAATATAACGAGCAACAAATACAACAATACTTACTAATGAGCAACAGATTGAATCTTTTCAACAAGATTACTTTTCTAGATAAAGAGAATAACACAAAAACAATTGTTTGCTTAGCAGAAGGGTTTAGCAAAGCTAATGGAGTTTTTGGCGTACCTTACGAATATACATCAGATAGATTTAACATCCAAGTGGATTTACGATATGAAATTCCAGAGGGATTAGAACAAGGTCTCGAGATATTAGCAAGGATACTTAGTACTATGACAACTGGTAAAGAATTCAACGAGAAGGTATTGGTTTCTGCGGAATTTATTGATAGATTGCTTTTTGAAAAAGTAGATATAAAATATTATCTCCCATTTTTACAATATTTGATTTCAATGGATCATTTTACAATAACTGAATTCAAAACAGAAGAGTATAAAGAACAATATGCAAGTTTGAAAGAAACTCATGGAGATTGGATAGATTGCTTAATTGGCAAGGAATTTGATGGCCAAAAATTATCTGAATTCTTTAAAATCACTGGAACCAACAAGGAAGGATTAGAACTACTTGTAGACTTATTATTTGTGAAATTAATTGCAATTTTTTAAAAACCCTTGTTATCTTTGTATTGTAACAAGGAGTACAATCACTAATGGAAACAGAAAAGGCAAATAGCTCATGGATGATTCCTGGAAAACCAGCAATCGAGTTCTATGAAGAAAAGTTCGGAAAAACATTGGTAATTGCAGATTTGCATCTAGGATTTGTCTATGGGCAAAATAAGAAAGGAATTCTTATACCTGTTTCCAAAAGACCTGAAGAAGAACTTGTGGAATTAATTGAAGAAAGAAAACCGAAAAGGTTAATCATAGTAGGAGATTTTAAAGACGAGATATTTGGAACTGCGCATCCTTTGGCTGGTAGAGCTTGGAAGCTCCTACGAAGAATGTTGAATCTTACAAGACTGACTATAATTAAAGGGAATCATGATGGGAAAATTGAAGAGATACTCCCAGATGAAATCGAACTTATTCAACCATCAGGTTTAGTTGTGAAAGAAAAGAAGGAAGGATTATCAGTGGGATTATGGCATGGTCATGCAAATCCTGTCTTGGATGTTTATTCTGCTGATGTAACCATATCTGGACATGCACACCCGACTTTTGCTTTTCGTGATGAAATTGGTACAAAAATTACAGAAAAAGTTTGGGTGAAAGCAAAATGGTTGCACGCTGAAGGAGATCAAGAGAGATTACACATAATTTTGCCTGCTTTCAATAAGTATCTTGATGGCTTTTCTATTGATGGGAAATTCTTCAAAACAATAGTAACAATGAAAGAAGGAATTGATTTTGATAATGCCGAAGTTTTTACTCTTGATGGTGTTCTAATTGGTACGATAAAAGAATTACAAGATGAAAGAATCATTTCTGATAATGAAAGAACAAAGAAGAGATACAAGAAAAGATGACTAGTTCTGTTCTCAAATCATTCAATTCTTTATTTATCGTATTTTCTTGCTACTACTACACCTGATATTGCGCTTTGCATAACACCTCGAGTTATACCTGCTCCATCACCAACGAAGTAGAGATTTTTGATATCCTTTGATTCTAAATTATCAGTCAAATCTATTCTAATACTATAGAGTTTAATTTCAGGAGCATATAACAAGGTATTTGGTCCATCAATTCCAGGCATTATTGCATTAAGGTGTGTTAGGAAATCTCTTAGATCACTCATAACTCTACTTGGCATAGCAAAAGTGATATCACCTGCGACTGCACTCTGGAGAGTAGGTTTGATAACAGAACGTTCGAGTCGTTCAGGAGTAGAACGACGACCATTCTTTAAATCTTCAAATCTTTGAACTAATGGAGAATTTCCTCCTGAAAGCATATTCGCAAGATTTGCAACATGTTTTGCATATTCTATGGGTTGTTTAAATGGTTCTGTAAAATTACATGTAACAAGTATCGCAAAATTTGTGTTTGGACTTTTAATATCAGTACGGCTTTCGCCATTAACACAAGTACTCTCATTGTATCTTTCTGTGGTTACAAAACCACCAGGACATACACAAAAAGTACGGACACGATCTTCGTAGGTTTTAGTTACATATTCAATTTTGAACTCGTATAAATTCTCTGTGAATTCCTCACAATATTCATTTAAAGTTTCAACACGAACTCCAATATCAACAGCGTTATGAGAATAGTTTATTTTAAGAAGATCGCATTCAGATTTCAACCAATTAGTGCCACCACGACCAACACCCATAACGACATTTTTAGCTTTGTAAACTTTCCCATCGGAAGTTGATACACCTTCAACTTTTCCATTGTTAACGATGATTTTATCGACTGTGGTTTTTAGTACAATATTAATTTTATCTTTTAGATATTGGTAGATATTATGCATAATTGCAGTAGCATTATCGGTTCCTAAATGCCTAATTGGGTAAGTAATTAATTTCATATTTTCTTTTCGACATTTACTTTCCAAGCGATCTACAAATTCGGGATCAGGACTAAAGTAGCGATCACCACCATTGCTGTAAGAAAGTACTGTTTTATCAACATATTCTGTTAAATCTATAAGCTCCTCTGAGGTGAGAAAGTCACTCATCCAACCTCCAACAGTACCAGAAACATCTTTGGTTATCTTACCATCAGACCAAGCACCAGCACCACCAAAACCACTTGTAATATCACAAGTTTTACAAGCTCTACAATCAGTATTGCTTTCTCTTCGGGGACACTTTCTCTTATAGACCTCTTTTCCACTTTCAATTAGAGTAATCTTCTTAATCCCTTTATTCAACAATTCAAGTGCACAAAATATCCCAGCAGGACCTGCACCAACAATAACGAAATCGTCCATTTGTTCTTACCTTGATTTCTTTTATTTACCAATTCAAAAATTCTTCGCTAGTTTTTCTAAAATTCTGACAACATTTATACAATTTGCGTGTTTTTTTCTATAATGAAAAAAGTAACAGAGCTAAATTGTTAAACAAGAGAAACATAACATAACCAAAAAGCATTAAGAAAACAAAAGGTAAGCCCGGGGTTACCCAAACAGTTTTTTTATCATGAATTTTTAGTTGCCAAATTGTTCTAAATTGTCTTTTTTCCATGACTTCTTCTTCATCTAGTCCCATGCATATTTTCAAACGCCATTCACCAGGTGGACTTTTTTTGGTCCCGTTGATTTTACCTTTTTTAGAAGTACCAACGTAATCTCCTTCTAATTCACCTAATAATTCTCCATCAAATGATCCTTCAAAAATACCAGTGATTGTTCCAATGAAAATCCCATCTAATGGACCAGTATATTGTCCAGTATAGCTTATCATTGAATTTCTAGACTTTATTTCGCTTTTCTCAGATTCAGTAGTCGAAAAGGTTTTTTTGTATTTTATGAGTACATGATCAATTACTTCATCATCATCTGATTTTTCAATCTCTAGTTTCTTAGAAATTTCCTTTGCTTTTGTCAGAATTTCCTTTACATCTTGTTCATCAATTGGTTTGTCTAATTCTAAGAGGAATTTACCAGTAATAGTACCAGTAAATTCACCATTCATTTTACCTTGAAAGATTCCTGTAAAGGTACCATCTAATCTCCCCTCAAAATCACCATTAAACTTACCTTTGAAAGATTGATTAATTAATTCCTCCATGAAATCATAATGAAGTTTTTCAACATTTATCTTGTCTACTTTCTTCCTAAAACCAAAGAGGAAACAACGAATCTTTTCAGAGGAGGAACCTCTTACTTCATCAAATAGTGACCCTCTTGTAGAGGTAATTGTATTAATAATCATAAGAACAATTGGATAAAAGAGAGCAATAATTCCGGAATTGAGCAAAATAGAGAAGATTGATGTATCAATAATTGGTATGGAAGCAACAGAAATATCTAAGATATTCTTTTTAAGTGGATGTACTGGAGAGAGAATCGAGATAGCCCAAAGAGCTTTTGTATCAGCTCCACCCCAAACTCCTAGATAAAAGAGAATGAAGCCAAAAATAAAGCCTACAGTAATAGTTAGCAAAACATTAGCAAGAGGTTCAAAGTAGGAATTATCGCCTTCAAAATTTATAATATACAAGATATCTAAGATAATGCCAATTCCTGCCATCAAAACCCAAATAATTTCTCTTCTAACTTCTCGGTATAAAAGATCCTTAATACCAGCATAAAGCAAAGCACCTAAAGTAAGAGTAGGAACTAAGATTTGATAAACATCCATAAAAGCCATTTTATCACATTCTTAAATTTTAAAGCCATCCAAAGTCCTTAACTAATGTTATTTACTAACTTGATTTTTTCGCATTTTTTTCTTAATTGTCTTTGTCTTCACCATCTTCATCTGGAGTACTAGGTCGTAAACAACCAGTACTAATTAAAATATTGCGTAATTTTTCAAGATCACCTTCTGATAATGGAAGCAAGGGTCTTCTAGGAATACCAACATTAACACCAAGAAGGTTCAAACTTGCTTTAATTGCAACAGGGAAAGTTCCTAATTTTAATCCTAATTCTAAAGGAATCAACTTTGTTTGTATCTCTTCAAATTTCTTATTCATTTCAACATTGAATGCTTCAAACAATTCAACCAAAAGATTTGGAACAACATTTGCACTTGGGACGATTGCTCCTTCAACTCCGGCTTCTTTGATTGCTTGAGGAACTAATAAACCACGACCAGTATAAACAAGAAAACCATCACTTACAGCTGCACTTATTTGAGGTATTTTCTTGAAATCGCTACTAACTTCAACGATCCCAACAACATTGCTTAATTTTGAAAGTCTGCCAATATGATCAACAGGTAAATCTAGTTTACAGAGATCTGGATCATTAACAAAAAGCAAGTTTGCATCTATTTTCGAACTAACATATTCGAAATGATTCACCAATTCTGGAATAGTTATTGTTGGTAGTCGAGGAGGGTAAACAACAAAGCCATCAGCTCCTGCATCAATAGCATACTTCGAAATCTCTAACAAACGATGAGTGGACTCAGAAGGGAGTCCAATATAGACTGGAACAGCATTATTTACTTGATCTATTATCGTATCTATTACAGAATGATAATCCTCATTATTCAGGGAATATGGTTCACCACAAATACCTGTAGGTATGATTGCATTAATTTCACTGTTAATTAGAAAATCAACGAGCTCACGAAGACCTGCTAAATCTAAAGTTTCATCTTCGTTGAAAGGCGTAACGCACGGGCAACCTATTCCTTTGAATTTCTTCCCCATTATTTTCATCTCAGTAAATCTATTTTAGTTCTTTTTTGTTTTTTTTCTCTTAGACTCAGCTTTCTTTAGCCCACACACAGGACAGAAATCTAAGGCAACATTAGGGTGAGCACAAAAGGAACAACTTGGCGATTCGACTTCTTTTGGTAACATTAATTCTCCAGTTGCAGAATCAAAATAAACTAAAAGCTTTCCTTGCCCACGTAATTGAAGTAATAATACGCGTAAATAATCAACATCTAAAATTAAGTCTGAAGATAATTTATCAAGTGATATTGAATCGACTTGTAAATTTGAAAAATACTTAAGGATTCTTCTCTCAATAATGTATTCTTCGAAAATACCAAATAAACCAGTTACGAAGAGAAGTATTCCAGGGAGAACTAACCAAACATCTCCGGGGATAAGTGGATGATTTGGCGTGAGAGCTCCCCAGATAATAAACAGCAAACCAAGAACAGTGCTAACAATATACCAAATGTGATGTGTTTCACGCATTTTATTGCCTTCAAAGATTAGTGTGTTTAATTTCTAGCTGTTAGAGGAATATACCTATTATTTGATGATAATAAAGCATTTTCGATAGTAGAGTGCATAAAAACCTTAAAACAAACATCTACTGAGGAAAACGAAATTACATCTCGAAGATAGTATCTTCAGCAATTTGGGTTATTTCTTGATGAGATTTCCTAAGTGCAGTGCGACCAAGATTGGTTAGTTCGTAAACTTTTCTTTCTCTATCGCCATCCCATTTTGATTTACTAACAATGTAATTTTTTTCAACTAACCTGTGGAGGGAGGGATAAATAGTACCTAAAGCTATTTTCTGACCAAAGTAGTCATCTAGCTTTTCAACCAATTCGTACCCATGAAGAGGGGATTGATCCAAGATAAGCAAAATGCGGAATTGAGCTAAACTTTTGAGAAGTTCAATACCAGGAGCGTCAGAGTCAATGCTAGAAATTTGGATTTTCAAGATGCTTTGGAGATTCTTTTGAGCATTATTCATGGCAATACGACCAAAACGAGTGCTAACATAGGTCTTACGTTTGCGACCAGAAATAATCATGGTAGTGCTTTGGATGTACTCTTTAGATTCCATCCTTTGAAGGAGAGGGTAAATGGTTCCAGGAGATAAACGGCGACAATAAATAGGTTCTAAGCGATTGGCAAGCTCATAACCATGTTGAGGACCATGCTTAAGGATAAGAAGGATCAGTAATTGAGTTAAACCTGAGATAAGCTCATGACCAACATCATCTGAAGCATTATTCTCACTTCGGGTAGCAGTTTCACTTTTTTCAGGCAAATAACTCACAACAATATTAGTATGATAAGATATATTCCTATATTCATCATGGAATAATGCCCTTATTATATTTATCCATTTCAAAATACGAATGAAAAAACTCAAAGAGAACTAGTAAAGAAAAGAAAAATAAAAAAAAGGAATAGAATCTAAAATCCTATTCTTTAGTTTTTTTAATTTTAACTTCGGTGATGACACCTACTGCAACAGTTTGACCCATGTCACGAGCAGCAAAACGACCCAAAGATGGATAATCAGTAAATTTCTCGCAAATGAATGGGGCAAATGGTTGGAAGGTAATCTCTGCAAAGTCACCGTTTAAAAGGTAGATATCTGGATTATATTCACCAGTTTTTACAAGTGATTTTCGTTGAGCAGATTTCTTGAGAACTTTGAATTTAACAATTTGACAAGCTTGAGCAGCTTGACCAAGATGAATGATAGGAGCATAACCCTTAGCCATACCGGTTGGTTGGTTAGCACCTGGTTTGGATAGGTTCTTCAAAATGAAAGTTCTAGCTACGAAGGTATCAACAAGCTTTGGTTCATCTTTACCAGGATGACCTATAACATCACCTTTCAGAATCTCATTACGAGCAATGCCTTTAATGTTTAAACCAACATTGTCACCAGGTTCAGCTTTTGAAAGCTGTTCATGATGCATTTCAATGGTTTGAACTTTGGCTTTTTGCTTGGAGATTGGGAAGATAACTTCATCACCAGGTTTCAAGATACCAGATTCAATTTTACCTACTGGAACAGTACCAACACCTTTAATGGCATAAACATCTTGAATGGGCATTCGAAGAGGTTTACCAGTTGGTTTTTCAGGAACACTAAAATCATTGAGAGCAACCATAAGTGAAGGACCCTTATACCAAGCCATTTTATCGCTCTTACTAACAAGACCGTCACCAGTCATACCGCTAGTTGGGACGAACTTGATGTTAGCAACACGTTCTTTTGAAACTAAACCAGACTTAACAAAACCATCAATGAGAGCTCGAACACGCTCAACGACGTTATTGTAGCCAGCCTCTTTGAATTGAACAAGATCCATCTTGTTAACAGCAACAACAATTTGGTTGATGCCAAGAGTGATGGCTAAAGTTAAGTGCTCAATAGTCTGACCACCAGGGATACGACGATCGCCCTTAGGAGTCTTCTCAACACGTTCAAGTGATAAACCAGACTCAAGGTCGTTCTTTTCAGCGGAAACGACAAGAATGGCAGCATTGGCTTGAGAAGCACCAGTAATCATGTTCTTAACGAAGTCCCGGTGACCAGGAGCATCAATAATAGTAAAAACAGTACTCTTGGTCTCAAACTTGAAGAAAGAAACGTCAATGGTTAAACCACGCTCACGCTCTTCTTGGAGTTTTTGCAAGACCCAAGCATATTTCCAGGAAGGTTTGCCGATCTTCTCAGATTCCTCAGCATACTTGTCAATCAAACGCTTGTCAACAGCGCCAGCAAGAAAGAGCATGTGCCCAGTCATGGTGCTCTTGCCATGATCGACGTGCCCTATTACTACTAGGTTTAAATGGGGTTTATCATCGGCCATTTTTTTGTACACCTATTATATTTTCGTTTTTTTTATTCTCAAATTCCTTTTGATTTGATATTCGCAGATTGCCTTTTTTCTCTTTAAGAATTTTTTGTATGGATTAGTAATTAGAGAAACTCTCTGCATTCTAGAGGTTTTCTCTATTGATTATAAAATTTGTGTTAATTTGCTTGTTTGTCATCACCATCTTCTATTTTCTCCTCTTCCAAAGCTATTATTCATTCATTTGATATTTACATTCATACATAGTAGACAATTTTAGAAAAAAAAAAGAATTCTTAGAATATGTTTTATCTAAGAATATCTAGTAATAAAAAACTCCCATAGTTACATATACAAACGTAGCAATGAAAGATAAGATTCCAAGTATGAAAAATAAAATTGTCAATATTTTAATAATTTTATATCTCATTGCAGTTGGGGTGTGTTGCTCTTTTACAATCCATATGAAATCTGTATTAAAACATAATTTACCCTTTGTATTTGGTTTAGGAATTACAACTGGTAGTACATAATTTACTACTGCTAAAGATAAAAATAACATTGGAAATAATATCATTCTAAAGAACCAGTCAGAGAATTCATTGTTGAGTGATATGAAAATATGACTAAATAGTATTGCAAATAAGAAATTTATAAACATTACAGCTACTGTTGTTCCACCAATAATTTTGAAGTCAAATTTAAACTGTTTAATTGCTTCTTGTTGTGCATCAAATACTTCATTTTCTGTTTCCATTAATAGATGTCATCTCCTAATTATTTTCAATACAAATAAATAGTATAGACAAAAGGATTGCTATAACAACAATTGCTATGCCAATAATAAAAAGAAATGAACCTAATGTACTTGACAAAACCGTCCAGCCAATCCCTAAAGCCTTAAATAGTGGGATTTCAATTGCTTTTTTTATAGCCAAATATTCAAGTCCTTTCCATATTAAACCCAAACCTAATGCTCCAATAAGAGCAACCAAACCTGCTTTTAATGGAATTTTAGTATCTGGATTTGTATCATTATTGGTTAAAATCTCATAAAATGCAACAAGATCAAATGTATATTCCTCACTTTCAGATATACCATTTATTTTAATATCTTGGATTTGAACATAGTCTAATGTATCACAATCTGTAAATACAGTTGCATTAAATTCAATTAAATTATCACTTATTTTATATGTCTGATAACCTATTTGTCTTAGGATTTCATTAGACATTGTAAACTTTACTAGATACCACTTATGATTTAACATAAAATTACCTAAATCAGTGATACTTGACTCTGTCTCTAAATCCCAATAATAGCCACCTTCCCAACCGGTATATGCATAACAAAAACCATCAAATAATGATTGTTTATCAACATTGGTAGTTTCCGATATAATTTTTATTGCATCGATATATGTTATTGAGCTGGTTGTTCTTGCAGAAATCCCAGGATGACCTTCATTAAGTCTGCTAGTATCATTAACTGTGTCATAACTAAATGTAGGAGTAGAAGAAAATTCGTTATTTTTGGTAACCCAGGCATTTAATTGTGTTCCAACGACCTCAAATTTCATGTGCCACCACGCGTAATTGATATTCTCACCTAAATCATAGGTTACTAAAGGTGTCCAACCAATAGCTTCTCTTCTGTAAATCCTAGCATAATCAACGTATAATCGTAACATATATCCGTCTGTAAATGAAGGGGCGGATGAAGAATCTAGAGTTGTCGTTCGAAGCCAGAGTGTAGGATAAAGATAACAAGTTTCGAGATAGAAATATGCTTCTATTGATCCATCTTCAAATGATTGATCGAATTGTATACCATCATAAAGTTTGCCATTCGAATCTGATGTTGTTTTTAATGAATAGTAACCTTCTTTTGCAATAACGTTTGTTCTACTGAAGTAAGTTGGATTAGCGAAACTATAAGGATCAAGAGGTTCATATATCGTTTCAAAACCTTGATAGTAGGTTTGTTGAATAAGATATTTCCCCTCATCATTGGTATTGCTACCATCATCACCACCGCCATCACCACCACCACCAGGATCTAATACAACATCCATTGGTTCAAATCCAATATCTTGTACTGGATCAAACGATTGCGATTCAATTTCAAGTAAATCATCAGCTATTTCAGTACTTGTCACATTCTTAACATGGGCTGGTAAGAATTGATTTACAGTTATACCTACCAATAAGCATATTATTATTACACATAGATTTTTAGTTAATTTCAAGTTTTTTTCCCTCTCATTGTTTATTCAATTTTGGAAAAAGAATGATTCCTAATCATATTAATAAATCATTTAGTCATTATAAATTTTATTTTTTTTCGTATTAATTAGTTTCATATGATAAACGCTTATTTATATAAAGACAATTCTAATGTATTATGAAAAACGCAGAAAAATTGTCAGAGTTGCAGTTTTATAAGATTTTTCAGTAATAATGGAAAAAGAAGAGATGATTAAGCTAAATCAAATAACTATGCGATAGAAGAAGCGTTCATCTAAACTATTTTTTACTGCTATCATATCTAAAGCTGGAGCTGCAAACATTTTCACAGGTCTATTCTTGGATTCCAGTAAGTGTTTCAACTGTGTAATAATATCTATTGAACTAAGATTTGCTAGTGCAAGTAAAGCAAAGGATATTTGGTTTACATTTGGATAGTGTTCATACCCTTTAGATACAATTGCTATAAGCTCAGGAATATTCCTTTCATCAAGTAGCTTAGTAACATGCTTATAATCTGTATAAACACGTTATAGAGCTGTAGAGGGTATTAAGAAGATAAAAGCAGGACTCAAACAGAATAATAACACTAAAGTTTCTCCTGTTAAGGCATCTGATAATCCTATAATTGTAATATTAAGAATTCCTTTTATCAACAGAGGTATTCCTAAGAAACAAACGCTACTAAATAATCACAGAATTGGTCTAGCCATACTTCTGAATTTTTTAGGATATAGGTTTACGTAGTTTCCATTGAAATCTTGATAAGGTTTCCTTTCTATTATTTGTCTGTTTGCTGTCGTTAATTTTTCCTCTACTTGTTTCAAGGTATTCTGAATGATTTGTTTCATCTTACCGGTTTCTATTTCTTCTAGATCTGATAAGACATCAACTACTGTATCGTTAGGCATAGTTGGAAGAGCGTAAATTGCTAATTTTCTTCTCCATTTTCTCTTACTGTTAATTTCATTTTTAGCTAGACCTAGAAGTTGGTAAACCTTCATACCTAGAACCATACTCCCAATAAATGCGATATTTTTTGACATTCTAGTTAGCATTATATTGCAGATGAGACTAATACTGAATATAATAATCCCTCCAAAAAGTAAGGTTCCTAATGCAATGTTTGTGACATAAATAGATGGATATGGAATGTATTTTGTGAGAATAGCCAGTCCAATGCTTATTATCGCTAGTGTTCTAGTGAACCAAAAAATACCTTTTAGAACCTTCAAGTTATTCAATTGTCTAAGAAATTCTGTTGTATGACCAATTGGTATGTTTTTTGTAATTGTCATTATTTCCTAAAACTCCTTTTCAACTACAAAAATCAGATGTTTTTAGTATTTTTAAATTATTATTTTATTTTTTAGAATTATTGATTATAGAAAAAAATAAGTTTATTCTGTTACATCAACGATTGAGCAGGAAGAAAGGGAAGATGACTAATCACGCTCAAAGAAAGGGAAAAGGGGAATTTCCTTAAATAACGGAGATAACAAATAATGTTTCAATAGTAACTTACGTTATAAACTATTTAAACTACCAAAACTTTTTCTTATAAATTTAATTAAGTATAAGTTAATGGAGTATATTGCAAACATTTTTAGAAATAATGACTAGGTTGTCAAGTATGAAGCAAGTGAGGGATTTAAATTGATCAGAAGAATAATTGATTACAAGGACTCTTTAGATGGTACAATAGAATACCGATGGATAAAAGGGAAGATCGAAACAAACAACTTAAGCAATGTGCCTAAACACACCCTTTTAGTTGCTCAGAAATATAATCAAATAAAATCAAAATCCTATCCTCTGGAGCTTGCTAATGAGATTATTGTGATAGGAGAGAAAGATGGAGATATTGGTATACAATCGCTTATACTTGCATTGCGTCGAGCTGAAAGAAAGAAAAATGCAAATTATATTTCTGTTATTAATTCCTCATTAGATAAAATTGCTAATGAACTTGGTTTTGAAGATCGTTTTGAAATGATTTCATTCTTTAATCCTCCTGAAATCATTGCTGAGGTTCCTTATCCTTATGATCTAACAGCTGATCGAGATTTTGATGAAAAATTACTTGACATTTACTCTTCTATTTTGAGAATTATCCAAGAAGTTCGACCAAATATCCAAGTTACTCTCCCTCGTATTGCTGAACTTGCAAATTCACCAAAGAAGTACATTGATGATGTCATTATTGCTATTCTCGAACAAAGACCTGAGTTGGGAGAATTTTTGAAATTAGAACAAGTTTTCATTAGAAGAGAGAATACTGATGAGCTCATCGATGATTTAATTTCTCACCCTATTCCTCGCTATGGAACTTATAATTGCTTCTATTGCCATACTATTATTGAAAATCGTTCTGCAACCAATTGCCCCAGTTGTAATGAATCTATTCTTCGGTGTATTGTTTGTAAATTGCCGATCTCATCAAATGAATTCATTGGAGCTTGTAAGGAATGTCAAGGAGTTGCTCATTTAAATCATCTACAAGAATGGGTAAAAGTGAAAGGGACTTGTCCTGTTTGTCAGCGAAAAATATCAATCTAATAATTAGAGAATGTTTTTTAATGACCGTCATAAAAAGCTATCTTGAGGATAATGGGAAAAGATATACTTAGATTTTGGTTTGTTTGTTTTATTATCTTAATTTTATTACCTGTTGAATCAAAATTTGTTGATACAAAGAAACCCGCTCAGGAAGAATTTAGATTTCTCACTAACAGGCTCTTTGAAAATGAATTTCTTATAAGCAACACAGTAGATGCTGTAATAGATATCGAATATGATAGCAATCTTACAGATTATAGTTTTCCAGGCGATGGTTCTGTAAGTAATCCTTACAGAATTGAAGATTATGTTATTGACACAACCATGAGATATGGGATTAAAATCATTAATACTACCAAACATATCCTCATCCAAAATTGTTCTATTAGGGCTGAAGGGAGAGCTATTGGAGTTTTCCAAACTGCTTCAAATACAATTACTATTGATAACTGTACATGTGACAGCTTTGATCGGTTTGGTTTGCTAGCAAGCTATGTCCCCAAGATGGTTGTTACAAATAACTTGTTTATCGATAACGAACAAGGCATTAATTACAATAGTTGTTTTGAAGCACTAATTGCTAACAACACTTTTGTCGATAACGATATAGGTATCAGAATTGAAAATAATTCTACTTATGGTGTTTTATCTGGCAATTATATTTACGATAATAGTAATGGTATGCAACTAACAAATGCCCCTGGCAATCAAATAAAAGAAAATATTCTCTTTAACAATGGTGTTGGTATCATTCTAGATAGTACCTACCCAGAAGGAGCATCAACTAATTGTGAAATTAGCTATAATCTTATTGAAAATACTACTTCCTTTGGTCTTATAATATCAGCTTTCTTAAGTCAAGATTTCTCAAGTTACAATGAAATCCATCATAATTCCTTTGTCAATAATAATCTCAATGGAAAGAGTCAAGCCAAAGATGATGGAGTAGAAAATCTTTGGTCTAAAGAAGGTACTAGAGTAGGTAACTACTGGTCTGATTGGTGGGGAATTGGTTCCTACAAGATTAATGGTTCTGCTGAAAACAAGGACAGATATCCAATATCAATACCTCTTCATACCTTGCAAACATCAGTTCCTACCATCCTTAAAGGAAGAGCTATTATTTTTGGAACTCTTATACCAGTATTAGTTATTGGTTACATTGTTGTTAATGAATCCAAGAGAAACAGAAAAGCAAAAGGTCAACAACTAGTAATCGTTGAAGAGGAAGAAAAAGAAGCTAATGAAGATAACTCTTAGCAAGCAAATCCATGCTTTGATTTGAAAAGGTTTTAAAAGTTGATTACAGAATTACTTCATGTTTGTTTAGGTGATAACTGAATGTCACTCTATTGTCCAAGTTGTGGAGCAGTAAATGAAGAATTCGCAGAATTCTGTGCAAGTTGTGGAGAATCTCTTGCTAAAGCTAGAGACCGCAAAGTCAAACATGAAAAAGCAAAACAAGAAAAGACTTCTGAAGGAACTGAGGAGAAGAAGCTCTATCGTTCTCGTACAGACAAAATGGTTACTGGTCTTTCTGCTGGTCTAGCTAAATACCTGGATCTAGATATTGACTTAGTCCGAATTTTGTGGTTGATTGCTTTTGTAGTTTCCGGTGGAATTGTTTTAGTAGTCTATTTAATTATGGCTATGGCTATTCCTCTTGAGCCTGAAGTAGAAACTACTTAAAACTACTTCTTTTTTATTTTTCTTTTCGTTTTAAGCAGTTGTTTTTAGATCTCTTTAATCATTACTGCTTCTTCTTTCCTTGCAGAAATTATTCCTGGAATTACTGAGCTAAGTAATGATGCACCAAACATGATAGCTATCGTTAGTATCAATTTCAGTGACGAGTAAACCATCTCCCATGGTGGGATAAATGAGTTTATCGCAATAATTGACATGAACATATATGATGCAAAAACCCCAAGTAGTATCCCCGTAAAAGCACCTAATAACAAGACAGTAAATGATTCAGTATAGAAATAGCTAAACAACTGTCTTGGAGAAATACCTATGGTTTTCATAATCCCAACCTCATTTGTTCTCTCGAGAGTATGAATTACCATCATTATTGACATAGCAAAAACTAATATCAAAATAGAAGCGATGAAATTGGAATTCAATGCTCCAAAAATTACCGTTGACCTTAAACTTCCTTCTGAGAAAGTAACTCTCTCTGCAATACTATCTACTTTTCTTCCATATGTCCATTCTTCTATTCCTTGAACAACTGATTCAGTAGCATAGTCATCTTTGACCTTAACGAATAGTTGTGTGTAAAAATCAGAACTGTCTCCAGATAGATTGAAAATATGTTCTGATGAAGCAACCAAAGAAAGTTCAAACTGAATTGTACCAAATGTTGGTTTTTTAACGTAAACTACTGGCCAGAAATTGTAAAAATCTACAATCTTTGCTTGTTTTGTATCTATATCTGAACTACCTGAAAATTTAGGAATGTATATATCAAATAAGTCTCCTTCTGAGACATTAAAGGAAGATGATTGGTCATGTTGCATGATAATATTTAGTGAAACATTCGATTCTAAGGGGGCGTCTAGTTTCGAGATTATTTCCATAGTATCTGAATCAAGGTATTCCCGGTCGAAATAACCAACCTGTCCAAACTCTGACGTGTTTATCCCCATAAATGTAAAATGATAAACCACACTACCACGTGTTATAGGTGCTGTAGAAAACCAAGTAACATAAGTTGTAGCTTCTACTCCTTCTACTGCTTCTATATTTTGTCTAAAAACCTTATCAGATAAAGCCACATTGGAAATGACTATATCCGAACCTATAGTATAAGCTGCATTTTCATAATCAAATCCTTGGTAACTATCTGGTATTACTATCGAGACAGTTGCCATGGTGAATGTAAGCATAACTAATACTAACGATCGCATGGTGGCACTTCTGCGCCTTCCTAAGCTTCTAAAAGCAATACTCAGTAACTCTAGTTTATGGAATTTCCATGTAACTTTGGAAAGCCACTTCGTTATTATAGGAAAGAGCCTTGTCACGACCATGATAGTTCCAATAATAACTAGAATGGGAGCGGGAGTTCCCAATAACCTAGCAAACGCTATTGAGACATTAACGTTTTTGAGCTGAATCCAGGTAATTACCCAAGCAATTATGCCAACAACTAGTAGAAAGATATCAATGTAAAACCTTTCCCAAAATGGTTTTTTATCTCGCATTTCACTAAAAGCTTCTTCTTTCTCTAGTTGACTTAGATTCCTTATACTCCCTACATTTACAAGTAGAGAGCCAATAAAACCTGCAATAATTACTATCTCCAATATTAACACAAAGAATCGGGGAATTACAGTTGGACCTGTGAAATTTAAAAATGCAGCACTTTTCAGTATCAGAAATGTATAAGGATATGCAAGTATAAATGCTAATACTATCGCTATTGCTGTGAATATTACTAACTCCACCAGAAGCATTACTACAATTTCAGCTTGAGAACTACCTCTCATATTAAGAAGACCCAATTGTCGTTTCCTACGTTTCTTAATCAAATTTGAAGAATAAGCTGTTAAAGATAATGCCATGCTAATCATTGGAATCATAAACATAATGATTAAAATTCTGAAAATCTCAAATTCACTAACAAAATCTTGTAATATAATAATAATGTTCAAATCAAGATGAACTTCATTTGTAAATTCAGTGTCTTCAATCGAAGAACGTATTTGTTCTGTGAATCCAATAAACTTCTCAATTTCATTTTTTAAGTTGAAAGCATCAATTTCGTCTAGATTGAAAGCTATTGATCCTATAAATGTAGATTGATCTGGTGCTACCTGTGAAGGTGTTCCTGTTAATCCATGAGTGAAATCCATTAATGATTTATACGATGAAAGAATCAATTGATCTTCAGCGAGAATTGAGAAGAGATTTGTCAAGAAAGCTTTCTCTTCATAACTATTGTTTAAAGATTCTTGTAACTCATAAACATCAATAACCCCTGTAATGTTTAGTGTTGCACCTGCAGCAGGGATACCTTGTTCAACACCAGCAGCAAGGTTTAGTGGATTGTAAATAGTAAAAACATTGTTTAATCCTTTAGATAGATTGGTATTTCTTAACATATCTGGTCTGAGAAGTAAAAGGACTTCACTAGAATTTGATGGAAGAGTCCCGTCATCTTGAATGTATGGGCTTAGTATATCAAAGAAAAAACTTGGTACACCAACATAATTAACAGCTACTAACTCAGTATTGTTATAATTCAAATAATCAGTATAAGGAAGTACTACAGCCCGCCGATTGATCCAATACCTAAAAGCAGTAGTCCCTTCTAACCCAGAGGAAACGAGCGCTTTATCTACAATTGTCTCGAGTTCAGGTACAATCGTATCCTCTCTATTATAGGTGTTAATCATATTTGTTGGCGTTATTGTTATTTGTTCTTCTGGATTCTCTCTTATGTAAGTATTAAAAGCATCATATTGAAAGCTATAAAGAAAGATCAAGCTTTCAGCAACTAATGCAAGGCTAATTCCCAAGCCAATAAATGCGACCAGAGTATATCTTTTGTTAATGAAAATTATTCTGAAAAACAGATTTATTTTCTCATATACTCTACGTATAGTTGCCAACTACTTTACCTCAACAATAATTATAAGAAATCCGTTTTAAGCATTTAGACCAATTTTATTTTAAAGAAGCTCATGAAGTAAACAAGAAAAAACAACTTTTTGATAAGAATTAAATTCTATTAGGATATAGATTTCATTATAGTTGTATTATAATAAGCAAGGTTGTTTTAACTGTAATGAAAGCAAAATATCAAATAAGATTTCTATCCATAATCGTAACGATTGTTATACCATTAGTACTACTTAGTTCTAATTCCAATCTGGATAAGTATTTTGTAGAAAACGAACTTGCAAATTTTCCTTTAACAAATACCATTGAAATGAATGGTTATACAGATATAGAATCTTATTTTGATAATCCTATCTGGATAAATGATAACATTATTGGATCTATTATTTCTTCACCAACAATTAGTGATTTAGATAATGATTCAGATATGGAAATTATATTATTAACTGATAGGAATTTTGTTTATATTTTGGATCACACTGGATTACCTTTGGATGGTTGGGGTGAGCCTTTTGCACTACATTTAGATGAGGACCTAACTTCACATTCTGGTGATGCTCCACACCCAATAGTATTAGATTTCAATGATGATGGTGAACAAGAGATTATTGTTGCAACATTCAATGGGACAATTCATGCATTCTTCTTAAATGGTACAGAAGTTCCTGGTTGGCCTGTATACATTGACGGGAATATTTCTTCTTCACCAGCAGCAGGGGATATAGATGGCGATTTGCAAGATGAGATTGTTGTAAGTAGTTGGAATTTTAATATCCATGCTTTTGAATTAGATGGGAATAATGTTACTGGATTTCCATTTACTGGATCAACAGATCAAATATTTAGCACACCTGCTCTTGCCAATCTTGATAGTGATCCCGAACTAGAAATAGCATTTGGTTCAGATGATAGCAACGTATATGTTTTAAACGGAGATGGAACAGTTATGCCAGGTTGGCCTAAAGAAACTAAGCATCATGTAAAATCAGCACCAGCTATAGCAGATTTGGATCTTGATGGTAAAAATGAGATAATTGTTGGTTCAGTCGATAAGAGCATCTACATTTTTAGAAATAACGGTTCTAATTTTGGCAGCTGGCCTTGTAAAACACCCATTTCGATTTATACTAGTCCAACTGTTGGTGATATTAATTGTGATGGGTTTATTGATATTGTAATTCAAGCTAATAGTTCACTATATGCTTTTACAGATGTAGTGAATAGTAATGACACTGAATGGACTAACTACTATCCAGGAGTAATAAGTAGGGAACAGATTATTGTTGACATTGATGGAGATCTAGTTCCTGAGATTATTCAAGTTACTAGTATTGGTTTTATTAGAATAATATCAAATAATGGCACTACTATACATTCGAAATTGTTAACGTTTAATGGAATCGAATCTCAACCAGCAGTTGGAGATATAGATGGGGATAAAATTCTTGAAATTATTTTTACAACTAGAGCTACTGGTACAGTTGAAGCAATTGCTGAAGTTCATGCTTTCAAGTTAGGGTCTTTAGGATTACTACCTTGGGGTGGATTCAGAGCAGGAAGAGAAAGAAATGGTAGACCATTTGATAGCGATGGTGATGGTTTAAACACAGCTGAAGAAGAGATTTTAGGAACAGATGAAAACAACCCAGATACAGACGGGGATACAATACTTGATGGTGATGAGATCTACAAATATAATCTTAATCCTGTGATACCAGATGCAGATGCAGATTATGATAATGATTTATTGAGTAATGTAGATGAGTTCGATATCTACAACACTGATCCTACAAATCCCGATACAGATGGGGATACATTAGAGGATGGGGAAGAAGTTTATACTTATGGAACAGATCCTACAAAATCAGATACCGATGATGATTTCATGCCTGATAATTTTGAGGTTAGGTTTGAGAACACCGATCCTCACGTTCCTGATACTTATCAAGATCTTGATGAAGATAATTTAACTAATGTCGAGGAATATGATCAGGATACTAATCCAGACAATCCGGACACAGATGGTGACTCTCTTCTAGATGGAGATGAAGTGAAAAGATACCATACAGATCCAAATGTGCCTGATGCGGATTTGGATTCTGATGGAGATGGACTTACCAATGTTGACGAAGTAGACCTTTATGGTACAGACCCTACAGATCCTGATTCAGATGACGACGGATATGATGACTACTACGAGGTTAAACGTGGTACGGACCCAAATGACCCCAACAGTACGCCATTCCCATTATGGACTATTGCCCCAATAACTTTAGGTTCAAGTTTAATACTGGGAATTGCAGGTTACTTTACTATCAAAAATATTTACTTAAAGAAAAGAAGAGCCATTTAAATTCCTAATCCTCTCTTTTTTGTTCTATTTTTTTTTAACAAGATTATTAGAAATGCTTTTTATTGCAAGAGACTTTTGATAACTAAGCTGGATGTGAGTAGATTGGCAAAAGATGAAGATTATGTAATTGTTACTAAAGGATTAACAAAAGAATATCCATTTGGGGAAACTACAATTAAAGCTATCAATGGCATTGATTTTGCTATTAAGAAAGGGGAATATGCAACAATTGTTGGTCCTTCTGGTAGTGGTAAAACAACTTTCCTCAATTTAATCGGAACTATTGATAATCCTACATCTGGAGAAATATTCTTCAATGGAAGAAAAGTTTCTGAAATGACTGGTAAAGAAATTAGGGAACTTAGAAGAACAAAAATTGGTTTTGTTTTTCAAGCTTTCAACCTCCTGGAAATTCTTACGACCGCTGAAAATATCGCTCTTCCTATGATCATTAATGGTACTCCAGCTGTTGAGAGAGAAGAACGAGTACAAGAACTTCTTGAGATAATTGGTCTTCCAGATAGAGGAGAACATTTCCCAATGGAACTTAGTGGTGGTCAAAGGCAAAGAGTGGCTATTGCAAGATCATTAGCTAATAAACCTGAAGTCATTCTTTTAGACGAACCAACAGGTCAAGTTGATAGTAACACTTCTCGTGAAATTATGGATTATCTTTTGAAAATCAATAGAGAAGAAGGTGTTACATTAATTGTCGTTACTCATGAAGATATGATTGCTTCTGAATCAAGAAGACCTTTAACAATTATCGATGGCAAAATCTATGAAGGAATTCTTGAATCATTCTTAGACATTAAAGCCATACAAGAAGGAACATTATAGATAAATCCTTTTGTCCTTTTATTTCTCTTTTCTACTTTGTATTGAACATCTAATTGAGAATACTCTTAGTAAATGCTCAAGTTTAAAGTTCCCTAAAAGGAAAATTAAAATAGAGTGACTTTTCTTTTTAATCAATGAATGTCAAAAATGACTTCATTTTTGTTAAAAACATAAAATTACTATGCTGATAATATATGACATTAAAAAGTTAATAGTCTAATAATAATTATGAGGGGAATAAAAAGATGTCTACACAACCATCTATAACACCATTCCTAGATAGGATTGGTTTAAGTGAAGAAGAACAAAAAGTGTATTTTGCTTTACTCGCTCTCGGTCCTTTAACTGCTGGAGAGATATCCAAATATTCTAAAGTGAAGCCAATTTCTAAAGTAAAAACAACTCTTGGAAGTTTATTCGCAAGAAATTACGCTTACAATATTGAAGGATTAGTCGATAAAGCAATTGGACTTTATCCTTTTAGAGAGATCGCTAAAGAAGCAGGTAAAGATGCTAAGAAAATTGATCAACTTATTGCTGAGCTTAAATCCTATGTTGCTGAGCAAATCAAGCATTTTGACCAAGTGATGGAAGATACCAAAGATTATGTTCGCAGTGAGAAGAAGAAGAAGAGTGACACAGTCACTGCAAATAGCAATGAGAATCGAGCTGGCATTGAAGCTAAATTAACAGAAGCTACAACTACCATTACAACAACTGTTGATACTACAAAGAAAAGCATTACAAGTGCAGCTAATAGATTCCTCAAGAAGCAAACTGAAAATGCTGATACCTTCGAAAGCGGTACAATTGAGAATTTTGACTTGTTTGCTGCTGACTTGAAAGAAAAAAATGAATCAGCACTTCAAACTTTAAGTGACGATATTAAAGCTAACAATGATAGCTTTCTTGCTGATGGAACAAGAGCATTAAATTCTACTCATCAATCTATTTCTTCGAAAGCAGATAGTTTAGGTGATACTCTCAAAGGAGATTCCAAAGAAAAACTAGACAACACTAGAGACCATGTTCTTATTGGTTTGGAATCATTCATTAGTGAGTCTGAAGGTAATGTTAATAGCTTGAATGAAATCTTAACAACTGAAACAAATGAACAATCTTCAACTATCAAAGCAACAGCTGAAAAAGCTAAGAAAAATAGAATTGATTTGAACAACCAATTCAAGAGTGGTATTGCTGAAAATTTTGAGAAGGTTAAAACTGATTTTGCTCAAGATTTTGAAGTATTTCAAGGCAAGTTTACTAAGCAGTTGGATAGGATTGCAGAGAGATTCAAAAAGCAAATTGATGATCTAAAAGCTAGTACAGCAACCGATGTTGGTTTACTGTGTGAAGAAGCATCAGCTTCAGTAACAGAACTTGTCAATAAACACAATGAGGAAATAGCTGCTAACGTTGATTTAGATAACAAAGCAGTGGAAGATGGAACAACTGCTATGCTTGCTAAAGTGAATGCACAAAACACCAAAGCAATTAAAGGAATTGATTCATCAGTTGGTGCTCTTAATTCAAGTATAATTTTATTGAAAGCTAATTACAGTGCTGATATTAACTCTAGAATAGATGAAACGATATCTTCGATGGACACAGCAATTGATGGTACTGTCCAAGAAACAAAGGATGAATATGAATCTGCAAGAGTTTCAATTGTAGATAAATTAGAAACCTTAACTTCTGGTAATTCAAACACTACCTCTAATGTAACTATTACACAAACAGAGGAAATAAAGGCAACAACTGATGCTCTAGTTACAGGTAGTAAAGAACAACTTGCAGAAACTAAGAGTGAAATGCTAAGCAGCACAAAGAAGACCAAGCAAAAGATTGCTTCTGATTCCACAAGTGGTTTTGATACAATTGGTACAACAGCAACTACAACACTAAAAGAAACAGCTGAAACAGCTAAAACTGGAATCAGAAATAATGAAGAAACAACCATTGGTGCAATTAATGCAATTACTAATGTCGTAGAAACATCAGTAAGAAAAGAAATCGAAGCAGTAAAAGGTGGCTTCAATGATTACTACAAACGTTTTGCTAAAGATGCTCTCAAAATTTCCAAATTACTAATGGATTTCGAGAAGCAACATATCGCATTCCAAGATACAGTAATGGTCTATCCAAGGCCAAAAATTGAAACTGCTATTCTATATAGTAAGGATGCTATCTTTGATAGATTAGATGATATGCTTACTAATAGAATCAAATCTAACGTAACACTGGTTATTCCTGATCCAACTGATATTCCAACTAGGTCTTTAGCTAAGGTCAAAGATCAAGCTAAAATGACTATTATCTCAAAGATCGATGAAATTGGTAATAAGGACATCATTGATCAGATAAAAGCAGCTGATGCTCTTGGTCGAGCTAAAATCAGAAAGATCGGCATGCAAGACATGGTAGGTTACTCTGAATACATTGCTTTTGACAGAGATGGTGGCGAAGAGATGCTTATAGCATTCAAAGATGAAACAGAGAAAGATTGGGTAGGAATTCTATCCACATCAGATGGTTTCAAGAATGTTGTTATAGGCGAAACTCTTGGCAGACAAGCACTATCAATTTCAAGAGAACTGAAATAAACTGCAAACACTATTAGGATCTATATCATTATAGATCCACTCTCTAATTTTTTTTTTCCTCAAAATCCTTAAATTAATGTGAGAAGAGAGTGATTCTCAGAAAATCAATATCAAATCTAAAATATGAGAATGAATAAATATTCTTTTAAGAAAAGAACTTGCAGTGCAAGATATCCAATAGAATTGCTTATCTAAAAATATGAAATAGGAATGGTAGAAAATGACACAAACAGAATCTGATTACAAAAGCTTCCTTTTTGGTAGCGATGTTGATTTTGATAGTAAGCAATTAGCGGTAGTATTAAAGTTAGGAATTTATGGTGCAATTAACAATCCGATTGATATCACTAGTAGTGAGTTAGGGAGATACTTAGGAGTATCCCAACAAACTGCTGCAAGGTATTTAGTTGAATTAGAAAAGAACCATTTGATTGAAAGAACTAGAACTTCTAGAGGACAATCAGTCCAAATAACTAAACTTGGTCGAGAACTGCTGGAAAACTTGAGCATAATGATAACTAAAGCTCTTTATTCACAAACTCGTTCAGCCACAATTTATGGGGAATTAGAGAGTGGCTTAGGAGAAGGAGCATGGTATATCTCACAAGAAGGATATTCACAACAATTTATTGATGTATTGGGGTTTGTTCCCTTCCCTGGAACATTAAATCTACGTATTTTGAACATTGATGATTTAAAGAAAATTGCTCATATAAGGCAATCAGAACCTTATATTATTCGAGGATTTCAAAAGAAAGGACGACATTTTGGAGATGTCATGTGCTATAAAGCTCGATTCATAGATGGAACAATGGGCGCAATAATAATACCGAGCAGGACACATCACAACAAAGATATTCTTGAAGCAATTGCTCCAGTAAATCTTAGAGAGAAATTAGCGGAAAACCCTAACATACCACTAAGAGATGGTGTTAACATAAGAATTGATGTTCTGCTTCAGTAGTAGCGGAACTCATCATTCTTCTTTCTTTATTATAAACAACTATTCATTTAATAAACTGATTCAAGTGTTGCTATTAACTCATTGAATAGTTTCTGAGCTATTTCTTTTTTAAGATCATGTCGGTTTTTCTTAGGATCAAGCTCCAATTCACGAGCAATAGTTGTTTGACCAGCTATAGCTACCCCAATAAAAACAGTACCTTTTAATTTTCCCTCAATTGACTCACCGATTACTCCAGTAGTAGACAAACCTATGTCAGCATCGTATTCTAATACACCTTCAGCCATCATTTTAGCTACTTCAAGAGAGATTGTTCCATGATCGCGAATAATATATGATGGGATGCCCAAGAATTCTTCTTTTGAATCAATGGTATAAGCAACAATACTATAAAGGAGAACATCTGAAGAATCATCAAGATCTGTAAGAAGAGATGATACTAGTCCGCCTGTACAGCTTTCTGCAATAGCAAGTGTTAAAGTTCGAGTACGAAGTTCATGAAGAACTTGTTCTGCTAGTTCAGATAGTTCATCATCAATAGTCAAATTCATGCACCTATTTCTACAGATATTTGCTTAATTAAAAGAGTATAGATTATTGTCTCTATAATTTTTTTTCTAATCCTAAAAGTCAGTTTAAAAAGCTCTTACCAAGATAGAAGAACACTTTATTGAGGAGACGAGATTCTAGTGAACGAAAATGTTTGTCCGCATTGTGGAACAATTCTTGATTTGAAAGATATTTATTGGAACACTAAAGAAAATAAATGACTTTTCAAGGGAATTAATCATAAATCCCATTGGCAATTGGCAAAGATATACTACAAAAAGCTGGGAGGAATTAGTAATGAATAGAGTTAAAGAAATTTATCTTGCACATAGTAAACCTTTTTCAATTAGAGATTTAAATTAAAACAAGAAGTATAAAGTACATAAAAAAAGCAAGAACAAATTAATAAGAAATAGTTTGGTCATTTTAATTGAAACCAATTTAATGACCATAAACTAATGCATAATCCATTCTTGCTTTATTTTGGAATTTTTTGATTTGATCTTTAATTGTTTTTTTGTGATAGATTTCTTGTCTCATTTTTTATTTCTCCGTCTTGTTTTTTAAGATACTATTCTCACACAGATATATAAGGGTTTCTCAAATAATGAGAAGAAAATATTATATATTTAGAATGCGATTTCAAAAGTTAAGAATAACATTTAAATATACAAGAATGCATTATATTAATATAAGAAATAAATACTAAACAATAAGAAAATGAGGTGATAAGAATGAGTCAAGACGTGATAACTTACAAACAACAAACAGTAATGGCACTTAACGAAGAGCAAGTAGATTTGTTATATAGTGATGCTAACTTAAGCTACATTATCAAGTTCTTAAGAGCAGGTCCACGAACTGTAAAAGAATTGGAAAAAGATTTCACAAAGAAAGGTATCAAAAAATCGGATAAATCAATTTATCGTTACTTAAAGAATTTAACAGAAGTTGGAATGGTCGCAAAAGCAGGTAAGAGGATCACATCGAAAGGAGCAAGTGAACTTCAGACTGAAACAATTTACATACGAACCTCAAAAATGTTTTTAACAGAGAATCTTAGAAAAAAGATGAATACTTTAGATAAAAAAGATGTTGAGTTGTTTTATGATACAATTTTCTCTTTACTTGCTGGTAAATTCAAAGATAAGATAAAGTCCGATAAAGGTGTTGATAAGCTAATTAATACTCTTGAATCTAAAAAATTCGAACTTGTGAATGACATATTAGGAAATGCTGATGAAGAAACGCTAGGTAAGGTAAACAAACTAGATTGGGGCTTACTTGATTATTTAATAGAATATATTGGATGGTTAGCCCTAAGTTTAGATTACAATGTTGTTGAAGAAATTGAAGATTGCTGTTGCTAAATTAAATTTAGGCTCTTGAAAAAGATAATAAAAGAAATTTAAAGAGAAGGAGTTAACCTTCAATTGGTTTAGCTTCCTTTCTTTTATATTTTATTTTTAATTTATTTTCTTTCGTTTCTGAAATAGAATAACAAAAAATGATACAATGAATATTGATGAAATCATGAGATTATGATAAGAAAGGAAGAATTACTAAAGATTATTTTTTTGAAGTAAATGGTAAGAAATCATAGCAATTATCGTCAAACTGCTAATTGTGAGACTGGTCGTTCTGATTAATGGAACACCAAAAACAATGTTAACGAGTTGGTTACCTACTACTATCCACAATGCAGGAAGAAAGTAATAATATAATAAAAAAGCGGAAGATGGAGAGTGTCTTCTCTTTTTTCTTGAGTTTCTTAGAAAACATTTAGAAAAAATTGGAGTGCAGGGCGAGATTCGAATTCGCGCAAAGAGAAAGGTTTCTGTTTGTCTCGCGTACAGCGGATACCAACAAAATCCGAACACATCAGATTTTTCTGCAGTCCGCCGCCTCGCCTCTAGACTACCTGCACACTTTTTCGGTTGTTTTATTCTCTACGACAATTATTTTTAAAGATAATGGCAAATATTGCTTATAAGTTACACATAGTTATTTCTTATTATTGATTTCTATATCTATTATTATTTATCTCATCCGTCACTCCAATTTATTTTTTATTCTTCATTTGTTTTTCTTTTAAATCTCTTATATGATTGAAAACATCTTGATCATGACATATATATCGTGTAAAACTAAATATCAGAATGAGTAAGAACGTAACGATTGGTAAATAAAAAGCATATGTCAGTTTTAACTCATTGTAAATCCCTTTTAGAACTTGATTATATATTCCCCAAAATATCAATCCAATAAACCCAATAAGAGTAAAAGCAAATAGAAGGCTGTAACCTAAAATTATCCTACTATTTACTCTCTTTCTCACCATGAAAATAAATCCCAATAAAAGAGAGCACAAAATTATTTTTAAAACCTTTACATTAAAAAACACTATTAATATAATTAATAAAGGAAAAGAAAAAGTAAGGTATTGTTTTAAAGAAAATGAGCATTTTAATTAGTAGACATTAGTGGCAAATCAAAACTTATTTTCCAAAAAGTTTTAGACTTAAAGCATCTTGGATATAATCATAGGAAAGTAGCTTGTTGGAGCTAATTGTTTGAGTAAATTAATTGAGCAGATGAAAGTGTATATTAGGGTGCTCCTACTAAATCGACGCTCCACACTTCTCTCATTTCTAGGGTTGGGGTTGAGTCTGGTTCTCATATCAGAGGGACTGATTGTTGCTTACACCTATCAATATGGTGCTTTTGTGGAGCATGTGGGGGAGACTCCATCAAAACAATTAACAGTATCTATGTCTGCCTTTGACATTGAAGACAATTCGAGAGAATTAAATGACTATTTTCATGAAATAACTGCTCAAATTTCCTCTGAACTTGGGTTGACAACTTACATACGCAAAATGGATTGGTATTTTGAAAAATTTCTTATCCTTGGTATACAAGTTCCAGCTGTTAATGGAAATTTTCAGTACCTTCGAGATATTAACTTATATGGTGTTTCTTATGATTACTTTAGTGTATTTCAATCACTTCTGTTTAACGGTTCGCTCCCATCTAATTCTGATGATGTGTTAGTAGTGGCTAAAAGCAGCACATTTATGAATTCCAACTTGAGTGTGGGAACATTTCCTTTGTACATACCAACATGGGGAGGTGTAATGAGAATTGGTGATATTAATGTCTCTGGAATAATCAAAAAAGAACAATTTAATACCTATGACGGTTCATCTCAAGAAGATCTCAAAGCAATGACTGAGTACTTTACAGAAGAATTCATGTTGATTAACATAGATAATTTCCCAAATGGTGTAATGAGACCATTGGGGCGATATTCCTTTTATATTGAAGATATCGACTCATTCAATATTGATGAAGATATAGCAAATATTAATGCATTAAGCCAACAACTCACAAGGGAATTTAAGGAAGCTGGATACACGTTACATGTGTACAATCATCTAAATGAGCTTCTAAGGGATTTTGCTGATGAATTTAAACTGTTTCAACTTTTTGGCATCCTATTCCTTGTTCCTCTTGCAGTAGTTTCTATTGCACTTGCCAGTTTTTCAGCTAATCTATTAAAACGAAGACAGAGGCAACAAATCGCGAGTTTGTTTCAACGAGGTTCCTCACAAACTGCAGTGTGGGTACTGTTATTTGTTCAGCTTGTAGAAGTAACGGTATCTGGAATAATATTTTGTTGTGCAATTGGCTATCCTTTTACATGGCTGATGCTGAAAAGCACAGATTTTCTTGCTTTTGCTAAAGTAGGGCTTGTACCTGTAATTAAGGGTATCATTTTTTATGTTATTATAGGAGCAGCTTTTGTAATTTCGTTTGTAATAAATTTATTAGATATAAAGGATCTCAGTAAAATCTCCTTAACTGAAGCACATGAGGAAGTACAACAAAAACAACCTCTATGGAGGAAATTATACTTAGATATTTGTTTGTTAATTATTGGTCTTATAATTTGGCTGATTGTAAAATATCACCTACAAGCGACAGCAGCGTATACTTTCGCATATAATTTAGGAATTATTGCACCAGCTTGTATTATTTTAGGAGGAATTTTACTTGCAGCTCGTTTGTATATAATTATTACAGAAGTGATCTCAAAGGAGTTATGGAAAAGTGAAAAATTAGGGATATTTGCTTTTTCGACAAAACGCAGTAGTAGACGAAAGCAAACAACACTCAGAAGTGTTCTACTCATTGCTCTAACATTTACTCTGCTTTTTACAGTATTAATAAGTGTTGAATCATACAAGAAGTTTGATACTGAAAAAGCCTATTATTCAGTAGGGGCAGATATTCTTGTAAAAAATGTTAATTCATTTTCAAATGAAACAAAGAACCAAATACTGGCAATTCCCGGAGTGCAAGAAGCCACCTATCTTTATTATACAAGTCAGGTAGTATCCTATAGTAATATATTATACTCCTATCTTATAGTGGGTATAGATCCACAAGAATTTACAAAGACTGCTTATTTTGATAAAGAGTACTTAAATGGCAAGACTCCAGAAGACTTCTTTAATACCATAAATAAGACCACTGATGTTGTGATGCAATATGATCAATATGCAAAAGCTTTCAATGTTTCTAATGTGAATATTACTGTTCCAGTTGAAAAATATCCTGAAGGAATGGTAACTCATGATTTACAAGTCGTTGGCTTATACAAGTTTCTACCACGATTCTTCATTGAATTCCCATCAATAGAGTCAACAACTTTTAGCTTTACTATAATTAGTAAATATGCTCTCGTTGATGAGCTTGCTTATAGTCCCATTAATATTGCTTATGATATTATTGTAAAGGTAACAGAAGAGCACAGTATTACCCAAGTAGCGGAAAAAATTGAAAATACATTGAATATGGAAACAGAAAATGTTGAAGATGTCATTAATCGTTACTCAAGAAGCTTTCGAAATACCATGCTATATAGTTCGTTAAATACTACATTCATATTTTCGATAATCATTGCAGTAGCGTCTATTTTATTATTAATTCTTATACAATTAGTGGAAAATAAAAGAGAAATTAACATATTAAGAATCATTGGGTTTTCTCCAAAACAATTTTACAAACTTTTTTTAACAGAAGTATTTCAAATAATGTTTTTCTGTTCAATAATAGGTTTATTTTTAGGGATTTTGACTTCAACGATGTTGATGGATATCTTAACATTTAAAACAGCAATACCATCAGATGAATTATCTTTCCCTTTTACACAATTATTCATAGTAATGTTCACGATAATGGCTATTGCTTTACTAACAACAGTGATAACAGTAGGAATTATTTTTCGAAAAGAAGCATACAAAGAAAAAGAGAAAGAAATTAAAAGTAAGAGTAACTAAAGACCAATCTCGTTAATTAGTGGTGAATCAGATAGCTTCATAAATAAGACAATTAGAGTAGAAATACTATTATTTTTTAAAAGAGTATTGTACTATGAGAGAAGAGATGATTCTGCTTTCCAATAAAAATTATAAGCAAATGCTATTTGTGATTTTATTTATTGAAATATTGCTAGTGAATATAGCTTTTTCAGAGAATAATGGGAGAATACAAGCTTCATATAATAGCAAAAAGTGTAACAGTTCTGATGAAAAGTTTAGCTCAGCAGATACTCTCTCTGAAAATCCTTTGATTTCATCAACTGTAAACAGTGAATCTAGTATAGGAGTGAGCAGTTATGGAATCCAAGCGGAAAATTACACAAGCTATTTGTGGACAATAGACACAGTGCTTCAAAATGATGTCAGTTATGTTTTTGATTTGAAGATAGTTGCTGACAGCGAAGATAACATACATGTAATAATACTTGGAAAAATAAATGATAATATAGGAATATATCATAAGATATTTTTCAAAAACAATCAATCTTGGAATGAATTAAAGTTTATAGGAACAGCTGCAACTAGCTCATACCTTTCCACAATGGATGTTGTAGCTGGTCGAAATGGTACAATCCACTTAACCTACCAACTTTCTGGAGTTTGGTATCGGTTGTTTAGAAATGAAATGTGGGAGGATGGCATTCTGATTAGTTCTGGTATTCGACCGAAAATACAAACAAGTTTTAATGGACTCCCTAAAATCTTTTTCTATGATGATTGGAATTATGAGGATGGAAGATGGAATCCAGAAACATTTTGCCTTGCAGAACAATTAATAAACAGCACATGGGCAGATAATAGGTTTTTTGATCCTTTCCCATATGGTGTTTTTAATTATGATTTAGCTATAAGTTACAGAAATCATCAAGAAATTGTAGATATGTATGTTTGTGGGATTGAGAGTATCTATGATTGGGATATCCATCAATATATAGGGAAAAGATATAATTTCTATCATATTTCAAAATCAAATATTTCTGATGATTTATCTTCAATTAGTAATTTCCAAAATTATGTAGGGCATTATTTTGTACCTTATGGACAAGTAGAATCATTACTGATAGCTGACCATGATGGAATACTCCACTTATTTGCGAATATCCCTTACATGACTGAAAACAGATTATATTATCAAACATATAATGGTACTGTTTGGAAAGATCCTATTACTTTAGCTCAAAGAACGACAGACTATCTCAATATCCGTGCAAACAAAGCAGCTGCTGTAGAACCATCTAACAGATTAGCATTTATCTGGTCATATGGAGATAGTATTAATTATTTGATGGTCGGAAAAATGCAACTGAAAACCTATCAAGAAGCTAATGGGTGGTCCGAAACAGAAGACCTACACAGCTACATAACCTATGCAAAATACCCCAACATAGTGTTTGATTCCATAGGAGATGCTCACTTAGTTTGGTGGGAAATGGTTGATGATGAACAAACAATACGATATAAATACGGATATGGTGACAGTGATGGAGATGGACTACTAAATAAAGATGAACAAGAAATTTATGGTACTGATCCATTTGATTTTGATACTGATGATGATGAATTCTCTGATGGGGAAGAAATAAGTTTAGGATTTGACCCCCTTAATCCTGATGAAGATGGGGATGGCATGTACGATGGTTGGGAGTATCATCATGGATTAGATCCTTATATTGATGATTCAAATGATGATTTAGATATTGATCTGCTGTTAAACATTGAAGAATTTTTAGTGGGAACCTACCCAGATAGTAACGATACAGATGCAGATGATGTGAGCGATTATGATGAAGTGAAAATTTATTTTACTAATCCTTTACATGAGGATACTGATGGTGATCAAGTTCTAGATGGCATAGAGATTTATGATTTAAATTCGAATCCTAATAATACTGATACAGATGCCGATGGTATGGATGATTATTATGAGTATACATGGCAAGTTGTTCTTGATATCTTAGTGAATGATTCCTATCAGGATCCTGATGGAGATGGTTTGCTGAATATCTATGAATACCAATGGAATATCAATCCAAACAATCCAGATCATGATGGTGACGGATTGAATGATTATGATGAAGTAATTGTCTACTTCACTCAACCAACTATACCCGATACTGATGGAGACGGACTCTCAGACGGAGAAGAAGTCCATACATATGGTACGGACCCAAATGAAATGGATTCAGATAATGATTATGTTGATGACAAGGTAGAAATTGATAATGGGTTTGATCCCTTAAATAATGATACAGATAATGATTTAATGCTTGATGGGTATGAATGGCTATTTGGACTCGACCCATTAAATGCTGCTGATGCTAATTATGACTATGATTCAGATGGATTAGTGAATTATCAAGAATCATTGTACTGGTCTGATCCTTTCTCAGAAGATACTGATAACGATAATTTAACTGATAAAGAAGAGGTTGATATTGGCACTAATCCAATCCTGCCAGATACTGATGGAGACTTATTAGACGATTATTTAGAAATCATGTTTTTGCATACAAATGCTACAAATGTTGATACCGATTATGATGGGTTAACCGATTATCAAGAATATATAATTTATCAAACAAATCCTACAATCGCCGACACAGATGAGGATTTTTTAGGTGATGGTGATGAAGTGTTAATCTATGGTACTAATCCACTCAAGGAAGATACAGACGGCGAAGGACTTAGTGATGGAGATGAGGTTGCCTTAGGAACTAATCCATTAAATAGAGACACAGAAGGTGATGGTATGGATGATTTTTGGGAGATAAGCAACAACCTTAATCCTTTGGCAGATGATGCTTCAGGTGATGCTGATAGTGATGGTGTTTCTAATCTTACTGAATATCAATTTGCTTCTAATCCACAAGAAAGAGATACTGATCAAGATGAATTAACAGATTATCAAGAAATCTATGAATATGGAACATCTCCAATAAACAATGATACAGATTTTGATGGTTTAACTGACTATGATGAGTTGATGATTTATCACACTTCACCTCTTGACATAGACACTGATGATGATAGAATAAATGATGGGGAAGAAGTACTCATCGGTACCAATCCCACATTGTTTGATACTGATGGTGATGGTGTTGGTGATGGTCAAGAAATAAAAGATGGTACTGATCCTCTTAATCCAAATGATAATAAACTTAAAAATGTTCGTAATTTTGTAATTGGATTGACTATAATTGCAATCAATTTTCTATTCCTATATTACTTCATTCCAACCTTTGTAATGAAAATTAGAACTAGAAAAGTTCGTAAAGAGCTGAATTCTAAGTCATTTTAGAATTGAATATGAGAAAACATGAGCGTTATTAACTATCTTGAGTTTCTGATGATGAATTTACTTAGTGTATTTAGTGTTACTGTTAAAAGACATAGTAAGAAAAAAGCAAGTCACATTTTGTGACCTCATTTTGAGTCTTCAAACTGTGAATCTGCTTTAAATATCATTTTCAGTATGTGTATCTTGTGTGGTGATATCTATGATAGAAAAAATAACAGTTAGAAAACAAAGGAAAGACTTCCGAAAGGAGATTCGAGTTCCTGATATGTTTGCAAATAAGAAAATTATCCCTTATTAAAAACGAATGAATGCCCAGTCCCCAAAGTATTACTCATTTTGTCTCCGAGATGAGTTGAATTCTAGAAGGGTTAGAGTTTGTCAGGAACTCCAATCCTTCTACTTATCCGTGATTATTTCGCATTATATGTCACTAATTTTTTAAGTCTCTTCTATTAGCAACATTATAGTGTTTATTTGGAGTTTTGCGTTTTGCCTAAGAAAAGCTCAAGTCACAAGCTTAAAGTCGTTAAACATGCGAATATCTGGAAAAATATGACTGTAGCAGATTTGCTTAAAGAATACAAGAAAATCGGCTTTAGCGGTAAAGAGCTTGCTAAAGCTCGTGATGTTATGAAAGCAATGCTTGAGGATAAGGATTGTATTAAATTCGCCACTCTTGCTGGTGCTCTTATTCCTGGTGGTCTGAAAAAAGTTATCTACAGTTTAATTGAAAATGATTTGGTTGATGCATTAATAGTTACTGGTTCAATTCTCACACATGACTTGATTGAAGCCTTTGGTGAAGCTCATTTCCATGCTCCATTAAAAGTTCCTGATTATGAATTACAAAAGCAAGAGCTCAATCGAATCTACAATGTTGTAGTACCAACAAAAGGCTATCGAGATTTAGAGGATGGGTTACAAGCAATTTTTCCTAAGCTCCCACAAGAAACCATGTCAGCTGCAAGATTTCTTCATGAGCTCGGTAAACAAATGCCTGTTAATTGTCTGGTAAAAATTACTGCGGAAAAAAATATCCCTATCTTTTGTCCCTCTTTACCAGATAGTATTCTTGGATTTCAAATCTGGATGTTCTCAAATCTACATAAACTAAAAGTTAATCCTTCACTGGATCAACAAGATTTATTGGACTTTACTTGGAAATCTGACGATGATCAAACTAGAGTAGGAGCACTAATTGTTGCTGGTGGTGTGCCAAAACATTTTCTGGCTTTAGCAGCTCAAATTGCAGGCAAATCACTTAACTATGCTGTCCAAATAACTATGGATCGTCCTGAGCATGGTGGTGTTAGTGGAGCATCAATAAGTGAAGCAGTTTCTTGGGGAAAAGTTGATGAAAAAGCAAAAACAGCTAATATTATTGCTGATGCTACAATAGCTCTCCCTCTTTTGATAGCTTCTTTGCTATAAAATTACATTCAAACGCATAAAAAAGTTCAATCTAATTTGAACGAAAAGAAAAGATAAAATACTAAAAAGACTATATATTATATATAAGAAATAAAGTAGTTCCCAAAAGTTTATTATAACTTTAAAATTCGCTTTTGGTAAATTTACATGATTTGATGGTTGTATTTGAATATTGGAGGAAATGATTTCTAGAATGTCTACTCAAGACGCCAATTATAATTTACTTGAATCCGTTGTCCGAGAAATAGGTGGAGATGATGCTGTAAAAGTTGCATCCCTTCTCGACCCTACAGAAGAAACAACTGATGAAGCTATTGCTGCTGGAGCAGAGATGAAATTAAATGCGGTTCGTAAAGTTCTCTACCGATTGTATGATGCAAGACTAGCTGAATTTAGACGAATAAGGGATAAGAGTACAGGTTGGTTTATCTACTTCTGGCGTTTGAAGCCTAATAGAGTAGAAGAGCTAGTTATTAATCGTAAGAAAACTGTTTATCGAAAATTAAAGGCTCGATTGGATTACGAACAGAAATATCATTTCTTCAATTGTGATCAAAATTATTGTCCAAGATATACTTTTGATGAAGCTATGGAAAATAACTTTAAATGTATTGAATGTAATGGTGAGCTTCGAGCTTTTGACAATTCTGATATTATTAAGAATCTTAGTAAAAAGGTCAAAGAATTGCGAAAATCATTAAAAGAATCTGGTGTGAATGTTGACCAAATAGACACTGGTATAGAGGAACAAACTGGTCAAATTATTGCTACAACTAAACCTACAGCAACTGCTGATAGTACTGGTAATAGTTCACATGGTTCCAAATAAACTCACTAAATTCTAGTTATTTGTTTTTGTAAATGATATACATTATTTCATGTTGGAGTGCGAAAGTATTTTGATAAAAGTTAGTTTAGCAACAAAGATTCATACAAAAAAGCGAGAATCATTTAGATTATTTGATAAAGAAGTAAGAGATGCAATAAAAGACCTTGATGTTTCTATTTCAGCTGTTATTTTTGAAGAAGCAGGATACGTCACTATATCCTTGAAAGGAGATGATGAAATTGCAGCTGCTAACTACCTAACCTCTTTGTATGGCAAAAGAGCAAATCTAGGCGAGTTGAAGGAAGGGGATATTGTAAAAGGATACATTTGTTCTAGTGGTAAAGTTGGTTTCGGTATTTTTGTAGATATAGGTATCAAAGAACCTTATGCTGTCGATGCACTACTACCAATGTATGCTCTCAGAGAACAGCTTACAGAAAACAAGAAAGTTCCAGTAAGGAAGATAATTGATAGTTTTGGACTTGTTAACAACATTCCATTGGAATTAACTATCGTGAAAGCTAGCATTGGTTTGAAAAAGATTGAAGCAAAATTATCACAAAATCAACTTGAATTATTTGAACGTTGGATGGAAGAAAGTTTAGATAGACTCTATATTGTTGGTGCTTTTGAGAATGAAATAGAAAATGCATTAACTAGCACTAATCATGAAAAAGATATTATTTCAATTGAAAAACTTGGTTGGATGGAAAATATAATTTCATGCAAATTTAACACCAGTGCTAAAGGTCTTATCCCAATATTAGGTCGAGTTTTACCAAAAGCAAAATTCGAGATTTTTTCTCCATCGAGAATAAAGAAAGTATTGAAGGAAAACTAGGTATCTATTTTGTTTTCTTCTTTTAATTCTTCTTCATCTACCAAAACTTCCTTCTTTATCAATCCATGGATTAAATTGTAAAGAATTTCAACAATATCCTCAATACTTTGTTCACTGTCAATTAGGAAATAATTTCCTACTTGATCATTGTTATATATCTCTAGAAAAAGGTCCCTAACTTGCTGTAGGTATTGCTGCCCTTCAAAGGTATTGATTTTTGATCTATCCTTTACAATTCTTTGAATAGCAACTTTAACATCTAGATCAAAAATTATTGTTAAATCTGGTTCCGGGAATTTATCCCTATTCGTGTTAAGTATACTCTCCCAATCATTATTATTACGAACACCTTGATAGCAAGCAGTTGAAAAGAAGTATCTATCCATAAAAACAATCTTTTTCTCTTCCAAAGCTGGAAGAATTCGATGTTCAACATCCCATCCTCTATCTTCCAAAAACCATTGTAGTTCAGTTTCAAGTGAAGGTCTGTCATTCACATAGCTTTCTCTAATTTTCTTACCAGCTTCAGTTATATTTGTAGGTTCTTTGAATATTTCAATTGTAAAGCTCAGTGCTTCAAAACGTTTCTTAAGCATTATAGCTAGAGATGTTTTCCCTGTACCATCAATTCCTTCAAATGCTATTAACAGACCTTTTTTCATTTTCACAATAATCTATCCTAATTGTTTTTACTCAATAAACTATTCTAGCTTGAAAATTAAAAAGTATTATTATTTTATATTAATAAAAAAGCTGTGAAAGGATAAATCCTTACACAATTAATTCATCTGAGAGAAGATTGGACGTAGTGTTAGCAATTGAGATAGAGTTAAAGGAACAAAAGGCAAACCTTCTGTTTCATCTTTTATACGCTTAATTAATGCTTTTTCAGTCATTGGTTTCTCTTGTCGTCCCTCACGTCTTATACGTACATTGAATTTAACTGAATCAATTTCCTTATCGCCAATAACAAGAATATAAGGAATCCATTCTTGTTCTGCTTTTCTTATTTTCTTTCCTATTCGTTCAGAACGATCGTCGATATCCACTCTGATTTTATGTTTAGTCAATTTCTTAACTAGCTTTTTACTAAAGGCTAAATGTTCTTCAGTTATTGGCAATAGTCTTACTTGAACAGGTGAAAGCCAAACTGGAAATGCAGGTGCTTTTCCTTGTTGTTGTTCGGTATATGCTTTTTCAAGTAAAGCATAAACAATACGCTCAATAGCTCCAGATATGCTTGTATGAAGTATTAATGGTCGTTGTTTTTCATTGTTAGAATCAATGTAGCTAATATTAAATCTCTCTGAGTTCTCGACATCGATTTGAACCGTGCTTAATGCAGCAGCTTTGTCTTGATTGTCTATGAAATTGAATTCAAATTTAGTAATGAAGTAAGCATATCTTTTATCAAACAATTCAATTAAAGCTGGTCTCTTTCTTGCTTTAACCATCTCAATGTACCAATCTTTGTTCTCCTTAAAGAAATCCTTTTGAGCACGAAAAGCTGATTCGTAATCTAGTTCAAAATAATCAAGATTCTTTGCTGAAAGCTCATATTGTTCATTGAAATACTTCTTTGCTTCCCTTATATCTTTACATAGTGTATGCATATCTGGCATGGTAAAGGTTCGTAATCTTCGTAAAGCAGCAACCTCACCTCTTTGCTCACGTCTAAAGGAATAATGAGTCATTTCAAAGAGTTTTATTGGGAGATTATTATGTGAAATTTGAGCATCAGCACTAATTAGAAATTGTCCAAAACATGCAGCAAATCGTAGAAAATAATTATCAGTACCTGATTTTAGCACATATTGCCTTGCAGGAAAACGATGCATGTATTCCTCTATCGCGGGATGTGTATAACTATACATGATTGGACTTTCGATAGGCATTGCCCCATACTCTATAGTCATATCTTTTACTAGTTCCTCTATCAAGTATTTCATAATCCATCCTTTAGGATACCAACGATAGTTTCCAGCATCACTTCCAGGTTCATAATCTACGAGTTCTAGCTTTCTCATTAAATTAGCATGTGGTGGAGGAATATCAGATGAGCGTTTTTTTGCAGTTTCATAGTTTGCAAATTTCTGTAGATTTTTGTGCTTGTTAAAATTGTAGTCTTTTACCGGGATTAATGTTCCATCGGGATCCATTATGAAGAATTCATGTTTTAATTCTTCCTCGCCTCTAAGAGCAGCACTTTCAACAGATTCATCTTTCTCTTTTACTTTAGTTACTTCTCCAACTACAATTGACCTTGAAAGCTCAGATAATGGATGTCCTTTACACTTGATATCGAATGCTTTATACCAACCAAAAGGAGCACGTGTAACAGTGTAGCCTTTCTTCTTAAGGACAGTTTCCATGTCTTTTAGTACTCTTAAAGCAATATCTGGTCTTGAAGGATTATTAGATAAATGAACCCAAGGATATAATACAACATTCTTGGAACCAACTTGATCTGAGACAGCTTCAACTTCAGTAACAGCTTTTTTACTAACTTCTTCAAAATGCTCTTCATCGTTTTTTTCAACAGAAGAGAACACAACTAGACATTCTTCAACACGTCTTAGCTTTTTCTCAATTTCCTCTGCTGCCTTTATTGCTTTCTTTTTTGGTTCGAATTCTATGAAATCTGAATGAACAATTAAAATACGCAAAATTAACCACCTATAATTTGCGATAAATCTATACTTATCTGTTTTAGATGAATTCTTTCGAACTTTGCATTAATAAAAGCTTTTGGAAATAGTAGGGAAATAGAGGAAAGAACAGCTTATTTTAGCATCTTCATTATAGCATAATCGATTATAGATGTTGGTAAGAACTCAAGAAGTCTTCGTGTTTTATGATTCTTAACCTTGTAACGAGCTTTGACTCTCTTTTTATGAAGAGCCTTGTAAACAGCTTTTGCAACATGTTTTGGGTCAGATCCTTTTTCCAGTTCTTTTTCACAAGTAACAATTACTTGTTCAATGAGATTCCTAAACATTGTTTTCTCTATGTCAATATCCTCAGCATATGTGCAATAGATTTTTTCTAAAAGATCAGTCTTTATTGCTCCGGCTTGTAAATGAACTACTTTAATTCCTTGAAACATAACTTCTCTTCTTAGTGCATCTGAAAAAGCCTCGAGAGCAAATTTACTCATTGAATAGGGACCATTTAACGGAAATGCTATTCTCCCAGCTTCTGAACCAATGTTAATGATCCTGCCTTTTCTTGCTAAAATTAATGGATAGAGAGCTTTGGTTACTTTGTAAGTACCTATAACATTGACATCGATTATCTTTTGCATTTTTTTTTCGGAAACTTCAATTAAGGGGCCACCAACAAATAATCCAGCATTGTTAACTAATCCATCTATTCCTTCAGATATTTCTAGTATCTTTTCTTTTGCATCTTTGATTGATTGTAAATTAGTAATATCTAATAAAAGAGTGCTAATGTTTTCTCTCCCTTTTAGTTCATTCAAAGCTTTCTCATCTATATCAGTAGCTATAACGTGATCTCCTTTTTGTGTCAAGTACTCTGTAATAGTCAATCCTATGCCATTTGCTGCTCCTGTAACGAGAACTATTTTCTGTTCTTTACCCATATTTGGAAACATCCTAAATAGTTAGTAATAAATTCAAATTTTGAAGAACTAAGAACTTTAGTTCCTTTAAAATTACCTATGTTTCTTCGGTGGCAAGTAATTTGTAAAGCTCCTCTTTAAATTCAGTTACTTCTTCCTTTGACTTGTTTCTTACATTTATCACTACTAAAAATAAGACTAAAGCAGCTGTTACAAAAAGTGAGACAAGTAAAATTACTAACCAATTGAATACTTTGGGTAATGAGAAGTGTTCAGTGGAAACATAGAATTTCGCTTCAAATGAACCTCTAGCTGGCATAGCATTTTTCCTACAATTGAATACCAACCAGTAATTTCCTTCGGAATCTGATTCAGTATCATAACTTAGGATATAGTAATCTTTCATAAATTGCTCAACATCAAATTCTATATTATCCAGAAAATCAGATGTAACATTTTCTTCACCAACATCTATTGGCATTTTAATTTGAAGTTCTTGGCATTCTAAATCAGCATCCCATGCTGGTCTAATTAAGTCTATGACAATGAGGTTGGTATCAACTCTATAATGAGCTATTTGCTCTGATAGAAAGAAGTTAGCATTGTAAGAAAAGTAGTATTGTAAAGTTGTATTTGTTTTGATTAAGGAGTTATTTTCAAGATAGACTCTATAGGAGAGATCAAAATCATTTGATGCACTATGATTTACAGTAAATTGCTGACCATCTTGAATTGCATAGGTTTGATCATCAATTACTTCAACAATTTCTCCACTCTGTATGGTTCTAAAATACATGCCTACATGGTCAGTATTTGAAGGAGTACAATTAATTATAATCGTGACTTTACCAGATCCTTTTCTATCCATTTCTAAGACAGTTTTAATCCAATGCAAATCAGCATTATAAAACCCTTCACTTTTTGGTTCTAGAGTCATTGTTGTTGAAATTTCTTCCTTTTCAACAATGGTTACTAAATTTCTTGACATAGAATTTGCTGGGGTAAAGAATACAATTACACTAGAAAGTAGAACTAAATTTATTGCTAAGATGAGAGTGAGAGATTTTCTTATATAGGTCATGTAAAACAAACTCTTTCTATGATGCTAGTTTGATTATGGAAATATAATTCAAAAAAGCTACTGTAATGTTGTTATTTGAAATTTCAGAGTTATATTTGCTAAAAATATTTATTTTCAAAACAAATAAAGGATAACTAAAAGCAATGAGGGATTTAAATGCCAAATAAAACACCCAAAAAATCACTTGAAAAAGAACTAAAGAAGAACAGACAAGTTATTGTTCCAGTGATACCTGAAATGATTGATGCAAGAACTAAGCTTGGCAAGGGTGAGATTGAAGTTCCAGCTGAAATAAAAGAAATTGAAGCTTTGATCTTTTCTAGAGGTAGACTAAATGTTCAATTTTTCCGAGGTAGATCTAATCTCTATGTTGTTCCTAGTTGGGTGAAAGAAATGCTTTCAGTTAATAGTCCTGGAGTGATTTCATTAGGTCATAATTCTTCCCTGATTAACTCAAACTACCGTGATTGGGTTGCTTTTGGTGGAATTGACTGTGAATCTGAGGGAACAGTAACAAGCAAAGGATTAGTCGTTCCATTGATTGATGGTTATGGCATTCTTTCAGGTTCATTGATTAATAATGCTCCTAATTATATAACTCGAGATGGAACAAGTTCACAAGAGCTTCTAAGTGGTTCCTTACCTATTGTTATTAATAATTGGAAAATTAAAAAGAAAAACTATCAGCAAATCGTTTTTGGTGGGAAATCAGGGAAAAGCGAAATTGGAGTTATGACATTTAAGAAAACGGAGAATGATAATACAAAGCTCCTTTTATCAATTAGACCGTTCAATCAAGAAGGAGTATCACTAATTAATAGTATAACTTATCGTCCCAAAGATCAAGCTATTCTCATAAACAAGGAATTAGCATTCAAGATTATACAAGAACCTGAAAAAATAGCTGTAGCTAATTACCAAAATGAGGGCGATTCAGCTGTCAAACTTTTGAAGATTGCAAAGGATGTTGATCAGAACGAGGAGTTGTTGATAAATTGCTCTATTGGATTAGCAAATATGACACTAATGTTTCCAGAGAATACATCTGAAATTGAAATTTTCTTCAGAATGAATAAGAAACCAATAGCTGCTCCACCAACTTTGGAAAAAATAAAGAATACTTGGACAGAAAAATTATCTTTAGGATTGTCTCTCAAAACAGGAAATCATGAGATAGATAGGTTATTTTCAGCTAGCGTGACAAATTTACTTTTACTTGTTGATCCAAATAATATAACTCCGGGTCCAACTGAATATCATCGATTTTGGTGTAGAGATGCAGCTTTTCTCATAAATGCTTTAGACAAACTAGGTTATCACAAATATGCTGAAGAAGCTCTTGTTCAATTTATACAAAGACAAAGAAGTGATGGTTTCTTCTACAGTCATGAAGGTGAATTTGATTCGAATGGTGAAGGCATTTGGGTTCTTGCTGAACATGCTAAATTCACGAAAGATTACTCTTGGTTAGAAAAAACGTTTGATTCCATATACAAAGCTGCTGTATGTATAATTAATACAAGAAAACAACCTAAAGTAGATCTACCTTCTGGCAAAATGGATTTGGTAAAAGGATTGCTTCCTCCAGGATTTAGTGCAGAACATTTAGGACCTTGCGATTACTTCTATTGGGACAATTTCTGGGGAGTTGCTGGTTTACGAGAAGCAGCAAATTGTGCTAAAACTATCAAGCATAAATCACTTGAATTATTACAAAGTGAATATGAGAGCTATCTTTCGGATTTAATGTTAAGCATAGATCAGTTACATAGTGATTATGGTTACTTACCTGTTGGACCATTTAGAGAACTAGATAGTGCAATAATAGCGAATTTATGTGCATATCATCCTACAAAGATCTTTAATTCTTCGAGTGAAATACTAATGAACACAACAAATGCTATCTACAAAAATTTCACCCATAAAGGTGGATTTTTCCACGAAGTTGCTTGGAACTGTTATGGTACCTATTTAACAATGCATTTAGCCCAAGCTTATCATGAAGCAAATGATGAGGAGAAGGTAACTGAGATTTTGGAATGGCTTGTTAAACACAAAACATGTGCTATGGGATGGGCAGAAGGAATAAGCCCTCAGACAATGAGGGGAGGAATGGGTGATTCCCCACATGGATGGGCAAGTGCAGATTGGATTCATCTTCTTAGAAACATGTTTGCAAATGAAACTAAGGATGGTAGTTTGAAATTACTTAGTGGGTATCCTGTAAAATACCTTACAAATGGCATTTCTACTAGCAAATTAAAAACACATTTTGGTGAAATTCAATATTCTGCTAAAATCTATGATAATGTTTTAAAGCTTGAAATTGAAAATAATTTATCATTGGAAACCTATCAGATTATGTCTCCTTATATTGTAACCAGTATCAGAACTGATAAGGGAGAGGCTTATATTGAATCTAGCAAATGTGTTAAAGTCAGTAACAAAGCAACTAAAATTACGATAGGATTAGATGTTTGAAGAAACAATCGTTGATAACTTATTTATTACATCAACATCCAATCGTTTAGAACGTTCCTTAATGCCTATACTATTTAACCTAATAATAAACCACTCTGGAAATCAAGAGATGCAAATCGTTAAATTAGTTTATTACAGTAGTATTGATTGGTTCTTCAGTAGACATTTGGGATCCTTTTTGTGAGCTGATATTATATTATTTGTTTATTTTATTAGAAATCATTCTTGTTCAGCGTCAGCAGTTAATCCAAGCTCTTCAGCAAAAATTAACCTTAATTCAGGTTTGATTTCAAAAGAGACGATACGTCCATCTCGGTTCTTATTGAGAAAGTTTAAAGCAGCCATTTGGTTTAGATATCGAGAAAGATTTCCTTGATCCATTCCTAATTCATCTGATAATGCTGTGCCAACAATAGGTCCACCATTTTTCTCGCTAATAATTACCTCAAGAATATCTCTCATCTTTGGTGTGAGGATTTGTTTAATTCGCTCACTTTGTGCGTCCTTCAGCTTTTCTCTAGCAAATTCAACACCATCATTAATGGCATCTAAACCTATTTTCTTAACATCATTCTGAGCAGCAACATCAAGAATTGATCTTAAAACTAAGAGAAGCATTCTTGGATTACCTGTTGCATATTTCTTGTTCACTTTTGAGATAACTTCTTCATCAAATGGTTCTAAGCTATCTGGTTTCTCTGGTCTGAAGGCTGTCAATCTTTTTCGTATTATTTCAATAGCAATCTTGTCTGTTACTGGTTTGAATTCAATCTCCACATGAACTCGAGTAGCAACAGCAGGATGAATTTCTTTTAGTGAAGCCCAGGCATTAGGTGTGGAACAAATAACAGTTATGTGTCCAGGAATACCAACTGCATGACTAAAATACTCTCTTAAAATCTCAAATGTTTTTCTAATTTCACGTTGAATGCTTGCCTCAATAATCTCTTCAAATTCATCTATTATTAAACCTGAAAGAATATCTTGATCACCAATTTTCTTGAAAATCTTAGCTAAGTCCTCACCAGCCTCATAAGGTTTGAACTTCGATTCAGGTATTGAATTAATATCACGATATTTTTCCCAAAGTTTTTTAGCAAAATCTCTCAACTCATCAGAAGCTTTGTCATTATTCATAATTGGTACACAAACACTCTCAAATAAAGCATATGTTACAATACCAGGTGTACCGCCTGGCAATTTTGTATAAAAGACAAAAGCATCTTTTCTCATAAGGGTCTCTTTAATAGAGCTAGCACGAATAGACTTTCCTGATCCATATTCACCTATAAGTGCAACAGTAGCAGAACCACTATTCAAAATTGTAGACAGATTTGAAGCTATTTTTTTATCTGCTGCAGTCACCACATGCATTTTTACTATTTCTTCTGCAGTCATCGATTCTGCTGAGATTTTATCAAAAGGATTTCTTTTAAGATCATATTTCGTTAGGTAATTATCTTCACTGAGCATATCATCATATATAGACAAACAAGTCACCACATTCTGTTTAAGAGATGAATAAATGTAAATTACTTAGTAAATTAATGTTCTTTCAAGTAAAAGAATGTTATTATTTGTAAATAAAGAAAGGAAAGGGTGTAATTTTCTCATTCTTTTGTTCGTATAGGATATGCCAATACGATTTGAGTGGGATCTAGTTTCTTAAAATTGATGAAGAACTCAATGAACAAAGCTGCAAATACCAGATCAACTGCCCCAACTACCAGCATTGGTATGCCACATAAGTTCATTATGAAGAAAATTAAATAAATCATAAACAGAGAGATTTTTAAAAGAATTCCCGCAGAAACCACTAAATGATTTTTAGTGATATCAAGACCAACTAGAAAATACATAAATCCTAAATTAATAATTAGGAAAAGAAAGCTATAAAGCCAAATGTAAATTTCAGGTTTCTTATAAATAACAAATATTTGCAAGAAAGTATCCACTGTTGGAGCTAAAACAGCAAAGATAATTGCAGCAAGGATGTATCCGATACCTGCGACCATAAACATGTACTTGTAATAAATTGCTTTGTTCATCTAAACACCCGATTAGTATTATGTAGTTATAGTAAATATTCTTTTTGTATTTGTACAGAGACAAAAAAAAAGAATAAATAGATAGTATTTCCTGCGAATGGAAGAAGAAAGAGCATTTTTGCTTGTCTTTCTCTTAAAATAGCTCATTTACTATCTATTATTCTCTGAAATCTTCACCATGGAAGATGCCCATTGGATAGACCCCTTCGGTTGGAATCGCTTCGACTTTGTCAGTAATTTTCTTAACTGACTCAAGATCTTTAGTATCCCATTGACAAAGGATCTTGATTATCTTCCCTTCTTCATTGAAGATACCCCAGCTTTTTATCCAATAAGCATCTTTGGTGTTTAATGCTTTGAAGGCTTTACCAATTGGTGTAGCCTGTTCTATGGTTGCTGGAATAGGTACTGGATGAACAGCTAAAAATTTTGGCATTTCTCTTTTCACCTCAATTTTATTTATTATGGAATGGTAGTTGGCAAACTAACGTCATGATATTGTGACCAACCAAATAGATGGATGCATAGTGTTGCTTCAAAACCAAATAAATCGAGTGCTGTTTGTACGATTAAAGTAACAAAAACACGATCAAAGATCCTAGATATTTCTAGTCGAAGATGATTATTTGAAAAAACATTTCCCTTAGCAGAATTTATGACACTCATTTTATCAACAAATATCATAGGTGCCTCAAGTGGTGGGAAGTAGCAATAATCGAATATCAGTTGTTTTTCATAGAGAATTTTCTCGATCTTATGAAACTCAGAGATGAATTTCGCTTCAAGATAATCTTTTATTTCTCCCTCTGCGACAATATAGTTATCATATATTCTATGAAGCTTGACAATTTTTCGTTCAAGCTTTACGCAGCGATGTTGAATTAAGCCATCAACGAACATATCTTCTAGAGTGAACAAAAGTATTTCAAAATCATCTCCAGGCATTCGTGGATGATAATAGTTAACTATATCATAATTTCCACTAGCTAAAATCCCGTCAATATCTTCTTCTGGTCTTAAAGTGAATTTTATTCCAAGCTCTAATGCTTGTCCAAATGTATCCTCAAAAAGTTGCTCTTGCAATTCTGTTACTACAGGATGAGGGGAAAATCCCTCCCAAATGTAATCAACTTCAATGTATTCTTGTTCTTTGTAAGCATAAGTATTTGTTGCAATTAGTGGCAAGGGCATACATAGTACTAAAATGATAGATATTCTAGATAATTTCAGTAAGTTAATTTTTAAAATCCTCCCAAATTATTTTGTAGTGTGATAAAATATAGTTAAGGTGCTATAAGGATTTCGTAGTTCTACAAAAATAACAGAAAAAATAAGAGTGATCCGGTTAAGAACCGGACACTAATAAAAGCAACACGATTAGGTGGGATAACAATTGGGTAAACTGGAATCATGATAAGATGCCCATTGGAACATGTGATAAAACTCATAGACAGGGTATGGATTATAGGTTGAATGATAATCTAGGAAAACTGATCGATCAATAATTGAATTAAATTCTAATCTCAAAGCGTCATCTGCGAAAACACGTCCTGGCAAACAATTTACGTTCATACTCTCTCCATTCCTAAGAGCTGGTTCCACCCATCGAACAAATGTGAACATATACTGATTCTCCCAAAGACATTCTTCGATATCATGGAATTTATCGGTCATATCGTCTAAGAAATCTTCATCCACTACATAAGGATTCTCTTGAGCTTCCCAAAACATTCCGTAAATCTTATCAGTTTGCTTTATGAGTTTTGGATCATCAGGTTTCAAAACAATATAGTTAAGAATCCCTAAAATGTAAGCATGAGTGAAAATATCATCGACATTCGGGATATTCAGAATCCCTCCATAGGTTAAATCCCAATCATCTGTGAATGTGGCACGTTCACGCCACTCATCAAAATTAAGATAAATAGGATTTACCGATAATCCTAAGCTTTCCGCTTTGAATATTATTTCATCAACTATTACTTGTTTTTCTGGAAATTCCAACCAGATAATCATATCAATCGCATTTGTTTCGTCAGCAGTCGTTGAAAAAATGGTTGTTAAAGGTAAACAAAGAACTAAGATTATGAGAGTTATTTTTATGTGCTTTAATCTAATTTTTCTTCTCCTCTCTGAGGATTTCGTAGTGTGACAAAATATGATGGAATTGATATATAAATATTTTGTAGTGAGACGAAAAGATTTTTATGTTTAGAAAATCTAAAGATATATGAGTGGTAAGTATGCCTAAAGAAAAAAGAAAAGTTGGACGACCAAGAAAGTACGAAACACAATCAGCACGACAAAAAGCCTATCATGAACGCAAAAAACAAAAAATGAAAGAATTAGAAGAGGAAGTTAAAAAATTGGAGAAGCATACTCTATTCCCCTCTGATTCACTAGATGATGTTTTTGAAGAACTTGCTTTCAAAGAAGTGTCTAAATTTCCTTGGAAAAAGATTACCCCAAGTGAGATTGCTCTTATGGGAACACAGGATCTAGAATTATTGGTTAGAGAATTTCGAGAGAGAATCCAGGGGCAATCATCATTTAACAGATCCCTAGAAAATATAGTAATGGGTATTATCAATAAAAATTACCTTGCAACTAGAGAAAACCCTCCTTTAGAAAGACTAAAAGGAGTCACTGTACAAATTCAAGAAAATATTGGGAATTTAGAGGAAAGAATGCAACAGCAAACATTACTTTATCTAATGGAGGCAGAGCTTACAAATCGAGAGAGATTAGATGGTCGAAAAACAAAGTTAGATCTTTTTGAAGCTAAAATAGATGAATTGGAAAAAGAAGTTAAGGAAAAGAAAGTTGAAGTGAAGAAAAAAGCTCATTAGCTAATCATTTTTCTTCCATCTTTTTTGTCATTAAAATTTATTTTAATGAAGTATATTAGTTAAAAGGCAAGGGTTAGAATTTCCTTTTGTGTTGTAAAAAACAAATTCCTAACTCAGGGGCAATATTTCAAAAGGACCAGGGCTAAAATGGAAGATGGTTTAGAAGAGATAATGAGTTTATACAAAGCTCGTAAATTTGAGGAGTGCTTGAATTCGGTTCTTGAGCTTGAAAAACAAAGCAATTTAAATGCTAATCAAAAAAAGAAAATTTCTGACTTTAAAATTCGATCACTTATCAGATTGAATAAGTTTACTGAAGCTCATAGTATCATTGATCAAGCAATCAAGAAGTACTCAAAAAATAAAGATTGGGAAAATGTTCTTGAAAATTTAATCTCGAAAATTAGTATATTAAATGGAGAGTGGAAATTAAAAGAAACATTAGATGTAATTGATCAAGGAGAATCAATTTTAAAACAAATCAAAAAACTAACTGCAGGATTAATTGAGAGCAAGGGATGGTTATTATACTGGAAAGGTTTTATCCATCACTTTCTTTTTAAAACAAAGGAATCTATTGAATTTCTTCATGAGTCATTAGATTTTGCAGAAAAAAATTCACTTAATGTTATTAGAGGCCAAACCTTACATTGGTTAGGTAATGGATATGGCACATTAGGGCAATATGATTTAGCTCTCAAATATAAAAAGCAAGCGCTAAAGTATTTCAAAGAGATAGGAGTTGATCTCAATGTTTTACACCTATTACACAACATTGGTATAACTTATGCTGAAAAAGGAGAATACAAAAAAACTAGAGAATATTTTAAAGAAAGATTCAAAATCACTGGCGAATACCCTCATGCCATAGCTGCCATTGGCGATAGTTATTGGCGCGAAGAAGAATTGGAGAAAGGATTAGAATATATTGAACGTGGATTAGAAAAGCTTCAGGAGCAATTTAAAAGCATTGACAAAAATTTTATTGTTTCTTTTATACTTGCCAATTTACATTCTCGAATTGGAAAAATGGATGAAGCAATGGAATTATACAAGAAAACAATTGATCTTGCGAGTGTTTTTCCATGTCTAGCTACCATTGGTTTTAGCAATGTTGGTATTTCCACAGTTTATTTTTTCCGAGGAGAATTAGAAAAAGCATTAGAACATGCTAAAGAAGCATTAAGAATTTTAGAAGACATCGAAAATAGATATGGTATGAGTTGGGTACATTTTAGTATAATGAAAATATACCACGAGAAAAATGACTAGGAAAATGCTCTTTTACATGCACAAATTTGTTTAGATCTTCGAATGGCAATGGGGAATAAATAGGATATTGCACAAACACTGCGTTTTCTAATCACATTTTTATTAGAAAAAGAGAGCTATGATGAAACAGATTCATATATGAAGCAACTTGAAGAAGTGGCATCAACAACTGATAATAGGATTGTAAGGCAAAATTGTCAACTTTCTGAAACATTAATACTTAAATCAAAAGGTAGACCGAAATATTGGACACAAGCTATTGATATCTTAGAAAAAATAGTTAGTGAACCTATTGCAACTTACAATACTACTCTTGTTGCATTGATTAATTTATGTGAATTATTACTAAATGAATTCAGCATTTCTGGAGATGAGGAGGTATTAAACGATTTGCAAACACACACCAGTAGATTACTCGATATTGCTCAGAAGCAGAACTCCTATACTTTAAGAGTTGAGGTTTATCATATTCGTATCATTACGTTATGGCTACAAGCACAACATACAAAGCTAGATATCAACATACAAAATGCATGTAGGTTGTTACAAGAAGCACGTGATCTAGCTGATTCACATGGATTGATTAAATTATCATCAAAAATCACTACTCAAAATGATAAGATGCTTGACCAGTTAGAAAATTGGGATGAATTCATAAGAAAATATTATGACTTTATCAAATCAAGCTAGTGATTTTATTTTAACAGAATTTTCCTTAGTTGATAAATAATAAATCAATATTAAAAATTGAAGTAGCCTTTTTCCTAAGTAGAAATAAATGATAGTTGTTATTGATGTACATTACTTAATTTTAGTTTATTTAATTCCCAGGGGAAGCTTGTTGGAAGATCAATTGATTAAAGAACTATCAGAAATTGAGAAAGATATTAGTTGGCATAATTTCAGAATTGCACATGATAAATTAGAAAAATTGAGTGAAAGAAAAAATCTACCAGAAGAAGTTTGGGTAAGAATTAAGCTTTTGAATAGTAGAAATTTAGAAGAATTTGATCCTGAGATGAGATTGAAATTTGCAGAAGAAGCTTTGGTACAAAGTAAGGAATGAAATAATCAAGAAATGCTTTTAGATGGATTGATAGAAGTAGCTCGTTGTAAACAGCAATTAGCTTTATTTAATGAAAGTTTAGAAGTGATAGAAGAAGATGAGGAAATACTAAAGATAATAGAACAAATGGAAAACAGGGAACTGATTAAAAGAAGAATATTGTTGTTATATTACAAAGGAATTAATTTAGATAGATTGGCAGAATTAGATTTAGCTTTTGAAATCCTGACTAAGGGTAAAAATCTTGCAAAGAAAATAAATGAAATGAAATTATTAATGGATATTTATTATTGGATGAGTGTCCTCCTTTTGCATGCAGAGGATTATGAACATGGATTGAAATTAGCCTTCAAAGCAAAAGAAATTGCTATAGAAATTGAGCATAAAGTGAGCGAAGCGGAATGCAATCTTTTGATTGGATCTAATTATCAATGGACAGGTAAATATAGTAAATCCTTGGAATTTTTCGAAGATGGTATTAAAATTCGTAAAATGCTCAATAAAAACTATAATGAGTTTAAATTTAGAATTGGATTAACTTATTTTTTTTTATTGGAGAATTAGACAAAGCAATTGAAATGTTCCATGAAGCATCAAGTAAAATTGATAAAAAGAGCATAAATTACATGCTAAGAAGAAAGATGGATGGGAGGATGCTTTAGTTGCATGGAAAAAAGGGGAGTTAGATGATGCTATCAAGTTCATGAAGAATTATATAGATATATGCAAATCCGTTTGAGATAAATATCACGCAAATCTAAACTCGATTTTTTTAGCTGCAATATATTTTGATAGCGGTAATATTGATTTAGCACTAGATATAACTCTCAAAGCACTTGAAAATTTACCTTTAAGTTCTCAAAACTATTCTATAAGTTTAGCTCAACAACTATTAGGGAAAATTTACCAAGTAAAAGGTGATTTTAACCTTGCATTAGATCATACACAAAAAAGCTTGAAAGTTCAAACAAAGATGGAAGTAACTCATCATCTTATAGAAACATTACTTCTATTAATCAGCATAGCTGTTGATAAGGGAGACATTAATTTAGCTAATAACTATTTAGAAAAACTTGGCAAAATTACAAAGAAAATTGAAAGTCTGTATTTCAACCAAACGTTCATTGTTAGGCAAGCAATAATTTTGAAAGCTAGTTCTAGACCTAAAAAATGGATTAAAGCAATTGAACTTTTAGAAGAAGTAATTACCGGTGATATAACGAATCATTCATTGACAGTTTTTGCAATGATAAATCTATGCGAACTACTAATTAACGAATTCAGTATCTCTGGAGATACAGAAGTTCTACTCGAACTAGAGAAATACACTGAAACATTGACTAATATCGCAAAAAAGCAAAATTCTTACAATCTTAAAATAGAAGCAAACAACATTCGACTCCTTACACTTTGGCTGAAAGCACAGTTCTCCATTGTTGATACTGATATTCAAAAAGCAAAAGAACTTCTAGTAAAAGCTCGAGATATGGCTGATGAAGAAGGATTGCTTAGATTATCAGAAAAAATAACTCAACAACATGGAGCAAGGATTGCACGTATAGATCACTGGGATGAGTTTATCAAGAAATACTATGAATTCCTTAAGAACTAAATTATTAATTCTTCAATGTCTACTTTTCGTTTCTTTAAAGATAAATCAGCTACCAGAAACTTGGTTTCATCATATAATTCTACTTCTTTTAAATCTAAGCTTTTTGCTGCAGCAATCCGACCAATTGCATCTGCTTTCATGATTCCTGAACCTGAAGTCCCACTCATCCATTGAATGTTAGATACTTTTTCAATAACTGGATTCTTGTCAGGCCAATAATATGCATAATAACCAGCCCATTTAGAAAAGAGACTATAATCTTCTAGCTGCGGAAAATAATGATTTAAAACTGGTTCAATAACATGTTTGAAGTAATCTTCCTCTGCAGCAGGTGGATAAGTATCTATTTGATATGGGTTACCTAGCTCATTCGCACACCCAACCATTATCAAGCTGTTTTGAAGAACGGGTTTTATATACACTCCACTGGAAGGCAGAACAAGTATTGGAATCCTCTTTTTAATATCAAGAGCATTCTGATCTGGTTTAACTCTTAATGTGAACATCTGACGTTTTTGAGGATAAATTTGGGAAGCAATTCCATAAGGAGCTAATAGAGAGTGTGTCCATGCGCCTGTAGCAAAAATATAGTCCTCAGCAAAGTAGTCTACACCGTTATGATCAGTTATTGATTCAATATTGATATCTGTCCAGGGTGGATAAAAACGATCTTTCTCTGTTAAATTAATTTCTTTTATTTCTGCAAGAATTTGTATCTCTTCACCTAATTTCACAAATTGTGCTGCATAGTATCTAGCTAATTTTATTGCAGATAGAGAACCACACCGATGACCAAAAAGAATACACTTAACTTCACTAAATTCATTAGATTGTGTGGTATTTATCCTAAGGTTTTGGGGAATATCTTTAACTGATAAAATTTCGAACCGGTCTTTCTTTTCATCAAGCTTATTTAATCCTGCCTTTGCCTTTTTATAATCATCTCGAGATAACATCCAGAAATAATCAAGCTCTTTCAGACTAATTTTATCTGCGATACTTTCATATTAGCTTATCGAGCTATTAGCCAACACCTGACTTGTTTTAGAAGAAAAGAGATTCTTATACAATGCAGCACTTTTGGAAGTGTTTGCCATAGCAACTTTGTCATTTTTATCAATGAGTAATATTTTCTTTTTTGTAGATAAATGTTTCAACTGGTATGCTATACTTGCTCCAATAACTCCTGCTCCAATTATTATTGTATCGTACTTCATGAAGTATCACTTAATGAACTATGAATTGTACTTAAAATAATATTTCTAGTTAAAATATGAAATAAAAAGAAATAAGGAGAAGGAATAAATTCCTTCGAAAATTTATATTAAGAAATCAGTTGGTAAAACTCTATCTTTGTGTTTGGCTTCTGTGTAATCTGGGAAGAGTATTGGAGATGGTGGGTTCTTAACTTTATGCTCATCACAGAATGCATTGTATTGACTAATATGAGCAAGTGTTAGTTTACCTAAAGTAACTTTACCTATTTTCTTAGCTGCTGAAATACCAGCAGTACGACCAAAGACACTAATTTCTAACAAACTATTACCCATCAAACGGTTGCTTCCATGTGTTCCACCACAAACTTCACCAGCAGCATAAAGATTCTTCATCTTTGTCTCAGCATTTTCATTAATTGCTAAGCCACCATTTTGATAATGAAGTGTAGGATAAATTAGGAGCGGATCTTTAATCATGTCAACTCCAAATCGTCCAAATTGTTTAACCATTGCAGAGAAGTTCTTTTCTATGGTTCCTTCACCATGAAGGAGTTCTATTAAAGGTGAATCTAACCATAGACCATGTTGACCTGTGGGAGTGATTATACCATTGTTCTTACCAAAACATTCACGAATGAGTAAACTGGCTTCAACATCTCTTGTTTCCAATGGGAAGCAGAATTGTTCACCGTTTTTATTTAATACTTGAGCACCCTTTCCTCTAACTTTTTCAGTTACAAGTAAACCTACAATTTGCTCAGGGAAAGCAGCTCCAGTAGGATGGTATTGAACTGATTTCATTAGTTTCAATGGAACACCAGCACGGTAACCCATTATGCATCCATCAAAAGTAGCGCCATAGTGATTTGTTGTTGGGAATCCTTGAATGTGTAGACGTCCAAAACCGCCAGTGGTAAGAATAGTAGCTTTTGCTCTAACTACAATATACTCTTTGCTGTCAAGATTTAGCAAGACAACACCAGCAACCTGACCGGTTTCATCTTTTATTAATTCAACTGCTGGAGAGAATTCAAGAACTTTGATGTTATTATTGAAGACTTCATCACGCAATGTTTTCATTATTTCTGCGCCAGTAAAGTCTTTAGCGAAATGCATTCTCTTCCTAGAGGTACCACCTCCATGAATCGCATCCATGGTTCCATCGTCGAATTTGTCAAACATCATTCCTAATTCTTCATACCATTTCAAGATAAGAGGAGCATCTCTTACAAGTCTTCTGACTAGTGGAGGTTCATTCTCATAGTGTCCACCACCGAAAGCATCTAAATAATGGATAGCTGGATTATCTACTGATCTAACTGCTGCTTGGATACCGCCTTGAGCCATAGTAGTGTTTGAATCTCCCATTCTTAGTTTAGTAACGATTAAGATATTTTCGGGTTTCACACCACTTTTCATTGCCCATAAAGCAGCATTTGCACCAGCACCGCCACCACCGACAATCAGGATATCAGTGTCGAAATCGATTTTCTTCAAATCAATTGCTTTAGGATTAAGAACAGATTTCGTTTCTACGATTTTAGCTACTTCAAGAGGAACAACTTCACCTTTGGATATACCAAAACGAAGTTTAGTTTTTTGTTCTTTTATGAAATCAGGATGGAAATTATTCAAAACATCAGTGATTTCATCAGGTGAACAATGGTCTATGGTTTCTTTTGCTCGTTTGTCTCGAGTTTTCTCTACTTTGTTAATTGATTCACGCATATAATCTGGATAAGGATCTACTGTCATTTTCTTGCACCTCAGTTCCTCTTAGTCTTTCTCCCGCACTCTAGCATTGTAGAGTTTAGCAATTTGCTTTTTCTCAGCTTTCATCATTTTATCAATTTCAGCATCATATATGCCTTTTTCAACTTCCTTCACTCGTTTGTCTAGTTGCTTGTATTTTGGAGCAATGTATCTTCCATATAATCTTCGAGCAAGAATGCCAACATTGAATTGAGAGATTTCTGCTGGGCATCTGGTTGCACATAAACCACACATTATACAATCAAAGCTTAGAATAGCTGCTTGTGCGATGTCTCCTCGCAAAGCTGCTTGGACATAATCCATAACTTCAATATCCATTGGGCAAGCTTTTGTGCAAGTATTGCAGGATATACATTTAGCAATTTCTGGATAATACTCTAGCATGGTGTTTGGTTCTGCTTTTAATGCTTCAATATCGTATTGTTTTTTGTTTGCAGGACTAATAGGTATCTGAGCAATCAACATACCATCTTCTACTTTGGTAGCACAAGCTAACCCTGTGTATAACTTATGATCACCCTGTAACCTATAGATTGTACTGCAGGCTCCACAAAAACCTCCACGACAACCAACACCACGATCTAGTCTCCAACCAAGATACTCTAGTGCTTTCATTATCGTAAGATTAGAAGGAACCTCATATTCCGTATTTGCAACAATAATTTTTACTAATTTATGTTTGATTTCGGTTGCCATTTCTGCTACCTCATTTTTTTGCTTTCACGGGAACTATCGCAGCTGTTCCCAATAACTTCCGTTTCTTTAAGACGGGAGTAGGATCGACATAATGTTCTTTAAAACCTAAATCCTTTGGATCAGCACCTAAAGCTAGAGCCATTAATTGAGTGAAGTATACTATAGGAACTTCAGGAAGTGATGAATTCAACTCTCTGGCCTCTTTTTGGCGTTGATCTAAATTGAATTGACATAATGGACAGGAAACCATTATGATATCAACATCTTTTCTAGCCATCGAACCAATTATCTTGTTTGTTCGATCAGCAACTAGATGCTTATCTTTAACTGTAAGGTAAGAACCACAACATTCGCTCATGTATGGTGCTTCTACTGCTTCACCACCAAGAGCGAAGATCAAATCAGAAAGAATTGATGGTTTTTCAGGATTTTCATCAATTGTCACTTCTGTAGGTCGTAAAAGAGTACATCCATAATAGGGAGCTATTTTCAGTCCTTTTAATGGATTAGTAATTTTTCCTCGTATTTTTGTGATGCCAATTCTTTCTTTTATGATATCAAGCATATGTAAAACCTTGACATCACCTTTATAATCCTCTTCTTCGTACATGAAAGCGTTTAATCGAGACGCTTTTTCTTCATCATTTTGAAATAACAAATTTGCTCGCTTCAGTGTATTATAACACATTGAACATGTAGTAGTAACTTCAGAGAATCCATCTTCTCTGGTACGAATCATATTCCTTATTGGAGCTAATTGACTTGTGAGATTGTCATCAGCTAAACCAAAAAAGGTACCACAACAAGTCCACCGTGATAACTCTACTAACTCAATACCAAATTCCTTCATAACTGAACGAGTTGTTGAGTCCATATATTTGGCATATGATTTTGCTGTGCAACCTGGATAATAAGCTATTCTTTTGGTCATTTGTATCTTTGCTCCATTCTATGATGTTTGTTTCTTGAAGCTACTGATCAAAGCTATTTGTGGTAGAACTTCAAGTTCCTCTTTTGTTAATGCCTCGAGTTCTACATATCGTTTCTTTGAACGTAAAGAGATTTCTCGTAATGATTCCATAACTTTTGCAATGTCTATTCCTTTTGGACACCTTGCACTACAAACTAAACACGAGGAACAAATCCAATAGGTATTTACGTCTAACACTGATTCATCGCCTAGTTGTATCTTATGTATCACTTGATTCGGCAGAAGATCCATTACTGCAGCTTCGGGACAGCCACCAGAACATTCACCACATTGATAGCATATTTGTATGTCATCACCTGCTAGTTCCATGACTTTTTCCCTGAAACGAATGTTTTTCTCGCTTTTTGTTAATTTAACAAAGGACATTTCTTTCACTCCAAACTTTATCTTTAATTATTCTTGGTTATTTTTAGGTAATATTTTCGTGAGTTCTTCCTCAACCATAGCTACTGCTTTTGGAATAGCTTTTGCTACTTTTTCTGATAGTGATTCACTAAATTCATTGAAATTTTCTGCTTCAATTCCGATGATAATTACTTCATCAGGTAATTTTTCCGGACCAAGCTCCTTTTTTAGAACTGCATAGGCTGTTGCCAAATTACAATCATGAGCACAATACATACGCTTAGTTTTACCGAAATCATTAATTGTCAGTCTATGAACTGCTCCTGGAGTGCCATTATCCAAAGCTAAAGCATCAATCATTATGACTTTTTTATAGCCAACGAATCTCTCCGCTAAGCTTAATCCTCCTGTTGATAGATCATCAAACTCTAAATCAGAAATGTTTGAATATTTCTTCCGAAGCTCTTCTAAAACATGAATACCAACTCCATCATCACTTAGAATGGGATTGCCAACGCCAAGAATGAGTGTCTTAGCGTCACTAGTTTTATTGAAAATTTGAGAAGAATATCCATTCATTGCCTTCTAACCACATCCTTTAATTTACGTTCTTTATCGAAGATTTTAACTTCCAGAGGTAAGCTTCCATGTGGTGTGTGTGTTGAACAAGCTAGACAAGGATCATAGGATCTAAAAGCCATTTCCACCATGTTAAGTATGACTTCATTTTCATAATTACCATTCTTTATTACTTGTTTTGCTACTTCTCTGACACTAATGTTTATTGGTGCGATGTTATGAGTAGTTGCAACTATTAGGTTTACTTTAGTCATCATAGCATTTTCATCTACAGTGTAATCATGAATCAATGTTCCTCTTGGTGCTTCAACAATACCAATGCCTCTTCCACCAATTGGTCCTTCTGGAATTACTCGATATTCATTGTTAGTTATGTAAGGCTTCTTAGCAATTTCGACCATAATTTCAGCTGCATTTAACATTTCCACTAGTCGTACCCAATTTGATACAAGTTGAAGATGACAAGGTTTACCAACTGTATCAACAATTTTCTTTTTAGCTTTTTGTGCGAGTGGAGTGGAGTATTCACCAACATTAAACCTAGCAAGTGGTCCTACACTGTAAACACCACTATCAGCACCAGACTCAAAACCTTTCCAACCTATTTTTCGAACAAAGGTTTGTTTTGATGTGCACCAAGGTTCACAATGCTCACTAATATGTTCATAATATTTGTCAGATGAAAAACGAACAATCTCTTCACCATCTGGATTTACGATTACTTGTTCGCCTTCATAATAATCAATATGCCCTTTATCGTTAACAGTACCCATATAGTTGTAAGCATTTTTGTAAATTTTTCCAACAACTAAATCCAAGATTTGCTTATTTGCTAGAATTGTATCAAACCAATCAAGGACTAATTGGGAAAACTTAACCAAAGCTTCTGAGCGTTCTAATATTTCTTTGCGTTTTTCTTCTGCGAGTTTAAATGACATTCCACCAGGAATTGCAGTTACTGGGTGAGTGGATCTTCCACCTAAAATTTGTTGAATTACATAAGAATGATTTCTTCCTTCTAGTGCTTTAACTGTAAAATCTTTATCAGCATGTAAAATTCCAAGCAGGTTACGCTCAGCAGGATGTGCATCAGGACCTAAAACAAAGTCTGGACCAGCTAGTGCAAAGAAATGCGCTGAATGAGAATACCAAATATGAGCAACACATGCTAATTTTCTTAGATCTTCACCAGTTTTTGGTGGTTCTACATGAAATGCTTTGTCTAGAGCTTTAGCACTAGCAATGTGATGCGGCCATGGACAAACACCACAAATCCTAGAGACAATTCGAGGCATTTCCTCTGCAGCTCTACCAATGCAGAACTTTTCGAATCCTCTGTATTCAGTTACTTGGAAGTAAGCGTCTTCCGCATTACCCTTATCGTCTAGGAAAATTGAAATTTTTGCTTCTCCTTCCAATCGAGATACAGGATTTATTTCTATTGTTTTTTTAACCATTTTATTTCCTCCATTCTCTCATTTGGTTGAATCTGATTTCTCCTCTTTAGCTTTCTTTTGCTTTAGATGCATTAAAATTTGAGGAACAGCAAATCGATAGAATGTACCAAAGGGGTCAACTACCTGATCCACAAGTTTCTTCAATCCAGCTTCTCCAAGTTCATCTTCTTTCTTAGCTCCAGCAATTGATGCTATAGCAGAAAGCATTTTCAAACCAGGATTATCTACTTCGGGTGCAGGACCAAAACAACCTCTACAAGGCATATTGGCATCTCCAGTGCACTGATTACCACAACCAGCTCTTGTAGCTGGTCCCATACAGATAAGTCCTTGAGCAAGTAGACATATTTTAGGATCTGGATTAATCTCATATGGTCTAAAGAATTTATTGATGACAATTTCATCAGGTTTTTCTCGACCACATTCTTCACACCGGGCTTTATCGCCTGCAACCACTGTTCCTTTAGGTGGTAATTCACCATTTTTAATAAAGTTGGTAATTATATCAATGAGAACTAACCATTGATCACGAACAGGTGGACATCCTGGAACATAGTAATCAACATCTACTTCTGCGGAAAGTGGCATACAAGAGTCTAACAGCTTTGGTAAAGTCATTTTTCTTCCTTTTTTGTATTCAGATGAAGTACGCATATGGTTTGGACCAGAATCATCCATATTATAGCCATGGGCATAAGCCTCATCAAGTAATTCAGAAGCAGTAAATGGATTAGCCAATTGAGGGATTCCACCGAAACATGAACATGCTCCATAGGCGATTAGTACCTTACTCTTCTTTCTGAACAAATGAGCTAATTCAGCATGTTCAGAAGTTCTTATTGGACCATGATATAGTGTAATGTCAATTTCATTGTCTTTAAGAGCTTTAACATTTTTTATCTTAAAGTCAGCAGCTAATTGCCAATATTGAAGCTCAATTGCTTCATCTATTGGAATCAGTAGCTCATTTAAATCAACAATAGACATATCACAACCTCCGCAGTATGATCCTGCAGCAACTGCTAGTTTTATTTTAGTCATGTTAATGTTTTACCTCCTGGATTAATCCATGTGGTTTAAGTGGATTTGGGGGGAGATGTTTTAATTTCTCAATAAAATCACTTATTACTGTAACATATTTCTTTGCTTCAGCAGAAGATATCCATTCAAGATGAATTCGTTCATCTTCAATACCAAGCTGTCTTGCGAGTTCTTTCACTAATAGCATTCTTTTAAGCGTTTTGTAATTCCCGACTACATAATGGCAATCACCTGGATGACAACCAGCTACTATGACTCCATCTGCTCCTTCAGTCAGTGAATCAAAAACATAGTTTGGATCAACACGTCCTGAGCATGGTGTTTCAATAGTAATAACATTGTCTGGGTACTTCATTCGTGTAACACCAGCAAGGTCTGCAGCATTACTACTACACCATTTACATAGAAATGCTATGACTTTGGGTTCAGGATTTAGTATTTTAGACATCTAACTCACACACTTTTTTCATTTTGCTTCCTCTTTTAAAGCAACATGGATCATTCTTTCCATCTGCTTATGAGTTAGGTTCTTTAATGACAATGCTTGACTTGCGCATGCACTGACACAAGTTCCACAACCCTCACATAATATTTCGTTAATGACTGAAGTTTTGTTAGTGTCATCAAATGTTATAGCTCCATATGGACAGAGACTTTGGCAAACCTTACAGCCACAGCACATATCGGCGTCTACAGTTGAAACTAATGGTTCATGGAATAATTTTGGTTGGGAGAGGAAAGTGATTGCTTTGACAGCTGCTGCACTGCCTTGTGCGACAGATTCAGGAATATCTTTTGGTGATAAAGCTGTACCAGCAACGAGCAAACCAGAAATTAAACTTTCAACAGGTTTAAGCTTCATATGAGCTTCTTTAAAGAAGCCATATTCATCTAAGCTGCATTTAGTTATTAACGAAATAGACTTTGTATCAAATGATGGAATCATTGCAGGAGCTAAAACAACCATATCAGCTTCTACCTCGAGTCTTTCACCAGTCAATGTATTAGCTGCCCATACAATTGTTTTATCATCCTCTCTGAAGATCTTGGATGGTTTACCCCTGATATATATAACACCTTTTTCTTGAGCTCGTTGTATGAATTCCTCATAACCTCGACCTGCTGCTCTGATGTCAATATAGAAAACATATACCTCAGTATCAGGAGCCAGATCTTTAAGAAGTAAGGCATGTTTCCCCGTATAAGTACAACATATTTTACTGCAATAAGCCATATGATGTTCTGGATCACGACTTCCGACACATTGTACGAAAACTACAGTTTCTGGTTTCTTATGATCAGAAGGTCTTAAAACAATACCACTGGTTGGTCCTGAGCTGCTTAACAATCGTTCGAATTGTATGCCGTCTATAACATCAACATCAGTTCCAAATTCATATTCTTGGATTTTAGAAATATCATAGAGATCGAAACCAGTTGCAATTATTATGGAACCGAATTCCATGTTCTTAATTTTTGTTACCATGTCATAATCAATAGCTTCAGGTCCACAAGCGTCCTTGCATTTTGAACAAATTAATGGATGTATACCTAAACAATTTTCCGTATCTAAAGTATACACACTAGGTACTGCTTGCGGAAATGGTATATATATTGCTTTTCTTGGCCCTAAAGCGCCTTCAAATTCAGCTGGCACAACTACTGGACATACTTTTACACAATCATCACACAATGTACATTTATCGGGATCAACATATCGGGGATACTCTATAATTTCGACTTTAAAATTTCCAACAAAACCAGAAACACTTGTCACTTCTGCATTTGTTATTAAATTAATATTCTCGTGGTGTGCAATTGCAGACATTTTTGGTGATAGAATACATTGCGAACAATCAAGCGTTGGAAAAGTTGAGGACAATTGTGCCATATGTCCTCCAATAGTTGGGGATTTCTCGACAAGAGTTACTTTAAAACCAGCATTAGCTACATCTAAAGCTGCCTGTATTCCAGTTATACCTGCACCAATTATTAAACATGTTCTATTTACCTCTACAGAGGATGGAGTTAGAGGTTCATTAAGTAATGCTTTTTCAACTTTTGTTTCTATAATTTTAATTGCCTTTTCAGTTGCTTTTTCTCTATTAGTATGAACCCAGCTGCATTTCTCTCTGATATTTGCTATTTCAACTTCATATTTATTCATACCAACACTTTCTGCAGCACTTCTGAAAGTTTCTTCATGTAATGTTGGAGAACAACATGCACAGACTATTGCATTTAATTTGCTTGTTTTTATGGCATCTTGCAGTTCCTTTTGTCCGGGTTCTGAACAAAGGTAATGACTATGTGTTGTAAAAGTAACACCTTCAAGATCTTTTGAAACATCTGCTGCTTTCTTTACATCAACCATTTCAGCAATATTTTTACCACAATGACAAACAAAAACACCTATTCGTTTATTGGTTGCTTTACTACTTTTCTTTCCATCAGCAGTCACTTATTTCTTAGCCTCCTGCTGTTTTACTTTTTTAGCATATTCTATCCCCATTTGGAATGCTTTTTGATTTAAATCTTTGAATCTTGCTGGTACCATTCGAAGAACGGATTTGAGAATTGCATCTTTACTAACTAGATTATTTAGCTCAGCAAAAAAACCGAGCATTACAATATTCGCTACAATTCTCTTTCCTAATTTCTTCTCAGCAATTTCTGTTGCTGGGATTTTGTAAATTTTACTAGCTTTATTCATTCTTTCATCTACAGGTACTAGATTTTCTTCGTAAAGAAACAATCCACCTTCTTTTAATGAATCAATATACTTTGTGTAGGCTTCTTTACTCATACAAATGAAAATTTCAGGTTCTGTGACATAAGGAAAATCTACTATTTCATCTGATATCACAACATTACTTGCACTTGCTCCTCCTCTGCTTTCAGGTCCATAGGATTGAGTTGTTACACTATTTTTCTTTTCAATAAAGGTAACTGCTGAACCCAGAATCTTTCCAGCTAAGGCAATACCTTGTCCGCCAAATCCACATATTCTGATTTCGTGTCGAGTCATCTATTTCACCGTTTTTTCTGTGCTTTCTTAGCAATTAATGCTAAACGATCAGCAAGAGTTAACAGACCTTTCTTATCAACAAACTCTCCAACAATTAAGTCGTCTCCAAAAACAATATTAGTTTCTTTTGGATCTATTCCATGTTTTATTACTGCGTGTTTTTTGAAGAAATTAAGCATTTTTAAGCCAGTATCGAATTTATTCCTTCGTCCAAATGTTGTAGGACATGGATTGATAACTTCAATAAAATTAAATCCTTTTTTAAGAATTGCTGTTTCCATTGAGCTCATTAATCGTCGTGCGTTCAGTGAAGTCCAACGAGCAACATAAGATGCACCTGCAGCAGCAACTAATGCACTCAGATTAAATGATGGTTCTACATTACCGTGAGGTGAGGTAGTAGTCCAAGCTTCTTCTGGAGTAGTAGGAGCTAATTGACCACCAGTCATACCATAGTTGAAATTGTTTGAACAAATAACTGTGATATCTACATTCCTTCTTGCTGCATGAATTATGTGATTTCCTCCAATAGCGAATAAATCACCATCTCCTGAAAAGACTACTATATTTAATTCAGGCTTAGCTAATTTTAAGCCAATAGCAAATGGAATTGCTCTACCATGAGTTGTGTGAAAAACATCTAGGTTCAAATAACCTGAAACTCTTCCAGTGCAACCTATTCCAGAAACAACTACGAGTTTGTTTAGATCTATACCAGAATTTGTAATTGCTTGGACAAAGCATGATAATACACTACCAAGTCCACATCCGCTGCACCAAACATGGGGTAACCTATCCCATCGTAGCAAATGATCCATAGGATGTTTTTTTGCTTCTAAAATAGTGTCTCTTACTTCTTTTTCTGTAGCAGTCATTTCTTTGTGACATCCTCTATTTTTTCAAGAATTTCTTTTGGTGTATGAACTATACCACCAAGTTTCGGTGAAAGAATAATAGGTATTTTCTTGTTAGTTGCTTCTTTTACTTCTTTGATGATTTGACCATTATTTATCTCAGCAACTACAATAGCGTTTACCTTCTCTGCAAGTTTTTCAATTAATTTTGTTGGAAAAGGCCATATAGTAATTAATCGCAAAAGTCCAGCTTTTATACCTTTCTTACGTGCAAGATTCACAGCACCTTTCGCAGAGCGAGAGGTAATACCATAAGCAATAACCAAGATTTTTGCATCATCTACTTTATAGCTTTCAGTGTTTCTAATCTTCTCTTCATTCAACAAAATTTTATCGCATAAACGTTTCACAAGTTTTTCTTGTGTTTCAGCATTAATAACAGGATAACCCTTTTCATTATGAGTTAAACCAGTTACAAATACTTTGTATCCTTCACCAGCTACTGCCATAGGAGGAATTAAATCGTCATCAGGTTTAAAAGTAAGATAAGTTTTAGGAGTAACTTTAGGTTTCTTTCGGTTCTTAATTTTGATCTTACTTTTAGGTGGTATTATTAGTTTCTCGAACATGTGACAAATCGATTCGTCTGTAAGCATTATTACAGGACAACGATATTCTTCTGCTAAATTGAATGCCTCAATGGATAGATCGAATGCTTCCTGTACTGAATTAGGAGCAATTGCAATCAATTCATAATCACCATGGGAACCCCATCGTGCTTGCATAACGTCTCCTTGACCAACCAAGGTTGGAAGACCAGTAGAAGGTCCACCTCTTTGGACATTTATTATAACACAAGGAGTTTCAGTCATGGCACCTAGACCAATATTCTCCATCATTAATGATATACCAGGTCCTGATGTTGCAGTCATAGATTTCTTTCCAGCCCAGGATGCACCGAGAATTACTGCCATTGAAGCAATTTCATCTTCCATTTGAATGAAAGTTCCGCCTAATAATGGAAGACGAAGTGAAATGCGTTCAGCAATCTCACTAGAGGGTGTGATAGGATATCCTCCAAAAAATTGACACCCAGCTGCTAAGCAACCCTCAGCAATGGCTTCATTACCGCTTATATAGTGCTCACCGGTTAAAACTTCCTTTTGTGATGCTTTCTTACTCATTCATTCTCGCCTTGCTTTAAGTTTTAGTTTAACCTTAGATTCGATGTTTTTAATCGATTTTTACATTTGAGCTTTTTTTATCCTTCTCTAGAAATATAGAGAATTCTGGGCAAATCAACTCACAAAAACCACATTTTGCACAATCATCCATTGTTTCACCCTCTTTCAATATTGGAGGATGGTAACCTTTAGCATTGATTTCAGGTGAACTTTCTAAAATTTCAGTTGGACAAAACGTTATGCAAAATAGACAACCTTTACAACGATCAGTTATAATTTTTAGCTGCCATTTCTCCTGTTCTTTATATTCAGGGGGTATAAATGATATTGCTTTCTTCAGTGTCATATGCAAACGCAACGATTAGGATTTGTGACCAACGTAAAAGATTTAATCACTTAAAAAATTATTCTATATAATTGTAATCAATAACCGATTATTGCTATTTTTTTATTATTCAAATTGGAAAATTATCAACTAAATTAACAATTAGCTAGTTAATTTCTTGTTTTTTGAGGTCAATCTAAGCTCAGAAGCAGTTTTTTCGTAATTTTTCTCCCTAAATCAAGACTAAAGTAAAATATAACTTATGTAAACTATGTAAAATATGTAAATTATGTATAATATAAAACTAATTTTATGTAATTTATGTAAAGAATGTAATGAATGTAAAGTATGTAAGGTATGTATTTGATGTATTTTCTGCTCATGCTATGTCTAAAGGGTATAAATCACTAATAATTTTATGGAGTTTTACTGCCTGATCATTATACGGATGTATTACTTTGTGAATATTCTTAGCGATTTCAATAGCTCTTGGTATAGAGTCGTTTGAACCAACAATTAATGCTACAATTTTTGTATGCAATTTAACAATAATTACCTTATAATTGGCTATTTTGATTACCTCTTCTCCTATGTCATGATAACGCATTGTTCTTGAAAAAATTACTATTTTACGTTTTACTTCCCGCATTATGGTTAAAAGAGAGATATTTGGAGTATCATCTAAAATCGCTCCCATTTGTGTGTTGCTTTCTTCAAAAAAAGCCATGCAGGCAGCAATTTTAATATAATTAATAATACGTTCTCTCTGCTTAAACAACACTTTGTTTAACCACTCTTCTATAGCATATAATCCTTCACCAGTTTTTGAAGAGTATTTAAAGAGGTCACATTTGCATTTTGTACTATCCAGTTCCATCAATCTTAAGGAATTTATTAGTTCCCCAACTGAAGCAGAGCTTGGCAAGTCAGATTTAGATCCCAATATCAATAATCTAATTGGGAAATTCTCATAGACAAGTTCTAAAAGCAATTTTCTATTTAAGTCAAAACTTTCTCTATCTATGGTATCCACAACAAAGAAAAGTGCATCAGCACCCAAAATGGAACGTTTCCATAATGCTTTGTTAGCAGGAATACTGTTCTTTAAATCCCAAGTTAAAAGAGTTAAATTACCAAACATTTGAAATTCAAATTCAGAAGTATTCCCAACTGAAGCTAGTATGTGTTCATCTGATTGTAAAATTCGTTTAACTAACTCACTCTTTCCAGAATTGGTTAATCCTATAATTGCAATTGAGACCTTTCTATTTTGTTTATTTATGAGGGTTTTAATTGCAGACATAATATCAATTCCGGATTTCTACTCAGCATACTTCTTTATGTTAATTATAGAACTAAATGTTTTAAATTATACTTTTATGAACTAATTTAGCAAAATTTAATGAAAAGTTAAAATTAAGGGGGAAGGAATTTTTCCCTCTATCAATCAATACAAAATTATTGGGTTAATCCCGGGTTTCTTCGCTCATGAACTTCTTCAAACGAGCTAATTCTCTTAACATTTCCATCCTTAAACCGCTAATACTTTGTCCTTCAGCAGCAGGTGCTGTAGGAGCTGCTGATGAGCTTGTTGGAACAGGTGGGGGAGCCATTTGAGAAGTTGTTGGTGGTGCTACTGGCGATTGTGTTGGAACTTTTGGTGGCATTGGTGGAGAAGATATTGTTGGAGGTGCTACACTAGGTGGAACTACTGTAGTTGGTCTTGCATAAGAAGGACCGACTGCTGGAATCTTTGGTGGTGTTGGAATTGGTGATGCTGGCTTTGATGGTGGAATTCCAGCACTTGGAGGACCTGATGAGGGCAACGAGGGAACTTTTGGAGGTCCAGATATTGGGGTACTTGGTAGTCCACTACCTGGAACAGGTGGGGCACTTGGTGGAATACCGGGAGTTCCAGAAGTTGGAGAGGGTTTAGAACTTGGCATAACTTCTCCTCTAATTCTATCTCTACTTTGTTCTAGACTCTCAGCAAGGGATTGATATTCTTGCGCTCCTGATCTGCGTTTTAAATCAGTATCAATTTTAGCTATTCTTGCTTTGTATCTATTTGTAAGAGAATCGCTTACTCGTGAACTTATTCGCTTGCTTTTTCTTGCATCTTTTACAGCTGAGAGAGCTGTACTTGCAGCAACACGCTCAATTGATAAAATAGACATAACTTCTTTGGGGTCAGCGGATGCTGTTGTATCATCTGATATTGGTTCAGAGGATGCCAAAGCAGCTAGTGCTGAAACATCTACACTTTTCTTCTTCTTATAGTAATATCTTATAATAAGGATAACAGTGATTAGGACTAACAACCAACCAATAGAAGCGAATATTAGAGTATTGGTAGCTCCACTCAGTCCTGGAATAATATCCATGTAATCACTAAACCTAAAATTTATCTTCAAACTCATTACTTTTGCCCCTTCTACATTGATTTTCTGCTTTTTTTTGAATGTTAAATTCTCCAATTTTTCAATCGATAATGCTATCTGAAAGCGATTTCTTTATCAAAGATGTATCTTTTACTTTCTTATAAGACCTTTGTTATATGCCTAACTGAGGTCTATTTCCTATCGAAAATATTTACTATATCATTATTATTTATTGTGTTTTTGACATTTAAAATAATTCGTATAGTAATATATGAGAAAAGTACTTTTTTAATATTAGTGTTTTGTCATAGAAGAGCTTATGCTAGTGTTTTTTCTATTGTTTAGTCCTCTTTTTGTTAGTTGCAGGAAAACGTTGAGTATTCTTATCGATTTTCTTAATAATACACTCAAATAAATCGATATTTAAGCTCTTAGCTAAGCTAATAGAGTAAATTATGATGTCTGCAAGTTCATCTTTGGTCTTTTCAAAAAGATTTAGATTTGATATTACTTCTTCTACAGGAGGATCTTCCCATTGGAACAGTTCCATTAATTCAGAAGATTCAATAGCAATTGACATTGCAAGATTTTTTGGCGTATGATATTTTTTCCAATTTCTTTCTTCAAGAAACAAATCTATTCGGTTTTTAATAAATTCAAATTGATCCAAATCATCCGACATTTTTACACCACTAAATCATATTTAGAAATTAGTTATTATTTAAAGGTTAAGAAACTAGATAAATAATAAAGAATTAAAAGTTATCCAAAAGAAATAGTATCGTATATTGGCTGTGTAGAAATGGATAATAGAGAAGTAAGGGACTTAGCTGAAAAGTATGGCTATCTACATGAAACAATTGAAAGATACATTCGGATTTTTGGTATGAAGGAAACCGCTGCTTTACTTAAGGGGTATGAAAAAAAGCCAAAACAATCCATACGAGTTAATGAATTAAAAATTTCAAAAGATGAATTAGTAGAAAGAATGCTAAATAAGGGATTTAGCTTTGAGAATGTTGAGTGGTATAATAATGGTCTGATAATTGAGAAGTCACCTTTTTCGCTAGGATCCACAACAGAGTATCTGTCAGGATACTATTTCATACAATCAATAGCTTCTTGGATTCCTACATTAGTTTTAGATCCGAAACCAGGAGAAACAGTGGTGGATTTAGCTGCTGCTCCAGGTGGGAAAGCTACACACATTGCCCAGCTCATGAAAAATAGAGGACTACTGTATTGTCTGGATATATCCAGAGAGAGAATTAAATCTCTAAGATCGAATCTGGCAAGGTGTGGAGTTTTAAATTCTGTTTGTATAAGAATGGATGCAAGAAAATTCTCTAATTATAATCTTAAAGTTGATAAAATATTACTGGATGCACCATGTTCGGGAGAGGGTTTAATGGCTATAGATGCATCAAGACGAAAATCACGAAATTTTGAAGATATAAAACGAATGAGTGAGTTACAAAAAGAACTTCTTTCTACGAGTATAAAATCTTTGAAAAGGGATGGTATTCTAATTTATTCCACATGCTCTACATCTCCCGAAGAAAATGAAGAAGTAATTGATTGGGGATTAACTAATTTTCCAATAAAAGTAGAAAATATTACACTCAATGATTTTAGTCCCGGATTAATAGCAGCATTTGATAAACAATATAACCCGGATTTAAAAAAAGCGAAAAGATTGTATCCGCACAGAGATAACACTGAGGGATTCTTTGTTTGCAAGATAAAACTTCTAAAGGAGGTTTCTTAATGGTAATCGAATTTAGAGAATTGACAAAAGAAGAAGAATCCATCTTCAAAGAATCATTAGATTATTGGCTAATTGATCCTACATTAATTGAAAATTTCAAGTTCATAATAGGGGAAGGAAATTGGAAAGAGGTTTTTGTTGCTACTGATGAGGTTATGGAATCATTAAGTAAACATTCGCAAATAACTCCATATAGTACTGGACTTGGGATTGGTGAAATAAAAGAAGGAAAGTTCATTCTTTCATTAAGTGGGGGGAGTTTTATCTCAAAATACACAAATAAAAAAGCCGTTGTGAATGAGGAAGCAGAGCAACTATTTCTATATAAAAGAAATATATTAGGAAAATCAATTCATAAGATTCATGAATCAATTGAAGAAAAAGATAAAATCTTAGTTCTTAGTGAAAATAATGATTACTTAGGAATTGGTCAATTGTTAGTTGATAAATCGCTTTTAACAAAACTTGAATTTTCGGAAAAGAATGTATTAAAAAACATAATAGATTTGGGATGGTATCTTAGAAAAGGAAAGTGAAAAGGAATGAATAAAGGAATATTAATCCTTGAAAGTAAATGAATCTATGAAGACAACTTCTTTACAATCAGGAAAGTTTTTGTTAATGTCACTAGCAATTCGTAGTTTTCTAAATTGAATATAAGGATCCTTAGTTATTATTTCCTCAGGTATTGAAATAGAAACTTTGACTTTTTCATCCTTAATAGTAAATGTACTCAAATCGATTCCAGGTAAACGATAATCCATAAGTGCTTCTAGCTTTTTCTTTGAACCTGAAATTTTCTCATTGATTTTAATATCATACACAATAGTTTGACCAACAAGTGGATGGTTGAAATCTACTCGAACCCTTCCTCCTACCATAGTTCGTATGACACCATTTTGATTACCCCATGTAATTTGCTTGCCAACTTCCGGGATAATATTTTTTGCTACAAGTTCTTTTCTTCCTAGCAGCTTAATTTTTGTTGGATCTCTTTGACCAAAAGTATCTTCTGGGGGAATTGAAACTTTGAATTTGGTTCCGATTTCTTTTCCAATAACAGCTTCATTAAGTTTATGAAGATACATTTCTTCGTTACCAACGATCATTAAACGAAGTCCATAACTATTCTTTTCATCAAAGATACCAGACTTTTTAGCAACATTTTCACTTGTTGTTTCAATAACCTGGTTAGTGCCTTTTACCTTCAAGGTAAATGATATTTTAAGGAAGTCACCCTTCTTTACTTTAGCCATTTTTCTATATCCTACTGGATTTTTATTGACAGTCTTCACTGTATTATTTTTTGATTACCCATGATTAAAATTGCATTCAAAAGATTTTTGTTGAATCGACTATTAAGAGAATGGTTTTGACTTAATTATAGTGTAATTTCGTTATCAGATGTTAGTCAAAGCAAAGTGTATGTATGTTCGATACTCTTTTTTGTTAGTCTCCAAAGGGGTGCCATCAAAACTACTAACTATCTTCTCGAAGATAGCTTCATTAATTGGGCCCAAGCCAACAGCTGTTTTTGTTCCTGGAGCAATTTGGGTTTTTCCAACATCTCTAATTAAGGAGTAATTTATCTTCAGTTTTTGAGCTTGACGATAGATACTTAGCAAATTGCTTTCATCTTTAACTGTCCATATTTCAATTGGTCTTTGTTCAAAATCCCATCTTTTACCTCTCTCAGGAAGTAAACTTACAATTGCATGTGCTGTTTGTGCACTAAATTTACCTTTACCCAAACGCAGATCTTTTCTTAAAATTACACCAACCATCTGTTTAGACATTCTTTCTAGTTGAAAGAAATTTACTGCCAAGATCTTGTTGCTTTGCCAATAAGATTCAATGCTATCCTTATTCCACCAACCCTTTAATTGAGGTTTAAGAATCAACTTAGGTTTATAGAAAGTTACTTGCCCAGTGGAAAGTATGAATCCTTCACTATTTTCCCCTCTTATCTCCAACAATTGCTTGCCTTTGAATTCTTTATCTAATTTCTTTAATGCACTACGTATTGCGATATCATGCAAATGAACAGCTTGAGTTTCTTGAATAGTATAATCTAAACCTGAATCTATATTGGAGGGATTGGTGTCATAAACATCAGCAGCATAAGTTACTAACCACTCGAGAATCTCTTTGTTATTCTTAAGAAATTCAAAATAACTATTTTCAAAGTGCACTAGAGCTTCTTCTCGAGACAGTATTTTGTTGTCAAACAGGTGAGCAATTTCCCAGTTATCCTTCCTGAATTTCTCCGTTAGTTCTTTTCGTCTAATGCTCCTCTTTTTTCCTGCATATCCGGGTCGTCCAAGAATAACCCTATTGTTTACTACTTTGAAGGTATTGTTCAATTGCATAGTCCTCAAGCTTTCAAAATATCATCTTGATTATTACTTTATATTTCCTTTTAAGATGTCTAATTCTAAATTTATATGAGATGTTGTCAATGGGGAATCAAAAAGTATTTGTAACGTATTATGGTCATTCTATTATCATTTATTGTGTGATGTTAAATGAAGTTGAAAATCAAAAGCAGTTCTTTTATTGATGAAAAGAACCGTTCAGTTCTATTACGTGGTGTGAATTTAGGTGGAAGTACAAAGGTTCCAGTAAATCCAAATGGTGCTACTCATCTCAAAACTGATTTCTCTGATCATCGTGATGTTTCATTTATTGGTCACCCATTTCCATTAGATGAAGCTGATGAGCATTATTCTAGATTGAAGAATTGGGGTTATAATTGTTTGAGATTTTTAACTACTTGGGAAGCAATAGAACATAAAGGTCCAGGGAATTATGATATGGAGTATCTAAAGTACCTACGAAAACTTCTTGAAAAAGCAAATGATTACGAATTTTATTGTTTCATAGATCCACATCAAGATGTTTGGAGCAGGATGACTGGCGGAGATGGAGCACCAGGTTGGACCTTTGAAAAAGTTGGACTAGACTTTACGAAGTTCAATGAGACTGAAGCAGCTCTACTTATGCAAGAGAAATATCCTGATGAGTATCCATTAATGATATGGTCTTCAAATTACTATCTTTTTGCTACATCTACAATGTTTACTCTCTTTTTTGGTGGAAATGAATTTGCACCAGGATTCACCATAGAGAAAAAAACAATCCAAGATTATTTACAAGAACACTTCATAAATTCAATGAAAGAAGTTACTAAAATTTGTAAGGACTTGCCATATATTATTGGTTATGACATTTGGAATGAACCAAATAAAGGATTCATTGGTAATGAGGATTTATCAAAAGCATATGAGCTAACATGGGGTTTACGGTTTAGTGGATTTGAAGCAATGGCAACAGCTTCAGGTTATTCTATGAATATTCCATATTATGAAATTAAAGGTATTAGTATGAAACATACAAAAACTAAGCTAGTTAACCCAAGAAATATTTCATGTTGGTTGCCAGATGCTAAAGATATATGGAAGGAATTAGGAATTTATGAAGATGATACTAATGGAAATCCAGTGTTAAGGAAGCCACATTACTTTTCAAAGGGAGAAAAAACTAACTTCTTCTGGAACCACTTAAAAACATTTATCAATAGATATGCAAAAGCTATGCAAACCATCGATGAAGATGCAATGATTTTTATTGAATCAGATCCCTTTGAAATTCTCTCTAGTACTAGTACTTCTATTCAAAAAAGTGATTGTGTGTGGAGGGTAAGTGATGCAAAAAATATTGTTAATGGATCTCATTGGTATGATGGTATAACACTTTATATGAGAAAATTCATCAAGCATTTCAATGTGGACACACAAACGCGAAAACCTGCATTTCTTTATAGAAATGTAAAGAAGCTATTCATTAGGCAGCTAAACAACATCAAAGAATTTTCAAAGAAGTTAAATAATTGTCCAACATTGATAGGAGAATTTGGCATACCATTCAACATGTATAACAAAAAAGCTTACAAAGATGGTAATTGGAAGAAACATATAGATGCTTTAACGCTTCATTTAGAGTGTATGGATGCTAATTTACTCCATTATACAATCTGGAATTATACAGCAGATAATTGCAATGAATGGGGAGATTTGTGGAACCTAGAAGATTTGTCAATTTTTAGTCGAGATCAACAATCGAGCCCTGAAGATTTAAACAGCGGTGGTCGAGCCATTGAAGGTTTCTGTAGACCTTTTGCAGTACATACAGCAGGCAAAATTATTTCAATGTCATTTAATAGAAAGAGAGGAATATTTGTTTTAGAATACGAAAATAATTCAAAAATTAAGGAGCCAACTATTATCTATCTTCCAGATATACAATATCCTAACAATATTGAAGTTAAGGGTACAATTGAAAATTATGAATGGAAACGTGAAAAACAAATATTAAACATCTATAATGAAAATGATGGCTATCAAAAAATTGAGATTTGGAGAAGTAACAGATGAAACAATTTTATGTAGGTGTTGGAGCATTAGTCGAAAAAGATGACAAATATCTTGTTTTAAAAAGATCCCCCGATAAGGATGTAGGAGCAAATTTATGGGAGATCGTAACAGGTCGCTTAGAAAAAGATGAGAATCCAATGGATGGAGCTATTAGAGAAGTTAAAGAAGAAGTGGAATTAGAGGTAGAGGTAATCATGCCGTTAGATACGGGATTTTTCTATCGAGGTGGTATAGAATTTCCAATGGTTTTCATTGTATTTTGGTGTCGTTATAAAAGTGGTAACGTGAAAATTTCTTGGGAACATAGTGAATATAAATGGATTACTTTGGAAGAAGCAATTAATGATCCTGAGCTTGCACTATATACAGCAAGATTTGAAATGGTTAGAAAATTAAAAGGTTACTTACCTGAAAACTTCAAATTAGATTGATGTAGAAGTTAAATGGTTGGCGGATGTCTTTGCAATTCTTGTTCTTTAGACATGACTTTCAATTGCTCTTTTGAATATTTCACCTTTACATTCCCATCTGTTTGCAATTGAGCATCCCTAGTTCTTACTTTGACTTTGACTTTAGGACCAATTTTGATTCGCTTATCAAGTTCTATCTCAATAAAATTAACTGAAATTTTATTATAGTGTTCTCTGATTACTTCTGTAATTGTACCAGCTCTAATTCCATTTGAGTCAAAGACTAATTTTGATTTCAACATATCTGGTGTAATTTTACTCATAGTGAATATCTCCTATTGGATTAAGTGTTTTTCATATGTCAAGTGTATTGTTTGTATAATTGAGTAGTTATAATATCTTTTGACTAATTAAAAAAATATGCAAAGTGGCAAATCTTGCTATATAGCAAACGCAAAAGCAATTGTAAAGAATAAAATAAGGGTTGATGATACAAGATTCGAAAGTGCTGCAATGATAGGAACTGCGAAATTATCTGGATCAAAGCCTTTCTTAAAACCAAAGATCATCAGTATGAAAGCTATAGATTGGACAACTAGAAATCCAAATATGTTTATCATTAAAGATATACCAAGGACTAATCCTATTTTCTGAAAATC
>JAHLVW010000016.1 GCA_019058275.1 Candidatus Heimdallarchaeota archaeon
AACCTCTGTCTCGAGAGAATCGAAGAGCAAGTATTGCTCACTTTCAATAGAAAAGTCATTAGTGATATCTAGCTTTGTGTAAACTTTTTCAGTAGCATTATTCACCAGGTAATTCTTAGAACCAGTCAGTTGTGGAATGCCCCAATTTTCTAGATCTTCGTTTTCGTCATAGATTGGAAGAATTCCTAGTAGATCGCTACTCTTGTCAATGTTTGGCATTAGAAGAGTAGTAGTCACAGTTTGGAATTTCTTTGTTGATAATCCTTTACTCATGTAATCATAATCAACTTCAACAGTTGCAGTTGAAATGAGCACCATGTCAGGAATCAAGTTCTCAGGATTAGCAGCGAATTCTGCTAGTAGTTCATCTTCAGTTGTTGCTGCAGCATCAAAAATACCGATTGCTGCAGGCATAACAAAAAGATAAACTATGAGGACTATACAAATTGTTCTTTTCTTCAACTTAGTAAGTCCTCCACTATTTCTTTCTAGTTGCTAGCCAAGCAATTGTAGCAATTAATCCAATACCAGCAGCACCCGAGGTAGCAATTATTATCGCAAGTATTGCACCATCACTAAGACCTAGCTCGTAAGCTTTCAATCTTGCACGAACCATAAAAGCTGCAAGAGGTTCACAGATTTTTTGAGTGGCACCTGTAACTTTGTCTAGAATGTTTGTTGCAAAACTAGTTGAACTGCCTTTAGACCTTTGTGCAGCAGCAATTATTGCATGAGAAACATCGCTAATACCTTCAGCATCATCGTTTTCTTTCAAGACGTTTGGTTTGATAGCTGTGGTGATGGTAAATCTTCGAATGGTGTCATCCCTGGTTTCTTTTACATAGGCTTCTGGAGCAGCTAGTTCATTCCTCGCACTTCGAAGCTTGTCGTAAATGTCTTTAGATAAAGGAGGGGGACAGGTACATTTCGTCACACATTCAGTTAGTTTGTAATCATCGATGTCACCAATGGTAATTGCTTTTGCATGGAGATAAGCACCAACTTCATTATTGATGATTTTAACCCAAGCTTCGTACAAAGCATTCTCAAATTCATCAGCAGTTTCAAAGCCTACACCTTTAACAGTATTATCTTGAAAATCTTCAGTATAATCAGCACCAAGCTTGTAGATTTTCTGCCATTCAGTTGTATCATTTAATGTGGAAACATTAATAGGATTAGCGTCTAAACCCATTGTAATCTCTTCATATCGTTCATCTCTAAAATCTTGAGTGGAAGGAAGAGAGTAGATGTAGATAGCATCACACATAAGCTCATCAAAAGCAATGTGAAGAATGTAAGGTCTTGAGCTATTTGTTTGCTCTAAATCAAGCCTATAGAATAAGAATTTTTGAACCGGAACCAGTTCGTTGAGAATTGTTGTATTTGTTGTATCAGCTGCATCAGAGATATTGCTTGTTAGACCATCTGAATAACTGATAATTATTGTTGTAGCACTTGTAGAATTACTTCTAGCTCTTTTAATTGCTAAAAGATTGTAAGTATTAGAATTAAAATCATCAGTGATGGCATAAGCATCAGTTTGGTCAGTTTCATTCTTGATATAAGGAGATCCCTTGTCAAGGAATAATTCTAACTGCCAAGAGCTTACATCATCTTGTACTTCAACAGCAGGATCAATGCTGACATCATCAACATCAGAAGAAGTGATTGATAACTCAGATTTTATAGTCATTCGCAAACCATTCTTTGTTACTTGAAGATTGCTTAAATGCTCAGTATCAAAGAGTGCTTGCCTAGAAATTTTCGATAGTAAAACAGAGTTAGCGATATCAATATCGACATCGGCTGTCGATAAAATAGTCATATCAGGAAAAATTTCAACTTCTGTAGTTGTTGCTGCATGACTATTCGAAATACTAGCACTACTAACAAGGATCAAACTTGCAAGAATGATCGAAGTTAGAATTTTGTTATTTATATTTAGCTTCATTTTTTTGAAAACCTCCCGGGGATCCCCGTCTAGCCCTGGCCTTGGAACAGGCATTTTTGTTCGAATGGTCCCTGAGGAAAGATGTTCGAACTATGATTTTGAGTATTTGAGTAGCGAGGATTCCAGGAATTCAATATATACTATAGAATAAGCAATATAAATGTATTACGAATGTAAGACAAAATAAGTTATTATCAACATAATATATAGAGATGTTTAGTTCAAGTAAGATACAATTTTCAAGTTCAAGACACCAATTGTGACCACACATTTTGTACACTCGATTTGAGACTTCAAATTGTGAATTTTCTTTATATAGTAAATGAATCAATTTTTCCATAACACATTTATGAGGATTCTAATATGCCTAATGATATAAATTTTGAGAAATTTAGGAAATATGCAAATGAGCAAATTGATCTATTTAAAAATGCAGGAATAGCGGTATCTTTTGTTTCCAGTAATGAGGTTTTATTTGAGGAAGGATTTGGATATCGTAATGTTCCAGAAAAATTACCATTTACAACTAAAACTCTTTTTCCGCTTGGTTCACATACAAAATCCTTCACTGCAACAGCTATTGCAATGCTTGTTGATAGAGATTTACTAGATTGGGATACACCAATAAGAAACTACATTCCGAAATTTAGATTAGAAAGTCCATATGCAAGTGAGAAAGTAACAATTCGAGATGTTTTATCACATACAACTGATTTACCACATCACCAATTTACCTTTATGAATACTGAATGGAATTATAAAGAAATCTTCAAAAGATTACCACATCTCAAACCAGTATTTGAATTCCGTACAAAACATAAGTATTCTAATTTGAATTATTATTTCATAGCAACAAAGATCATTGAAGAACTTACAGGAAAGAATTATTTTTCATTTATGAAGGACAAATTCCTCAAACCATTGGGTATGAAAAATACCAATTTTTCAGTTGAAATTTCTTTAAAACAGATGATTATACAAAAGGATATAGAAAAACTGATGATGGATTTGCTGAAGAATATTATCCAAATCTTCAATATATTTCTGTAGGGGCGGGTAGTAGCAATTCTTGTTTAACGGATATGAATAAATGGTTTCAATTTCACTTAATTAAAGGAATGGTAAATGGAAAGCAGCTTATTTCTGAGAAAACATTAAGCAATTTGTATATAACACAACGAATAGACAATAATCCATTTACTGCAATTGTTCCTGGTAAGAATTATGTTCAAAATTATGGGGGTGCTTTAGGTTGGTGGGCTGTTGATTATGAGAAACAAAAATCTATCAACATTATGGAACAGGTCCAGGTATAATATTTAATGGCGGATTTATGCCAAATAATGACATTGGTTTTATTCTCTTTTCAAACAACTCAGAAATTGATTTGCCTTTTATTTTTAATTTCGACATCGCTGACCAAGTTCTTGGATTAGATTTAATTAATTGGGGATCAAAACTAATGAAGTTTGAAGAAATGAAAGCAAAAATGATAGCTAAAAGAAAAGAAGCTTCAGATGATCCTCAAAAGAAGAAAACAAAACCATCTCGCTCAATTGAGGAATTTGTAGGGATTTATCACAATCCAAGTTATGGAAAGCTTGAATTTATTGTAGAGGAAAATCAACTTATAGGAAAATTTGGAAAAGATTCAAAATTAGAAACAAATCATTATCATTATGATACTTATACAATAACTATCACACATCTTGGCGGTTTTGATGATATAAAATTCGTTACATTTAGAGATAATTTCAAAGGTGAAATATCACATTTGGAAATTAATGCAGAACCAATGCTTGACCCTATAAAATTTGAAAAAATTAACAAAGAAAATATGAAATAAACAACTTAATTGTTTGATTGTAACTTTTTGAGAGCTATTTCTGCAGCTAGAGTAGTTGAAGAAATAGTATCTCCAAGTCCTACTGTGAATTTTGGTTTATCTACAAGTATTGTTGGAACTGAGATAAGATTAAATCCGTGATACTTTGCAATTCCCAGGGTACGAAATTCATCTTCATTTATATCAGGTTCTTCTTTCAGAATAGTTACTAATTCTTTATATGCTTTAGTTAGATGGGAATCAATCCTTGTTGAAGAAATTAGTGAATCGACATCTAGGTCCCTTTTTATTTTTCCTGTGTTTGCTTTTTGGGCTGTGATTAATGATGCGAAACACAATGATTTCTTAACTAATTCATTAGGTATTGAATAGTCATCTTTTGTGAGAACAGTATAACAACCAAATTGATGTAGATGTAAGCGTTTAAGCGAAAGTTTCTGACACACCTTTGAACATCCATCTAGTACCTTCTTTTGAAATGGTTCTCTCGAAATTTCTTTTGCAAGTTTTGATTCACCTATTACACTTAATACTTCAGCTAACTCTCTTTCATTACAACCTATACTATCCCAATAGACATCTTTTCTTAAGAGTTTGAATAGTTCTAGCAAGATTACATTGTTTTTTGTGCTGGAAAGTTCCAAATGTAATAGGATATTCGGATTTGATATTTTTGCTTGCTTAGTAAGCTTTAGAACAGCCATTATTCTTTCTTTTACTTTTTCTAAACCTAATTCAGTAGTATTTAGCAAATGAAATCCTGAAAGTATAATTGCATCTGTGGAAGTAGCAATTAGTTCTATGCCTTCCCTGAAACTATCTAAAATTTTCAATTCAGCATTTGGTGGATCAAAGGTAGCTATAAAACGATTATTCTTTGGACAGATCCACTCTATACTTGCTCCGATTTTTATTCCATCATTTTTGTGAATTTCGGATATTAGATGTAAATATAATCTGTCATCAATAGTCTTTACTTTTCTTGGATGTGTGAAGACAACCTCTCTATTTTTATTAAATACAGGCATAACAAGATTTTTGTTTCTGGTAAATAATTTTTTGAGTTCGTTAGGTAAAGTGTTAGAATGTACTATTACTTTTCGTAAACCTAATTCTGATAAAGCATTGGCCATAATACCTGCTTGTCCTCCCATCCTCAGTGTTCTATCGATTGGCAGATTTTCTAAAAGAAAATTGTACGTATCTTCATTCTGAATCAACCATTCACTTGCTTTCCCTTTTTCAAAGCAGCCACATAAACCAGCAACATAATCATCTGGTTCCTCGATTATTCCTTTCCATTTCACAATTTTTTTGTAAAGTGAAACACTATCAATATCTAATTTGTGAATTAATTCCACAATTCTTTCTGATCTCATATGATAGATTGCGTCAACATTTGTGTTTAAACCAACAGCAATACCATTTACTAGCTTAAGATTTTTGAAAACTTCTTGAAAAGCTAATTTGTAAAACTCAGACCAAGTTGTACTCAAGTCAAGTTAACCTCATATTACTGTGTTAGGTTAGAATTTGCATACAAATGTTTGTTATCGATTTTTCTAATTTAAGTACTAAATATTCTACTTCAAAAATTTAGTGTAATGAAAAAGAAAAGTAAGGAAGAGTTAATTGTTTTAACAATCACTCATCCGAGGAATCATCGTCTCCGTTATCATCATCTACATCCCGACCCTTGCTCCATCTTGATGGATACGTTTCTCCAGCAAAGGAATAAGCCAGGATGAACAATATTAAGTAGACGACACATGCTAATGCCAATGCAACAGTCAATGCATGATTTCTAATATTTTCCAAATTACCTGATCTTATGAAATCTACAGCAATGAATATTGGTAGCATAATATAGGCACCAAATGGAACATTGTCTCTGTCTGATCTTCTGGTTTTCTTGAAGAATCGTAAAATAAACTCCAAGACACCTAAACCAACTGATACACCACTAATAATCCAGAAGATAATATTCCGATTCAGTGATTCAACATCTAGAAGCATGTAAAGAAGGAATATTCCTATTGCAACCAAAAACTCAACAATATATAGAAAACCTTTTGGTCTTTTACTAAAGCGATCGACTTGAGAAGCACCTTCATATATGAATGAAGCAAATCCAGCGAAAACTGCTCCAACAGCTACAGAATAACCAAAGCCATAAAGAACATGTATCCAACCAAATCTTTCAAGTAATGTTCCTGTTGTAGCTCCACCTGTCCAAATAGTCCATATGTTTCCCCAAACTTGACCATACTGAGCACAGAAACCAATCGCTAAGATAACTGGTATTGCTCCTAATATTAAACCAGGTATAATAGAAATCCACCAAGGTAATTGTGCACCAGTCTTCTTTTTAACTAACCAAGGTACTAAACCAAATGCAGCGAAGACTGTAATTATTGGTGAACCAAATGGTAAAATAAAGAAAACAAAAATGAAGAGTGCATTAACACTATAAAATAAATTCAATCCTATACTGACTTTTCTGAGAGCTCTGCCCATATTGTCGAATGTTTCTCCGATTCTGTCTTTATCTATAAACAGAAAAGTAACCCACGGCATACTAAAGAAGAACGGAACTCCAAACCACACAACAAACTTCGCAAATCCTTCCGGTAGAAATGGTATAGATGTCTTTCCAATATATGAAAACATTTCCCAGGTTATTATTGGTGGATCAAACCAACCAACCTCTGTAAGAGATCCTACCACAAGCAAAATAAAGAATGCTGGAATTGCAAACAAAAGGATTAGTACTATTAACCGTCCAACTTTTAATCCTTGCAACTTTTTCAATGCCATTATAGATTCCTCACTATTTTATTTGGGACGTTCATTCATTTAAGGTTGTCCTTATAGCATTTTAAAGCGAAGCCAATGTTTTATTCCATGTTACTTATTTCAGCAAATTGCTATCATATTGGAAAAAAACTCCACTAGAAGATGAGGTCAGTAAAGTTTATAAGTGAGTTGATTCTTAATGTTAGTTCCAATAGAAACTAAGGTTAGTTAAGAGGTCTCCAATTTCTAGCTCAATAAATGAGTAAGGTGAAAAAATGGCTCTCCAAACAAATGGGTTAATTATACCTAGAGGTATGGTTCTACCTTTGAGACTGTACCACATAAATGAAGGATCATTAAGTGCCACGTCTACGATAGTCAATAAACTCAAGCAACATCCAGTAGAATTTAAAGAACGCAAATATTACGAAGGATTCTCTGATGTGGATTCAAATGGTAGGATGATCAGTGTGTACTATACTATTGGTCAACCAATTACCGTCCAAAGAATGCAGGATGATGAGTTATCAACACAAGTTGTCTATTCCCAAGGCCGATGTGAATACATTATTCATGTTAAAGAAAAGTACCTCGAATGCAGAGGAACTTCATGGGTAGCAAAGAAAGGTTTAGGTCCTCTAATGAATATTTTGGGTGTTGAATTTGATGGTGTAAAATTGGATGAGAATTCAATGGTTTCACTCTGTAGAGATGCAGCCATGGTAAAAACAGTTCAAATATCAGAATTAGATAATCCAGCGTTAAGCCAAATTCAACTAAACGGCGAAATTCTTGATTCTGCTGAATGGACAATCTATAGAAGGCAAGGAATAATCCGATTCTTTAGAGGATTTATCGATCTTCCAACTGGAGGTCAAATTAGTGCCCAAGTAACAAACAGAGGTACATTGTTAATCTACAAGAGAGGAGAAGGAATTCCTGCAGAAGATGTCATAGCAGCAGTAAATATAGTCATGAAATTAGCTAAAAACTAAAACGTTACGCTTCTTTCAAGAGAGACCTTGTTCGAATGGTCTCGTTGAGAGACCTGTTCACCTGCACTGGATTGCGATTGTCCCCTTCCATACGCGCTCCCCATTAATTCGCAAGGATTAATGGTTTTCTTTTTGGGGTCGTCGCAATCCAGCCAATTTTCTCTTTTATGAAAACTTTTTTTCACAAGTTTTAGTATCGTCACTTCTCATTGATAAGATTTATTGTTACCTTTTCGTGTTGATTTGAGGAGATGCCTTAACTTTTTATTTCATAAAATGGTTAGTTCTTTAGGTTAGCATCATGTCTTCTAGTGGTATTCGTGCTGAAAGAGACCTAGTTCACCAATTTTGGAATGCTGGTTTTGCTGTTTTACGGGCACCTTCATCAGGTGGTGGGACCGTTCTACCAAGACCTGATTTAATCGCTGGGTCAGCAACTCGTCAAAAATTCTTCGTTTTAGAGATTAAAACTGTTCGAAAAGATGTTCTCTATATTTCAGAGGATCAAATTAATGGTTTAGTTGAGTTTGCAACTCGGTTGGGTTTTGAAGCTTATCTTGGTGTGAAATTTAAGAACAGAAGAAAGGGATTTTTCTTTCTTAAAGCACCATCACAATTGGAACAGGTATCTCGCAGTAAGAATTACAAAGTTTCTTTTGCTCATGCTTCAATTGAAGGTTTATCCTTTGGTGAACTTATAGGAGATTATCAGCAAAAGAAACTTGCTTGAAAAAAAGAGGCATTCTCCCCAAATTTTCAATTGAATTTTTTAAAAGTAATAATAGTCTTCTCTATGAGCTCTTGTTTCTGCTTTTTGAGCTTCTTCTTCAGATTGTTTTATTGCAGCTTCAATTGTAGCTATTGCTGTTTGTATCATATCTTTTACATCACTATTTTTTTCCTTGCTTAACAATTCTTGTAGGTGTTCCTTTGAATTGACACTCTTCAATTTACTTAAGGACCAAGCTGAATACTTTCTCACTTCAGGACTTTTATCAGTCCCTAATTGCCAGAGTAAAGGTTCTACTGCTTTTTTATCATTGATATCACCAAGAGCAATGACAGCTGCACGTCTTACTTGTTCATCTTTAGATTTCTTCAAAGTGTCAATTATAGCATTTACTGCTCTCTTCTCTTTATGTTTTCCTAATGAAGCTATGATTTCTTGTTTTACAGCTTCAAAATTTTCTTTGTCTAACTGAGACATCAAAGCTGATGAAATTCTACTATCTCTTATTCTTCTTAATGCCCATGCAGCTCCCTTTCTAACTATGAGGCTTTTATCATTCTTGAGTGAGTTAACAAGAGGATCCACAGAAGTAGTATTTGCGATTCTACCCAATGAAATGACTATTGATTCTCTTACAGAATCATTATCTTCTTTCTTTAAAACTGCAACAAGTGGTTGTATTGCAGCTCTACCACCGATACGTCCAAGACCTGCAGCAACTTCTGACCTGATCAAAGCATTTTCAGAAGAAGTTAACAATTCCGTAAATAGAGGGGCAGCTTTTCTTTCGCCCAACAAGTAAAGAGATTTTATCGCAGCAACAATAATCTTAACATTCTTTTCAGTTATTACTATATTTTGTAAATCATCTGCAGCTGCTTTATTATTTAATTTACCTATTGCAACTGTTGCTGCTTCTCTAATTAGAATAATCTTCTCATTCAGCATTGCATCTATTAAGGTATTATAAGCAATATCATCTCCGAGTTCCCCGAGTGCAGTTAACATTGCAACCTTAACTTTCTTATCAGGATCATGTCTAAAAGTTTCTATCAATAATTCTGTTGCTTCTCGATCCCCAATTTTTCCTAATGCTTGAGCAGTAGCAACTCTAGTTTCCACATCAGGATTTTCTTTCAAAGCCATCATTAATTCAGGAGTTGCTTTTCTATCACAAAGTTCTCCTAAAACTTTGGCAGCTTTTACACGTTTAGTAGCTTCTTTAGATTTGAGTTTTTTTAATATCATAGTTATGTTTTCTGACATGAAATTATGCTCCGATTCTTTTACATTGCAGAATTTACTTTTCATCAGTAAATTAAGAGATTATTTTTTTTACATATTTTGAGGGACTTTCACTAGTAAATAAGCGTTATGCTTTTTATTACAATATTATCAAAATTTCATATCATTTTGAACCTTTAGAAACAGTATATTCTATGCTACTATAAAAGATGTTTGCTAAAAAACTTAAAACTTTAATTGCCTATTTGTGTGATAGTGATTTGTAACGTGCAAATAAATAAACAAGATATAATTACTCGTAAAATTGATAAAAGTAAAGATATACCACTTATCAAAGAAATAAGTGTAAAATGCTTTCCAGATGAGGATGCATTTGAAATTGTTAATGCATTATTTGATATTGAACATTTTTATGTGGCGGAATTCGTTAAAGAAAAGAAAGTGGTTGGTTACATTGCTTTTGGTATCTATTCAATTAGAACCTCACACATTATGATTCTAGCAGTTCATCCAGATTATCAACAAAACGGTATTGGCTCTATTCTTCTTTCAATGGTAACAGACATTGCTGAAAAATTACCAATTACAAAGATTAGACTTGAAGTAAGAACAACTAATATACCTGCAATTAAATTCTATGAAAAATATAATTTTGATATTATTACTAAATTAGAAAGTTATTACGATGATGCATCTAATGCTTACCTTATGACTCGAGATACAAGAAAAGAAACGAAAGAAAAAGATTAGATTTTTGTGTAAGAACACAGCTAAATCTAACCAGTTATTATTCTACCACAATAATCACACTTGATTTCTTCACCAGGCAAAGGTGGTTCTGTAAGGTGAGCACCACAATGAGGACAATTTGTTGGAGCTTGAGCAAGTTGATCGCTTCCTTCTCGAGAGAGAATTTTTCCACTCTTCCAATCATAGGTTCCGGTAAATAATCCTCTTTTTTCCATACCCACAACAATTCGTTTTATTTCTTCAACTGTCATGCCTGTTTCAATACTTAACTCTTCCAAAGTAATCCTACGTTTTGAGTTAATAATGCCAATAAGTCTTTCTGCAATAGAACGTCCTTCTTGTGTAACAAAATCACCAGTTGCTTTATCAAAATAAACTATGATTAAACCCTTTTCAATAATCCTTGAAACTGATTTTTCGACTTTTTCTTCGTTACTATGAGCCTTTTCTGCAAGAACAGCTGGAGTAATTCGATCATGTTTCTCTAATATTTTTGAGACTTTAAGGTCAAAAGCATTGTTTCCAACATCTATGAATGCTAAGATTAACAAAATAATTCCAGGAATAAAAAGTATAGATCCCATAACAATTCCACTAATCATACCTCCAAAGCTGTTATCCCATGAAACATCAAATACATAACCAATAATTGGAATTCCTGCACTGAAAAAGCCAGTAATTGTTAATAATATTCCGAAAGTCCATTTAAGAGCAGTTCGAACCATTGAATTTACATCCTTTTGAAATAACTTATCGTTAACATAGATATATTTTTCTTTACTATGAAAAAAAACTTTCCTAATGATTCTTAGATGATTAAAAGTTTAAAAGTAAGACAAAAAGAGTTTAATGAGAAAGTAAAATAGCTCAACATAAAGGTGGTTTCAAATGAATAAACTTGATGAATTTAAAAAATATCGAGAAAAAATGAATGAAAAGATTTTAGCAAGTGATAATAAACAAATAAAGAGATTTTTTGCTCTAGACTCTCGAGCATATGAAGAGGGATTATTATCAGTTAAAGTGAAAGAATTATTGGGACTTGTAGCATCAACTGTTCTTAGATGCGATGATTGTATAACATACCATATCATAAATTGTGTAAAGGAAGGAGTAACTCCCGAAGAGTTTTTTGAAGCAATGAATATTGCATTAATTGTAGGTGGTTCAATAATTATCCCTCATTTAAGAAAAGCAGTTGAGATTTTTGAAGAATGTATAAGATTGCAAAATGAAGGAAAAGAACTAGCATTATAACAAAAAAAGAAAATAAAATAGGCAGTTAATATTGCTATTAACGCCCATTATTTCTTCTTCTCAGGATAGAGATTCTTATAGGGAGCTCTTTCACCAACTAAGTATTTTTCGTGTGGATCAGTTATAAAGAATAATAGTATCACTCCAATGATGAAGAATAAGATTAATCCTCCTAAAGCAAATCTGTAAGCATGATGCACTCCAAAAGGTCCAGCAAATGCATAGATAAGACCTGAAAAGATAAGGGGAGAAGCAATCGCACTTACTCTGCCTGCAATTTTTTGAAAACCACCGTATTGCGCCATCTTGTGTGGAGGTGCTAATTCCATAATGAACTGCCGACCTATAATCCATATGCCACCGAATCCTATACCGATGAAGAATGCTCCAATAAACATTGGCCATTTGATAAACTCAACACCAACATTTGGAAAAGTCCAACCAGAGACCATAACAATCAAAATAGCTATTGCCCAACTAATACCGTTAATTATGAAAGTTAATTTTGGACCAAATTTACTCATAAAGAATCCAGTTAGAAGAGCAAAAACAAAACTTCCGCCTATGCCTGCAAAAATGACATAATTAGTTACTTCTGGTGTATATCCTACAGCTCCTTGGATCACAATAGCCATGTACATAATTGCAGTATTTGCTGCATCCGTAATAAAGAACCAACTTAAGAAGAAGATAATGGAATTACGATCTTTTACTATTTCTTTGAGAGTGACTCTGAAATCCTTTATGGATTCTTTGAAGTTTTCCTTCATAGTACTTTCTTGAGGATTCTCAACTTCCTTATGGAATAGATAAGGTATTGCCATTAATAATATAACAGCTGCACCAATAACAAAAAGCCATTTAATGTTTTCAAAATCTGCTAGTGTAAAACTATCATAATAATCTGGGTCTGCTTCCCAAACTGCTGAATCAATGTGTTCCCAATCACCAATAAACGATCCAACAATCATAGTGGTTACTACAGCAAAAACAGAGCCAAAAAAGCTTAGTGAACCACCAACTGCTTGTAAAATGGTACGTGATTCAGTTTGAGCAATGAAAGGAATCTGTGCATCATAGAACATCCGACCAGCTTGATAACAGAAATTAGCTATCATAAACATAACTGATGCCCACCAAAAGTTTACCCAAGCGGTTATTACTGCTGATGTTGCAATCATAATACTGGCTACTATTATTACAGCACCCTTCCGTTTCCCAACTTTATCTGATATCGATCCCATTATTGGACCCATTACGGCTATTAATAAGTTTGAAACAGCCATAAAAATAGATACAATAATGAAGGATTTTTCATAAGACCAACCCAATTGATATATACCAAGCACGAGAGCAAATGGTGTATAAGCTAAGCTGATAATTAATTGTGAAAAGTAAGTATCTGCAGCGTCATAAAAATACCAGAGAAAAGCATTTGACCAACCAGTAGTTTTTGCTTCTATACTTGCTGAATCGTCAGATTCTATATCACCTGTCAATTCTGCTTTTTCAGCAGCTTCAATGTGATCTGCCATTTATTTCACCAATCCCAACGATGAGTCCTTGACAAAAATCTTTAATGGGAGTAGTTTTGTAAACTTTTAAATATTATTCTCGATTTGTCGATAATCTTTATTGATTAGGTTTATTTCTCAAATACTTTTTATAGTTGAACCGTATGACAAAATACTATTAACATCCAATTATTGGAGTTATTTAACTATGAGCACAAAAGCAGAAAAAGCTGAAAAAGGCGTAAAACCAGAAAAGCCAGATGTTAAAGTTGCTCTAGCAACTTTTAATGAAAGACTTATTGCAGCTCTTATTGATTATGGAATTGTATACGCACTCTATATTTTTGCGATAATTTTCTTCTCAGTCATTACTATTTTCATCACATGGTTAGGAATCATTTTAGGTTTATTGATGACTGGTATAGGTTTAGCTGCTGGATTTTATATTTGGGTTTGGATGCCTTATAAAAATGAAGGACAAACAATTGGTAAGAAGATGCAGAATATTAAAATCATGTTCATTAAGGACGAAGCTAAATGGACCTTACGACCTGTTGAAGAGGATGATATGACTCAATTACTTCTTAGAGCCATTATAGGTGCAATAGAAGCAACAGCAATACCTATTGTCATAGCTTGGTATTTTATCACCAATGATAAGAACAGACAAAGATTTGCTGATCAATTAGCAAAAACAGTTGTTGTTCAATGCGACCCAGAGACTAAAGAACCTTTGAAGAAACCAAGAGAAGGATAATTCTCTTAATCCTTTTTTATTTCAATTGTAATTATTCATTTGAAAAAATAATTGAAGGATCCAATAAAATCGGATCCATTTCTATTTTTCTAGCTTTTTTCGTAGTGGCTATCCTATTCCACCGCCTCCTCCTCCTCCACCACCGCCACCGAAACCTCCACCAAAACCACTGATACCACCACTAGAAGATGGAGGAGTAAATCCCTCACTCATATTTGAGATGGCAGTTGTTAGTCCTTCAGCCATATTAGAGATAGCTTTTGGCAAACTTTCAGCCATATTACTGATTCCACTAACAACAGATTCAAAACCCCTACCCATGCTGTCGAAGCCAGTAATTGTTCTATGTCTTGGTCCACCAGCAGATGGAATGTAGATACGGGGATAGTAATACCAATAGGGAGTTATGAAGTGGTAATCATCTCGAGGTGGTTGTTTAGATACCCTTCGAGAAATATGTTTGAGATGGTTTGGTAAATCGAAGTTTGGTGCTACCAATAAATAAGAGAAATGATCCATTGAATAGTTAAACTGATCATATGGATCTGGGAATCCTAGCATTTGTCCTCTTATCAATTGTAAATAGCTTTCCCAACTGGCTTTCATTTCCGCACCATGTTTAGTTAGTTTTGGCATTCTCCTTGAAAGTAATAATCCAATAAAACTAGCAACTACAACACCAATAATACCAGTTAGTAAATTACTGATAAACAATAGTGACGAAGCAAAAAATAGAATAACTGATCCACCGATACCTGTAAAGATTGCAGCACCGAAATAGAATCCTCTGATTTTTTCTGGATCTGATTCAAAATATTTAGTATCGCCACCAGCCAATCTATTATAAACATCTGTTTTATGTGTCCATAAAGAGCGAATATTTGTTTTGATAGTAGATAGTGATGTTACTTCAACGGGAATTTCCTTTGACTTTTTAGTCTCATCTTTAAACCAGATTGTTTCATAGGAATTCTTTTCTATAAACTTTAAGATACCTCGATCGAATTTTGATAGACTGCCATAATATTCATCCTTTTCTGTTCTTTGGAAGAAAATTTCATCACTATCTGTTGTTTGTATTAATTTGAGGTATCCTGTTTCTGCCAAATAGAATATCTCTGCAATAAAATCTATCTTATCAAATTTCTCATCCAGTAATGTTCCAACTTCTGCTGGTGTAAGATCATTCGGTGGTCCTACTTCACTAACAACACGCATCCCATCACCACATTGAGGACAGTATTTTATTTTTCGCAAGTCTCTAAAACCACATTGGAAGCATTTTTTCATTGCAACTTCATTTAATGTTGGAATTACTTTTGCTTTGGGATCTATCCCTTTTACAAGAAAAGCAATGATAAAGAACAGAAATATTGGAACAAATCCAATAGCTATTACTAATATCCAATTTGTATTTAGATATACCCTCCAAGAGAAAGGCATATCAATTCCTGCTGGTGGTGAATCTGTATCAATAGTATAGCTTGAGTAAGGAGCGACTACGCTTTGATGATAAGTTACTATTGTATGACCAGTTACATTTGCTACAGATCCAGCATCGTTACCTTGTGATTGTCCCTCATAATAAGTTGTTGAATTAATATCACTTAAAGAGTATTCTTTTGGAAAAATCACAGTAGTATCAATATCATATATTGAGACTTCAAATTCACCACCAATGACATTCCAGTAAACCCTATCTCGATTCCCACGGAGATCCATTGCTGAAGATACATTGTAAGTTAGAATAAAAATGTATTCTGTATTTGATGGTACAGATGTTCTTAACCATTCCCACTTAAAGTGGATTACTCCAGCTTCCCTTTCCATATCATAGTAATTTATTGAAGGAGTACCAGCTCCAGAGCTAATACTCCATGAATTAATGTCGTGAAAACTACGCCATTTTAAATCTCGAAAAACAAATCCATAGGAACCAGCGTCTAACCTAAAGGTCATTTCCTCAACAATTAATAGTGAACCATCCATTCCAATGGTTATATTTTGATTCCAATCTGAATAAATATAACCATTAGTATCCAAACCGCCACCACTAATGGGTGATTGTATTTTTGCTACAACATCTCTAGTAACTAAAAAAGCAATACTCATATTGAGTGAAATGACTATTAAGAGTAAAACAATTGATTTAATTTGTCTGTTTTTTATTTTCAAATTATTAGAATCCTCCAGCAAATAACTGGCAGAATATTGATTTTTTTTCTTTTATGGGTAGTCTATAGAGAATTGTAATTTTCATTATTAAAAAAATTACCTTTCAGAAAAGAGAATGAGTAAAATAAAATTACTTTTTCAGTCCAAGCTATGCTTCAAGATGTAATATTGCCTTAAGACATATGTTTTATAAAACAGAAATACACTAATAATACAATCAGTGAAAGACAAAGGTTTAAAAACTTCGATGAAAGAAAACTGATAACGAAAAATTAACAATAATATAAACAGATAAACGATAAAAAGATTGAAAAGAAAAATTCACAACATTGCTCTAACCAAAAATGTAGAGAGCAATTTCATCAATAATTAGGATTACTGGATTATTATTAATAATCACTCAAGATAATTTCAATTATTTAGGAGAATTAATGAGTAAAAATGGAAGAAGATTTCCATTTTTAAAATCAAAAAGCGGTAGTTTAAAAATACTACAAGAAGAGATAAAGAACATTCAGGAAATGTTCTATTACTCTAGTAAAGAATAGATGAATTGTAGATTCTTTTTAATCTTCTAGTACACAAAAGAAAAGTGTAAATAAAATTCGAAAAAAAAGGAATGTCTAGTTTAATTAAATGGAAAATTTCCTAAGTTTTCGATTGTTTGTTCTATTTTATTGTTAATCACTGAATCAAACCTATGGAGGTTAGATATACAGATGAAAGAAAATAACGTTAACATAAATCATGATGATAAAGAATCAACTACTACCAAATATATGATCTATGCTGATTTTAACATAGATGGTTTAGTTGAGAAGCCAGATGTAGTTGGTGCTTTATTTGGACAAACAGAAGGATTGTTGTCCGAAGAGCTAGAACTACGTGAGTTACAGAAAGGTGGCAAAGTAGGCAGAATTCAAGTTTACTTATCGGTTAGGGGTGGCAAGACAAAAGGTAGTATTAGCATTCCATCAAGTTTAGATAAGGTTGAAACTTCAATTTTAGCAGCAGCTATCGAAACTGTAGATCGTATTGGCCCTTGTAATGCTAAAATTAGTATTAGAAGAATTGAAGATATAAGAAAAGAGAAAATGAAGAAGATTCGAGAACGAGCTTCTGAATTATTACAAAAATGGAATACCGAAGCATCTCAAGAATCTAGTCATCTCACAGATGAGGTTCTAAAAGCTGCAAGAATTGGAGGAATAACCCATTTTGGTCAATTACCGGCTGGACCAGAATTAAATGATTCAGATACAATAATTATTGTAGAAGGAAGAGCTGATATCGCAGCTTGCCTTCGCGCAGGTGTAAGAAATACAGTTGCTGTTCAAGGAGCATCTGTTCCAAAATCAGTTATTAATCTTACAAAAAGGAAAACTGTAATAGCTTTCTTGGATGGTGATCGAGGAGGGGATTTAATCCTCAAAGAATTGCTAATGTATGCAGATATTGACTACATTGCACGAGCACCTAAAGGTAAAGAAGTTGAAGAACTAAAACCAGATGAAATAATTGATCAACTTAGCAAAAAAGTTCCAATTGAAATAGCAAGTTTTGTGTCAGAAATTCATGCAAGTGAAATTGTTCAAAAGGCTATAAAAAGAAAGGCAGCTAAAAAGATACCAATTGCAAAAGCGCCATATTCTAAAGAAAGAGTCGAGAGACAACCAATCAAGAAGGAAGCTGAGAAAGCAAGAGCTCCTCCCCCTCCTAGAGGAAGTCCTAGAAAGACTCAACCTGCACCTAAAGATTATAGAACAGATTCAAGACAAACTACAAGACGTGCACCTCCTAGAGATAGTAGAAGGAGATATCCACAAAGGGATAGAAGACCCTCATATAGAGATTCTCGTCCTAGAACATTTAAACCAAAAATACCCGAAGAGTTAATGCCAATAGTAAAAGAAATCGACAATAAAGAAAAACAAGAAGGTATATTTCTTAACGAAAAATTGAAGAAAGTAAAGAGAGTACCAGTCGAAGCAATATACGATGAAATTAAGAAATCAAAAGGCGTAACCAAAGTGGTCTTCGATGGAGTTATAACTCAAAGACTAATTGATGCTTGCAACGAAAAGAAGATTGATGTTATAATTGGTGCAAGAATGGCAGATGTAGAAAAACGTCCTGCAAATCTTAAAGTATTTACTTTTGCTTAAAATTAATAACTCTAAAATGTTGGTTAAATATAAAATTTAACCAACAAAACCTCATTTTTTTAGTAATTTTGTTAAATTATGGATATAATATATAGATAATCTATTATTTTAAGAGGGCTGTTTTGTATAAGTTAATCGTGCTTAAAATGTCTAGGGGTCAAGAAAAAGCTTATTCGGATGAATTTAAAAATAATAAATCTAACGAACATTCAGGTGAAGTGAATAAAACTCCTAGTGAATTTTCTGATGAATCTCGTATTATTAGAATGAAAGATATCGAAGATACGTTTGATGTTCCAATCCCAAAAGATCCCTTAAAGAGGATTATTGGGCAGGATTTTGCTATTAGAATTGCTAGAATAGCAGCTCATCAAAAAAGAAATCTTTTGTTAATTGGACCGCCAGGTATCGGAAAATCTATGATTGCTCAAGCATTATCTTTCCATTTAGGACAACCATCAGAGGAAATATGGATAGTTCATAATCCTGAGAATCCTGAAAGACCCTTCTACGAAAGAAAGAAACTGCATGAACTAAAAAGCAGGAAAGAGAGAAACATTAACAGTGGAGAGTATGGCAAGCTTATTCATCCATCTAAAGCACCTTTTGATGTTGCAGTAAAATTAGGTTTCGCTTGTGAACAATGTAGAAAGTTCTCCATACCAGAAACAAGAATTTGTCCACATTGTAGTCAATCAAAGAGAAAAAAAACTCAGTCTCGTTTTGGTGACTTACTTTCGCTTTCTCCTTTTAGAGCAAAATCAACTGATGGAACAAAAGTATCTAAGGCAATTCAACTTCCTGATGGTAGAGAAGAGATATTGCTTTTCGAAGAAGCTGGAAATAATATTCGTGTTTTTGATCAGGAAGCGATTGAATTATCAAAAGCAAAAAAGGGTCCACACCCTATGAAGGTTCTTGTACCTATTAGACGGTCTCTTTTTGTTCAAGCAACTGGTGCAAGTCCAACTGAATTATTAGGAGATTGTTTACATGATCCTTATGGGGGTCATCATAAATTAGGAACTCCACCTTACAAACGAGTAGTTGCTGGAACAATTCATGAAGCTCATCAAGGTGTTCTCTTCATTGATGAATTATCTCAATTAGGAATATTACAACGATCACTTCTGACTGCTCTACAAGAGAAAAGATTCCCTATCATTGGTAGAAACCCTCAAAGTTCAGGAGCTTCTGTACGTGTTGATGATGTTCCATGTGAATTCGTGTTAGTGGCAGCCTGCAATATTGCTGATCTACCAAAGATTATTCCACCTTTAAGATCCAGGATTCAAGGAGATGGGTATGAAGTCCTTCTTAAGACTACAATGCCTGACAATGACGTTAATCGATTAAAACTTATACAATTTATTGCTCAAGAAATCATAAGAGATGACAAAATACCAGTCATGGATAGAAAAGGTATTTTTGAAGTTCTTAAATGTGCTAGAATTATTGCAAAAAAGATAGACAGCGAAGAATCTTCTTTAACATTAAGATTAAGAGAATTAGCTGGTGTTATTAAAGTTGCAGGTGATTTAGCTGTAACAAATAATAATGATAGGATTACCAGCAAACACGTCAAAGCAGCAATGGATATTGCCAAACCTCTAGAAGAGCAAATTCTGCAAAGATATGGTTCATTTGAAGCTGCATTTAAGAGCGAGAAAAGAGGCATTCCCACAACTTCAGATGATCAAAAACAAGCTCCATTCAACTTCTGGAATGGGTAAAAAAGGAATATAGTTAAACTATATTCATTTTTTTAATCAGCAATAAGTTCGCCTAAGGTTTCAAGAGCTTCTTTTAAAATTTGAATTTCTTCTTCAGTATTGTATAGATATATTGATGCTCTTGCTGTACCTTCACTCGGTTTTATTCCGAGAGAATAATGAAATGGATTCGTACAGTGAGCTCCTGCTCGTATCATTATTTTGTAACCTTCTACATCATTATCTAAGTAGTTTGCTATATCACCTGCAGTATCGATGTTCTTCAATTTGAAAGCTACCAAACTATGTCTTTTTGATGGATCCATTGGACCTACAATTTTGATTCCTTGGACATCTTTTAATGCATCAAATAACTTTTCAGTAAGAATCTTCTCTCTAGCTTCAATATTCTCCATACCTATTGAATTTAGATAATCTACAGCTGCACCAGCACCGATTTCACCAGCATAGTTCTGTAAACCTGCTTCAAATTTATATGGAGGTTCCAAATATGTTGGAATCATTTCACCATTTTCATATTTTACATCTTTAATGGTATCCCCACCAACGAGAAATGAATCCATTTCTTTTAATAGATGCTCTTTTCCATAGAGAAAACCAATACCTGTTGGTCCAAGCGCTTTATGCATACTAACAGTACAAAAATCTGCATCTGATTTTTGAACATCCATTTTCTTATGTGGAAAATATTGGGCATCATCAGAGACTACGTAAGCACCATAATCATGAGCTATTTTGATTATTTCTTCAAGTGGAGCAGTTGTACCACTTACATTTGAAGTATGAACGATCGAAATTAATTTGGTGTTTTTATCTATTGCATTCTCAAAATCTTCTATATTAAACAACCCTTCATCATTTGCATCAACAATTTTTAATTTCAAGCCTTTCCTTTTAACTACTTTATGAAAAGGTAGAACACCACTATGATGTTCAAGATTTGTTGTTATAATTTCTTGTCCCTTTTCGAAATGTAATGAATTAGCAACCAAATTCATAGCTTCAGTTGTATTTCTTACCCAGATTATTTCATTAGTACTTCTTGAATTAACATGTTTAGCTATTTTCTCTCGAGCAGCATCTCTTAGTTCTGTAGTTTCTCGTGCAAGAGAATGTATTGAACGTCCTCCACAAGCTCCCAGATTGTGATAGTAATAACATAAAGCATCAATAACTTGGTTTGGTTTAAAAGCCATGCAAGCACTATCTAAATAAATAATAGGTTTACCATCAATTTTTCTCTTTACTGTTGGAAAATCATCTCTTATTTTTACCCAATCTACCATTATTTTCACCAAAAGTTGGATGTTGAAATTTATCAATTGAAAAGAATTTGTGTCTATGAAAAACTTTTCTATACCTAGAAAATTCGACAAAATTAATCTTTTATTAAAGGCGATACTGTTTGATGAATTGCTGCAAGCTTATCATTTTCAGGATACTGAATTCTTAAGCCTTTTAGCTCCATTATCAATGATTGCCAATATGAGTTTTCTTCAATTGAAGTTTCTTCTAAAATGACATTTGTTAATGCTCGAGCTAATTCAACTTGAATGTTTTCGTTCAAAGAGTATTGCTTGAGATGTTTTCGCAAACTATCCAATTGCTCTTCAACAAGTTCGAATTTGTCCAATTTATATGCCATTGTTATAATTCGTCTAGTTGACCTTGCAAGCATCTCTTGAATATCATTTTCTTCATGGAAATCAATGCTGATTGATCTAAGTTCATGGAGTAGACTCAAACTGCGAGTTAAATCTAAATCTTGAGCATACCAGCGTATTGAATGTGTTAATCCTCTTGCTAGTTGCACATTAATGACTCCATATGATGGAAAGTGGATAGCGATGTCCCTTAGCTCATCTAATTGAAGAAGCATCTCATTTATTTTGGAATTCTTGCCATAACTACTAATAGTATTCACTAAAGCTTTTGCTAAGATTATATGAAAATCAATATTGGTAGGATCATCATCAATCCAATCTTTTATTTCCATCACCATTGGATTAATTAGCTCCAACTCATTTATGTCACCATAAATTTTGATAACATCAACATAGGCTTTACCTAAACGAATTAACACCTCTAAGCTTTCTGTGGATTCAGTGAAATCTCTTAAAACATCAAGCTTTTCGTCCATTTCACCAATTTTCCCATAGAGCCCAAATGCTCGAATTACATTTACAAGAGCTTTTGAATAGCTTAAGATTACCATGTCATCTTCTGGGTACTTTATTGTTAATTGTTTTGATTCAGATAAGTAATTCAAAACACCATCGAAGTTTTCATTGAATTCACTTACCATATAAATTATATTCACTAAAGCTTGAGAGTAAAACCTAACGATATCAATTATATCAGGATTTTTCTGATAAAGAGAGGAAAGTTCATCCAAAATTTTAATCATTAATTTTTCTTTGTTTATTAATGAAAGCTCTTTTGTTATATTGAATAAACCTCTTCCTAGAAGGATTTTAATTTGAATATCTTCTGGAAATCTTTTGTAAACTTTCTCGACACTTGTTAATAGAGCATTTATCAAACCTACTTCCCAAAAAACACCTGCCCAAATTGCTGCTTTAAAGACACCCATAATTGCTAAAGATTGTATTCGTTTATTATTTGGCATTTCATCTGCAAGGGCTAGTAATTTTTTAGCTAGTTTCGTTGCATTATCCAAATCTTCCATAACACCGCAATGATCTAAAGCTATACGCAATCCATTAGCAAAATGGATTTTTGCTTCGATATTTTGTGAAAACTCTTCAGATAAATCAGTTAGTTCATCAAGAATTTCTATCATTTCTTCGTATTCTTCTGCTTCACCAAACCAATTTATAGCTTTCACTAAACCATCCAGGTAATTCAATATGGATTCATTATCTAATTTAGTTTTTTCAAGGTAGAGCTCACGCATTAGTTTTAGAGTTCTTTTTAGAGATGAGAATTCGTGCATGTCTCCATAGCAATCAATTTCCTCTGAAAGTCCTTTAATTAGTATACCAGCCAAAAAACCATCAATTTCTTTTGGTGGCAACAATCCCTTTAATATGATATCAAATTCTTTGGTCTTTTCATAGTTCCAATCTTCACCAAATCCTCTAATAGCTAAAATAGTTGCTTCAGCAGCAGTTGTTCTTAGCATGAGGTCATCTGGATTATCAATTGATTTGTTAACAAGATAAATAACATATTCTTCAAGCTGATCATATAATTCATTGCTAATTAGAATCACTAAGGTATTAAGTATAGCATCGCTTAAGGATGCTAAATAATCAAGGTTGCCTTTATGTTTCTCAAATAAGGATATCAATTGATCAATTATTATAGTTATGTTTTCAGCATCGTCTCCCTCTTGATAGAGATTTGCTATTTCTGATATACCCTCTACCATTGTATAGAAAACTTCGTAATTATTTGGATGACTTTTAGTTATGTCAACTAAAATTCCCAAATACTTCCTAATAATAGTAGCATTCTGATTTAATGTTTGTTTCAAATTTTCACAAATTTCTCTTGTTATAACTAATGGATCACCTTTTAGATCTATATCAAAATCCTCTTCACCAGCAATAATGTCTTCTCGCAAACCATCTTCATCGAGAAATTCATTATCTTCTGGTTCTTGACCATTAGTCATATTTATTCACTCGAAGAGTTTGTTACCCTAGTTTAAGAATTTACTATTAAAAGATTTTTAGGTAATTGCTTTGTGAGAAAAAAATAAGTATAGAAGCAAAATAAAAGAGATTTATTTTGCTTTGGGATTATTGGCTCCATCAACTGTTAATCGATAAACAAAGCAGTATATACCACCTACTACCAACAGAAAGCCTGGTAATGTAAAGGAAGCAATTCCTAATATAAACAAGACAAGACCAACAATGGCTACATCGATTTTAATCATGATGTTGAAAATAGCATTTATAAAGATCTTTAGACCGGCGATTAACGCTAAAGCTCCAATAAGGATATTTACAACAGCTCCTACCACGGTAGACCAAGTTGAATATCCAGCGTACACAAAGAATCCTATACCATCTAAGAAATTCAAATTTTCAGTTTGGATAATGCCAATGATTAAACCAACAATTGCATTGGCTATTAATAAAGCTCCACCAATAAAGAAGAAGAAAAATGCCCACTCTTCTGTTTTTTTAATTTCTAACATCTAGTTCCACCATTTTTTGGTTTTATAGCATCTATATAAGCATGAGGGACATTAAGTTAAATAAGACTTTCTAGTATTATCATCATATTATCTGCTATTTTTTTACATATGTGTCCAAAATTCCACCTAAAATAATCTTAGATGCTTTCACAAGATCAGATAGATAGACGTACTCGTTAGCTTGGTGGAGAACTGAGGGACATCCACCACCAATTATAGCAAATGGTATATTGTCAGGAGGAACTAATGCAGCTGCATCTGTTCCATAAGTTAAACCTATTGGATCACTTGTTGTATTAGTAACAAGATTGGAATGCTTCAGTAATCCCTTAATAATTGACTCATTTGGGTTTGTGCTTAAGGCTGGTAAAGAATGGAATACTTTATGTGAAAATACACAAGAGTTTTCTTTAGACAATTTCAACAAAAGTGTCTTTATTTGGCCATTTAATTCATCATGCTTATCTTCTGGTATTAATCTAAAATCACAATCAACATAGCATTCATCAGGAACTACGTTTATTGTTACTCCGCCTTTAATCATACTAACATTTAATGTTGATTTCCCAAGGATATCATGTTTTGTGTCAGGTAGTATTTTCTTTAACTTGTTTATCCCTATACAAGCACCATCAATTGCATTTATTCCAGCTTCCGGCATACTCCCATGTGCAGCTTTTCCTTTTACATTCATTCTAATCCAATAAGGTCCTTTTTCTGCAATCCCGACCTTCAAATCAGTTGCTTCAGTAATTATTAAACAATCAGCGTTATCCATAACACCCTTTTCTTTTAGTTGAAATGCGCCATTCATACCAACTTCTTCATCTGCTGTGCCTGCAAAAACAATTCTATGTGATAAATTAACATCCGAACGACTAATAGCATCCATTACAGCTATGAGTGAAGCAACACCTCCCTTCATATCGACTGTACCCCTACCGAAAAGCTTTCCATCCTTTTCGGTCACCTCCAATGGAGGATATTTCCATTGAGATTTATCACCAAAAGGTACAGTATCAAGATGACCACTAAGGACGATATCCCTTTCACTTTTTCCAAAAGTTATTACAATATTTTGTCGTTTATCATCCAATTTGTAAATTTGTGATTGAAAACCTAAGCTTTTACTTTCTTCTTCTAGATATTTAGTAATATGATCAGTTCTACCAGGGGGATTTTGACTATCCAAAGCTACAAGATCTTTAGTCAAGCGCAAGATTAGGTCTTCATCAATTTTGTCTATTATTGATTGGTAATTCAAATTAACACCCACAATTATGAAAGTAATCATCTATAATTTTGTGAATTATTGAATAACAACTTACTTAATAATAGTTTTTCGAATAATGAGAAATGTAAGATTAATTTATACTATCGGTTTCAGCTTATTATAAGTTTGAATTATAGCTTTATAGATATCTTTGTTAGTCATCGAGTCCCAAATTTGTGCAAATACAGGGACAATTTCCTTTACCTCATGAACATTATACGGATCATCATTCTTCTCTCTAATCTTAAGTGCCTTAAAGAGATCCTTTTTGACATGTATACATGCAGCATCAACAATGGTTGAAAGCTTGTCAACATTTGATTTTGCAATGGATTTCAAGGAATCGTTCTCAAATAAGTTGATATTCAAAAGAAAAGTACGTCCTATCTCATGAATTAGTATCCTGTATAGATCCATTTCTTCTTGTTCGTATGAAATTATTATTTTTTCAGCAAGGAGATTTGTAGCAATTGTCTTTGTAGGTTCTACTAATAAAGCTACAAATTCGTGATAAGGAAATTCAATATTGAATAACTTTTTCCATGAGTTGATAATGTTGATTGGTTTAATTATTACTTCAAGATCAGCAATACGTTTCTCTAATTTTGCTTTTGCTTCTTTCTCCCAATAGTCACCGTAAAACCTATCCCATAATCCAAGTAGAATTTGCTTGAATATTGTGAAAATTTCTTTAATTAACTCTTTTTGTTCGAATAACTTTTTGAAATGCTCATCAAAGACATTCATTGGAGCATAGATTGGCAGATTATCAAAAACTCCAGGATAGCTTGAAAGCAACGATTCTAGTGAGCCTTCATCAATTGCTTCAGATATTTTATCATACGTGCTTAGAACCATTTCAAGATCTTCAGCAGGTATATAGCTTGGAATTTGAAAAAGAACTGCAAAAAGTTCAGTATTACAACCTAATGTCATGCATTTTTTAGAAGCAATTTCCCATTGTTTGTATTCTTCTTCAAGAATTGTAAAACGATGTTTTAATCCATAATCGGAATTGTAAAAAGAGCCTTCGATTTCTAAGCATGAGAAAACATGCATGATAATATTAGGTGTTAAACTTGTTTTCACCACTATCTTTTGAGTCATATTTTTTCTACTCTTACCAATATATCTCATAAACTATTGAATTATTATACCATTTCAGAATAAAGAATTTATGTTTAAAACTGAATTTATTACATTGAAAAAATACTAAGTTTATTTAATTATGTTTTTTGACTGACAGTTGTGTATGATAGAATTTCATTGGATTCTTCACTTACAACTGCTATCTGAGTGTCTTTTGGGAGTAGTTGTAGATGATTATGAATACATTTCTGGTGGACTTTTCTCTTGTCTGTCAAATCAGCATCAGCAAAAACTACCAAACAATCCTCTTTTTTAAAAGTAAAACCACAAATATAGCATTGTTCTTTATCAACTGATTTTTCTAGCAATGGTACTTTTTGATTTGTAACTATTAAACCAAAGATTTTTTGTTTTGACATTCTAGAAGTTCAAATCCCCTACATCAATAACAGTTTAGCACATTAATTTACCAAAATGCTACATTTAACTATTACAAATATTTTGTAAAATCAAATATAAGGATTCCCAATTAGGAATCTTTTGTTTAAATTCATGAAAATCTAGTTATTGAATTCCTTTTCCAAAAAAGAATGACATATTTATAATAAAGAAAGTATTATCTTAAGATAAGAAATAATGTGTAACCAATTACTTGGAGGAAATGAAAATGGATTCAACTGACAATACAAACGAAATCCCTCTACTACTAATGAACTTGAAGAAGGTTTTTGATCAAAGAATTCAAGGTCCTATAAGAAATAGAGAAAGAGAATACCAAGTGAATACAAAATCCGAATTCATCAAGGACATTACAAAGTACTTCTCAGCGAGAGGAATACAGAAATTAGCAGGTATAAGCGCATGGGAAGATGATGGCGAACTAAAAATCGCTTACCACTTTATAGCAAAAATAGGTAATGAATTCTTAGATACAAAAATCACCATTGTAACATTTCTCTCTAAGGATAAAAAATTGATAAAATCAATAACACAGATTTTCCCAAATGCTCGAATTTTCGAAGAAGAAATAAGCAAATTATATAAAGTTGATTTTGAGGATTAAGTATCATCGTTTTAAGCTATTTTATTTTCTTTATACTTGATTTTACAATGCAATTTTTAACCTATAAATGGTAACATCAGTTAGTTTATAAAAGTAAAATTTCAAATGTATAGTTAGCAACAAAATTTAACCTTGCAAGGTTAAGGATTTTTGAAGTTTAAAAAAAAGAATATACAGTAAAAAATAGTTAAAACTCAAAAGGGTTGATACTGTTGTCTGAAGAAAACGAAAATGAAAATACTATTGAAGAATCAGAAGAACCTGAAACCTTAGTGACAACAGAAGAAGATGAAGACGAAGAAGCAACAGAAGCAGAAGAAACATTAGAAGCAGATACTACTGAGGATATAGATGAAGAAGTGGAAGAAGACATAGCAGCACTATTAGAAGAGGAACAAGAAGAAGTTCTGGACGAAGTGAGTGCAGAGGAAACTGAGGAAGAAGATGAATTAGAAGACGAAGAAGATACTACAGAAGAAGAACTCGAAATTCCAGATATACCACTTGATGTTGAAACAGAAGCGGACGAATTGGAAATACCTGACATACCAATTGAAGCTAAGGAAGAAGAGCTCACTGAAGAAATAGAGGCTGAGCCAATAGAAGAAGTTCTTTCTGAGGAAGAAGAAAAAGAAGATGTAGATATAGACGATTATGGATTTGAACCTGAAGAAGTAAAGGCTATTAAGAAAGCTAAAAAGAGTAGAGCATTTCTATGGGGCTTTTTGATAGGACTTGCAGCAGCAATTATTATTGAAGTTGCATTTTCTATACCCATCTGGTTAGGTGGTGTAGGCCGTCCAGATTTGTATTATATCGAGCTAGTACTAATTCTAGTTGCATTAATGATTCCTGGATTATTTACTAGAAGCATGCAAAAAGGCATCCTTGGGGCATTTATTATATTTATAATTTCATTTGCTGTTCCATTAGTACTTTCAGCATTTAATCTCAACTACATATTAAATCCATTAACTCCATTATTCTCAAGTACTGATTTTGCTTTAGATGCATATGATGTTTTTAGCGGGTTATTCCAAGGTCTAGAAAACGTACCTATAGCACAAATCCAAAAATGGATTTGGATTGTAGACCTAGTTTTGATGTTCATTTTAACAGTAATTGTTGTAACATTTGCTACTTGGTTACTAAAGAACATCACTATAAAAAAGAAGAAAGTTGGTCATTGGATTGGCATACCACTTTTAAGCATTGCTTTAATTGTATTCGGTATTTTCACACCAATTCTCTTTTCATCAACATATGGGATAATAAATGCAAGCACATCATTTCTAGCAGGAGCAACTAAGATGCAAGAAGCATACGATGTCTTTAGTACTGGAGAAGATTTCGGTACTCAACAATTAGATGCTATAGATGAAGTGTTAGTTGAAGCTAATTACTGGATGAATATTTCATCGGAGAATTATGAAGGTTTAAGAAACATAGGCATTATTAATTTCGCAATCTTAGCGTCAGGAAGATACGGACCACTAATCGAAGCAGGTGATCAATTGGCACTATCAACGTTAGCGTTGTCGCAGATACTTGTACCTTTATTCAACGGGCTTTATAATTTGACTGATAGCCTTAATACTGCAACAGATAGTCTATCAAACTTTGGAACTTCTCCGAGCCTTATGCTCTCAGATACTGGACCATATACATTTGAAAAGCAAGATATTTCAGATATAGAAACATTAACAGCAGACATACTAGCAGCAGTGCAAGGTTTAGAAGCAGCAGAAGCAGCAATGGAAATTGTTAAAGCTAAACTAGAGGATGCAGAAATTGAAGGAACATTTTCTGATATAGCTGATACTTTAAGCGAGCTTGATACTGAATCAATGCAACTATTCTCAATAGGAGATGTTGTTCAGGAAATTATAAACACAATTGATACTTTTGACGATCAATTAGCTGGATTTATTGATTTTGTTTATTATGTAGCAGATTCTCTTGGACCAACAAAACACTTGTTATGGGTATCCTACAATAGTATTGTTGGTAATGAGTATTTGAGATATAATAGATTCACTGATGCAAAGAATTCATTCCAATACGCTATAGATAATATCTCTGCAATTGATTCTTTAGCTACATACACACCAGATCCAGCTTTAGGAGAAATTTTCTCTGTTCAAGTAACAGATGGTTTTGCAACTATGTTAAATGACCTACTAGATCTAATGGAACCTCTATTGAATGAGAAATTCTATTATGCGGAAACATTTGAGAGAATAAGTCTCATAATGGAAGCTTTTGCATCTGAACCAGATATGACAACTCTTGATTATGGATCTATTGTTGTTCCTACAGCTTCAGCAGCAGTAATGCATTCATTTAGTGTCGCAACAAATACATCGCTAACAGCATTTAGAGCTAATGTTCAATTAGGAATTTATGGTTCCATATTTGATGATATCGGTAGTAATTTTGAAGAAATCTTATCAGAAGATTTCAGACCAATTGAATTCAGTCATATGACTGGTGACCTATCACTAGTTGTTACTAACTTTGTTTTAGGATGTCAAGCATACACTGCATCAGATTTCGCATTTGCTCAAGCTAATTTGACATTTGCTGAAGACACTATGATTAATGACATTACACCAATGATAATAGCAGATGATCCAACATATCTCAAGAATTACCTCGGAAATTGGACTTTAGCAATGACTAATATCCAAAATAAGATGGAAACATTAGATACATATGCTTCAATACAAATAGACATAGATAATCTATATATTGCAACACAAGAAAGATAAAAGAAAGGAAGAAATATTTTTTCTTCCATATTTCTATTTTTTTATTCAGTTATTTCTTCATCAATAATTTCTGGATAGAGGAATCTACGTTCTTTTAGATATCCACCTATTAATCCACCAGATATTGCCATCACTGAAAACAGCAGAAGGAATAATGCTGAATTTATTATCATTTTTGAAATAGTATTCCAATCTGCACTGAAGAAAGCAATAAATAATGCTGTAATCGGTAGAACAGAAATAAAACTAGCAATCATACCAGAACGTCTTTCGCCTGCTACCATACCACCAAAAAAGCCACTAATAATGAAACCAACTAATAAAATGATTAAACCAAGGAGACCTCCAGATTCAGGTAAAGCAGCTTCAATTAGTTCTATTGTAAAAGCATACACAACAAACAAAGCTCCTATTACAGCAGCAGTTATTATTGCGCCAACACTTAGTGAAACTATATTCCTAGAAGCGGTTGTTCCTTCCAATTTTTTTGTTATATTTTCCTCAAATGTTCTAAAAGGCGATACATCAGTTGTTGCTCCTTCATCAAGAAGATGTTTGTATTTATTTCTAAAATCAGTCAAGAGTCCCAAAAGCGTTTCATTAACCAACGGCTCATAATCATTTGAATGACATATTGCTGCTATAATATAACGATCATCAGCTTTGTATGCTAATTTTCTATCAATACCTTCTATAGCAGAGATATCTACTAGACCAGCCTCGCTTGAAAAGTTTCTAAATGCTAACAAAAGCCCTGAAACTAGTTGCTCATCTATTGTTTTCTCTTTGGTTTCAGTACACCAGTCGTAGATACAAATCCCGCTATGACTATCAATTAACCAAATGTTTTCTATAGCCAAATTTAACTCAACCATAATTATTAATTTGTTACTATAGAATAAGTTTCACTAACATTATTTTACTTTTGTGGGATAAAATAATTGCAGATAAATTGAAAATCTTAAGTCTTCTTTTGTTGAGAAATTTTGTCTGTTGAATTTTACCGCAAGCGGAAACTTATTATTAATAATTTCAAAGGTAAGATATCGTATACTCTATTCAAGAGGGGACGATATGAAACTTATTGAGTGTTCGAAAGTAAAAATATCAGATGCAATAAACTCACCCATATTACCCGAAACAGTAAAAAGTGATTTGAAAGGGTCGGGCGACACTTTTCTAACAATTTATACAAAGAAGAGTAAAACTTTGAGGTTTTTCCCCACCAAAGATGATGAAATTTGGTGGTTAAGAATTGCTATTAATAGCTTTAGTCCTGAAACAAGTGGTAAATTTTTAGCGAAACTCAATAAGCTTGTCTCAGATTTTGTCTATTCTACAGGCGTATGCATCTCCAAATCTGATTGTTTTTGGGATGGAATTATTCTTGAATCATCCTTCAAAACAAGCAAAGAAAATGTGAGAGAAACTTTAGAAGAAATTCCAAATGTAACAAAGGTTATAATAAATGCTGTAGAATAAAATATTGCATAGGTCGATTCATTCGACCAATCGCAATTATTAGTTGTTTAAAAATCTAGTTCTTTTACTCTATTAACTATAAATCGATTCATTACAATCCAATATTCTACTTCAGCAGTTTTACCTGCACCTACTATTTCATTTAGTTTAGCAAGATGCTCTTCACTGGAAGGTTTTGGAATTGAAATTGTTTCATATGATTCTTTGTCCATTACTGACATTTCTTCACCTTCGACAGTAATAACTTGAGCATTTCTTTTATCGATAATTGGTACTTGTACTCTATTTGTAGATGGCATTACGATGGATCTCTTCTTTTTATCAAAAAGGCCAATAACTTCCATTCTTATTTTAGCATGACCATGCTTTCCTGTTTTTGAATGGCTTAAATCTAGAACTTGACATGGTTCTTCATCAGCTAAGATGTAGTTACCTCTTTTAATGGAATTTGCCTCTGTTGGTCGGGTTGACATGATATTCACTCATTTACTTTTTATTATTGATTAAAATAACCAGCATTAAAGTTTTTTTGTTACTGTTATGTTTTTACATAACACAAACTTTTATCATTTATTCTTATTACTTTAATATTATAGATTAAATAGTACATATAGTAAGTATTTAAAAACAAATATGAGAGATTCAGAGTTGTGATATAATTTGATGAAAAATTACAAATACCCGCTTGTAACAGGAGGTATCTTATTCTTAGTGGTACTGCTTAGTGGTTTTTGTAATTATGGTTACGCTATAAATGATATCGATTATCGAATTACTTCAAAAAGTGATGATAATTTAGATAAAACTTTCAATCCCTTAGATGAGTTTACAGAGGATGATGCAGGAAGTGGAGGTGATGCAAATGATTCCTTACCATTTGCTACAAATATTATTCCTGGAAGTTATAATGGAACATTAACAGCTGATGACATAGATTGCTATACATTCTATGTAGAAATTGGAGTAATCATTAATTTCACAATGATTCCCCTAAATTTCACTGTTGATTTTAATTTACAACTTTATGACCCAGGTCAATCACTGATATTGAGAGAAGATCCAAATGGTGCCGGAGTGCGTGAATCAATAATATGGTCTACTGCATATGCAGGAAATTATTTTGCTAAAATATCACCAGCAACTGTTAGTGATATAGCAAATTATACATTTTCAATTTCCACACAAGAACAAAACGATTTTAATTCTGGTACAGATGCTGGTAACTTTTTTGCTACATCATTGAATATTAGTGCAGGTAATTCTAGTGGAACTATGGTTGTTGATAGTGATGTTTATGATTTTTATGAAATTTCTCTTACCAAGGGAGATGTTATTGATATTTTCCTAAAACCTCTTAATACAACTAACATTGATTTATTCTTGTTTGATTCAAGCGTAGTTGAATTAGCAAGTTCTACAAAATTCACAGGTATTAATGAGTCGATTTACTACGCAATCAGCATTAATGGATCTTATGTTATTGGTGTACAATTAATTGAAGCAACTGGTGTAGAAGAAATATTGCCATACAATATTTCAATTATTATTGACAGACAAGATGATGCTGATTCAGGAACAGATGCTGGTGACATTCCAGAAGATGCCTACTTAATCACACCTTTAATGGGTTCAAAATTTGAAGGAAGATTAATTTGGAATGGAGACCAGAGGGACTTTTACAGATTTGTTATTTCGCAACAATCACAAATTTTTGTGCATTTAGAAGTACCTGAGAATGTTAATTTCGATCTTGCAATTTATGATCATGAAGGAGCAATTCTATATTCATCAGAGAAAGAATGGGGTAATGAATATATTTCAGAAATTCTACAAAATGGCACATATTATATATCAATCGAATTCATGACAGGTGGAACAGCTATTGAGGGGCAATATACCCTGGAGTTTAGTATCATTCCTCTTGCACTAAACACAACAACTGGTTTAAATCCTGGAGAATGGATTCCTATTGTTATATCAGCTGTTTTAGTACCGATTTCATTATTGATTATAATTATATTAGTTTTATACATGTTTACTGAGGTTAGAATTCCTTGGGTTTCAAAGAAACTTGACCAATACTTCAGTAAGGAAGGACAAGAAGACAGTGTAAAATCCCTTAGATATGCTTTACGAGTGAGAGATGATCAAATTGGCACTCTACGTGAAGAAATGATTGATAAGGATTCTAAAAGAGCAAAAGACTTGGAATCCCTTCATCGTCTCGAGGAAGATCAGAAATCCAAAGAAAAGGTTCTGACTAAATTACGAGAAGAAAGTACTGGATTAAAAACTCAACTAGATAACTTACAAGCAGTTAATGATGACTTGGCAAATATTATTGATAGTACGATAAGAAGGCAATTATCTAAATCAAGTAAACCTTCACAAAAGGCTAATGTTTCTTCAATAACATCACTTTTATGGTTATCTGAAGAAAGACTGGTTAATTACATCCAATCTATTCCATTGTTAAATGAACGATATATACTCGATAGATCAAAAAGCGTAATATTAACTCGAGAATACGCAAGAGAAATAGTAAGACAAGCCTATTGGAAGAGAGTAGGTGCTATGCATCTCAAGAAAATTAAGCAAGTAAAAATTGCTAATTTAGCTGATGACACGAAAATCGAAATCAATACTTTGAAAGAAATTCTACGAGAACTAGTTGAAAGAAAAGAGATTCCCGCGCCAATACATATGGATCGAATCTCCTTGCTACTGTCGATATCAGAGGAGCTTATTGCAGAATTAGCAGATATTGCTCAATCAATGCCTATTATTTCCTTAAAGGAAATATCAAAATCCTACGATACAACTCCAGATAGTGCTAAGGTTATCTTTGAACGAATTGCTGAAGAAGGATACGCAAATGGTGAATTCATAAATGATGATACTTTTGTTGTTTTTGATTTGTTTGCTGAAATGATTATTAATGAAGGAAGCATTAAAATCTCAAAGTTAATAGAGGAAAATAAACTGCAAGGTCAAAAAGAAGAGATTAAAATTGTTGTTGAGAAGCTTTTACAATCAAATGAAATTGAGGGAGAATTCTTAACTGATGACATGTTTCTATGCTTCAATAACCTTACTGATCAACTTAAAACGCTAATTAAATCAAGCATTGAAAACATCGCTAAAGGTGATACAAGACGAGTTGTTTTTGATATGGGAAGTGTAGTTGAATCTATCACTAAAGAACGATTAATCATTGATATTCATGAAACTGAAGATATATCAAAATTACCTCGTTATCAAGACATCATTGAATCTAGGGAACTTGGAAGAATACTACGTGCTGCAGAGGACAACAAAATATCATTGCCATCTTTTATTGAACTAAAATCCCTCAACAGATTCTGGGCTCAGAAAATTAAACATACAAAACCAGGAGAACTACCTTACATTCCAACACTAGGTGAGTCTCGAGACTTTTTATTTGAAGCTAATAAAGCATTGAATAAACTATTGTCACAAAAGATTCCCACAAAATGGAAGAAAAAGATAGCTGAAAAGCTTTTGAAAGATAATAAATAAAATAAGTTTCCTTAGGGAAGACCCTAAGGATAGCTTTCAATTTTTTAAGTTATTATATAAGCTAGTTTCCTTCTATTCTGGAAGAACATGAAAATACGTTCAATAAAGGAAATAGAAGGTTTATGAATTAGTATTATGCTATCTTCGTATATATAGAGAAATTCTAATCGATTCAATTTTACTTCTTTCTCTTCATCTAATGTTTCAACCTTAATTGCTTCTTCTTCAATTTGAGTAATCTTGCCTTTGAGCAGTGTGTCTAAATCATCTTTTGTTTGCAGTGAAACAGGTTTACCATTTAATGATTCAATAATTGAACGTTGTTGCTTTTCTTTTCCTTTCTTAAGATAAATATCAAATGGTTTGAAACCAATAACAAATTTCTCAGCAGAAATTGTCTTAGTTTGTTCTCCTAAGGTAATAATGAATGTGCTTGCTGAAAAGTCAGCTTCATTCAATTCAAATGAATCCAAATGAGTTAAACGAGTAATCCCTTTTTGTAATAGTAGAATATCTCTTCCAACGATATCATTAATATAGGATATTGGAACTCCAGGAACCTTTAGTTCTTTGATTTCCTCTTCACCGTTCTCAACGAATTTTGTTTTAAATGTAAAGATCTTTTCATTACCACCAATTTCAACAATCTCACCAATTTTTCCATTCTTGAAAACTTGTTTTTGTCCTAAGGACATTTCATAGATGTTGAAGTCACTAGCAAAGACTGATTCTTTCTGTTTGTCTGATGAAGTCTTAAGCTTTAGTGGTGATGTTATTTTATTTGACAAGGTGATATCTTCTAGTTTTCCTATTATGAAGTTCTTTTTGTCTATTTTTGAAACTGCTACAATATCCTTACCTTTCAGATATTCAAATTGATAAGATAAGTGTGAAAGTGTATCATAATCTTTTATTCCTGTTTCACTATATTGGTCTTGGAATGTTTCATTTATGATATCAGCAGCCTTTTTCCGCATTTCATGCAATTCACGAATGAAATCCCTTCTTACAAATGGAACTAGTAGAAAGAATGGTAATAGCGCTGCTTTAAATGGTCGAAGCTTTTCTTGTTCAACTAAAGCCATAACTCTATAAGCAGATTTAGGATGACTTGCTATTAAATTAACAAAATTCTCCATAACATTTGGTTTAATATAATTCCTATACATATTTCTTCCAGCATCACCTAAGAATCGCAACTTCTCTGATTTTGTTTGTTCTTTGTCTGTTAGCAAATAGACACTCAAACCCATTTCACTTGCTACGCCTTGATAAAAACCATCAAGTTTAACAAGAGATTTAGCAAGTGGTTTCCCATAACCAGCTCTCATTGTTAGAAGATCTGCTCTTCCTTCAAGAAACCTAACAAATATGTAAGAGAAAGCTAGCAAAGCAATATTGTATAAATAATACCAGAGAAAACCAAATCCTACATCAGGATCGAATATGTAATCAAGAGTAGTTGCTGGTAAATTAAGTGCTTTTGTAATAGCAAATGTTAGTGCTGTAAGTATCAACAGCCAAAAGGTATGGATTTTTTGAGAATGTACTAATTCATGTCCCGCAATACCTCTTATATCATCATCTGAAAAATCTGAAAGATCTTTTGACATAAAAGCTATTCTTTTATCAAAAAATGCTCCAAAGGCAAAGGCATTTAGGATTGGAGCCTTTACTTTTCCAACTTTTATTTTTGTTCTAATTCTAAGTTTTTGTCTTACTTCTTCAACAAGTTTCAAAACTCTCTCATGGTGTTTTCTATCTATGACTTTTTGTTCCAATTTTTCAACTAATTTTGTTATACGTTTACTACTAAGTTCGGAAGTTTCTGTTTTTAATTTATCAATTGATTTCAATATTTGCTCATCTTTAACTTGTTTAGTTAATTTGTTCTCAATATCATCAACAGATTTGATAACATTCTCCTCTGCATCTTTTTTCACTAATTTCTGTTTTATTTTAGCAGTCAATTTTGTGAAATCTTCTTCCTTTATATTCTTGACTCCAAAGATTAGATGAAGCAAAGGTCCAGATATAAGATAAAGAACAAAATTCGTAAGAATCATAATTTCATAGGTTCCAAAGGAAGCGAATAATAGCCGTTCTGCTACAGGACCCGTAAAAGTACCATAGAAGAAATTTAGACCATCTTCACCAAAATTTGAAAATTGATATAGGATAACATATGAGAAAGCAAATAGCAAAAGATAAATGATTTGTGGTGATGTTAAGCGAGATACTAAAAAGAATCTTCTACCAAAGAATATGATACAAAGTAAGAAGAAAACATAGATAAAAACATTCCAGGCAAGTCCGAACCATTGTTGACCATTAAATGCTCCAAGTGTAAAAGCACCTTCATCACCATCAAAATGGAATTTTGAATATGTTTCCATTACGAATTGCATTATTCTACCAGCTAGAACAACAACATAAGATATCAGAGAGGCTAACATCAATTCGCGCCATACTGGACTTTCACGAATAACCCAAAGTGAAAAAATCATTAACCAACATAAAGCTGCAAGAATAGCTAGCAAAGCATCTTGAGTGAAACCTTGAATTAAACCACCAATAACTCCTCCTAGTAACATCATAACTAAATCAGGTTCATTCTTCTGAGTTATTACAGTATATAACTCAGTTAGTAGAAATATACCACAAAAAATGGCTATAATAAATCCTAAAGTTGCTGGTAAATTTTCTGTTGAAAACCAATCTCTAAGAACATCAGTAAAAGCTGCTAATTCCATTTTAAATGCACCATTGATTAACTTAACAAAGATTATTTATCCAAATTATTTACAAAGAGTTAAGATGAATACTCATAAACATTTCTGCTAGATTAACTATTGTTTTAAAGAACAAGATTCTATATAAAAAATAATGGAAAAGTGATTAACAATGAGTTAATCACTTTGAGTTACTTATTTTCTTCTGAAATCAATAGTTATTGCATGTGCTGAACAAGATATGCAAGGATCATAGGATCTGACCAGCATATTTAGAAGTAATTCAATTTCCTCTTGTTTCTTATCAGCAATCATTGGGGCAAATTTCTTGACATCATCCTCAATTTTGTTCGTATTATGTGCAGTTGGGGTTATTACATCAACACGAGTGATAATACCATCTTTGTCCACATCATATGAATGATTAAGGAGTCCTCGTGGAGCTTCTGTAGCGATTGTACCAGTGCCTGCTTTAATCTTGAAATCTTTGTTGTCATCTTTAGGTGGTTTCTCAATGTATTTGTCAGATATTTCAATTGCTTTATCTACACAATGCATTAACTCAATAACTCTTGTGAGATTGTTATTAAATGGATTAAAATTTGGGAGTTTCAAACTAAATTGCTTTACCAAAGCTTTAGCATCATCAGTTAAGAATTTATTATTGATATTTACTCTTGCAAGAGGAGAAACATAATAAATCTCACCATTGTTTATCGTTGAAAATTTTGCAGTAGAATAATCTCGAACTTCTTCTTTAATGAAGTCCTTTTTGTAATCCTCAGCAGGAATAGTTTTTCCACTAAGCAAGCATTTTAGATCGCCTTTGAGAAATGGATAGGTTTTTCCATCATAGATAGCTATCTGTTCTGTTTTATTGTTAAATTTTGGCATTTCCAATCCTGCATAGAGGTCAGCAAGAACTTGTGTTCCTTTTTTAAATACAATTAATTTTTCTTTCATGGTCTCTAGTTGCTTAGTTGTTGGGTATTTACCAAAACCACCCGGTCTAATGTTTACTGGATGGATTTCACGACCGCCTATCAATGCCTGTAAATCATTAGCTATCCTTTTCATTCTGAGAATTAGCTTAACTTCATTTGGAAACTTTGGTACCATTTGTATGACTCCATCATATCCTAAGAAATCAGGCAAAGCAAGCATTCCTACGTGTAAAATATGAGATTGAGTATTTTCTCCATGATCTAATAAGAGTCTGAAGTCTTCAACTTGTTTGCTCGGTTCAATACTAACTGAACGTTCTAACGCTTCAACAGCGGATAATTGATGGGAAGCACTACAGATAGCACAAATTCTAGACATAATATTAATTGCTTCATTATATTTTCTGCCAACAGCTAATCCTTCAAAGAATCTTGCTCCTTCTATGATTTGCATTTCTACATTGTTGATTTCTTTCTTATCCATTTCAACTAGTAGACTTCCGTGACCTTCTACACGACAAATGTGTTCTAAATGTAATTTCTTTACTGTCATTTCACATTCCCACCTATTCTTTATCATCCTCTCCATACTTGAGATTTTTATCTTGCTCTATCCAAGCTTTTAATAAAAATTCCTTCACCTGAGGGTCTTCGCCATTATATTTTAAAACAAATCTAGTGACATCGCTCACAGATGCGCCTTTTTTCACCATTAAATCAACTTGCTGTTGATATGCTGCTTCTAATGTCGAACCACGACAACCATCACATGGTAATCCATAACTTGGACATAATGCATCACACCCAGCTTGAATTACTGGTCCCATACAAATTATATTATCCTCTAAGAAAATGCATCGATTTTCTTTTGCCTTACATTGATGACAAACAGGCAGATTTGGTAATTTTGGTTTACCACCAATAAGGACATACTTAACAAAATCTAAGAATTCATATTTGTTAACAGGACATTCAAGTATATAATGATCTACCTCAACCACATTGTTAATGGGTTTAACTTTGATAACTGGAAGTTTATCAGCATCTTTACCATATTGTGCTTCTCGGATTACTCGATCATTTCTATAGTTTCTAATTGCTTGCACGCCCCCAAAACAAGCACATGATCCTATTGCTACGAGAACTTTTGCTTTAGTCCTTAGTTCTTTTAGTTCTTTTTCTTGTTTTTTATTTACGATGCTTCCTTCAACGAATAGAATATCATATGGACCTTTCTTATTACCAGTCATAGCCATTCTGAAATCGATGATATCAACTAAGTTCAATAAGTCAAGTAGCTCATCTTCTAGATCAAGAATACTAAGCTGGCAACCAGTGCAACCAGTAAATCCAACTATTCCAATTTTTGGTTTTGACACTACATCAAAGCCTCCGGTAATGTTCTGATTTGCCTTAAGGTGAAGACTGGTCCATCAATGCAGACAAATTTATCACCTACACCACAATGGCAACATTTACCAACACCACATTTCATTTTCCTTTCAAGAGACAGGTAAATGTGATCACTATTCAAACCGAGTTTTTCAAGTTCTATAAGTACGAATTTGTACATAATAGGTGGTCCACAAATCATTGCTATCGTATTTTTAGTGTCAATTTGATCAGCAATCTTTGGAAAGAGATTTGTAACTACTCCTAAATTCCCTTCCCAGCACCTATCATCATCACGATCAACAGTGCATTGGAAATCTATGTCTTCTCGAACTTCATATTCATCATTTTCTTCAGGGAACAATATATCTGATGGGCATCGATCACCATAAAGCAAGAATATTTTACCATAGTCTTCTTTTTTATCAATTGCATATCTAAATACAGAACGAAGAGGTAGATAACCTAAACCACCAGTAATGAAAAGTAAATCTTTGCCTTTGTAGTCTGCTATTGGGAATCCATTTCCAAATGGTCCTCTAATACCTACAATATCACCTTTTTTCATATTATGAATGGCATTTGTTACATTGCCGACATTTCTTATACCTAATTCAAAGGAACCTCTTTTTGTTGGAGGTGATGTTATACTAATAGGAACTTCTCCAATACCATATATTGATACCTCAACGAATTGTCCAGGAACATGTTCAAATAAAGGATTTAAATGGTTTTGAACAAATTTTAACTCAAACAGTTTTGTAGTATCAGTTAGTTCTCGAATGTTTACTATTTTAGCTTCATGGGGTATGCTAATACCTTTATCGTGGGTAACTATTGCTCTCATTTTACATTTCACCTCTAACGTCTTCTACAACATCTCTAACATCAATAACTGCTGGACAGTAAGTAATGCATCTTCCACAACCAACGCACCCTTCAACATTATATCTTCTTGGTATATCGATAAATTTGTGCAGATAACGATACCTAAATCGCCTTTCCTTTTCATGTCGAAAGTCATGTCCACCAGCTACACTTGCAAATTCGGGATAGTAGCATGAGTCCCATTCTCTTTGTCTAGTTCCAGTTTTTAGATCAATTGAGATCTTATCCTTTACATTAAAACAGTAACAAGTTGGACAGACAAAAGTACAAGAACCACAAAACAGACATTCTTTTGTATATTTCTTCCAAGCACGAGATTCGAATTTATCTTCCAATTCACTTGGTAATCCTTCAACAAGAATGTATTTCTTGAAATTATTCTTTTTAAGCTCAAGGGTTCTTACATATTTTTCAAAATCATCATCTGTTGGCTCTTGAAAGAGATCTGGATATAATTTAAGAATTCGTTTACCACCATCGGTATTTGGGACTATAATAAATTTATCTTTAGCAATTTCTGTGAGCATTATATCATAACCACTTTTAGGATCATTTGAGCTCATTGACTCACAGAAACAATTCTCATAACATGGTTGCAAACAATTTATACCAATAATAAGGGCTCTTTCTCTAAGAGTGCTATAGAATTCATCTCTGAAATATTCCTTAAAAATCTTATCTAGAACATTATTTCCAGTTATATCGCAAGGTCTGACACCAAAAACAACGATTTTCTTTTCAACACCAATATCTGATTCATCTAAACAGCTTTTAATCACACCTTTAGTTCGATTAAATTTAAATAAATCTTGTTTGGCAGGATGAAAGAGTTTCTTTATTGATATCATTGGAAGTTCGGTATCAAATAGAACCTCATCTGAACTGGATATTTCTATAAGAGTTGGTACATTATTTTTATCTGTTGTTGCTATAACTACAAAATCACCTATCATAGCATCTACAAGTTCAGGAATTTTTTTTCTTGATATTAACTTTGAGACCATTACAATGACTCCAAATTGCAGAATTTTTCAAATCGTCCGAGCTTTTGTTGACATTACTTTTTAATTATATTGATGATGTTAATTATTAGTTACGATTTAAAAACTTAGAAAATTGTAATAAGCTAGTGTCAAAAATTCATTTTTGTGAAAAAATCCACAAATTTAACCTTCTAATTTATCTTATAATATAAAGCTAAAGTATTAAAACTGAGTTTTCATAAATATACAAAAAATCTATTAGTTTAAAAGAATGAACATCTTAAAAGAGAATTTAAAGTTGGTTGGAAATTGGTTTCCAGTAAATCTTACATTGTAAAGAATCTAAAGGTTTCTCCAGATTTAGAAATTAAAAACCAATATTTTTCGAAAAGACAGAAAATTTTCTCTTACAATCTTAAATCTCTAAAAATAAAGGAACACTTAGAAACAGAAGAAAAAATAATACTCATTCGTCCTTGTGATGCCATAGCTTTGGAATACATTGACAAAGTAATGCTAGAGGAGCCACATGATCCTCAGTATAAGAAGATGAGAGAGTTAAATGTTTTCGCAGTAGTAAATTGCATAGAAACCTGCGAAAAGGGTTTCTGTGTGTCAACTGGTGGGAGCTTGATTAATAATGGATTGGGTGATCTTGAATTAACTCCTCTTGAAAAGGAAACTTTTCTCGTTGAAGTGTTAACTGAAAAAGGAGAAAATTATGTTAAAAAGCTAGCATTAAAGGAAGCCACAGAAGAACAGATCAAAAAGTGTGCTAAAGCAAAAAAGAAAGCAATAGAAAATCCAGGTCAGAATATTATAGAAATTCCTACACCTGAACAAATAAGAGCAATCCCATTTGAAGAATGGGAAAAAATTGCATCAGGTTGCTTGGAATGTGGGTTCTGCAATTATTCTTGTCCAACATGTACTTGTTATGCGGAAACTCATGCTGAAAGAGGATCATCTAATTATTCCAAAATAAGAGTATGGGATGCATGCGTTTTAGAATCCTTCAACCTTATGGCGGGTGGTCATACAACAATGCCAAATCGTTCAAGGCGATTCATTAGACGTTACAGTCATAAATTTGAAGTCATACCAGAAAGTTATGGTGTACTTGGATGTGTTGGTTGTGGTAGGTGTTATCAATTATGTCCAGCACATTTTGACATTCAAAAAATCTTAACTTATCTAGCAAAAAAGGGGGTTGAAGTAAAATCACCAGTCATAGTAAACCAATAATTTGTTCCATTACAGATATTGCAGATGAGACTGTAGATGTGAAAACATTCACTTTTACTGTAGAAGGTCAAGAGATTATAGATTATCTTCCAGGGCAATTCTTTATGTTAACAGTGTTTGGTGTAGGTGAAGCACCGTTCGCTTTTTCATCTATTGCTGGTAAGAAATTCCAGGCGACTATAAGAGAAGCTGGAACTGTCACAGAAGCTTTACATAAACTTTCAGTTGGTAACAAGGTAGGTATAAGAGGACCATTTGGAAAACCATTTCCTTTGGAAGATTTGCAAAAAGCTGGAACTATACTTGTTGTTGCTGGTGGAATAGGTTTACCGCCACTTCGTTCATTGATACAATATATACATGCAAATAATTTCCCAAAACAAGTTATTCTTTATGGTGCTCGAACTCCTGGTGATCTTATTTACAAAAAGCAATTTGAAATGTGGAAAAAGAAACTAAAAACTGAAATGCTAGTAACAGTTGATAGAGGTGACCAAAAGTGGAAGGGGAATGTAGGGGTTGTAACCACACTTTTTGACAAAATAAAAGTCCCTGAAAAAGTAAAAGTTGTAACTATCGGACCTGCAATAATGATGAAGTTTGTTATCAAGAAATGCTTAGAGCTTGGAATACAACCTGAGGATATTATTGTAAGCCTAGAGAATAGGATGACTTGTGGTTATGGCAAATGCGGTAACTGTGGATATGGGAAATATCTTGTCTGTAAAGATGGACCAGTATTTTCCTATGAGCAAATCAAAGATATTAAGGGGATTTTCTAGAAATGACACGTGGATTAGTATTTTATCCTGAAAAATGCAAAGATGATTGCACAGAGTGTATAGATGCATGTAAGAAGGAATATGACATTCCCTTACTTACATTAACACCTTCGAAAATTATCGTCAGTTGCCATCAATGCGAATCACCTTATTGTATGAATGTTTGCAATTCACAGGCGATTACAAAAAACAAAGGTATAGTTAAAGTTGACCCTGAACTCTGCGTTGGTTGTCATTTCTGTTTAGGAGCTTGCCCATATGGTGGTATGTATCCACATGAATTGAAAGTTCGCAAATGTGAGATGTGTGATGACAAAGAGAAACCTCTTTGTGTTGTAGCATGCAAGGAAGGAGCCTTGCAAGTTGTTGATGTGCCTAGTGAAGCAATGAAGAAAATCAAACTACCTGCTCAAAGAGTATTTACAATTGGTGAGGACTTAATTTGCTTCGTAAGCATTATCGAAGAAGGTAGCAAATAGTAATTTGACTGGTGAAATTAAAATGACAGTTGGTGTTTTCGTTTGTCATTGTGGTAAAAACATTGCTGGAACAGTTGATGTAAAAAAAGTATCAGAAGAAATGAAGAAGAATCCATTGGTTTCATATTCAACTGATTATGAGTTTATGTGTAGTAAATCAGGTCAAGAACTAATAGCCCAAACGATCAAAGATAAAGGCATTGATAGGGTTGTAGTTGCTGCTTGCACACCTAAGCTTCATGAGAAGACCTTTAGAAGAGTTTTGCAGAAAAATAACTTGAATCCATTTTACTTGGAATTTGTTAATATTAGAGAGCAGAATTCTTGGATTCATTCTGATATGAAATTAGCTACTATTAAAGCAATAGATCTAGTCAATGGTGCTATTGAACGAGCAGCTGCCCTTGAAGCTATAGATTCTACTGAATATCCAGTCGAAAAGAAAGTTTTAGTTGTTGGCGCAGGTGTTGCGGGTATACAAGCAGCTCTTGATCTAGCTGAAAAGGATATTGAAATTTATTTAATAGATATTGATGCAACGATTGGCGGATACATGGCAAAGTTGGACAAAACTTTTCCTACAAACGATTGTTCAGCTTGTATTTTAACCCCAAAAATGAATGATGCTTATACACATCCCAAGATAACTGTGTTGACATTGACTGAAGCAGTTAGTGCTCATAGAGTTGGCGGTAATTTTGAGGTTGAGCTAGTTCAACATCCAAGATATGTTGATATTGAGAAATGTCGTTCCTGTTATACTTGTATAGAAAATTGCCCTTTGAAAAAACGACCTAACAAGTTTTTTGACAATATTGGTACTACCAAAGCAGTATTTTTCCCATTCGCACAATCAATTCCAAAAGCAGTTGTAATTGACCAAGATTACTGTCTTTACCTAAAGAATCGTGATAAGGGCAGAGATGTTTGTAGAAGATGTGAAAAGAATTGCCCAAGTGGTGCAATTGATTTCTCTCAGACTAAGAAACATATCACAATGGAATTTGGAGCGATTATTCTTGCAACTGGATTCGAGGATTTTGATCCATCAATAATTGAGGAGTACAACTATCAAAACAGTCCTGACATTGTTACTAATTCTGAATTTGGTTTTATGTTCAATGTATCAGGTCCAACAGATGGGAAGCTTATAAGACCAAGTACAAATAAAGCACCAAAATCGGTAGCATTTATTCAATGTGTTGGTTCTCGAGATGATATTGCTGAATATTGTTGCAATATTGGTTGTATGGCTAGCTTGAAACATGCTTATCTTACATTGAAACAAAATCCAGATACGAAAGTTTACATTTGCTATGCTGATATGCGAACTGTTGGGAAAGGTTACGAAGAATACTATAAACGAATAAGACAGCTGGGAGTTCGGTTTATAAGAGGCAAACCAAGTCAGATAGACTTATTACCTGACGGACAATTGCAAATTAAGGTCTATGATTCTGCAATTGAAAAGCTAGAAAACATAACAGTTGAAATGGCAGCACTACAAGTTGGTCTACGACCAAGTAAAAAAGCAGGTGAAGTGAGAAAAATCTTTGGGGTTGATCCATCTTCTAGCGGTGGAGAAATGAATGATTATTTCAAAGAACTTCATCCTAAATTAGAACCCGTTGATACAAAAGCATCAGGGGTTTATATTTGTGGATGTGCAAGAAGTCCAAAAACAATAACTAGTTCTGTCAGTGAAGCTAAAGCTGCTGCAAGTTCAGCAAGTAGCAGATTAATTACTGGTAAAATAACTATAGCAAATAATACTGCACAAGTAAACGAAGAAACATGTGTTGGTTGTGGTGCTTGTATTGAAGTTTGTCCTTTTGATGCTATTGAATTACAAGGACCTATCAAACGAGTAGCAGTTGTTAATCCCATTGCTTGCAAAAAATGTGGAACTTGTGCTTCAGTTTGTCCAACAGGTTCAATACAATTACCTCATTATAGAACAATTCAGATTCTCCCACAAATTAAAGGAATTACTGATAAGAATCTCGAGGTGAAAGAGTCTTGAAAAAGGAAAAAGAAAGAGTCATAGGATTCTGCTGTAACGAATGTGCCTACGCAGCTGCAGATTTAGCAGGACAATTAGGGATGAAATATCCTGTAAATGTACGAATAATTAGAACTCCTTGTAGTGGTACAACAGATCCCCTTTGGGTTCTTGATGGATTAGCACAAGGTGCGAAAGGGGTTTTTGTTTCTGGTTGTTTACCCGATCAATGTCATTATGGTGACGGCAATGTTCACATGGAAGAAAGTGTAGTATTCCTACGAACATTATTGAAAGCAATAGGAATAAATCCTAAGCATATTATTAGCTACCTAAATTCAGCTGGTATGCCAGAAGCATTTGCTAATTCCACTTCAGATTTTGTAAAAGATGTTCTTTCATTACCAACTCTTCCAGACATTAAGAGTGAAGTAAAAAGTGCTGATAAAAGGGAGAGATTTCTCGAGATACTAACAGCATATGCCAAAGCTACTGGAAAGATTGATAAATTAGATGAAAAACCCATTCCTCGCGAAGGTTTTGGGATGATAACTGTTGATGAGGATAAATGTGTTTCATGTGGAAGTTGTGGTTATTTGTGTGAAACAGATGCAATTACAAAACAAGAGACAAAAAAACATCGCAAAATGTATTACGCTCACTATTTGTGCACTGGATGTGAAGCTTGTGTTAGAGCATGTCCAACTGAAGCAATAACAGTCAATAAAGAAATTCACTTGAAGCCATTCCTTGCTAAAGAAAATAACCAATTCTCAGGAAGTCAACTTGTCACCTGCTCTAATTGTGCTGACAAATTTGCTACAGTGGCAATTTTGGAAAAGATTGAAGACCAGTTTGAGCTTATTGATTCAGAAATAATCTCCTTGTGTCCTGCATGTAGAAGAGATGTTATTGGTGAAGACTTTGTGAATCTTAGTCGATATCTAGAAGCAGCTAATATTAAATCAGAGGAGGAAGCTAAATGAATTTTGATGAAACAACTTGTTATATTTGTGCAAAGTGTACAAGTGGTTGTCCTACTGCAGTTTATGACCCTACCTTTAAACCCCATGTAATTGTTGCGAGGTCTAAAGTTGATCATGAAAATCTTATAGAAGAAGAGAATCTCTGGTCTTGTGTACTCTGCAAACGCTGTGAACGTCGTTGTCCTCAAAACGTTTCACCTCTTTTAATTGTAACAGAACTAAAAAATGAAAGCTATAAACATTGTAAGGAGCATGTGCCAAAGGGCTTTGAAGTTCTAATTAAATTAGTCAAAGATACAGGTTTAGCATCCAGAGAAGAAACAATAATCACTGCTGATTTTGATGAGTTTGAAAGAGAAGATTTAGGATTACCACCCATACCAAACATTAACACAAAAGTAATAACAGAAGCACTAACTGAACTAGGATTTTTCGATAAAATTTGCGAAGAGTCTGGATCAACAAGCACGGAGGAATAGAAATGGAACCTGCTTTTTTAAATCTAGGATGTAAAGTACCAACTTCACAATATGCTTTTGAATTGTCAACTAGAGCAGTAATAAAAGAGCTTAACCTACCTATTGAGGTACAACAAGAATACAATTGTTGTGGATTTCCATTTATCTCGCTAGACAAAAATGCTTGGGTTTATCTCGCTACAAGAAATTTAGCTTTTGCTGAAAAAGCAAAAAGAAACCTACTTCCAATTTGCAATGGATGTTTCTTATCTTATGTTGAAGCGAGAGCAGAATTATTACATGATAGTAAACTGAAGAAGAAGATAAACAAACAACTGGCAAAAGAAGGTTTGAAGTTTACTGGAAAATCTAAAATTGTTCATTTAGTTGATATCTTCTATGAAGTAAGGGATGAAATAAAATCAAAAATAGTAAAGAATTTTGATAAAAAGAAAATAGCTGTTCATCTAGGATGTCATGGTGAAGAAGAAAAAAATGAAGAACCAATTGATGGTATACCTCGAATTGATAAAATGATGACAATAATGAGAGACTTAGGTATTGAGACTGATTTATACCCTACAATTCACGAGTGTTGTGGTGCAGGTGGAATTATTTCAGAAAAAGATTTACCATTCAAGATGTCAGGTAACAAACTAGTTGAGTTAATTGAAATGGGTTATGAAGGTATGGCTACAATTTGTCCATTCTGTCAAAGTCAGTATGAGACAAAACAAGCATTAATTTCTCAAATAATCAGCAAAAAAGTACAATTACCTGTTTATTATCTTACACAGCTTATGGGTATGGCTTGGGGTTTAGATGAAGAAACATTGGGTCTTCACTTGAATACATCTCTTTAAATCGAAAAATCATATGTAATTGAATAATTCAGTTAACTTCGAAATAGTATTGAAACGTTGGTCTAAATCTTCACTAAAAACTAGTTCTTCTTCTCGACGAATTATTAGAACGTTTAAATTATAATTTCTCGCTCCAATCCCATCTGTCTTTAATTCATCACCTACATGTAGTATTTCAGATGGTTGCAGTTTCGAATGCTCCAAGAGAATCTTGTAATTATCTATCTTTTGTGGATTGAATTTGTCAACTGTGATAATTTCCTCAAAAAAATTAATAATGTTGTTTTGTTCCAGAAGTTCGATTATTCCATCCGAATGATTGCCTGATAAAACATACTGTTTAATTTTTTTCTGATTTAATTGTTTTATAGTTTCCACAACATCATTATAAAGAATCTTTTTTTGAATAATAAATATCTGATTTACTAACCACGTCTTTAATTCTTCAATATCATGACATGAATTCTGAATTTCTAACATGTCAACTCTTATTTTATTATATTCTTTGATGAACTGAATTCTTTCTTCTTTAGAAAGAGTACCAAATATATTGCGTTGGTGTTTAAGATTATCAGGTAGATTTTGTAGCACCTCAAGACTTCCTTGCATTAATTCTTCTTTAGTAACAATAATTCCCTTCAGAGCAAGTAATCTTGGTATTAGATCATGTGTTGCTGGTGTAACATGCGCTAAGGTTCTATCAAAATCGAAACTAATGCATTTTATCAATTCAAAACCCCACACATTAATTCATAGTTTTATTTCTTGAATTTCAATCCAATACTAGGTTTTACCAATTCCTTATCCGGATCTAAATCAACCAAGGAATCAATTATCGCCTGTCTATAAGATATTTTATACTCAAATCCTAATGCTTTCAATTTATTTGAGCTATAAATCAGAGTTTTTCCAATATAGCTAATTGCAATCGGAGAAAGTGCTATTTTAATCAGTTCAAACTTTGGGAATATTTTGTTGAGTACCCTCAAAAGAGGTAAGAGTAATCTGAAAAACCAATATTGAACGGAAAAAGTTGGTGGATTTCTATTATAATACTCAGCAATAACATCCATGATTTCTTTATATGAAATTGGTTCGAGAGCTATATTGTATTCTTCCCCTGAAATATCGTCATTATATTCTACAAGATAAACTTGAGCTCTTGCTACATCTATTGGTGATGTTATAGATAAGAGATTTTTCCCTTTGTTAATTAATTTTGGTAAGGCACGATATGATAATAATTTTACAAGATTGGGTATGGTTTGTCTGTCACCTGCACCGACTATCGGGCCCAGTCTTGTTGTTACAAATTTCTTATCGGGATGTCTTTTGGAATAATCATTCACTATATTTTCAGCAATTCGCTTGGTTACAGTATAAGGTAGACCATCTAATGGACCAATTGGACTATTTTCATATATTGTATAGGTTTTTACTCTGTCATTAAAAGCCTCATAAACAGCAATAGAGCTTGTATAAATAAAACATTTAGCTTTTGATTTAACGAAAGCATTAAGCATTAACCTTGTACCCAAAACATTTGATTTGTACATTTGTTCATAAGTTTGGTTTAACAGAATATTTGCTGCTATATGAAAAACATAATCAATACCACTATTCATAATATCAGAAATTGTGTCACTATCTAGCAAATCACCCTCGGTTATTGTGACTCCTAATTCTTTTAATTTAGCAGCTTTGTCGGGATTTCTTACCAAGCAAATTACATCTTCTGGTCTAGTTACATCTAACTTCTTCTCAGTAATGATGTATCTTACTACTTGACTACCAACTTGACCAGTTGCTCCTGTTACGAATATTTTTGCCATTGATTATCCATCGATGCAATTTTTGGTGCGATGATTCATATCGCATAGATATAATTGTAAATACTAGCCTTGATCTAGAATCGTTTATTCTTTTGCTATTTCTTTACTAAATTTATAAGCTTTATTCATTTCTTTGCATAGAGTTTATGAATTACATCAATCACAAACTCTATATCTTCCTTTTCAATCCCATAATGAGTAACTAAACGAAATACTGTATCCCAACGACTCGAAACTGTAATATTATTCTTGGCTAAATCTGCTTTGAATTGTTCTCCTGTGATGTTTAAACCTGATATATCAATAAAGAGTATATTTGTTTGACATTCCCTTGTTATTAGACCTTCAATATTAGACAATCCCTTTTTTAAGATTTGAGCATTTTTATGATCATCTGCTAATCTATCAATCATTTTCTCGAGAGCAATAATTCCGGGTGCAGCAATTATTCCAGCTTGTCTCATCCCTCCACCTAGCATCTTTCTTATCCTTAATGCTTGGTTAATGAATTCTTGACTTCCTGCTACTATAGAACCTATTGGACAAGCTAGTCCTTTACTTAAACAGAACATTATAGAATCAGCTCCCTTAACTAACTCTCTTGCAGAAATACCAGAAGCGATTACAGCATTAAACAAACGAGCACCATCTATGTGTACTTTTAGATTATTCTTCTTTGCTGATTTATATAGATCTTGTAGTTGTTCTTTAGACCAAACTTTCCCACCAGCCATATTGTGAGTATTTTCTATCGAAACCAGAGAGCTTATTGGATAATGAAGATCGATACCTCTTACAGCATCATTCAACATTTCGGGAGTAATCAAATATCCATCTTTACCTTGCAGAGTTCGTAATTGTAATCCACCTATCACTGCAGGTGAAGCAACCTCATGTAGGACTATATGCGAGTTCTGTTCCAAGATTACCTCATCCCCTTTTTTTGTTTGGCTGACAAGTCCACAGATATTACCCATTGTACCTGAGCAAACCAATAAAGCAGCTTCCATACTTAAGAGCTTTGCAGCTTTTTCTTGTAACTCAATGACTGTTGGATCGTCTCCAAAAACATCATCACCAAGCTTTGCATATCTCATAGCTTCGAGCATTTCCTCAGAAGGTAAAGTTACTGTATCACTACGCAAGTCTATTTTTTTCATTTAATTCATCTCTGGTGGAAAATTCTGATAGTAATTTTAGAAAGCTAATTTTTGCCCGTTTTTATAAATTGTTATCCATTGATTAAAAACACCATTAGAAAAGACTTAAAGCATTTAAATGTTTAAAATATCCGAAGGATTAATAATAAATTGATTATTAATAGAGTCTGGGAGCAATGATTCATGCACAAGCTAGATAAAACCGACTTACGAATATTAATAGCATTATTGGCTGATTCACGAACAAGTTATGCAGCCCTTGCTCGAGAGACAAATTTAACTATTCCATCTATTAAAACCAGAATCCAAAAATATATTGATTCAGGTTTAATTGAGAAATTCACAATCATTATTGATGAACATATGATTATGAAAGGTACATCAATGACTTTTCTCTTAAAAGTAAAACCTAGTGATTTAGACACAATCGCTAAAGAAATTTATATTAGTCCCTTTATTGCAAATATGACTATAACTTCTGGACATTACAATTTAGTTATTGTAACCCACCCAATGAGTGACAAAGATAAATTAGAGTTTATTAAACACGTAAATACACTGCCCGGAGAATCTGTTATTGAATTAGTTTCATCAATAAATCTTGAGACATTTATGTGCAGGCCAATAGAGTTACCCAAAACCCCTATAAACCTCCTAATAAGATGCGATTATTGTCATAGAGAGTTTTCTGGTGAAGTATTTTCAAAAGCAATACTTGGTAGGAAAAGATATTTCTGCAGTCCTATTTGTCAAGAGAAATATGAGGAAAGGGCTAAGAAATACATTAGAGGGGAATTATTCCAACATCCTGATGAGGAAAAAGTAAGGAAAGAAGCTAAGAGTTAATATATCTAATTCTTACTTCACAAGATTTTTTTTCTTAAAAAGACTTTATACATGATAATAGAAGCATATTAATTGGAGATAGAGTAAATGGCTAAAAAGCAACAATTTGATGCTGTTTTTTTTGATTTAGATGATACGCTTTTTAATAGTTCCTTAATGTCATTAACTGCAAGGAAGAATGCTATTAGAGCACTAAAAGAAGCAGGATTAGAGTTAGATGAAGATGATGCTTTCAAGATTCTTATGGGAATTGTAAAAGAGTATGGCTCTAATTATGGCGAGCATTTCAATAGATTAATTGAGAAATTAGGTTATGAGATTCACCCCAAACTTATAGCAGCAGCAGTTGTTGCATACCATACAACAAAATTTTCTTTGTTAAGACCATTTCCAGGTGTTATTCTGACTTTACTTACTTTAATGAAATCCATGAAAATCGGCTTAATTTCTGATGGTATAAAAATCAAACAATGGGAGAAGCTTACCTACTTGGGAATTCAACATTTCTTTGAAGCAGTAGTAATTAATGATTTGCCCAGCCAATGGAAACCAGCTGATCATGGATTTAAAGTTGCTTTAAAGAAATTAAAACTAAGTGATGCAAGCAGAACCATTTATGTTGGGAATAAAATAGAGACAGATATCATAGGAGCTAATAGAATAGGTATGGTTAGTATTTTGTTTGAGCATGAGCAAAAAACAAATGTTACTGAACTTTCGAATGAAGAGAAACCAAATTACTTAATTGGTAGTAGCTCAGAGATTACAGAAATCGTTGGATTAAAACAATTGAGATGGAGATTTTAAGAAAAATAAAGTAAAGAAAATGGTGTTTTAACTGAATGAGGAGGAAACACCATTGAGTAATAAAAGTATTGAGGAAAAGAATTTTCCCCCGTTCACTTATTATTTTCGAATTATAAATAAAAATGAAAAATGGATCTTTAAGCTTTACCTATAAATGGTTTAGCTTTAGAACCATCGGTACAAGTTGGTACATCTACTGATTTTCCGCATCCTTCAACGACACAGTTAAGTTTGTCACCTTCTAGTTCCATGACTTCTCCACAACAAACTGGCCAGTCTAGTGCTGAGCCATCTGGACATTTGAATAGCAACTTCATCTCTGATTCTTGTGCTTTTGTGGTAGTTTCTTTCAACTTTACGCCTTGTAGGTCTATTTCTGATACTTGCATTTCTTTTTCTGACATTGGTAGATAAACACCATCCTTTTCATAGAGGAAGATTTGATTATTATTTAATATTACGTTAGGGACATCTATAATATAAATTTGATTCATCAGATATATAAAGATAAAATGATGTAAAAATAAGGGGAATTTGTGAGAGAAAAAAGTACACAAATTCAATTTGATAGATATTTTAAGGCTGTAAGTGCTAGAATTGAACAACCAAGTGGCAAAGCGTCTTCATCGATATCATATTTCGGACTATGACCAGGATGTATAATTCCCTTTTTCTCATTTCTAATACCCAACCAAAACATTGATACTGGAATTCTATAATTATCACTGAATTCGTAAAAATCTTCAGCTCCCATGCTCGGAGCATCTGCTAGCAGTACTTTGTCTTCTCCCACCAATTCAATTGTAGCTTCCTTGATTAGTTTATTCAATTCTGGATCATTTAAGCCAGGTGAATATCCTCTTGTTATTCCTGGTGTTATTTTCGCACCAAACGTCTTAGCTACACCATCTGCAATCCTTTTGATACTTTCATATGTTGCTTCTCTTACTTCAGGTTTAAGTGCTCGAACGGTTCCAGTCAGATGTGCTTTTTCAGGAATAACATTGTATACTGTACCAGCGTTAAACGTCCCAACCGTAACGACAACTGGATTCACAGGATCGGTGTTCCTTGATGCTATTGTTTGTAATGCACAAACAAGATTTGATGCAACTACTATTGTATCAATTGTATCATGTGGAGCAGCAGCATGCCCACCTTTACCTTCAATATCAAACCAAATTTTATCTGCACTTGCTGTAAAACAGCCATCTTTTACCTTTATATGACCTACATTAGTTTCATCATCTACATGAAGTGCGATAACAGCTGAAACATCTGGATCCTCAAGTGCACCTTCTTGAACCATTGGTTTTGCTCCGCCCAAACCCTCTTCAGCAGGTTGAAAGAATAATTTAATGTTCCCTTTTATCTTATCCTTCATTTTTACAAGAATTTTAGCAATACCTAACAACATTGTAGTGTGAGCATCATGTCCACAAGCATGCATCACACCATCGATTTTTGATTTGTATGGAACCTCATTTTCTTCTTGCAATGGTAAAGCATCCATGTCTGCACGAATTCCAATCGTTTTACCATCACCAGTCGTCCCCCTAATTAGTCCAACAACACCAAACTTAGCAACTTTTGTTTTAACTTCAATACCAAGCTCTTTTAGCTTTTTAATCACTAATTCCGATGTCTTTTCTTCTTCATATCCTAATTCAGGATACATGTGAATGTTTCTTCTTGTTTCAATAACCTCATCTTTTATTTCTTGAGCTATCTTCCACACTGCATCTTTCATTAATTCTACCTCACATTACATTAATACACTGAAATTTAAAAGTAACTCAAAACTTGAGTTAATAATTGATTAACTATTGAGATTACAAAAGAAGTTACTTTCTTAAACGATATTTGCTAATCGTGTTTAAAATGGATTTCTCAACATCAATATCTAAACCTCTTCCTAAAGCAATCACAGCGAATAAAAGGTCGCCAAATTCCTCTGCAAGCTTTTCTTTAGTTGTTGATTTTCCTGGATGTAATCCTGCATCTATCTGTAATTCTTTAGAAAATTCACCTAATTCTTCAATAACGGGTTCGATTAACCATTCCTTTGACCAGTAACCACCTAATATATCAATCAATTGATCGACTTCTTTGCAAATTGATTCGAGATCAGTCATTTACATCATCTACTATAAAATAGTCAAGTAATTCTTTAGAATAAAATTTAACGGTAATTTAGGTTAAATAATGTTATTCAGTTTGATATTCAGAAGCACTTACTAACCAAAAAGTTTCTTTTAAATATTCGATGCCTTGATTCAGATAAGTTTCCCTTTTCTTAGCTAGTTGTTCTTCACTTAGATCTTTCTTATCTAGCTTTTTCAATTCTTTTAGTTCTTTTTTGATTGAATCTGTGAATTTTTCCATTCCTAATTCATCTGCTAATTCAATTGCTTCTGTTAATTCTTCAATACCGTCTTCAATATCATTCTTATAAGCAAGAACTTTACCAAGAACTTTTTTCGTATACATCGTTAATGGCAGGAATTCTAAATCTAGAGAGATGAATAGCATATCATCCATTGTTTGGAGTACTTCCTCCATTATAGAATCATCCTTCTTCTCTTGAAAATTCATAATTTGAACTACTGCTTTTTCAACTAATGCTAAAGCCATAGTTAAAGCTGAAGGAAATTCCTGTGCTTTTTCGAAGACAGTTTCTAAGAGCTTTTCTGCTTGAACAAGTTCCTTTTTCTGAATGTGGAAGCGTATTTTAGATATCAATGCTTGAACATTTTCTTCTTCTGAATCATGAATTGAAGCGAATAAATCCGCTCTGCTCATATATGCTTCAGCTAAAGCTAGTTTTCCAATTGCTGTTGAAATTTCAAATAACCAATTAAGAATATCAAAGTAAATATCATTCTTGATGTTTAATTTCGTACAGTAATTTAAAGCATCCTCAAATTCATTAAATGCTGAATCTAAGTTGCCAACAATCGCATTTAATTGTCCAAGCTTCATTCTATCAATCAATAAATCTTCTTCACTGTATTCGAATTTTAATTTGTAGATAATCGCTCTACTCCTGTTTTCAACAGCAGACCAGAAATCACCTGAGATAAAATCAACATGCGCTAAACCATCATAGATTTTTGGCAATAAATAATCAAAACTATTTTTCTGAGTGATATCTAGTACTTTTTTGAATGTGGCCAATGCTTCAGCATATTGACCATGTTTATAGGATATTTTTGCTAACGAAGTCAAAGCAACAGCCATGCCATAAAAGTCCTTCATATCTTCAGAAAGATTATAAGATTTAGTAAAATATTGCTCTGCTTTATTTTGCTGATCATTGTTCTCAGCCAATTGAGCTAGCAATGTTAAACAAATTGATACACCTATTCTATCCTTAAGTTTTTCATAAGCTTTTTTAGCTTCTAGATATGTTTTTTCAGCTGTAGTAATATCGCCTTGTTTCTCGATAAGTTGCCCTTTTATTCGAATAGCTTTTGCTTCTAATGCCAAATACTTCAACGTTTTAAAAGTTGTAAAAACCTTGGTTAGATAATTGTTAGCTTCATCCAATTTCCTTGACAAGATATTTGATAGCGCTAAATCTAACTCAAAATGCGTCATCCAATAATGATCACTAACTTCTTCTGCTAATTCATAAACAGGAGTAATTTCATTGATAATTTCAGTTGGAGATAATTGTTGAGATTTAACTCGATTCTCAATGAGATAAGCAGGCATGAACTTATGATCAAAATCAGGTAATTTTCCTTTATTTTCTTCCTCAAATTTAGCAATCCTTTCCAAAATTGCCTCAAGTTTTTCTTTATCTTCAGTTCCTCTCACAAAATAAATTTGTGCTAAAACACCCAAACACTCAATAAACTGAAGGTGGTCATTGTCATTTTCAATTTTCTCTTTAATATCTTCCAAAATATGTGTTGCTTCGTCCATTTGACCTTGAACAGCCAGAGCTAGGGCATACCAGATTCTAGCACCATCATTATCATATTCTTTGCTTTTGAATTCTTCAGTTTTAAAGAAATCATATTGTGATTGGAAATAAGCAATTTTTGATGCTAAATAAATAATTTCAGTATCTTCTGGAGGTAGAGTTGGTGATTTGGAAATTTTCAGGAACCTATTGAAAAAAACATGTATATTAGAAGAATCTTGATCTAATCTTTCAAATTGAAACTCAATTGCATCCAAAGAATCTTTTGATAGTCTTGTTTCATGTAATTGAAATGCTTTTGGAAATACCAATTATTTGCCCTCAGTTTCCAACTTAGTAGTATTTTATATCTCGACCTAAAAAACAGTTTCCTATTATGTGGATATTTCTATTCTTAGGTTATTCTGAAGAGTAGTTATTTATTAGTGTTGGAGTTTTTTAATGTTTATTATTGATTAAAAAGTTAAATTAAAAGTCTTTTTAAGAGCAAAAGTAAAATACTCAAAAGAAATTTCCCTATCTAAAAGATAATAAGGTAGTTTAACAGCTTTTTTCTACAAGAAAAAGCTTTTTCAATTTAGACAAGAACAATTTTTCGAATAACGGTGATTAAATATGAGTGATGGAGCTAGCAACATGAGTCAAAAGCAACTTGAGAAATTGCAAAAGAAAGCTAAAGAAATGGGTTATTCAAATTTAGCATTTTTCGTTGATGATATCGATATGCTTTTGCGTCCTGCTAATTTATTGAAACAAAAAGATATGAAGTATTTTGAGCTTGAAAATTTGATTTCACTTCTCAATAGCAAGAATGTTAGCTTAGGTATGGCCCCCCGTATGATAAGCATGGTTTCAAAATATTCTGAGAGGAATGAAGAATTAGAAACAGAAAACGCTTCATTGAAGCAATCCAATATAACCATGCGAAGTAAGTATCAAACTGCTGAAGCTCATGTTAAAGAGCTTACCAAGCAATTATCTGACCTTTCCGTTGGGTCAAAAACAGACGCAAAGATTAGGGAGCAAAATATTAAGCTTATAGAAGAAAACAAGTACCTAAAAATGACAAATGATTCATTATCAGGCGACTTGAAGAAAACAAAGGAAAAACTTGACCAGAAGTTAGACGAAGCTAATAATCTTGAAGTTGAAAACACTCAATTGGAGTTAAAGGTTAAAGACTTAAAACGAGAATTAAAGGAAGTAAGTCTTGAATATGAAGAAATAAAGAAGAAAGGAACAGGAGAAGATCAAACTAAGAAGAAAATTGAGGAATTGATCGAGGAACTTGATGAGCTTTATGGAACTATAGATGATCCATTTAAAAAAGAGTTCTTAGCCTTTATGGGAGTAGAATTATCAGAAATTGTTGATGATAGACATATCACCAAACAAAAGGTCTTGAATCAGATATCTATACATGCAAGGGAAATTGAAAAAATCTTTGAACCCCAAATTGCTACTCTTAAGAGAGCACAAGCAACAGCTTCGCAAATTGCAACAACTCCAGTAACAAGAGCATCTATGAAAACAGAAAAAGTCAAAGAATCTGAAGAAAAGGATATAATTCCAGAACCAGTAAAAAGGAAAGCACTTGAACCAGTCGAAACACCAGCTGAAGATGACCTTGATATTCCTGATGAAGATGATGTTGGTGATAGATATGTTAAACCTAGTGAGTTCTTAAAGGGTAAAAGCGTACATACAGGAGAAGCAGTTAAAGAGAAGGAAGCTCCAGTAACTGCAGAAGATGGTGGTTTAGAACTTGCAGAAGAAGCTGTAATTCCTAAACTAAAACCCGTTTCTTATCCTAAGGAAAAAAGGAGATCTAAGAAAGTAGCTCCTGTTGATAGAACTCCAAGTCCAGAATTGATAAAAGTCTTTGATGTTTTTATCAAATATTTAGAAGCAATTACTGATAACAACTCTTACAATGATATCTGCGATAAAATCATTGAGCAATTGTACGAACACGTTGGTTCTCCTGGTATGACCAAAGTGTACAAAATTAAGAGCGGTGGCGTAAGGCGAAAGCAACTGCTTGTAGATCTCTTAATAAAATGGAAAGCAAAATTACCTGAAATGTAAAAAAAATAGATTTACGTGAGAGAAGAGATTAAACTCGTCTTTCAAACTCATTCTTTTTAAAGCTGTATTTCTGCAATCTGATTTAATGCATGTGCAGTCATGCCACTTTTAATAAATCTGAGTCGTACTTGTTTTGATTTATCTTTTCCATGAATTCCAATAACTATTCCTTTTGCTGTTGCTTCGCTTTCTGGGAACTTTATTATGAATTTTTTACCAATTAATGTTTTATGATTATACTCGTCAAAAATTTTAGCAATAGCTTGATTTGTTGTTTGTAATCTATTATTTCTACGATAGCTCATAATAATAGCCTTAACCACTTTAGGCTTTCTAGCTGCAGGTTTTTTGGTTGCTGTAGTAGTTTTCTTAGTTGTTGGTTTCTTTGTTGTTTTAGCTGCAGGTTTTTTAGCTATAGTTGAGCTTTTTTTTGTAGAAGATGAGCTTTTTGATGTTGGTTTCTTTGTAGTTTTTTTACTTTTTCGTGACATAAGAAATCACATTCTTTATCCTCTAATTTAGGGGATAAAAGGTCTATTCTAAAAGGTTTTCCCTACAACTGATTTTTCTCAAGGATAAGCAGTCATGTAGAGTTTAAGTAAAAGCTCAATAAAGCTACTTCACTATCTCACTTTTAAATTGAGTTTCAACCTTTAAGAGCGTATTTTCCAAACTCTCCAAAAATTCTTCAATTTCTTTCTTCTTTATATTTACAACTCTGCCAGATTGATGTACGAGAGTGTTCCTTTTCTTGCGGATTGTATTGAACGCTTTTTCTTCTTTTTCGGAAATGAATTCTTTATCTTTAAGAAATTGCAATATCATTGAGAAATTTGTGTATATCTCAATTGGAGCATCATATCGTTCTATTAAACTCTTGAATAACTGCTCAGTTGATCTGAATAAAAATACTAATGAGGTTGCATGTTCTTCTTCTGATATTTTATCCCAAAGTTTTAAACGATTTTTAACATACTCGATGTCAGTTTTTAGTGATGTTACTTCATGCTCATAACTAAAGACCCCTCTAGCTATTTCATAGAAGGGACTGTCAAAGAAGCGATCCTTAATTATTGCAGTTTGTTTTGGTGAAACTTTCAAACTATCTAATATAGGTCTATAGATTCTCCAAGCTTGTTGCTTTGCTACTTGATTTCTAGCATAAACACGTAATGCTTCAGATAATGGTTCAGCAAATTCATCCCGAAATATTAGATCAATACGTCTTGGATGTTTTCTAATTAATCTATCACCAACTAAATTTTCAATTGGAAATTGACTTAATGCTCTGATGTAGTTATTTCTTTTAATCTGTTCCTCTTCATCAACAGGAATAACTATTGGTAACGTTTCCAACATTAATTTTCTTAATCTACCTACTGAATAATAAGCAAGGATATCACTTAAAATTGTCATTACAGCAAAGATTGAAACAAAGATTGCAATATTAACTGGATTATCGATTTTATCAATCACAACAAAATCCAATTCAATTGGTCTGAAATGCAATATTATTACACCTATCAAATCAGCTAATGAAAGAATGGACCACATAGTTGAGAACAAGAATAAAGTTTCAAAACTGCTAAGTAAAGTTTCTTTTCTACTACTACGAGTTCTACTAACATATGAGTCGATATATAATCCTCTTACTTCTTCAACTAATTCAGGTATAAGTTGTTCATCTATTGCTTGATGTATTTTAGCTTTTTGTTTTTCTGTCAAGCTTTCTTCATCATCTGAAAAAATGAAAAGTGATTCAATGTTATTTTTCAGACTTGTTTCATATGATTTCCCTACACTACTAACAAAATAGATGAACATTGGTGATATCATGTAGAAGAATAGAGCTGGAGCTATTAACATTAAAGCCCATAAAATAATACCCCAATTCAACTCAACACCTTTTGCTGAAGTATAAATTGCATAAACAATAAACTCAAGGATGATGGGAGAATAAACACCAAGTAAGAATCTCTGATTAAAGAGAGCGTTAGTAGTCCTTAACCGTGAAAAATAGCCAGATTCACTCAACAGATTCACCAAGTAATTAACTGAAAAAGTAATTTAAGAATGCTTCTTAAATATTTATTGAATTACTATCATATGTTGTATTAACAGATTGAGGTGGGACCAGAAATAAACAGACCAATAATCAAAAATAGAGATATCCTACTTAATCCTCTACTTGAAAATGATATAATCAGTATAAGAAAGGTTGTTTTAGATATCCTTGAAGCTGGTGTGCTAGCTGCTGATCCTCAAGATGCTGTAATGAGAGCCATTTCATGTAATGAAGATATGATTATTCTACCTGATGGATTAAAAAAGAAATTTTCTGAAATAGACAGAATATTCGTCATTGGTGTGGGAAAAGCCTCTGCTGCTATGGCAAATGCTCTCGAGACATTATTAGGTGAAAAGATCAGTAATGGTTATATTAATATCCCAGAAAATCAAAATTTAGAACTATTTGATTTAAAGAAAGTCAAGGTTAATCCTGCAGGTCATCCTCTAGTTAATAAAGGGAGCATTGAGGGTACGAAGAAAATAATTGGTTTGCTAAAAGACCTAACAACTTCAGATCTCATTTTCTGTTTACTAAGCGGAGGAGGTTCAGCACTCTTAGAATTGCCTGCTGATGGGATAACTTTAGATGATCTAAATTTGCTATTTAAGGAATTATCTCGAGTAGGTGCAACAATTCATGAATTAAATACTCTGAGAAAACATCTTTCTAAGGTCAAGGGAGGAAGACTCGCTCAAGCAGCACAACCTGCTATGGTTGTTTCACTTATTATTAGCGATGTTGTAGGTGATGACCTTGATACTATAGCTTCTGGACCTACTGCTCCTGATAGATCAACTTGGTTAGATACCAAGAAAATTATTGAGAAATATAATCTTTCAGAGACCATTCCAAGTTCCATAATGAAGATTATTGATGAAGGAATTAACGGGATAATTGATGACACTCCGAAATTCAACAATCTTGTTTTTAGGAATGTGAAGAATATAATAATTGCATCTAATAAATTGTCATGCAATGCAATGAAAGAATATGCAGAAGGTATTGGTTTACAGTCCACTATTGTTACAACTTCCTTATGTGGTGAAGCAAAGACAATTGGTAAAGATCTTGTAAAAGATATACGCGAACAACAAAACAAAACTGCACTTATTATGGGTGGGGAAACGACAGTAACTATAAAAGGAAAAGGAAAGGGTGGGAGAAGTCAGGAATTAGTTTTAGCAAGTTGTGAAATGATTGGGGATGAAAAGGGATTAGCTATAGCAGCTATTGGTTCTGATGGAATTGATGGACCAACTGATGTAGCAGGAGCAATTGTTGATAATTATGTATCTCAGCAAGGACAAAAATTAGGATTAAAAATCAGCAAGTATCTTGAAAATAATGACTCGTATAATTACTTGAAAGAAACTAAAAGCCATATTATCACTGAACTGACAGGTACTAATGTAATGGATCTTATAGTAGCAGTTAAAATGAGCTCAAAAATGTAGATATTGCATATGCTTAAATCCTTATACTTAAATTAATAGACTTTTATATAGGTAGTATACTAGGATATTATTAGTTTCAAAGGGCCTTACAATCAAATCCTTTGAACTAAAATGCAAAGAATGGTAAATTTATAAGATAGTTGTAGTTATAAAATATCGAGTGTGTAACAATTGGCAAACTCATCACTATATCAATATGCATCCAAATATGCTCAGAAAGCTTATGAGCAAGATAAGGCAGGAAATTATAAAGCAGCACATCAAAACTATTTGAAAGCAGCAGAGGTACTTCAACAGCTATTATCCTTTACAAGTAATCCTCAACTAAAAAACATGTACTATGTTAAGGCAAAAGAATACCTTGCACGTGCAAAAGAATTGAAAGATCAAGGATTACAACCTGTTGAATATGGTGGGAAGAGAAAGAAAGGTTCAAAGAAGAAAACATCAAAAAAATCAGATGAAGAATCTGATGAAGAGCAGGATGAATTAGAAGAAGCGATTTCTGATATTATTGTAGTTGAAAAACCAAATGTAAAAATGAGCAATGTAGCAGGATTAAAAGAAGCAAAAAGAGCATTAAGAGAAGCTATAATCTTGCCAATGAAAAGACCAGATCTCTTTAAAGGAGCAAGAAATCCTTGGAGAGGTATTCTGCTTTTTGGTGCACCAGGTACTGGTAAAACACTTCTTGCAAGAGCTGTTGCAACAGAAGTAGATGCTACATTCTTTAACGTAAGTGCCTCTAGTATTATTTCAAAATGGTTAGGAGAATCAGAAAAATTAGTTCAACAATTGTTTGAAACTGCAGTTGATAAGCAACCGTCATTAATATTCATAGATGAGGTAGATAGTATTGCATCAACTAGAGGTGGAGGAGAACATGATGCAATGCGTCGTGTAAAAACGACCTTGATGACCATGATGGATGGAATAACCACTAAAAAAGAAGATAGGATTGTTGTTGTTGGTGCTACAAACCTACCTTGGGAACTTGATCCAGCTTTTCGTAGTAGATTTGAGAAAAGAATTTACATTAACTTACCAGATTTACCAGCTAGAGCAAAAATCTTTGAGATACACACGAAAGGTGTTGAAATTGACGAAACTATTGATTTCAAATTAATTGGTGAAATGTCTGATGGTTACTCAGGAAGAGATATACAATTAATTTGTAGAGAAGCAGTAATGATGCCTGTAAGAGAACTAGATGTTTCAGGAGCACTAGATAATCCTGACATCCAAGCTCGAAAAGTAGCTCTAGAAGATTTCATACTAGCTTTTGAGAAAATAAAACCAAGTGTTGCCCCAGAGGAATTACTAAAATACAGAGATTGGGCAGAGGAATTTGGTAGTACTTGAAAAATTAAATGATACATTAAGTTGATTTATAAGAGAAAAATTGTTTAATTTAAAGAGTAACAAAATAACAAGTTAAAAATAAATAAAATGACATTGATTTATAACTTACTAGCGGGGACATTAAATGTCAGTTAAAGAGAAGAAATCGAAATCAAAAACAAAGAAGAAACCTGAAAAGGAAGATGTTCAGATTAAGGAAAAAGTAAAGAAACCAAAAGAAAAACCCGCTGAGAAAACTAAAACTGAAGTCAAGCCACCAAGAGAGGCTACTCTTATCATTTCTCTCATTGAAAACCCCGTAACTACTGAAGAAAAAATTTACAATGCTATGCTTCGTATTGAACAATTAATTGAATCTGATGTAGCAATTTCTCGAGAAGATTTATTCGATTTAGGAGAGGATATTGAGAGACAGCTGATGGAAATTTTACCAGAATGGATAAATAAACCTTGGATGTATGTCACTCCCGAACACCAACAGCAATTAGATTCATGGTGTTCTGATTGGTCTAATTTTATTATGGAGTATGCTCGAATAAACATCAAGCATATTATTCATATCGAAGAAGAGAGAGCAAAATATCCATTTAATAATAAACCAGTAAAGAAACGATTAGCTAGAAAACAACTACAACAAATTGGAAATTATATTGTTGCTCAAGAAATGGGAATATGGTGGGATAAGAAGAAAATTAGATTGCGTCTTTATTGGCGTACTCTTGATGAATGGGCAGATATCATATATGAATGGAGCATCAAAACAGGTCGTGCAGCAGGTGCTGAACGTGTTATGACATTATATGATATCCAACAAGCAAATCAACCTTGGAGTACTATTCCACAAGAAGATCTTAGGCGAATCTTCGATATTATGGATGATAAGGGATACATTGAGTGGGCTGATAAAAAGAAAAATATTATTGCTTTTATTTTCTAAAAGCAACTTTTGTATTTTTTCTTGATTGTTTCTGAAGTAATTACTGTATTTAATGTTGGGAAGTTTTGCTGGAGAAGTTGATTGTATTGTAATGAAGGTATGTTAATTTCGCTGATAGAATTGGTTGTCATACTAGTTTCAAGAGTAAATTGCTTCATTTGCAATGAGTTCTCAGATAAAACCATGGAATCGAGAGTAGTATTAGTAATCCATTCAACAACATTTAGAATAAAATCAAGATTGTGTGTTGAGTTATACTTTGCATTTATACCAAAATTATCTGCCATAAAATTAGATCCCGAAACAACAACACGTCCTGTAGAATCGTTTGTTGAAACGAATGCTCCAACTGCCACATTTGATACTTGTCCTGCCCATGCTAAAGCTGCAGTATTGTCTCCGATGAGACTTAATGAAGATCCATAATAATCAAAATTAACTATATCTTGAGTTACAGGATGAGTACTATTTAAATTAGTAATTAGAATGATATTATATTCACCTGTTTCTTCATCATATATCATCGTTTCAGGTATCGTTTCTTCTTCAACTGTAATATTGAAGTTGTTTATTAAACGATTTGTTTCATTTAATACAGATGAATCATTTGATGTCGCCATTACAAATAGACCATGACCTGAATCTACATAATCAGTAATATTATCTATTGTTGAATTTTCAAATGATTTGTAATAGCTATGAACAACTTGATCTGCATCTAAATACAACCCAAAGGAGTTTGGATCTGCAATGATTAATGCATCAAAATCATTCAATTGTGAGAAATTATCTTGATGATTTAGCTCAATTAAGGCAATTCCTTCATCAGCTAATTTCCTATTCAATTCTCTGAATTGACCAAACAGATGGTCAATTTGCCATACTGAATGATAAATATCAAATCCTATACGTGCTAGTGGTTCTTCAATTTCAATATCAATTGATACTTCAAGTATTTCTCCTGACTTACTTTCAATTGAAATTGTTTCTTCATGAGTTCCAATGGTATGATCTGAAGGGATAATAAATTTGCAATTAACTAATCCGGTCTGGTTTAGAGTGATAGAAGAAGGAATGCTAACAATAGATTCACTTGAAGCCAGATTACTTGTGAAATTGAATTGTTGTTCAACTGGACTAACAATTGTTAATGGAAAAGTCCAAACATCGCCTCTGAAAGCCTTCGTTAATGTAAATGGTAAATTATCTGGCATTACATAATAAACCATTGGCATGTTGTTAATTTTCTGTGCATTTGTGATGATTGTTTTTGCGGCTGTTACATTTACCACTCCAGCTCCAGAATAGTAAATTGGATATTGTAATTCCAGTGAAGCGCTTTGCATTAAAGCAGCTTTCAACATACCAGGAGAGGTATCATATCCTTGCTCATTACACCACGACATGAGTACAGCAGCCTTTGCAGCTACTTTTGGAGCTGCAAAACTTGTTCCTAAGGCTATTATGGTAAAACCTGAATCGACTAAATCTGGCTTTATGCTATGATCCTTAAGAGGACCAATGCTGCTATATTCAGCAATACCATCTGCAGTAGTTGCACCTACAGTTATTGCTTGTAAAGCATCTCCAGGACCTTCTATACTTGAAGTAGAATAACCAGTAACATCCCCACTATTTCCAGATGAAATTACAACAAGTACACCTTTTTCTTTTGCAGCTCTATTGATTTTCTCAACTATTGTATCATTTTCAAGGATTGGGCCACCTAAAGAAATGTTAATGATGTCTGCATCTTCTTCATCAATAACCCAGTCTATAGCTGCAAAAATTGCTGGATATGATGCAGTACCCTCATTATCAGCACATTTTGCAATAATTAATTGTGCTTCAGGGGCAATTCCAATTGACCGACTAGCAATTTGCAATGCTACAAGTGTTCCATGATTATATTGAGTATCATCAACAATAGTCTCATTTGTATCGTAACCATATTCTGTTGTAATAAAGCTCTTTTGTGCTATAATAGCATCTTTTAATTCTCTAGATGCTTTATAGCCAACTATTCTAGCATCCATATTTATACCTGAATCTAAAACAGCGACTTTAATTCCTGCTCCTCCATGTCTGGGTTGAATCCAAACCATTAGAAAAACAAACGCTCCACCAGAAATGAGTAGAAATATTATAACAACAGCCCAAATTGTCGTTTTTAAGCTTCGGTCAGCCATTATTGCAACCCCAATGTTGATTGGTAATTTATGTTTAAAAAGGTAATACTTTATGATAATTAATCTATACCATTAAAAGCTATTGAAAGGAACAATAATTTAGGTAGAATAAAAAATGGAAGAGAACTTTGAATTAGTTACCATTGGGATTGTTAGAAAAGAGGAAGAAAAGACTTGGATTGAAATTTTCAAAGAATATGAAAAAGCTTTATTGAAATTAGATGAATTTTCACATATTATCACTCTGTGGTGGGTTACTGGAAGAGATACAGAGGAAGATAGAAAGAATTTACAATCACATCCAAAAGTTAGTGGTAAAGTAAAAGATGCACCTTTATGTGGTGTGTTTGCAACAAGATCACCTGCACGTCCAAATCCTATTGGTTTAACGACTGTGAAAATTTTGTCCATAACCAAAAATAGAATTTATATTGATAAAACAGATGCATTTGACAATACACCAATAATTGATATTAAACCATATATTCCAAAATCAGATTGCATAATGAATGTAACAATACCAGATTTTTTTGATATTCTAAGAGAAAGAAGAGAAGAATAGCTGAACATTATACAGCTATTTTCTTTAGTTAAAAATTAATGAAATACCAGGTCTGCCTGGTTCAGCAACTTTTGCTTTGGGATGTTTAGATTTAGAAGCTAGTTCTATTGTGACTTCCTTAGCTTTGAATTCACGTTTGAAGTAATCTATAGGATCTTGCAATGCAGCTAATTCGGATTTTGCTTTTAACTTTGTATCAATACCTGGATTTTTTATTAGTTTTTGTGCATACTTTACAGCAGCATTTCCTGCTTTCTTTATTGACTCGTCAGCCATTATTGCTTTAATTAGATTATCAGGTTTTGTTCGTCGAATATCTAGTACTTTGTACATCCAATCGGATGCAATAAAGATTTCAATAGTATGTAATGCTTTCTTTTCCTGTTTCTTAATTGCGTTAATTATGCCATCTATGTCATCTCGTACATTCTTGATTAAATGTTCCTCTTCTTCTAACTTCTTAGCAATTTTCTCTTTATTCGCTTTTGGAAATGGTCGTAGTGAAGCAAAATTCTTGTCTTTTCTAACAACAGCATTTATTTCTTCAGCAAAAAATGGAATAATTGGGGTCATCAAATCTACTAATGTAAATAATGCTTCTTTATATCCTGGACCTTTTACCTTCCCAGATCTGACTTCATACCATTTCAAATCATTGAGAATATCAAAGAATCCAGCACTAATTGCACTTCTAGATCTTTGCTGTGTGTAATGCTCAAATGTTTCTTCGATTTTTATTTGTAATCGACTGATAATCCAATTGTCTATACGTTGTATTTCATCAGTAAACTTAGTGGTAGTTATATCACGGTACAATGCTTTCATTCTCTTACCGGCTGCTTCTGCATCAGGATATCTGAAGTTTGCATCGTCATATCCTTCGCCAGCATAAGCTAAACCAAATCGAGTTGCATCAACACCAAATTTATCCATAACTTCTTTCAAAGTAACGGAATTACCTGCACTTTTACTCATCTTTGATCCTTCAATTTGGATCATTCCATTTGCTTCTACTTCTATGGGATAATGATTTGGTTTGAAGAGTGCTATATGTTGGAAGATGTAAAAAGTGAAGTGATTGAATATCAATTCCTTGGCACTACCACGGAAATCAGAAGGATAAAAATATTCGAATTCTTCCTTCATCTCTCTAATTGTTGATTTATCTAAACCAGATTTCTTTGAAGCATCATCTAATGAAACTTTATCTCGGAAGATACAATCAAACACCTCATTAGGTAGTTGTTCAGGTTTGATGCCTTTTTCATTAATTATTCTGGAAATCGTATAGTAAGCCATGTATACTGTGCTGTCGGACAATGTTTCAACGATCCATTCAGGATCCCATGGCAATGGTGTACCTAAGCCACTTTTTCTGGCGCAAGCTTTGTCTTTTAACCAGTCAATAGTATACTCAAAAGATAAACGAGCTTTAGGTGGATAAACAATCATTTTCTTTAACTGATTTCTAGCCTTTTTCTTCCACTTTTCATCTCCATAGGTAATGAACCATTGATCCTTCAAAATTTTGATGTGATTTTTAGTTGTACAACGACAAATTACTGGACCAGTAGTTTCCCAAATTGTAGATGAAATACCACCTGCAAATAAATCCTTGATTAAAATGTCTTTGATTTTACTTACAGCAATCCCAGCATATTTACCACAATTGTCATGCATTACACCTTTGTGGTATTCGTCTTTGTAAATCGCTTGTGTAGCATCTTCAGTAGCTTCGTCTTCTTGATTTTCAATGCCCATTTCTTCAATGATGTCTTTAGCTGGATGTTCACCTAAGCCAGGGGTTTTAATCATAGATATTAAGCTTATATCACTAGCAAAATCCTCTGATAAACCGTATTGAGCTAATTTTTTGGGATTGTTCCATAAGTCTCTTAATGCTGCATAATCAAATGGTGCATGACTGGGAACACTCATAACCACACCAGTTGTGTGGTCCACAGCTACAAATGTAGCTGGCAATATCCTCACATCTTCTTCTCTGATTGGTGTATGACATTTCTTTCCAATGATTTCTATTCCCTTGAATCTACGAATAACTTTGACATCATGTAATTGATCTTGCAATTTGATAACAGTAGGTTCAGAAATGAACCATTTTTCACCATCAACCATTGCTTCAACATAAGCTCCATCTGGATGAATCCACATGTTGGTTACACCAAAGATGGTTTCAGGTCTCAAAGTTGCTGGAACTAAGTATCCATCTTCAAATGGGAATTTTAGTATGATGAATTCTACTGGAGAATTACCTTCACCTTCTAATCGGTCATGATCGCCAGTTGGACTTTGACAGTTTCCACACCAAACAACGGGATGGGTTCCTTTCTTTACGTAACCCAATTTCTTCAATGTTTCATACTGCCACTCAATAAACCGACTAAATGGAGGGCACAGTGTTGTAGTAACAAATTCTCGACGCCAATCAATACTTAGACCAAATTGACTCAAGTGCTTCTTGTTCAAAGTTTTATAATAAGAAGAGATGTGTAATGGATCTGTGAACTTATCAATTTCTGCATCAGGTACGCCACTTTGTTTTAAAACGCTGATTTGGATCTTGTCACCTTTTTTCACACGTTCAGCAACACCTTGAACAGGTTGACCAGTAGCATGCCAACCTTGAGGATAAATTACATTATATCCCAGCATACGTTTGAATCGTGCATAAGAATCACATTTCATAGATGTAAATCCATGTCCAACATGAACGCTTCCATTTAGATAAACGATTGGAAACGTTATCATGAATTTTTTCTTATCATGATCTATATTCGCTTCGAAGATCTTTGTATCAGCCCATTTTTTTTGCCATTTGGGCTCTACTTTCTTTGCATCATAAATACTCATTGTCCTATGAACCTCCTAAAGTTAATACCCCAGATGTGACATTCATCATGAGGATTTCTTTGTGAGCAATCAATACGACAATTGCAATAATTGCATTTAAAATTGTTATCATATCCAAAGAAATGATATGTAATCTCACAATGCATTAAGCAAGTCTTGAACTCACCAAAAGTAGAAATCATTTGAGTTGAAATGCCTTCCACCCAGTAGTTATGATCAGAAGAAGATTCTCTACCGGATAAGAAGAACATTATTCCTCATTTTAATTCCTCTAGTTTTCATTCTAGTGATTTCTTTATAAAAATTTCCCTACTAAACTTGGATTCCTTCAAATTTGGAATTTATAGCTTTAATACTAAAGACATTTGCCTCTAAGAGAGTAATTATTAAGTTATTTTGTCGAATATTAATTGTAAATGATACCATTTACCTAGAAATGAAGGAGTTTCAATGAGAAATGCAAGTAGATATGCATGTTCATTCAAACGCTAGCTTTGATTCCAAAATGAAAGTCGATATACTGCTTAGAAATTTGAAGAGCATTGGGTTAGATGGTATTGCAATTACTGATCATGATACCTTAGAAGCAATTCCAAAAGCAAAGGAAATTGCCAAAAATTATGACGTGAAAGTTTTTTCTGCTGTTGAAATAACAACTAAAAAAGGACACATTATTGCTTATGGTATTCAGGAAAAACCACCTTATAGAAGTTCAGTTGAAGAAACTTTAGATTGGATAAAAGATCAAGATGGGCTATCTGTTTGTACTCATCCTTTTAGAATCTCATCTCCAAGTTTAGGTGATGATGTCTACAATCACACATTTGATGCCTTAGAAATTAACGCAAAATGTCATTTATCACAAAATAGTGCCGCAGAAACAGCAGCAACAGTTTTGAAAATTCCTTTGATAGGTGGTAGTGATGCTCATTTTCTGAGTAGTGTTGGATTAATCAATACTTCTTTTGAAGATGAGATAACAAATGAAGATGAACTAATAAGCGCAATACGAAAACGTAGATGTGAAGTAATGTATAAGATTCCAGTTAGTATTAAAGGTGAATTAATCCCACCAATTCATGAAGAAGAACTAGGCATTTTTGATAAAATCTTAGAGAAAAAGAAACCAGTATTACCTGTTATTGAAGCATCTAACGAACAAGTACAATTTTTTGACAGTTAAAAAACAGATTCCGATAAATAACCGAAACATAATCAATACCTTCGCTAAACCGTTCACAGAGAAATACTATATATATTCTTCTTGAACTATGATTTGCATTTTTAAAAATTGCAACGAGTGGTTAAGCATTGAATAAAAAAGCTATACTTACAATTTTATTGATTGCTATTTTCCCGACTTTTACAGCATTTACGTTTAGCAGTTTTACTGTTAATACAATGAGTGACTATTCTTATGAACCGATGAATTTTCAAGTATATCCTGATTACTTTGACCCAGAAACATCAATTATGACTTGGGATCTAGATATCATTGACATTGATCAAGTTGTGAATACTTATCCAGATGTCAATGGTGATGGAGTCTATGTTGCAGTATTAGACACAGGACTGGTAGCAAATTGGCGAGATTACTTCCCTGAAGAACGAATAAAAACTGAGTGGGGAAGAGGTTTTGTTGATAAAGGTGTTATGGCTGCCATAAATGGTGGTATTTATATCCCACATATAGTTGAATCTGTAAACTTCATAGATGATCACCCACATGGAACACATGTTACAAGCTCAATTATCGGTTATGGTTTCTATGGTACACTTGTACTAGGAGTTGCTCCAAAAGCAACAATAATCCCTGTTAAGGTTTTAGAAACTTATTCCGGTTTACAAGCAAACTTTGGTACTAATTACGCAATTGCAGCAGGTATTGACTATGTTACAAATTTAGCCATTGACAATCCAGATAATCGATTTATTATTAGTATGAGTTTAGGTTCTCTTACTCAAATCGATGAGATTGAGCAAGCTGCAATAGATAGAGCTATCGCTAATGGAGTGGTAGTAGTGGCTGCAGCAGGCAACTATGGCGTCGAAGGCATGGATTCTCCAGGATCTTATGCACCAATTATTTCAGTGGGTGCTTCAGGCTGGTCTTCTTACACCGAATTATATGGATACAATGGTGAATGGCTTATTGATGGCACATTTTCCAGCAGTTGGTGGGATGAAGACATTCCAGAAGACAACTCTTATGTTTCCTACGTAACTGACTTTAGCGGAAGAATAAACCCAGAACTAAGCTGGGATCAAGAATTAGACATTCTTGCTCCTGGAAGCTGGGTTGTTGGTCCATATCCACAAGGATTTGGTCAAAGCCGTCTACCATGGTGGGCACCAGGAGTTGGTACAGGACTATGGGGTGGTAACTTTTATTTCGTTGGCGGAACATCGATGGCTACTCCTCACGTTTCAGGTGTAGTGGCACTAATGTTACAAGTGAATCCTGATCTCACTCCAGCAGAAGTTGAATCAATATTGAAGATGACTGCTGATTTTATCCCATTTGCAGGTAGTGCGTGGGTACTTTATGATCCAAATGATCCTGTGTTAGTAGAAATTACTTGGGGTTATGATGGATTTGAGGCAGTAGGTTCAGGATTAGTACAAGCAGACGCTGTAATAGACTATTTAATATAATGCAAAATTAAAGAAGATTCCAATCTTCTTTTTTCTTTTTCTTTTTGGAGTAGCTAAGATACTCTTAAAACAGTTTAGGGTAATTATTGACTATGAAAGTTCTTCTATTAGGTGTGGGTTTACAAGGTAAAGTAGCATTACATGATCTTGTGCAAAGCGAAAAAGTAACTGAGATAATTACTGCGGATTATGATATTAAATCACTACAAGATTATGTAAAAACAAGAAAGTATTCCAAAGTAGAAACAGAATTCTTTGATGCAAGCAAACAAGAGAATATTGATAAGTTGATAGGGCAAAATCCAGATGTTGTTATTGATTTACTACCAGTTAATTATATGGATAGTGTTGCCAAAACTGCAGTGAAACATAGCATAAATCTTGTTAACACATTCTATTTATCTCATGCAATAAAAGAACTTGATAAAAAAGCAAAAAACAATGGAATAGCAGTATTACCAGAATTTGGTATGGATCCGGGGATAGATCTTGTTTTGATGGGAGAAGCAATGCGGGGATTGGAAAATGTAGAGGTAATAAATAGCTATGGAGCAGGAATTCCTGAACTTGAAGCTGCGAATAATCCATTAAAATATAAAGTAACTTGGACTTTTGAGGGAGTATTAAGATCCTATTTTCGAGCTGGTAGAATAATCAAAGATGGAAAAGTTATCGAAATTAAAGAGAATGATATGTTTAATCCTAAACATATTCATGAAATGGACATTGAGAGTATTGGTAAACTGGAAGCAATACCAAATGGTGATGCACTAAAATACCTAAAATCAATTGGTATAGAAGAGCAATCTGAAAAGTTCAAGCAAATAAAACACATGGGACGATACTCGATGCGTTGGCCAGGTCACTGCGAATTCTGGAAGAAAATGGTTGATTTACATTTATTAGACAATGAACTTGTAGATATAGATGGAGTAAAGATAAATCGCAAAAGGTATCTTGCGAAAGTAATTGAACCACATATACAATTAGAACCAGAAGAAAGGGATTTAGCAATACTACTCATAGAATTAGTAGGCTTAAAAGATGGTAAGAAAACAAGAGCAATCTATCAAGTAATAGATAAAAGAGATTTGAAAACTGGATTCACAGCAATGAGTCGTACTGTAGGATTTACAGCTAGTATAGGTGCTCAAATGCTGGGAACGAATCAAATAACAAAGAAAGGTTTACTCTCACCAGTAAATGATATTCCTTTTGATTTCTTTAAAAAAGAATTAGAAAAACGTAATATCAATATTATGATCAAACATGAAACAATTTAATGAAAAAATCAGTGTGCGAATATTCTGACATAGAATTAAATAGAAAGAATGTGGCTTGAAATTTCAAAATCGTTTTTAGGGTTTTAATTGAATTTTTATACAGCAGATAATTTGATGAAAAAATATTAAAATATAGAAATTATATTACAATTGAAAAGATATGTCAGAAGATTCTCTCTCTGATGATAATCAGCTTATTGAGTCTCTTCGAACAATTGAAGGAGAAAAAACTACAATAGTTACTAATCCAATTCAATTTTTTAGAAAAAAGTTAAATGAAATCAACTGGCGAGATGTTGGTGTTTCCCTTTTAATTTTTAGCTTTCTTTTTTCCCTTAGTATACTTGTAAGACTTCTTTCTGCCTTTTATTTTCGTAAATTCCTCTATATTGATTATATTAATATTGTTTGGAATAGAGAAGTTCAACTTACACCTAATAATGTACCTCTAATGGGATTCACTGATTTTCCTAATTACTACCTAGAATGGGCAAGAGCTTGGTTTGAAGAAGGTTGGCGTCCATATCGCACATGGGTTGAAGGAGAGCCTTGGAATATTCTAAATCTCTATTCTTATCCGCCTTTATTCCTTTATTCAGTTACGTTGTTTTGGCGTCCTGGAATGCGGTTTGTTTTTGGTGCTTTACCAATTGTGTTTGCAGATGCATTATGCTCTGGAATGATCTATCTAATAATAAAAGAAGTGGTTAAAGGAAAACATAGTCAAATTATTGCAATTGTTGGTGGATTACTTATGGTTATTTCTCCGATTAATGTGATTTACGAAGGTGTTTACTGGTTTAATTTACAACCAGTTACTCTTTTTACATTGATAACCTTCTATTTTATTATTAAAAAGAGATGGTGGCAAGCTTTTGTTTGGTTAGCATTAGCTTTTCTAGCAAAACAAAATGCCATATTTCTTATTCTACCATTGTTTTTGTTTATGCTGGGAGAGAAAATTAGGGAAAAGGGATTACGAAAAAGTCTTATAGAGAGTTTTGCAAATGTGGGTATCTTTCTTGGTGTTTGTTTTGTTTTCTCTATTCCTTGGATATTTTTAACAAAGGATTACATTCCACTTTTGTTTTCTCTTGGAGGAAATATTGAATTAACTACAACTATCTATGAGCCTGCCTTCACCCAAAGCATTCGATTTTCATGGGCTATCTATGTATTAGGAATAGAAGGATGGTTTGCGAAGATCATAGCTTTCGGAATTAATTCAATGCTTCTTATGATTACAAGTGCAATAGCGATTTCAATTGTATTTTTTTTCCGATCTTATAGAAATAAATTAGATAATATTGAATTTTTTGAATTGACTTCTATATACACTGTGATTGTGCATATTTTTATGCCAAGGGGAGTCTTCAAATTTTACTCAGCTTATTATGCTCCAATAATTACTATAACTATTGTTACTTCACTTGCTTTTTATATTAGGAATTGGCGTACAACTGGTCTCTGGTTAACAATCGCTATTTTATTCCTTCTGTGTTTTGGTTTAGGTCATTTATGGATACCTAGAGATGGAACACCTTTGTTGTTATTCATAGTATGTCTTATAATAGCAATTTTAATGGGAATTCGTACAATATTTAAAAATAGAATCACAAAGAAGAAATCTAATTCTATATTATCACTGGACTCTTCTTTCTGAATAAATCACAGTGTGCGAAAGCTTTAAAGGTTAAATTTAACAAAAAATCACTGCAAAAGTGCGCAGATAGTCTAGTGGCTAGGACCCATGCCTGCCTAGTATGGAACCCGGGTTCGAATCCCGGTCTGCGCACCAATTTCCCTTTTCTCATGGGTGCGTGGTTCAGTCAAGTAGAGCGGTGGATTCTATCTCTTAATAGTTGAATGTTATCAATCCTATTATTAAGAACTAAAGGATAATTAACTACACAAGACACTTTTTAATTAAAGATTATTCTAATGCCCCTCAAATTCTCTCGAGGCATCTTCCGCTGCTTTTTCAATCTCTTTAACCATTCTATCAAAAAAATGTTTGAATACATCTTTGTAACACTCAGCATTTCCCCGAGGATTGAAATAAGCAATTAATTCTCCAGAATCGTCTAATATACGAAAAGTTGGTCTTGGAATTGGACCTGATTTTGGAACCTTTTCTTTTTTTGGAGGAATAATCTCCAGTTTGTAATTATCTTTACAATTTTTTTCAAAAAGAATGGGGATTATCTTTTGACGTGCATCGAATTGTACTCGAATAGGTGGTGATTCAACCATTTTACTCAACACAAACAAAATAATCAACTAATTTTAAAAAACTTTTTTGCTTTGAAAAATTAGTCAAATATTATTCTCTGAAAACTGGACTTTATCCTTGTATTGCTGTATGCTGCAAGAAACAGTGGAGTGATTTCTCTAATAAATGGATTGAGATATTAAAAGGTTGACCTACCAAAAATAAAGTAAACTGCAAATATAAGATCAGAAAAAAAAGAAATAAAAGGGATAATAAAGAGCTACTAGGAAAAAAAAGAAGAATTAGGTTGTTTTTTTACGGAATAAAACAACCAAAGCAAAGAAAGCAGTAAATGAAAGAGCAAGTACTGAAATAAATAGCACACCAGAACTCTCGGTAGGAGGAGTAACCGGAAAATCAGCAGGATCATTGGGATCGGTGCCATTAAGTACCTCTTCATAATCGGAAAAACCATCATCATCGCTATCACTATCATTTGGATCAGTCGAGTAAGTGTTTATTTCTTCTCCGTCAGTCAAACCATCGTCATCACTGTCACTGTCATTTGGATCTGTTTCATGTATATCTACTTCTTCAACATTTGTTAGACTATCTCCATCGGAATCCAAATCATAATCGGATATCAAGGGATCTGTATAGTAAAGGTTTACCTCATCACCATCAGTTAATCCGTCATCGTCACTATCAGCATCATTAGGATCAGTACCAGCTTCATATTCCTCTAGATTCGTTAAGCCGTCTCCATCAAGATCTGTAGCAGAATCATCTACTAATGGATTTAGACCATTATTTATTTCCCAACCATCTAGCATTAAATCATTATCAGTATCCGAATCATTTGGATCGGTTGAGTAAGTGTTTACTTCTTCTCCATCTAATAAACCATCAGAATCAGTATCCGGATCATTAGGATCAGTAAAATAGGTATTAATCTCTTCAAAATCAGTTAATCCATCTCCATCTGTGTCAAAACCAGCTCTAAAAATCTCAAGACCATCCCGATCATCTGCAACAAAGGCATAGCCGCCAGAGACAAAAACACCACGAGCAATCCCACCATCGTAGAACTGACCAACTTCAACAGGAGTAGTAGGGTCACTAATATCTATGATCTCAAGACCTGACTCTTATACACATCGGACGCTGCCGACGAGATGCAGTGTGTAGATCTCGGAGGACGCCGGATCATTAAAAAAAAA
>JAHLVW010000017.1 GCA_019058275.1 Candidatus Heimdallarchaeota archaeon
GACCACTCGCACTTACCTAATTTTATCTGTTAAAAGCAACCTATTGAATATTTCTACAACCTTATGTACCTTTTATGTAAACATTGAATAAAAGGAATAAGCAAAAAGGAATACGCCTATCCTTTGCTTTCTCGATTCTTTGGTCTTAATCTTTTAGAACCACATTTGCGACATTTCTTAGCTCGTAAAGCATTTCGAGCATAGCATTTTCTGCAAATTTGTACGTAAAGTAGTTTTCTTCGAGCGAGTTCACGTTTCTCTGGATCGGCTACGGGCATCTTTTTTTTCTCCGTTTGATTAGAACATTTTGCAAAAAACCTACTTGTTATTTAAGTGTTTTTCGCTAATAATGATATTTACAAGATTTTATGTTTTGGGTTTAGCAATGGTTTTCTTCACTGCTGGAGTTGATGTTTTTTTCTTAGTTGTACTAGCCTTTGGTTTTGCAGCAGGTTTCTTTGTAGGTGTTGTTTTCGGTTTTTTGGTTGTTTTCTTTGAAGCTGGTTTTTTAGGTGCAGGTTTTTTGACAGCGCTTTTCTTTGGAGTTTCTTTTGTTGTTTTTGGTTTTACTTCTTTCTTTAGTGCTAATTCTTCCAGGTCAAGAGTTGTAATGAATGTTCTATCATTGTTCATTGTAATGGCTGCATTTATTCTCTTTTGAACAATTAATCGATAGATAATCTGCTCTGCTTCTTCAGCTGTTACAAATGAATTTTCCAAAAAGACTTCCATAGGAACATTTTTTACCCCTAAAAGAGTCTGACTGATTTTGGTTTCATAAAATCGTTCAATAACAGTTATTGGAATTTCGATTTTTTTGTCAATGACTTTTGATAGAAGATTAAATGACCCTTCTTTGTATGCATTTATCATTTCTTGTATTACTTCTACAAATATTGGTCCAAGTTTTTTGAAATTATTACTTCTTACTAACTTTTCTGTTTCATCTATGCTGAAAGACTCAATTAAAGCTAAACCTATAAGTGTTGCATTATAATCTTCCAATTCTTCAGCACAACGCTCAGCCAATTTTCCCCCCTTAATAATAAATTTCAATCTGACTTTAATGGAAATTCTTGTAAGCTGAAAATTGCCAGAAACGACCTTTAAAGTAATATCATGCAAAACTTTTGAAGGTACTTCTGGAACCCTCTTACCTATTATTACATCTTCTAAGAATTCTTCTAAACCTTCTGATGCTATGTCAGTTTTTTTTATTGCTATCTCAAGCAATGCTTTTGCTAATTGCTCTCTTATTTCCTCTATAGGTTCTTCGTATGCATTCTCAAGAATCTCGAGGAAATAACCTCTAAATAGCTCGGGATGGACTTCTCCAATAATTTCTAATTGCTGAGCAATTGCTAATCTGACATCTTGTTGTGGTTCATCAGTTAATTTTAGCATTTTAGGAATAAGACTTAATCCTAATTCCGCTGAAATTTTCGTTAAAGATGTTAATGCTTTGATTGCTTCTATCTTGGTATTCGCTTCTCCATTTGATAAAAGCTTGAATAGCGAATCAAGTTTTTTGATTGAATCCTCTAGACCAGTCATTAAATCTTCAACAACTGGAATAGCACTTTCTTTTTTTAATCGTGCAATTACATCTTTCTTATCAGCTACTGGTTTTTCTTTTAATGTTTTAGATAATTGTTCTGTAGCATCTGCTTGTGGTGTTTCGGTTATAGTACCAAGCAATTTATCTGGTCGAATGGGCAACTCTACATTTACTGCAACATCTGCTTCTTTAACTTTAGCAGTATCTTTTACTTCTTCAGATTTAACAGGAGGTGCGTCTAGTTCTTCTGTAATTTCTTCTTCATCAATAACTATTACTTGATCATCTTCTGTTTCGGATGCTTCTGTCCTATCTTCTTTTGGTGTTTCAGGATCTTCATCTTCCACTTTAGGAGTTTTAATTTCATCAGCAGACTTCGCGATTTTAATATTAATGGGAACCTTGAGCTCAATCACATCGGTTATTTTTCCTATGGCACTATAAGGAATGGTTTTGGAGGGAACAACTAGCTTCTCATTGATTTCTGTTTCAAAAGTCAATCCAATTTGTCCATCGTCACCTATGTTAACAGACATACATTTTCCAATTGTATCACCATTAGAATCGATGATCATCTTTCCCTCTAAATCGGTTTCCCCATTCAAAGAGACTGATGATTTATCATTATCTTTTTCTTTTGCCATAGCTGCATTTCTCTTAAAATTAACTCGTATACTAACCCTCTATTAACGTCTACTATCCACGTTATTCTTTAGCTTCATAGAATAATATATTAGCATTATGTTTGGGTGAATTTGGGTTTTTTCTCATATAAATGGGTAATTTATTAACAAATTATTTGACAATATAACTAATTGCTAAATTAAATATCTGCTGAATTATTATAACAAATGATTATTCTTTTTAACTAGTAGTATTAAAATAATAATAAATAAGTGTACATCACAGTATAATTAACATACAAATTTATTTATGGTGAAGCTAAAGTGGTAAAATATTGTGCAAGATGTGGTGCAAGAGCTATTCCTGGTGCTAAATTCTGCAGATCATGTGGAAACAAATTAGATAAGAAGGAAAAAGCTCCAAAAGTTCAAGAAGTTGAAGAAACATTTCAAGAGGATGATTACGAAACAAAAGAAGAACCATTACCTCCTGTAAAAGTTGAGCTAACAAAAGAAGAAGAAGATTCATTACTAATTTTATCTGAAATAATTCCACTTCAAAAGAAAATAGAAGAGCTCAAGAAGAATAAAGATACTATAGTGATTCAATTTGAAGTAGAAGAAGAAATTACAGAGAAAGAGTACAATGCTAAACTAAAGAAAATAACCACTGATATAACTAAATTTGAAAAAGAGATTAAAGAGAAAAGAAAAGTTATGTCTTCCTTATCTTTATTAAACCTTGTACAAGACGTTTTGGAAATGCGAGATCGACAAGAAAAACTAGAGGAAATATTCACAGACGGAAAAATACAAGAATCCACTCATGACCGCTTAAAGAAGGAATACAAAGAAAAAGAAAAAGCTACTCAAGCAAAAGTAGATGCTGAAGAAGCAAAACTAAAACAATACAGACGAAACCTCATTGACGAAAAGGATGAAATTACATCCTTAAAAGAAGAATTGTTTGCTCGATTTTCAGTAGAGGAATTTACTGAGAAGGAATATCGTGCGAAAATTAAAGAGCTTGAATCTCGTAATATTGAAGGTTTAATTGTTGCTGTTGATGAAATTATCGCAAGAATGTCAAAGGTTTAATTTTTCTTTGACATTATATCTTTCATTTTGTTTTTTTTACTGATTTTTGTTTCCATTAAATTACTTTTTGTAGCAAAGATTTTAATTTGAAGAATTAACGATTTTTTCTTATACAACTCCTAGGAATGCTCGTATTCAAATGTTAACCAAATCTAAGAAGTTCAAATTATCACAAAAAGAGATTGAAAGGATTTCGAATGAAATACTTAATCTCAAGAAAGAAAAGAATGCTATTATTCTTGCCCACTATTATCAAGAGCTTGAAGTGCAAGACATTGCAGATAAGATAGGCGATTCTTTAGGCTTAAGTCAAGTAGCAAAAGATGTTCAAGATGCAGATACTATTGTTTTCGCAGGAGTGCATTTTATGGCTGAGACTGCTAAAATACTTAGCCCCTCAAAAAAGGTTCTTATCCCCGATCCAAGAGCTGGGTGTCCAATGGCTAACCAATGCACACCAGATATAGTTAAAGCTGCTAGAGAACAACATGGTGAAGACATTCCAGTGGTTGTTTATGTCAATACTACAGCTGAAACGAAAGCCGTTGCTTATGTTACATGTACAAGTTCTAATGCACCAATTGTTGTAAAAAATCTTGGCAGCAAAAAAGTACTCTTTGGGCCAGACCGTAACTTGGGATTATTTGTACAGAAACAACTACCAGATGTAGAAGTAATTCCAATACCAGAAGATGGACATTGTATAGTTCACAAAAGATTTAGTGTTGAAGCAATAAACGAGCATCTAAAACGATATCCTGATGCCCATATAATTGCCCATCCAGAATGCAATATAGAAATTCAAGAAATGGCTGATTTTGTAGGCTCAACATCTGGTTTAAGAAAATATGGTCGAGAAACAGATGCAAAAGTAATAATTGTTGCAACTGAAAAGGGACTTGTTGATAGATTAAATAGGGATATACCGGAAAAGAATTTTATTCTAGCAAAGGATACAGCTATTTGTAGAAACATGAAGAAAATAACAATTGAAAATCTAAGGGATTCATTACTATATGAACAATATGAGATAATAATTCCGAAAGAAATTCAAGATAAAGCAAAAAAAGCAATCTTAAGGATGTTTGAATTAACATGAAAAGAATATTACCTTTACCAAAAACGCTTGTGCGTGAAATGCTAGTAAATTTCATGATTGAGGATGAAGGTTATGGTGACATTACTTCAGAAATTCTCTTTCCAGAAGACAAACAAGCGCAAGCAAGAATCTTTACTAGGGAAGATTGTGTGCTTGCAGGAGCTGTACTACTGCCTGAAATTTTCGAACCTGAAGGTTGTGAAGTCACTCTTAAAGCTCAAGATGGTGACCTGCTTAAGAAAGGACAAAATATTGCCATGATTTATGGTCCTATGAAGAAGATTCTGTTAAGAGAAAGAGTAACCCTTAATTTACTATCACGAATGTGTGGAATAGCAACAAAAACATGGTCCTTTGTTAAACTTGTTCCAAAAGAATCTAAAACTGTTATTGCTGCAACAAGAAAAACAACACCTGGTTTACGTTTATTAGAGAAGTATGCTGTTGCTTGCGGTGGTGGCGACACCCATAGATTAAGACTTGACGATATGGCATTAATCAAAGATAATCATAGAGTTCTCTTTAAGTCAATAACAGAAGCAATTAAGGTTCTAAAATCACAATTAAGTTTTTCCAAGAAAATTGAAATAGAGGTTGAAGACTACGATTCAATGGTTGAAGCTGCAAAAGCAGGCGCTGATATCATTATGCTGGATAATATGTCCCCAAAAGAAGTTACCAAAGCTATAGAAATTCTGAAAGAACATAACTTAAGAGATAAAATCATTCTTGAATTAAGTGGTGGAATTAATCAAGATAATTTGGCACAATATGTAAAACTAGGTGCAGAAGTTATTTCTTCAGGTGCTTTAACTCATTCCTTTAAATCAATTGATTTATCACTTGATATTATAAAATAAAAAAGATAGAACCTGTGAGACTTAACGTGAAGCTTGAACTTCAGCTAAAGTTTCACTTTTTTCGTCATATATTTTAACTTCATCGCTATATTTTTTTTCTTTTGAAATGAGTCCAATGAATTCAGCTTCATTTGCTATTTTCTCAACAGTAATATGATCAAATTTCTCTGTTAAATGAAGAGAATTGGTTTCAATGATTTGTTCACGCACGTTATTGAACATCGCTTTGGTAAATTCAAGATCCTCTTCATCAACTAAGGTGTCCGATGTTAATCGAACACATAGAAGCGGCAGATCTTGATTTACAACCTTAGTTATACCACCAAGTCTTTTTAAAGTTTGATTGTATTGCGTGTGAATTTTCTTTGCTCCGTCTTTTGTAACAAATCGCCACATTTCTCGATAGGTATCATAAGTTTTCTTTCGCCAGATAAAAACCATTATTGGAGCCAGTAAAGTCATCATAATAACCATACCCCAGATACGCATCCAATGATGTCTCATTAAAAATTTAATACCTTGATCCGATCTTAAAGTTCGAGCTGCACCAACCAGAACAAGTCCTTTCATATTTGGTATGCTTTCTCTACTGACTAGTTCTAACCAAATACTACCTCCCATACTATGTCCTACAGCCACAAAAGGCTCTTTTTTGGGGATTTTTTCTTTTAGATAATTAATATGAGCATCTAAATCTGTGCATCTTTTATCCCATGTAACAATAATACAATTTTCTTTTCCAAATTTTACTTCATAATCAGGATAAAACCTTCCAGCACCACCTAGACCAGTTGCTACTACAATTTTTGCATCTATCCCTAAGCGTTCATGCTCATGTGGTATTTTTGGCATTATTTTTCATTCTCTTTATAGTTGCAATTATCAATTCACTCAAATTTTGTGTTGATAATCGATCGATTTTTTGTCGATTATATTTAGCAATACGAAAAATTGTTTGTACAATATTCATTTTATGATAAGATATACTAGCTTTTGATTTTTTCTTCTTTATACAGTACAAGAATATCATTTTAATTTTGATTTTTTCAATAACAGTTTTAAGTAGAACAGCTCTCACATTTGCTAATAATCACTTAAGACATGCGGGGAAAAAAATACAATGGAATTTGCACCAATTGTTGAAAAAGTGGCGTTTAATCTACTTAAATATGCA
>JAHLVW010000018.1 GCA_019058275.1 Candidatus Heimdallarchaeota archaeon
ATGTTGCAAAAGTAAAAGCTCAATTATGAGTATTGAAATATAGTATCAGAAAAACGCTCCAAGTATGGTAATAATGCAAGTTGCAAAAGTAAAAGCTCAATTATGAGTATTGAAATTTCGCGCCAAGCGCTGTTGTTTCAAGCATTTTACCTAAAATGTTGCAAAAGTAAAAGCTCAATTATGAGTATTGAAATTTCCATCGTTTGCCTCTGCTTATGCAAGAATAAAAATTGTTGCAAAAGTAAAAGCTCAATTAAGAGTATTGAAATCATGTCCAATTTAAACAAGAATAATAAAGTGCAGAAAATAAAGCAATAAAGATACTTTTTTTTAATTACAATAAATAAAATCTGTGCAAATATCTTTATGAATACGAGTCTTTATAAGATATAATAATTATTAGTTTATGCTCGTGTGGGAAAGAAAAATGACTAATAAATTTATTCGAGCATCCATGGTGATACTTGCAGAATCACATAACCCAAGCATTTTATCACCAGATTGGTTGAAAAGGAATGAGGTTATAACCGAGAAACCAAATCAATTTGTACTCACACCTGATTTTGCTGTTTTTGATTCTAAAAGTTTCAATCTTGTAGTCGATCGTCAGAGATTACAACTTAATGCTAAAAAAGCCACTCCGACAAGTCTTAAAGCATTAATTGATATAACAACTAAATATTTAGAGCTTCTTCCACATATTCCATACTTGAGATTAGGTCTTAATTTTGAATGGGTAGTAGAAGAAGATGAGAAAAAATCCCCTCCTGATATTTGTCTTACTATTGGATCAACCAAGGATTTTACTCCAATTTTCCCAGATCATGAGCTTTTTTATGGTTCGATAATTTATGCGCAAAAGGAATCGTATCGTTTACGATTAAACATTGAACCTACAGATGAAAATGCCCTAATCTATAAGTTTAATTTTGATTTCAATATAAAAGATAAAGCTGTAGAGAAAATAAAGGAATTTGTAACAGATTATATTGAATTGTATAAATTTTCATCACAAATTGTTAACAAAACTGTTGCGATTAAAGGAGAAGAAGAAAAATGAGCAGACAATGTTATCAACCAATAGAGTTATCAACTGAAAGCTTTGATTTAGAAGAAGTTGATCCTATACCTCAAAAAGAGAAATTTGATCTGCTAAAAAATGGAATGCCAATTTTTATTAATTATTATCAAGCAGTTAGTCGTATGTATGTTGATATTAAAACTGCTGATGTATTCTCAAGTTTATTTAGTAAACAAGATAAGATGATTTCCCCATTCTCAATTAATCCACAACATTCATCCATTCCTATACTCCCAGATATCCAAGAACTAAATGATTCCATAGATTCTTGGGGATTTGAACTTAGAGATAAAAAGGAAATTGTTTATTACCTACTTGAATTTCCAGAACTTCTTCCCATTCTACAACAAGCTCCTTTGATAATTCAAAATTATTTCAAGAGCTCACCATTAGTATTAGAAGTACGAAAGGATCCAGAAGAGGGATCAAAAAATTTGATGCTATATATCCAAACATCATTATCTTCAGAGAAAGCCTATAAAAAACTTGACGAAATAGATGAACAATGGTGGCTTATAGCGTCGAAAGAAATAGGTGGTTTATTATGTCTTCACGTAGAATTCCAGTAGAATTTACTTGGCATCAGTACTATGATTTAGCTCAATAATTTTATGATGACTCTGATAGCAATAAAACTCTCTCAGAAGCATTACTTCGATCTGCAATAAGTAGAGCTTATTTTGCTACTCATTGCTTAGCTAGAAATTATCTTTTAAATGAAAAACAATTACAACCACCAAAGGATAAAAAAGATATGCATTCATGGGTTATTGATCAAATTAGTAAAGATCCCAACATTGGTAAAGTTCATATTCAACTAAATAGATTGCGAGATGATAGAAATAAAGCTGATTATGAAGATGTTGTTAGAAGAATAAATAGACTTGCAGAAGGGGCTTTATTAGGAGCTCGCAAAGCAATTGAAATTTTAGACCAATTATAAATTACTTTTTTTTTCTTATCAATTAAAGAATTAATATTTTTGTTTAGATGTAAATAACAATTAATCAAAATATACTATTACAACCTTAGTCAAATATAATTCGATATATTGAATAAGGCTCAATCAAGAGTATTGAAATCAGATAGTAAAGGCAGCTATCAGCTCAGGTAGTGCTGAGTTGCATAAGCTAAAGCTCAAAAATGAGTATTGAAATATCACTAATTCATTCTTCTTTAGGTATAACTTGCCACTGTTGTAAAAGCAAAAGCTCAATTATGAGTATTGAAATGATAAAACTCTAAACAGCGTTGAAAGATTAGGTTTATCGTTGCAAAAGTAAAAGCTCAATTATGAGTATTGAAATATTATTCCCCCGACAGCAAGGTCTGGTCTCCCTTTATCAAGTTACAAAAGCTAAAGCTCAATTAAGAGTATTGAAATTCAGTAGAACGACATGCAAGTTTTTCTTTCCTTTATTGTTGCAAAGTTAAAAGGAGGAAGATGAAGAAGTCTGGTGATGAAATAAAAACTGTAGAACAATAATCAAAGAGAATGGAGAAGAAATTACTTCACAGGTATCATAATAAAAACCAATCAAAAAATATTTGAAAAGAATAAATCCTAAAAAATATTATGGGAAAGATGGACGAAGAAATAGACAAAGCTCTACTAAAATTATACAAAGAATGGGGAAAAGAATGTACTAGATGTGGGTAGATGGGAGAATTGTAAGAAGAAGTGGAAATATTCACAGATTACGTGTTAGTAATTATTTTATGCCCAAAATGTGGGAAAACTAAATTAGAGCATGTAAGTGAATCATACTGGATAAAATGAGATGCATCTACTCAGAAACAGGGGACAGAACTCTAAAGGTGAGGACAGTCAGATTAAAGGTGGAATGGTATAGCAATCAAAGCTAGAAACCTTTGGAAACTCTATAATAGTGAACATTGCATTCTTTATAAAAGATTATCAGAAACAATATCTCTAAGGGGAATGTTTTCCTTATAAAGAACAAATTAATGGCGAAGAAAATTTCTCAAGAGATTGAGAGGTCTTTCTGAAAAATGTCAGAAAATTTATATGCTAACTACTTATATTTTTGCAACTACTCTTACTTTTAATCAACATATGATTAAATATTTTTGTAATTTTAGGTTACAGAAGGAGAGCAGATTTACAATTATTGAGGAGAAATAAAATGGGTAAAGACAAATCCGAATAGATTGAGAAAATTACCGAAGCTGTGAATTGCTATTTTGATGGAGCAATTAATCAAGACTACAAACAGATTTTCAAAATTTGGCATCCCGATGCAAAAATAATGTCTCTCAATAAAGACAAATCTCTGAAAATCTATGATCGAGAAATTTGGAAAGAATGGTACGAAAAAGCAGTGAAAGACCCTGATGTTAAACGTACTGCTGAAATTTTGAATATTAATAATTATGGTATAGCAGCTAATGCTAAGGTAAAAATCATCATTGAATCACCAAAAGAGAAAATCATTTATGTTGATTATCTTAATTTCTTAAAAATAGAAGAAAAATGGCAAATCACAAACAAAATCTTCAACACAGAACATTATCCAAAAGAGTGACTAATTTGTGAAGATATTACCAATGTGAGTGATGAAATAAAAATCTATTAAGAAATGGCATTTTAGTCATTTCTCAATTTTTTCTAACTTAAAATCATATCTAGGAATAATTCATAAAATCTTGTATCAGTAACTATTTCTTGTCCGAAATGTGGTTACTCGAAATTCGATCATATAGATGAATCATTCTGGATATATTAAGAATAAAAATCAAGAAATTCTACCATCGCTATATCTAAATTTAACCAATTGCGGATTAATAGAATTCAATAATTTTTCTTAAATTATCTGGAATAGGAGTTGATCTTCCTTGCTTCATACATTCAATACAAGTTTCATCACCCATTCCCAGACACCCTTTCTGTACCATATCGAGGGCATTACCCCTTAATTCTTCACTTTCATCTTCAGAAAAGACTTGAAGAAGTTTCTTTGTAGCTACCTCTCCTTCAAGGAATGATATACTAAATAATGCATTATATCTAAGTTGTTCTGTTTTAAGTTCATCAATAATGCTCATTTGTTGATTGATAAATTCTCTAATTTCCTTTTCTTTATCCTTCATTTCTGCATCTCCATCTATTTGAAATAAAAATAATAATTATAGTATGTATTGAAACTATTTAAATTATATATTTTGGTTTGATGGGTTGTTTTTCCTTCTAAATTTCTCAACAGAAAACATCTAGATTCTTAAGGTCATAGAAAAAGAAATAATAGAGGAGTGATTTCGCATATTAAGTGATTAACTATGGTTGAAGATCTAGCAAGCTATTTTGAAGCCCTAAATAAAAATGTAAGTGAAGTTGGATTTAAGATTCTGAAAGAATTAAAGACAGCTAATAAGCTTAAAGCCCTTGAACTCTATATTAAAGAGATAGATCGTAATTATTCATTTGAAAAGTTTAATGTCAAGGAATATTTGCAGAAAATCTTTCTAGAGAAATAATCTAGGAGCTAAGATTATACTCTTATCATATTTCTTCATAGCATTTTTTAGTGATGAAAGAGAGAGGTACTTAGGAGGTATGAACATGGTCACTCATAGAATAAAATATAAAATTGGCGAAAAAGAATTCGAAATTGACGGAGCCCAAGAATTCGTGGAAAAATGGTTTGAACAGCTAAAGAAGGACCTCATGAAACTCAAACCTGGCTACTAGTTTTTTTTTTTTGATGTGAGTACGTTATGGTCTCTGGTGAGCACTTTTCCCTCATC
>JAHLVW010000019.1 GCA_019058275.1 Candidatus Heimdallarchaeota archaeon
AAGAGGAAGTTTTCCCTGGTAAGGAATACAAACGCATTGCTTTGTTTGCTAATACTTTTCGTGTTGATAAAGGCAAAGTCATTACACCTCTTCCTCAAAATCATCTTGAGATCTTAAAGAAAGAAATTGCTTACCATAGGACCTTACAGCTGTCAACATTTATGCTTCTTAATTTTGGTTTACGTCTTAGTGAACTGATTAAATTGAATGTCTCTGATATCAATTTCAATGAAAAAGAAGTATTAGTCAGAAGAAGCAAATACAAACGCTCTCGAGTGATCCCTTTCAATCGCAAGATTCAGCAAGTCATCTTACAATGGCTTGATACTCGAGATAACTACCTTCCTACTGGTTCTTCAGATGATGCTTTTCTGGTCCTAAAATACAGCAGTGCTCGACCTAGTAATCAATGGCTTCAACAAGAATACTGGAAGATCAATCAAAAACACAAAGCAACTAATCTTCATGTTACTGCTCAACGTCTTCGACATCACTTTGCTTGCAGACTCTTCTATGAATTAGGATTTGAAATCTACGATGTTTCCTGGGCTCTTGGCCATGAATCGATTAAAACCACTATGCACTATCTTGGCATTGATGAGCAGATGCGAAAAGAAAGCTACCAACAAAAGCTACCTGCAGATGTCATTATTAAGATCTAATACCAGGTAATAATTCCTTTATTTCCTATCTTTATTTTTCCTTTTCCTTCCAACCGGTCCAGAGCAATATCTAATGCTGAGAAGGCTCTTTGTCCAGATCTATCCAGAAATTCATCTAGTGCTGGATCTTTCTTCTTTAATGCTGCAGCAATTGCATTTGATTCCTTCAACTGAAATTCTGGTTCCTGCAGTAATCGCAATATTTTCTCTATAGACCATTCTACTTTGTAGTAATCATCTTCTTCCGGAATCAAGTCTTGCTTTACTTTCATTGTTGATCTATTCTCTAGGATTAGCTTCTCGATTTTGTTTAGACTCAACAAAAGATCTTCTGATACACCTGGAACATCTCTTTTTCTTGGTTTCCTCAATTCGCTAAACCTTGCATAGGCCCTTGCAGCAAACAAAAAATAGTTTGAAATATTGATTCCTTCTTCTTTAGCCTTCGTTTCGAAGAACTCTTTTTCTTTTCCTGAGATTCTAATATGCACGAAGGAATCTTTAATAGTCTCTTTCTTCTTGTTATTCATGGAGTGATCCTCCTCTTGTGATTCTTCCCGGAATCCAGAGGAAAACATTCCTTTTTTTCATTGAAAAGGGTTATGTATTACATTTGTACATACATACGCTCATATTATGTTGATAATATTTACTCTTTTATTGAAATTCAGAGGAACTATACTTGGTGCTTAAGTTATGGAACCACACAGCCCAAATCAGGATGTTAAAATTGTAGTGACTGGACCTTATAATGCAGGTAAATCAGAATTTGTTCAAAGATTTGGTACAAAGCCAATAAATGTAGCAGTTAATGGAACAACAGTTGGATTAGATTTCACACATGAAATAATTGAAGATTATCATGTCCATATTTTTGGAACACCAGGACAAGATCATTTTAAGGATGTGCAACAATGTGTTGCTAGAGGTGCTTCGGGAATTATAATGGTTATTGATAGTACTGATCCATCTACATTTATCCAAGTTGAAGCATTAACGAAAAGAATCAAGGCTGTTTGTGGTCGCGTCCCTCTTGTCGTTTGTGCTAATAAACAAGATAAGGATGGAGCAATCTCTCCTGATAGAATTAAACAAATGATTGGTTTTAAAGGAAAGGTTATTGGTACTTCAGCCTTACGTGGTGAGGGGACAAAGACTACTATTACAGAAGTTTTGAAACAAATTCGTAAAGGCCAATAAAATCCTTTTAGGTAGTATTATTCCTACCTTTTTTTCTTTAATTTCTCAGCAACATTACATTGAAAATAAGAGAATTAGGGGATAATCCCCATTTGCTATCAAATAACTTTTCATTTTTGTTTAGTAGTAAAGAGTTTTCATAGGATCAATTTTGTGATCGTCATGTATTTCCCAAAGAGTCTCTTTCTGTTTTTTCTTTGAAGATTGAAAGATTTTATCATCCTCTTCTAATTGCCTCATATGAGCTTTAAGCGTTAAATCATTCGCTAGATCTTTCCATGGTTTGTACCACTCAATTCCTAAGCTCAAGTAAACCTCATCTTTTATTTCATCAAAGGTACATGCACCTTTTGTTGTTAGAGTAATTAAAATCGTTTCTTCAAAAGTTTGATGAGCATGTAAAGCTTGTTTGATAAGTTCCTTTGCTTGATTTCCAATGTATGCACCATCATAAGATGGGCAAATCATGTCTATCTCAGCTCGTGAAATAAATTTCAATGCTTTTTCTCTAGCAGTAGCACTTCCTGTTTTGTCAATCAAATAATTACTAAAACGCATTGGATAGATGTATAATTCAGCACCAGTAAAGATAGCTTTTTGCTTGGAGCTGAAAAACATAGCATGACCTTGACTAAAACCGGGATAAGCAATAACGTAGATGGTTGATTTTCCAAGTTTTATTTTATCCCCATCTTCAAAGACTGCATGTGTTTTTACACCTCTTAATCGTTCCCAAGGTTGCCAAGAAAATCTTCCGCCTTTTTTATCTGGTTCAAAATGCTTCTCTGGTAAGTACAAATATGGTTTTCTTATGGTGTCTTCTGCATCCTTATGACAAACTAATTGTGCCTTAGGAAACAAATCCATAAGTTTCTCAGCACCACCAATTGAATCATGATGTTCTCGGGTAAGTAGAATGTGCTTGACATCTTTCGCTTTTCGTCCAGCATAATCTATGCAATCATAAATTTCATGTTGGATAGTATTTTGAATACCAGAGTCAATAATTGCAATATCATCATCCATTATAATATAAACGGAATTTCTTTCTCCCCCTAAACCATGTTCACCATAAACATTCCAAATTCCATCATTTATTTCATTATAAGTCATTAATACTTACAACACCTGTGAATTTTTTTCAAATTAATTTCAGTTTTCTAGGAATAATTTGAAACTTCTCTAATAAGAACGTTTAGTTATTCAAAGTAATTATCTCAAATATTATTTATCAAAAAAACTTAAAACTTCTAGATTGATATCAAATATTTACATTTGAGAATTTTACTATTTACTGGTGTATGACATTGTCAAAAAGATCTTCTAGAGACATCAAAAAAAGGCTTTATGATTTTGCTAGAAAAGAATACGAAACTAAATCCCCTGAATATGTTGAAGTTAGAAAAGCTAAAGGAACAAAAACATTCTATCGTGGACCTGTCCCCCAATTAATATTAACTAAATACAAAGCAATTGCATACACTGTTTTTGCTGATTATGGAACATTGTGTAGATTATACTATTTTAACAGAGATGGTTTTTGTATAAGGGATACAAGTTATTCGGAAAGGGATTTAATAAAGATTAAAAATCATTTGAGCAAGACATCTACTAAAGTTCTTAGGTATCCAAAAGTTGAACCAAAACCAACTATAAGCAATCTCTCAGTTAAACTAGACAATAAATATGCTAAGATGCTTGCAGATATAGAAAAGATAACTAAAGTAAAAATCACTAGTCGACCAATTATAACACTTGGTTCTGAAACTGAAATTAGTCCTAATTTTACAAATATCTTCAGTAGAAAAGGAAAATTCCTGGAAGCACCAGTAAATGCTGAAAATCATTCACAAATAAATTCAATTCTTGCTTATGAAGCATTTCAATATGTATTCCATGAAATGCTAAATAATGAAAAATTATCACAAACTCTAGCACCATTAGGGGTTTTGCTTTATCTATCTGATATTGAATCAGTTGAATTTATAACTTCAACTATAAATTCAATTGATTGGAATAAGGAGCATTTCTACAAAGATTCTCGAGATAAAAGGAGAGAGATGATCTCTTTATTTGAATATGTCAAAAGTATTAAGGAATTCATAATTCAACTTGAATTAATTACAAACCCAGTTGCATTTTTGGAGCTGAAAGCAGATAATTTGTTAAAAGGTTTTCTTGCTTATCTATTTTCGAAAATTGAATCTAAGCATCGTTTAGTAATCTTTTTGCAAAATGAAGCTGTAATTGCTTCTGATAATAATGAATTAGAAGAAGCTGCTAATTATCTACTTCTATCAAGTTTTCTTGAAATAAAATCAAAGGAAATTGGTAAGATTACTCCAAAAACCTTAGAATTATCTAAACATGTTTCAACAAGTGAACCAAGGGGAATAATTGTATATAATCTAATTATAGCTATGAATACTTTACATCTGTCGCTTTTAATCAAGAATTGGCGATCAAATCATAACTTGTTTCCTAGCAAACTTGAATTAAGGTTTGATGAAATTGTTGATCTTTTATTCGAAAAAGCAATCAGAATTAATGTTGAGTTTTCCACGAGAATATTTGATAAACCAGGTGATATAATAATCAAAATCAAAAATATCTCAGATTCAATATTTGGCACTTTTGTAACAGAAGATTTACATTGGACACCAAGAAATTCACTAGAATTAATTGGTGATAAACGAAAAATTCGAGTTAAATCATTAGCACCTGATATGGAAGCTACTTTAATACAACCAATTATACCAAAGAAGGAGGGAACCATCAATTTTAGTAATTTAGGTCTACGATTTAATGATCCCTTTGGTATTAAGCATTATATTAAATTAACAATCCCTTCCTTAAGAATTGGAAGAGATTTATAATCTAATAGAGTTCATAAGATCTGTTCATAAAACCTCGCCAGATTTCAGGCATTTTGCTTAGTTGTTCTTGAACAATTTCCTCAATTCTTCTCTTTGTTTTGCTTTCTTTCTTACCCCCAATAATAGCAACTTCAATTATTTGTGGTTCTGTTATTTTCTTACCAATTTTACTCACTACATAACAATCAACATTGTCTACACTAAGATCATTGACAACTTCTTCACAAATTTTTCTGGCTGCGATGTTATAGGTTTTACCTACATGACTAACAGGATTCTTACCAGCTGCTGCTTCTAAGCTCATTGGACGATAAGGTGTGATTAATCCATTAACTCGATTTCCTCTACCAACTTGACCATCATCTCCTTGTTCTGCAGACGTACCTGTCACAGTTAGATAAAGGCAATCAGCATTATCTGGAACATCTGCAACATTAACATCAACATGAATATCACCATCCCAAATTTTGGAAGCTAGATCTCGGGTAAGATTTTCTACCTCATCCTTTGTGCTAAAGTAATGATCTATATCAACTAATTCTGTACAAATCATTGCACATGCAATAGTTAAATCAATCTTATCTTTCTTTCTAACACCCATTACTTTGATATCTTCACCAATGGCTGGATGTTTCTTCTTCGTTTCTGGGTCATTAAGTATCCTTTCAGTTTTATAAGTGAGTTCTTCAATTTTCGTGAATGGTGCGAATCCTATGCCAATGGAAGTATCATTTGCTCGAGGGATTTCAGTGTCTTCTTCAAAGTTCCCTACTAAATCAGTACTTCCAGATCTTACCTTGTAATCAATAATTATATCATGCTGAATGTCAAGATGAGGCAAATCTTTTTGCAACCAATTCTTAGTTGTTTGAATAACTAGTTTACCAACAGGAAGGAATTTTCCATTAATTCTTGTATTCACACCAACTGCTCGACCAACCAACAATAAATAGAGGGGTTCTAAAACCTCACCAGATCCAATTCTAGTATCAGATTGTCCACCTGCAAGAATAGCTTTATCCAAATTGTGATGAAGAATACGACCATGATTCTCGATATACCATTTGCTGATAGCAATACTGAGCTCTTCTGCAGCTTTATCACATAAATAATCAGGATGACCTTGCCCTTTTCTTTCTACAATCTCTACGGGAAGCTTGGAAGGTACGACATCTCTATCATAACTTACTACTAGATTTTCCACTTTTATTACAACCTTTGACAATAATACAATTGATTTTTTTCTTTATTAATATATAATTACAATGATGCTTTCTGTTTTTTGTATGCCTCCTTTCTTAAAAATCTTTTTTAATACAAATAGCTAATAAATGTTAGAAATTGGCGGAGTAAATTTTGAAAAGTGAAACTATCTATTGTAATTGTCCAGAATGTAATGCAAACTTGGTTATAATGGATAATATCTTAACAATTACTTGTAATGATTGTGGTATTAAATTGGCATATGATCCAAAATCCTCTTCATTACAAGTTCTAGGTGATAAAGTAGATATTTTTGATGGTGAAGTGAAAACTACTACTGTAAAAAGAAAACAAGTATATGGTAAAAAAAGAATCTATTTCATTTACTTTCTCTTTGGGTTAGTAACACTTGGAATTGGTTTAATAGTCTATATGCTTAGAAACTTAAAAGATCTTGAAACTCATCATTCGAATTATGATTTAGAAAAAGGAGCAGAACCAATACTAACTCATGGTGAATTCTTTCCAAGTTTTAACTCTATGTTCCGAGATAGATTGTATATGAGTCCTTGGTACGCAGGTCTCTATGTTATTTTTACCATTGCATATGATTTGCTAACTGCTCCAATTGAAAAATATTCAAGTCTTCATTATCACTTAAAAGACCAAGGAAAAGAAACTGCACCTACAAAATCTCCACACTCAGCATGGTATGTGACAGGTCTTGTATCTTATTTAGTATCTATGCCTGTAGTAATTTCAACTTTGATCTTAAATTTGCTTCAGAATTTCTCAGTTTTTCCACAAAATATTATTTTTTATGTTTCATGTGGTTTAGCTGCTTTTGGTTTTCTCATGATAACCATATGTGGAGCTATCTGGCAGAAAGCTTTTAATGATCACATAAAAGTGATGGATAAGATAACGAATTGAAGAAACATTATTTCTTCTTCTTTTCTTTGTCACTTGGAGGATTCCACAAATTTTTAAGCTCTGTGAAAATTTCTTTTTCTTGTGAAGTGAGTTTTTTAGGAGTCTGTATACGAACAATAATATGCATATCGCCTTTACCAAAACCGGAGAGATTTGGAAATCCTTTCCCTTTTAGTCTAAAAATAGTATCGTTTTGGGTACCAGCAGGGATTTTTAGTTTAGCCTTCTCACCTTTAACTAGAGTTGGAACATAAACAGTATCACCTAAAGCTGCTTGAGCAAAATTGATTTTTAGATTGTAAATTAACTCATTTCTTTCTCTTTGGAAATATTGGTGTTCTTTGAGTTGAATATCTACATATAAATCGCCTGGAGGATAACCTCTTGGTCCGGGTTCTCCTTCACCAGGAACTCTTAAACGCTGACCATCATTTATACCAGCAGGAACTTTTACAGTTATTTTCTTACTTTTCTGTTCCATTCCAGAACCTCTACATTGTGGGCATGGATTATCAATAATTTCTCCTAATCCCCTACAATTCCTGCAAGTTGTTTCATTAATCATTATACCAAAAGGAGTTCTTTGTTGTATTCGTTCTGTACCAGATCCATTACATATTGGACATCTTTTTGGACTTGTTCCTTGTGCTGCACGAGAACCATTACAAACACTGCAAGTAACATTCTTTTTAACATCGATTTTTTTCTCTATTCCTGCAGCTGCTTCCTCAAAAGTTATTGGTAGAATTATCCTGATACTTCTTCCTGAAGTGGATCGTCTTGATGAAGTTCTTCCTCCACCAAAGAAATCACTAAATATACTGCTAAAAATATCACCAAAACCAAATCCTGCAAATGGATCTCCTCCTGTTCCACCAGCGGTAGCTCCCAAACCTCCCCATCCATATCGATCGTAAGAAGCGCGCTGATCTGGATCGCTTAAAATAGAATATGCTTCAGCAATTTCCTTAAATTTGGCTTCAGCTGTATCATTTCCAGGGTTGATGTCAGGATGATTTTTACGAGCTAATTTTCTGTAAGCTTTTTTAATATCAGTTTCAGTGGCATTTCTTGGAACTCCTAAAACTTTATATGGATCTTTTTTTGAACTGCTCACTGTTTCCACCTTTTTACAAAATCTTACAGATTAGTAGTTTTTTAACGATGCTTACCTTCTTTTTAAACTAGCGGTTTTTCTGATAAACACTATTATTAATTTTGTTTTAATATAATTAAATGACTAGGTTCTATTTTTATTTGTTACTGAATTAAGAGAATACAAAGGGTGTTTTCCTAACCATTGAAAGGATTATGGAAATCTTAAAATAATTAACATTATATGAAAGTTTGAACAAGAACTTAACAATTGTAAATTGGAGAATGATTCAACAATGGGAAAGACAGTTATTGAGAAAATCTTTTCTACTCATTCAAAGGATGAAGTCAAACCAGGAAATATTATCTGGTTAGATTTGGATGTTAGAAGTGCTCGTGATTTTGCTGGAGCAAATGTTGTTATGAATTTAGAGAAATACTATCAAGATGAAGAAAAATTTGAAGATAAAGAGAAAACCGTCTTCACTTTTGATTGTGTTGTTCCAGCAAACAATTTAGGTTATGCTGAAAACCAACAAACAATAAGGGTTTTTGCTCGTAAGGAAGGAATAAGATTGTTTGATTCTGAATGGGGTATTGGCTCTCACATTCTAATAGAAGAAGGATATAGCGTTCCTGGCTCAACAGTTGTTGGAACTGATAGTCATTTGAACATTATGGGTTGTATCGGTGCTTTTGGTCAGGGAATGGGAGATCAAGACATTGCATTCGGAATGAAAGCTGGTAAAACTTGGTTTGAAGTTCCACCTACTATGAAAGTGACTATTAAAGGTGACCTAAAAGCGCCTTGTTCTGCAAAAGATTTGACCTTGGCTGTCATTAGAAAGCTTACATCAAAAGGTGCTTTAGGTAAAGCGATTGAATTTAAGGGAAAAGCTATTGATAATTTGTCATTAGCTGGTAGAATCACCCTGTCTTCTATGGTAACAGAAATGGGTGGTATTGTTGGATTTGTTCCTCCAAATGATGAAATTATTTCATATTGTAAAAAACATGCCTGTAGTAATTTCACTCCTTATTATGCTGATGAGGATGCTAAATACATTGAAGAGGTAATTGTTGATATTAGTGATTTAAAACCATTAATCGCTAAACCCTTTAAGCCTGATAATGTTGTAGAAGTCGAATCTCTTGAAAAAGATAACATTCATGTAGATTCAGCATTCATCGGAAGCTGCACAAATGGTCGTTATGAGGATATGAAAATTGCAGTTGACATGCTGAAGGGTAAACAAGTTGCAGAAAACACAGTTATGAAGATTGTTCCTGCAACAAGGACAGTTCTCGGTGATATGATTAAGAATGGTGATGTTCAAGTTTTATTCAACGCCCGAACTGTTGTTAGTAATCCTGGATGTGCTGGATGTGCTTCAGGTCAAATAGGTATAACAGGTAAAGGTGAAGTGCAAGTATCAACTGGTAATCGTAATTTCAAAGGAAAGCAAGGATCTGGCTTAACTTATCTCTGTAGCCCTGAGACAGTTACTGCTTCAGCTATTGCTGGGAAAATAATTAGTCCTGAAAATCTTTAATCTGGAGGAAGAAAAATGAAGAAACCTACTATCTTAAAAGGAAAAGCAATTGTTGTGAGAAATGATAAGAATGAACCAATTGATGATATTGACACTGATATGATTTTCCACAATAAATATCTTCATATCACAGATATCAACGAAATGGGTCAATATGCGTTTGATAATCTTGATGACTGGAAGGATTTCGCCAAAAAAACAAAGAAGGGTACCATATTGATTCTTGGTGCTAATTTTGGTTCTGGTTCTTCGAGACAACAAGCAGTTGATTGTTTTACAGCTCTGGGTGTTCAAGCATTAATAGCAAAATCCTATGGTGCAATTTACAAACGTAACGCAATAAATGCTGGTATGCCACTATTATTAGCTGACATAATTGATAGCACATCAGATATCATATCAGGTGATGAAATCGAAGTTAATCTCGAGACTGGATTAATTAAAAATATTACAAAAAAGAAGGATTATCAAGCAAAGGGTATGTCTAAGGTACAAATGGATATTTATCTAGTGGGTAATCTATTCGATTATGCGAAAGGTATGTGATACCTTTCCTTTCTCCTCTTTGATAAAACAGAAATAGTACAATACATATTGTAAGTTAGATAAGCTAGCTGGGGTATGCAAATGTCTGAATTAGATAAAAAATTACAATTAATAGAAGATAGGATGAAGGAACGTCTTTCATCTAGTAAGGATGTAACATTATTAAGAACTTTAATGGAAACATTGATTGATATCCGAGAAGCATTTGAGGAATTCAATAAGTTTTTCAAAATTGACATTAATTTAGAAGAATTAGAGGCGTTTCAACCTAAAGAGTTAGAATATTCAGGTGAATGGACAAACTCGCTAATAAAAATCTGTGAAGTTCTAATAGACTTATATGATAAAATTGAGAAAAAAGAACTTGCAGAGAAATGGAAGAAAAAATTAGCTGATTTAAAGAATATTACTAATTAGGTTTTCCATTTTCATTAATTTTATTCATCATTATTTTGATTATCTTCAGTCTCAATTGGTTCATCGACATAAACAACCATAGTTTGTTCAGCTTCTTCAGAAGCAAGATGTTTTTCATCTTCTTTTTTCTTCTCTGGAAACTTGTGAATCCAACCAAAATAAATACCTAAACCTAGGAAAGCTAATCCAAATACAATTAGTATTGTTAGAAGTGTATCATTAATTAAAAATTCATTTGTAACAAGATCACGTTGAAAAGGTGTTATAGCTGTGAAGGAGCTGATTACTAAGTATCCAAGAACTGCTACAAATAGAATCATGAATGTAAAACCATAAGCATTCATGTTTACTGTAAGATCAATTTTGTCTTTGTCTTCTTCTATAATAGGTTCTAAAGAGCTCTCTTCTTCCTCTTCTGATTGATCTATTATTTCTTCTTTTGATTCCATTTCTTGAAAACCAACCCAGATTTTCATTCAATTTAGATTGAAAATCATTGAATTATTAATTTTTATATGGTTTCTTTAAAAAGATATATTTTTCAATTTTTGCTTAAAGGTTTAAAGTTCAGATAAAGTTGATTAGCATGCATACCAAAAAAGGATTCCAGAAGAAGATTGAGAAAATAATCAAAGATAAATATTCCAATTGGGAAGAAAAATCAATCATTATAGATAAATGGATGAAGAAAGAGGAAAATAGTGAAGAGTATTTCATAGATTTAGTATTAAAACATAGAAATCCAAAAATTCGAAAGGGTGTTGCATCAATTCTTTTTTATTTAGATTATCCAGTAATTGCTGAGCAATTAGTAGGTAGAATTCTTATTGAACCTGATTGGACTGTTAGATATGCGCTTTCTAAAGCATGTGCTAACCATCTTGGTAAAGATGCTGTTGAAAATCTGAATCAGTTTTATTATCAATTACTAGCACAAAGTGACGATAACCGTAAATATCAATTACGAAAAATCTTTGCTGAGAATCTTGGTATTATGGGATTAAAGGAAGGTATACCAAATTTGGTTTTACAATTAAAAGAAGTTGGCAATCACAGGGATAAGTATTCTGTTGAGTTAATTATGCAAATCCTTTATTCATTAGGTGAAATAGGTGATAAATCTGCAATTAATTTGCTGTTAAAATATTCTGCAAAGAACGTTTACTCAACAGAAGGCATTATCAACAGTGCATTGCATGCAATTGACAAAATCGCTAAACGATTAGGTTTCTCTTCTAAAAAAGCTCTTCTAGAAGACATAAACAGAAATCAAAATTAATTACTACAATAAACAAACTTATTAAGCAAAAAATTCGATAAAATAAGATATACTAGTTTCCAAGAGAAATCATAACTATTACTAATTATAATAAAGATGAGGGAATTCTTTGAATAGAGTGTTAGCAAAAGTTCAATTTAAATTACATTTAACAAATATCTTGTTCTTTCTACTAAATTTTCTACATATCGCCATAGCTGCATCCACACAAATAGAACGAAAAGAAGATGGAATATTACGTTTTAGAATTAATTTCTTCTCTACATTTAATAAATGGCATATAATACTTGCAGTGTGCCTTTTTCTCTTACAAATCATTATTTCCTATATTATACTGTTTCAAAGATTTAGAAGAGCAGAATTAACACTAATTACCGAATTGGGTATTGAGGGAAATAACAATGTCAATATTACCAAGAATCTAAGGATTGATCCTAAACTAATCTATAAATGGGTTCATGAAGAAGCAGAAAAGCACCAGATAAAAACAATAAAACGTATTTATTTAACAGATACAAGCATTCCAAATGCTATGACTATTGATATTATTCCTATTCCATTTATCAGAAGCTCTTGGATTGTTTTAGATGCAAATGTTCTTGAAATATTAGATGAAAGGGAAATTAAAGCAGTAATTTCACATGAGCTAGGACATGTAAAATACCTTGATGGTATAGTAAACATCTTTAGGTATGGAACTAACTATTTTGTATTTATTGCATACTTGCTATTTCTGTTAGAAATGCTAGCTTATATTTCAGCTGATTTAATTTCCACCGAATCTCTAAATGCACAAAACATCTTCTTGCGAATTGGTTACTTTTTGGTTATCATTTTGATTTTATGGGTACTCACGCTTATTAACAATATAATTATGAATTACTCAAGAAGACAGTCAGAATTAATGGCTGATTATTATGCAGCAAAAAGCAATGGTAGAAATCATATAATAAATGCACTAATTCTTCTCGGTCAAAGATTAGATGTAATTTCAGCTTTTGGAACTGAGTTTAGATGGTTAGGGAGTAGAGAAAATAAGAAAGACGTTAGTCGAGAGTTCTTACAAGGAATAAAAGATTTACCAGCACATGAATTATCTAAGGATATTTCAAGAGAAAAAGCAGTACTAATCTATGTTAGACAGCGTCTAAAAAATATGAAAGAGGATTTATTCTTACCATTTAGTGATGAGCAAATTGAAGAGCTAACAACTAAAGCAGGTGAAAAACTCTTAAAATTAAGAGAAGAGCAAATTGGGAAAGGTTTTGTCAATGATCGCAAGATACAATCTGAATTATCAAAACTAACTATTGATTGGCTAATTGCTGATAAAGATAAAAATCTATACTTGAGTGAAGTGGAAATTGACCAGCTAATTAAAGATATTGTCAGCAATCCTAACAAAGAATTATTTGAACATGATTTATATCAAAGAAGATCCGTTTTTGGTAAAGATCATCCATCGATGAGAAACAGAATAATCTTCCTTTACTATGCCCTTCCTAAAGAAAACAGTTCTATTGAATAATTACTGTTAGATTACTTTCAGTTTACTCCTTACAAGCTGATTATTAATTATTTGATACAGAATTATAGCAAATCGATTAGTTGATTTTTTACATTGATTTTTGGAAGCATTAAAATGGCATCTAAAACACAACTAAAGAATTACCAAATAAATAGATCACAATACAAAACAAATGATCAAAAAAAGAATTATTGTAACGATTGCCTTTATCATTGGTGTAAAAACCGCACAAAAGTAACTTTCTGCACTATGAAATCTAAGGGTTTATTTGAATGTAAAAGTTGTATGCTAATAATTATTGGAAGTTGTGAAAAAGAATTTCTGTATACAGATGAAAAAATAATTGAGAAAGCTGAAATAATTTCAGTAACGACTAACTAAACTAATCAATTTTTCTCAAGTGTACAATCCTATCGACAATAATTGAATGTGCAGTTTTCAAAAAGAATTTAATTGTGTTCACTTAAAATTGCTAAAAGAACTTTGTCGCGGAGATTGCCCTTGGAAATAAACATTCAATTTTACTACTGGCATGAAGTGATGGGTCCATTAGCAATTTATGATGATGGTAAACTTAAAATGACTAATGAAGATATCCTCATGTTATTTAGTACAGTGGAATTATATTCTTGTTCAACAGAATCATCAATTAATGGTCCTAGCTACAAAGATGATAAAATTTTAATGACGTACAATCGATGTGTGAACAATCCAGAAGCATCTGATGAACGATTAAGGTTAATGGGAACTGATTGTTGGGTAATTATATCAACAAAGAAAGAATATGAAGTCATTTTGATTAGCAATATTGAAATTGTGAAGACTATCCTTGATATAGAATTTGAAACAATAGAGGAAATTGTTCAACTTAATCCTGATATGGGTGAAAGAGCAGCATATGCTATAAGAGAAGTTTTCAATAAATAAGCCTAAAATAATGTTCTTTTTTTCTTCCATAGTTATAATAATAATTATAACATTCAAACTAATTTTAATAAAAAAGAATTGAGTCAAAAATAGATACTGATTCAAAGAAATGATTACTAATGGTCATTGGTTACCATCTCAAACTAATAATATGACCATTAATTATCAAATACAATTCACTAGAAAAATGGTGAGAAATTTGTTTGATATACTTCGATATGGACTTGATGTTAGCGAAAAATTAGGAGCAGATTACATTGAAGCTAGATTAGACGATTTGCAATTGCGAACATTAGTTAAGGAAAACCAAAAAATCAAAGAAACAAATCTAAACCGTCGAAGAGGAATAGGTATTGTTGCTTATTTTAAGGGTGTTCCAGGCTATTCATATACAGCAAATGTTGATCGTAATGCTGTAAAGGCTTGTGTCGAAAATGCATTGGGCATTGCAAAAGCTTCTGCAGATATAGCTAGCATAAAACTCGATTTTAATCGAAGAGAAAAATCGACCAAAATTCACAATCTAAAATTAACTGTAAACAAACATCCAAAGGATTTTGAATTGGATTATAAGTTAGATATACTAGATCGAGTAGAACAAGCTTCATTAAAAGATGTAGATTGGATAAAATCTACAAGAGCTCGTTATGGTGAATTTTACGGTAACAAATATTTCATGAACACAGATGGTGATGAAATATCTTGGGAACCATTGGTAGTAGATTTACGTATAAGTGTAACCGCAACTGGAACAGGAGATACACTCGTAAGAGGTGTTAATGGCAAAGGTGGTTCCAAAGGTTTGGAATTATTTGAGAAAAAGGACTCAACTCCAGAATTTTTGGGAGAAAAGGTTCATGAATGGGCAGATGAACAAAGAGAAGCAAAAGCTTCTCCTGCTGGAAACTTCAGAGCATTAATAGATAATCGTCTTGGAGGAGTTCTTGCTCATGAATCCTTTGGGCATTGTACAGAAGCTGATTTTATAATCACAAATAGCTCAGCTTTGAAAGGACGACTTAATGAGCAAATAGGAACAGAAATGGTTAATATCTATGATGTAGGAACTCCAAGCAAGAAATACAATGGTTTTTGGCTTCCATATGACGACGAAGGAACCAAAACAGCAAAAACACAATTAGTTAAGAACGGAATTTTAACTGGTTATTTACATAACCGTGCTTCATCAAAAATGTTTAAGCAAAAACCATCCGGAAATGCTCGTGCAATTAATTATCGGTTTAATCCTATCCCAAGAATGAAAAATACTTATTTTGGTTCTGGCGATTTAACCGAGGAAGAAGCTATCGAACAGTTAAAAGAAGGAATATATGCATTACAAACTTCTGGTGGGCAAGTAGATCCAAGTCAAGGAACATTCTTGTTCAAAGCTGTTAAAGGATATTGGATTGAAAATGGAGAAATCAAATATCCAATAAAAGATGTAACCATAAAAGGTGACCTTCTATCTTTCTTGAAGAGTGTAGAAAATGCAACGAAAGACCTAGAAATATCAAGTGGGTACTTCGGTGGATGCGGTAAGGGGGGACAATTCCCATTACCAACTGGTGTTGGTGCACCTAAACTACTTCTATCTGAAGCAACTTTTGGAGGAGAATAAAATGAAATTTGATACTTTGAAAGATGATTTATTATCATTAGCTGATACTGGTTTGAAGTATGCTAAGAACCAAGGTGCTGAACAAGCAGAGATCTTTGTTAGTAGTCAGCATTCCTCAGATATTCAGAATCAACAAGGTATGGTTGATGCTAAAGATGGTTCAAATGACGGCGTAGGAGTTCGTGTTGCAATAGGTAAAAAACTCGGTTTTGCAGCTATGAGTGGTTTAACAAAAGACTCAGTAAAACATGCTGTCTCTGAAGCATTATCAGTAGTTAAATCTGTAAAAGAGGAGAATGTTGATTTCGAAAGTTTTGTAAGCAAGAGTCCTATTGCTAAAGATGGTATTCTTGATGATAAAATTATTACTCTAACAACTGAAGAGCTTGTTTCCGAAACCAACAAGCTATTCTTGGATGCAAAGAATTTTGATGAGAAAATTATCTCTGCTTCTGGTCAAACACAAGCTTCCTATGGTGGATATGCAATTGTTAATTCAGAAGGAATGTCTGGTGCAAGCCTTTACACATACTTAGTTTATATTACATTTGTAACTGCTGCTCTTGAACAAAAACGAAAAAGCTCTTTTGAGTTCTCAGTAACAAGAACAATACCTGAAGAGCTGAGCCTTGGTAGAGACTGTGCAGAAAAAGCCATTAAGCTACTAGATTCAAAACCTTTAGGTTTCACAGGACCATTGCCAACTGTTTGGAACCAAAATGTAATGTCAGACTATTGGCGAATGTCTTTTGCTAATTCAATTAATGGTCGACAAGTTGTAGAAAAGAACAGTTACTTTATGGATAAACTCGGTGATAAAGTAGGAATTGATGGACTAACAATAACTGACGATGGACAACTACCAGAAGGTCTTAACACCAATTGTATTGATTTAGAAGGAGTTCCAAGAAGAACTACCACTGTAATCGATAAAGGTGTTTTACGTTCTTTCCTATATGATAGCTATTATGGACGACTTGGAAAAGCAGAAAGCACTGGTAATGCAGGTCGTGGACAAGACTATGAATCAACTCCCGGCATTTCTCAAACAACAATAGTAATTCAACCTGGTAACAAAAATTTCGATGATATCGTTGCTGGAATTGACAAAGGAATCTTAGTTATGGATAATGTAATGGGTATGGGTCATTCAAACCTAATATCTGGTGACTTTTCAGTTGTAGCAAATTCTGCTTACCTAATTGAAAAAGGTGAAATTGCTTATCCTCTAGATTCTATTACTATCGCAGGAAACTTGTACAAAAGCTTCTTAAGTATATTAGAAATCGGTTCTGATAGTAAATTACTCCCAACTGTAAAGACACCAACGATTGCATTTGATGGTTTTACTGTTGTGGGTTAAAATAAAATCTCAGTTTTAAACTGAGATATCCTATTTTTTTTCTTTCATATTGAATGATTTGATTAATAGTTAATATCATTCGTTTTGAGATTTAATTCTTCGAGAATTCTCTTGTTTTCATGTAGATATTTTAGGACTAATTGTGTTAAATGGTCTATGTCTATTTTTAGTTCTTTCACTTCGGATTTTAGATGATTTATTTCTAATTCAATAATATCTAATCTCCTTTCTAACAAGCTTGGACTAACTTTTGTTTTACCTGATTCAATGACAGTTACTTTTGGTTTTATTGCTGGTTTTGGTTGTTCCTTAACTGTTAATTTACTCTCAACTTGCTTAACCAATTTCTGAATCGTTGGTGAATTTTTGCTCGCAGAAATCAATAACTTCTCAGTTATCTTTTTGAAAAGTAAATCAATATTTTCACCTGTTAAAGCACTTGTGTGAATATGTAGAATATCATGACCCATTTCTCTTGAAAGATCCGCAAGGAATTTCTTCAGTAAAGCATCATCTGATTTCTTATTATCTTGAAGATCGATTTTATTGCCGACCATAACGAATGTTTCCAAGGAACCATCTTCATTGTTCCTTTTTGCTTCGCTCACCCATTTTTGCATGTTCTTAAGGGTAGTGTTATTTGTGATATCATAAACTAAAATTGCTGCTTGTGCACCATTATAGAATGAAGAACGAACTTTGTCAAATTTTGGCTGTCCAGCAAGATCAAAAATCTGATATTGTACTGTTAGGTTATTTGAGAGTTTTATCCTTTTAGTTGCAAAATCAGCACCTATTGTGTAGATGTATTCTTTTATCGTAGTTTCCCCTAGGTATTTTCTTCTTATACTTGTTTTACCAACAGCTGGATCGCCTATAATAACAAGTTTCCAAATGAATTTAGCCAAATCTATCATATCCAATTACATTAATTAATTAGAGATTTAGTAGTCCCTTTATTTCTTTGATTTTTTCATCTTTTGTCAAAATCTCTTTCCGTAAATTAGCTATAGTGCTCTTTTGTTGATTAACAGTTGTATTTAATTCTTTTAATTTTTCACCAACTTCTTTCAAAAGACGAGTTCTTTCATCAATATGATATTTCATTTCCTTAATAACTTCGTCTTGATTCAAGTTTTCAGAAATTACAATGGGAGCTAATTGATTACTATCACTTCTAGAAGTCACATTTGTAGAAACTTGGTTTCCTTCCAATTGCTTTATTTTTCCTTCCAATTCTCTAATAGTTTCTTCGTTCTCATCAAGCTCGTCTTGCTTCTGCATAATCTTTTCTTCAAAACTTCGACCAAGCATCTGTTGAATTTCTATGTTTTCTTTTTCTTTTTTACCAGATATTTTCCTTAATGTTCGAAAATCTCTATCCCTAACCGATAATTCCTGTTCTAAGTTTGTTCTCTCTAAATCAAATGACCTTAATTTGTCATCTAAAACTTCTAATCTTTTCACTAATGCTTCTGTTGATTGTGGATCTAGTTCTTCTACATGGTTATTTTGCTTACGTGTAATAGTATAATACCATTCATAGAGAACATCTTGTATTAATGGATGTAAATTCTGCCAATTCATTACAAGAATGACCCAAAAATGTGAACCAGGAATATCAGGATCAATTCTTTCTGAAGGAGGTCTTACACTTTCTGCGTTCCTTCTTTGATAACTTGTTAGAGTTTCCCAAAGAGTAGCCTTTTCAGTTGGATTCATTAAAATCACCAATTCTTTACTTGTATTTTAGATAGTACAACAAATAGTCTTTAAATATTACTTTTTGTGTAAATTCTGACCCAATATTAGGATAACTTTAGATCAAAAATAGTAATTGCATTTTTTGTTGTGATTTCTGCAACTTCCTCTTCTGGAACTTCTTTTATTTTAGCTATTTCTTTAACTGCGTAAATTACATAAGCTGGTTCATTTCGTTTCTTATCAGGAAAGGGTGATAAATATGGAGAATCAGTCTCTGTAATTAAATACTCTAGAGGTACGATTTCTGCTAATCTTCGGTGTTTCTTTCTACTAGTAACTGATGTTGGAATAGAAATGAAATATCCCCTGTCCACACATTCTAATGCTGTTTCAACATCACCTGCGAAACTATGCATAATAACTGGTGTTTCTGCTATAGATAAATCTTGTATGGAATCTTTTTCAGCTTCTCTACTATGAATTATTAAAGGAAGATCTAATTCATTAGCTAATTCTATGAATTGTTTGAAAATTGTGTGTTGCTGATTTCTAATTGCTTTATTTTTAACCCAATAGTAATCTAAACCAACTTCGCCTATACCGACAATCTCTTTCTTTTCAGCAAATTCTCTAATATTGAGAATTATTTTGTTAATATTTACTTCATGATAATTTGCTGGAGATGCACCAAGTGTTACAAAATTTTTTTTTGGATTATTTTTATGAATCCTAATGGATTGATTATACGAGTCTAAAAAAACTGGTGAATCAATTATAGCTAAAACATTGTTTTCAGCTGCATGTTGAAGGAGAACATTCAATTTCAAACCACGTTTTAGTGTATGACTGATATGGCAATGGGTGTCAATAGCTTTCATTTATCTCATCACTCAAATTTGTAAATAGTTTATAATCCTAACTTGTTTTTATCCTCTAATAACATTAACATACCATTCCAAGATTTACTAAATCCTAATTTTTCATAGAGATTAATAGCTGGAATATTTTCCTCATCAACACCAAGAGCAACTTCATTAATTTGTTGAGATTTTATTGTATAAAGATACAACTCTAATAAATGTTGAGCAATTTTTAATTTTCTAAATTCAGGAATTACACCAATTTCTAATACCATTCCTCTATTTTTTGATGTCGCAGTCAGTAACCCAGCACAAAGTTTCTTATTATATTTGGCAACAACACAATCTATCTTGAATCCTATTTCTAGGAATGACTGTCTTGTTTTTTTCAAAAAACTTTCAGTAATTTTAGGATTCCTGAGATTTTCAATCACATGAAGTTTATCTTTTGATTTTGCATATGATTGGCTAATGGTTTGTACTAACTCATCTGTAATTTCATCTGACTTACTAATTTCTAAACCTTTAATTTCTGTCATATGATCTTCATTAAATGCTTTTGTAAAACAAATCATTTCCAATCTATTTGATTTCTTAGTAAATCCTATTCTCTCATAGAAAGTTCGATATAGCTTTATTTCTCTCATATCTTTTGACCAACATTCTGACCAAACATCAACAACCCCTTCACTTTGAGCTTGTTGTACCCCTGCCTTAACTAGTAATCTACCGATGCCTTTTCGTTGGAATTTTGGTATAACTAATGGGAAGTGACTGATTATTCTAACTGCTTTAGGAACCCAATATTCATCCATTCGAAGTATTCCAACTGGTTTTTTAGCATAGTATGCGATAAGAAAACGATCAGCTTTCAGTTCTTTCCTAATGTCTTGCGAAAATGAGATTGAAACATCAAGTTCTGAGATATTTTGATCTTTAATATAACGATTCATCCAACGGCAACTATTCATTGCAGTCAAAAAAGTTTTGGACCAATCAGTAGCATGATTTGAAGTTGCATTTAATATCTCAACATCATCTTCATTTATCCTCAAAATATCATTTCCTGAATTACTAATTCCTATGTTTTACATAAAGTCTAAAAATTATTGCTTTAACTTGTAATAAAAGATACTGGTTGATAAACAACCATGTCTTTTTTAAAGAGATAATTAGTTTATAATCAAAGATAGTTGAAATTTCAGAATCACAATTACTAGTCTAGATTAATAGACATAAGATTTGTGAGGTAAAATCATGATAAAATTCATTGACCCACAAATAGGTCAAGAAGAAAAGGATGGAGTAAAAGAAGTTCTTGACTCAAAGTATTTAGCTGAAGGACCTGTAGCTAGAGAATTCGAAAAAAAATTCTCTGAATATACAGGAGCAAAACATGTAATTGTTACTTCTAATGGAACAACTGCACTACATTTGGCAATTAGAGCATTAGATATACAACCTGGTGATGAGGTTATTACTACCCCATTTACTTTCATTGCTTCGAGTAATAGCATACTATTTGATGGTGCCATTCCAATTTTCGCAGATATTGATCCTGAAACATATAATCTTAACCCAGCAAAGGTTGAGGAAAAGATTACAAAGAAAACAAAAGCAATTATGCCGGTTCATATCTTTGGAAATCCTTGTGACATGAAAGCCTTAAAGGACATGGCAGACGACCATGATTTGAAGATTATTGAGGATGCATGCCAAGCTCATGGTGCAAGCATCGATGGAAAACATGTCGGGAATTTTGGAGACATTGGTTGCTTTTCATTCTATGCAACAAAAAACCTTACCTTCGGAGAAGGTGGTGCAATAGTAACTCAAGATGAAGACTTAAAGGATGAAATACTTTGTTTGAGAAATCATGGACGAACCCCTAAGGGCGGTTACCATCACACAAGGATTGGTTTTAACTACAGAACTACCAATATTTGTTCTGCTATTGGATTAGCACAACTTGAGAAATTACCAACAATGCAGGAAGCTAGAACAAGAAACGCTAGTATCCTACAAAAAGAGCTAGCAGATTTGGAAGGATTTGCAATGCAAAAAACTCCAAAGGGCGGAAAACACGGTTGGCACATTGCTGCTGGCAGAACCGATAAAACTGATTTAACAGCTACAAAGATTATCGAAGAATTGAAAGCAAACGACATTGGATCAAGACAAATCTATAATGTTCCTTCATATAAGCAACCTGCATACCTCGAACTAAACGATTACTATTATTGGTCAAAATTCGTTAAATTCCCTGATTATAGTAAAGTATGTTGCCCAATATCCGAAAGGGTTGGAAAGAATCATTTTGAAATTCCGATTCAACCTGGAGTAACAGAAGAAAACATGCAACATATTGTTTCAGTTTTACGAAAAATTTTCTCATAAAAGAAGCAATTTAATAAAATCAATTGATTTTATTACTCTTTTTTATCTTTCTCTTCTCTATAGTTCTCAATTGCTTTGTGAAGTGCATCAGCAGCTAGATTACTGCAATGCATTTTGTGTGGAGGTAATCCATCTAACTCTTTAGCAACATCATTTCTTGTAAGTTTCAGAGCGTCATCTAATGTCATCCCTTTCGCCATAACAGTTGTTATACTACTTGAAGCAATAGCTGATGCACAACCAAATGTTCTGAATTTTATATCAGCAATTTTCTCATCTTTTACTTTGATTGTGATTTCCATAGTGTCGCCACATTTAGGATTGCCAACTATACCCAGACCATCAGCATCTTCAATTTTACCAACATTCTTGGGTTTGGTGAAATGTTCCATCACTTTTTTGCTGTATAACATTATTTTTACCTGCTTATTCACTCAATATTCTTAATTTATATCTAAAGATTAAACCTCTCAATGATCATCTTTCAAACTCATAACGAATTCTTCTGTATCCTTTCTAAAAGCTGACATTTCTCTTAGTTCGGAGATGATTTCAGGAATTTTTTTAATTACATAATCAACTTCCTTATCAGTATTCCATCTTCCTAAAGTTAACCTTAGTGAACCATGAGCAATTTCATGCCTAAGACCAATTGCTAATAGGACGTGTGAAGCTTCAAGTTTAGTAGTTGAGCAAGCTGAACCTGTTGATCCATAAATACCAATAGCATCTAACCTTAGAATTAAAGCTTCTCCTTCAACATATTTGAAGACTAGATTTGCGTTGTGAGGAAGTCGTTTCGTTCGATGACCATTTAGCTTCGAATCTTCTACTTTTAGAAGCTTATCAATCAATCGATTTCTCATTTTTGTTAAGCGTTTCTTTTCTTCTGGTAGTTTTTCAAGCGCTTTTTTTGTAGCCATCCCCAACCCGACTATACCTGAAACATTTTCAGTACCTGAACGATAACCTTTCTCATGACCACCACCATGCATTATTGGTTCTAATCTTATTCCTTGCTTCTTGTATAAAGCTCCTACACCTTTAGGTCCATATATTTTATGTGAGCTTAGTGAAAGCAAATCAATGTTCAGTTTCTGTACATCTAATGGGATTTTACCTACTGTTTGAACTGCATCTGTGTGGAATAATCCACCCGCATCATGAGTAATTTCAGCTAAATCCTTTACTGGTTCAATTGTACCTATTTCATTATTTGCATGCATTATTGAGACTAAAGCTGTTTCTTTTGTAATTTCTTTTTTCAAGACTTCTGGATCTACTAAGCCATATTCATCTACAGGAAGATATGTTACTTTAATGCCTTGGGTTTCTAAAAATTCAGCTGTTCTCAAAATTGCAGGATGTTCTATGACTGAGGTTATCATGTGTTTCTTTTTATTCCTTTTATTGAGCATTACACCTTTTAATGCAGTATTATCTGCTTCTGTTCCACCAGAATTAAAGATTATTTCACGTGGTGCAGATGCTCCTATTAATTTGGCAACTCGCTCTCGTGATTCCTGAATTGCTATTGCAGCATTTCGACCAAGTTCATACATTTGAGAAGCATTACCGTATTCTTCAGAGAAGTACTTCATCATTTCTTTTTTTACTTCGGGATCAACAGCAGTAGTAGCACCATGATCCATGTAAACTCTCATAACTTCCTGTGGCATAAAAATCAACCTTGTTTATTCATTCAAGCTTACTAGTCTTGTGAAATAACAAAAAGATGTCCATTAAATTTCTTAAGTTTTTTAGCTCAAACCTTAATTAATTAAAGACATATATTTTGAATCCCACAAAAAGTAAACAAACCTTTTACATACAAAAAATTTGTGATATTTTAGGAAATCTTTTAACAGACGATCTTACTTATGTGTATTTAATATGGTGAGATCAAAATGACTGGTAAGAAACCATCCTATAATGAACAATTGAAGAAGTTTTCTGGCTTTTATAAACTCACAGGTTTAGAACGTTTAAGAATAATACAAGAGTATATTCCTGATTTAACAGAAGCAGAAATTGAACTATTTTCTAAATCTGGTCCATTAGATATGGATACTGTTAATCGAATGGTTGAAAATGCTGTAGGTATTATGCCTATTCCTATTGGCTTAGCGGTTAATTTCTTGATTAATAATAAAATCTATTCAATACCAATGGCCATAGAAGAACCCTCAGTAATTGCTGCTGCATGTAATTCAGCAAAATTAACGTTATCAACTGGAGGTTTTACAGCATCAACAACAGAACAAATCATGATTGGACAAATACAAATCTTGGACTTATCTGAACCAGAAAAAGCAGTTAAAATTTTATTGAAGAATAAAGCAAAAATCATTGATATCGCTAATACTTGTGATAAAACACTTGTTGATTTGGGTGGGGGAGCAAGAGATGTTCAAGCAAAGATCATTGATACAAGAGTAGGTAAAATGGTCATTTGCGAAATCCTCGTTGATTGTTTAGATGCTATGGGTGCAAATGCAGTCAATTCAATGACAGAAGTTCTCGCACCACTAATCGAAGATCTTACAGGTGGAAAGGTTCTCTTAAGAATACTATCGAATCTTGCTGATAAACGATTAGCATATGCAAAATGTGTTATTCCAAAAGAAAAGCTGGGTGGTGAGCACATTGTAGACAATATAGTCGCTGCTGCTGCTTTTGCTGAATCAGATCCTTATAGAGCTGCGACTCATAATAAAGGAGTAATGAATGGCATTTCCGCTGTTATTTTAGCAACAGCCAATGATACACGAGCAATTGAAGCTGGTGCACATGCATATGCTGTAAAAGATGGTCACTATGGATCATTGACAAAATGGATAAAAAATAACAATGGCGATTTGGAGGGTTCAATTGAAGTTCCTATGGCTGTAGGAATTGTTGGTGGAGCAACAAGAACAAACCCTATCGCACAGTTAGCCCTTAAAATACTAAGAGTGGAAAGTGCTTCTGAATTAGCTCAAGTTGCTGCTGTCGTTGGATTGGCACAGAATTTAGGTGCAATTAGGGCTTTAGCTACAACTGGAATAATAAAAGGTCATATGAAACTCCATTCAAAGAATCTCGCTATTTCTGCTGGAGCTAAAGGAGAACTAATAGATAAAATAGCTGGAAAAATGATTGAGGAAGATAATGTCAAATTCTCACGAGCAAAAGAACTAATAGAGGAAATGCAACAAAAATAGAATTCTAATTTATCATTTTTCACCTACAAAATAACTGGTAGATATTCGACTTTATTCTTTTTAAATAAGGTTTACTTCCTTTAGACCATAGCTTAGTTTGAAAATAGTGTTAACTAAGCCTCGGGTGAAATTAGAATGAGAACAAGTAGAAAACAAAGCCTGGCAATTGCTATCATATTTGTTATGGCAATACCATTAGTGCCTGCTTATGTTGTAGGTTGGCGAGCAGATGAAAGCTCAAATGATAGGTTATTTTCCCGACCTAAATTTTCAACGCACCAATGGTTAGCTTGGGAAGCAGTAAAATTGCTCGCTGATGCACAAGTTAGTTGGATAACGAATAATTTGTATGCATTCTGGCATGGAGTTGAAGCTCCACTAAATAGCAATGCTAGCCTCCCTTACGGTTACACTAATAGTGATTATGGTGATATAAACTCAACAGTTTTATATTTAGATGAGTTCGGATCAACTGTTACAAATGATGCTCTTGCAGTGAGAGCACAAGAAGAATATACTAAACTTGTAACAATTCTTGTGGACGATAATGCAAATTTCACAGAAGCAGCTTTTCATGCTGGTACAATGAGTCATTATATTTCACAAGCAGGTTTCTGGGGAGCAATTTGGGATGAATCTATATGGGCTGCCATGGAAATCAACAATTGGATACTCTTTGAAACTATGATTGAAAGAGAAAATTCAAAAACAAACTTTGATGTTCCTAATTTCAACTACAGATATACTGATATGACTATATATGAAAATGATAATTTTACGTTATCACCAACAAAAATCGCAGCAAACGATGCTGAAAATGCCACAATTGATTTAGCTAAACAAATTCATCCTCTCGCTCAAAACCTTCATGATAATGTAGCAGAAGAGACATGGACAGGAGCTTATTACAATGACGTTGTAAGTTGTCTTACCTGGTCAGTTGAAGCTATCTATGCAACATTACTAAACGCTTTAGATGAAGTTTCATGGAGATATATTACAATCCCTGATCCAGTTATTGGTCCATACAATGCTACAACACATCATATGTCAATGGTGGAGTTCGAAGTAACCTTTACTAATAATACTGGAACTCATATTCTGAATGACAGCTTAGCTTCAGCAGCAGAATTATGGTTTGTATATTATGATGATTATGATAATCCAAGTTCATTATCAACAGATAAAATGGATTTGGATTATAACATTACATCAGCTAAATGGTATTTAGGAGATACTTTAGCTCAATATACTGTTACCAACAGTAATCAATCTATTATTTACAAATTTGACATGCCTCGAGCAGCACCAACTTGGAGTAACATAACTACTGATACTATCTTCATTGATTTCTTTAATACAACTTTATCTGGTTTAAGTTATAGATATGACTCTGTAAATAGAGAATTAGATATTTATAACATTGAAGCTTATTGTTGGGATTTACCAGAAATCGGTTTAGTTCAAACAGATGAAATTGTAGAAGCAAAGTGGATACTTTACCAAAGTGGTGAAGGAACAACAGCTACAGGTGAACAATTTGGTGTACCAGCAAGAGATACTGAGGGAACTTTTATGGAAGGCGATTTATCGTATCATACATTAAATGGAACTTGGTATTCATATGATAATGATATTGGTCTTGTATTTACTCCAATAGCAGTAGATTTTTATGTTGTTATACAATTCATTTTGAAAGTACCAATTGGTTATATCGACTATGGAACTGGTACAGAAGCTGATAGATTCTTTCCATATATCCAACAAATTGGTCAAAAAGTATTTGACACAAGAGATCATCAAATAACTATTACTAAACCAATGATTAACTTTGATCCAGAAACTAAAACAATTGACATTTATGGCATACGTGCATGGTCTGATTACAAAAACACTTCATTAGACTACGAAGAAATTGTTAACAAAACAGTTCATGGTTATGATAGACGAGAAGCCCGATGGAAAGTCTTTCTCTGGGATGGAATAGCATCAGGATTAACTGATCTTATGAATTGGAGTTTTGAACATCAATACTGGTTTGTAGAGAATATATCTTTAGCAGATTTGCCTGACAATGACTACTATGTTTCTGCAAAATTCGTTAATATGAATATAAACTTTACAACATCTCCATGGGGTCCAGCTTCAGATATATTTGAAATCAAAAGACCTATTCCAGTAATATACTTCATTCTACCAGAATTTTTCCTGGCTGGATTTGTTGTACTATTTGGTTGGTTGGCTTGGTATAGACCAAGAAAGAAGAGATTGCAAATAGAAGCTGAACGAGCTGAAAAGCTTGATCGAGGCTTTGGAGATTAGTCATTTCATAATTGACTACAGAAAATACAATTAAAGGACCTCTAAGGTTCTTTTCTATCCTTTTTTTCTTATTTTTAAAATCATACAAAGAATTATTTTAGGTTAATTTTAAATAAGATTTATTCATGTTCATGATATAAGGTGATAGTTTGTTATTTAGTAAAAAAGGAATCTCTGCAAAAATTATTCCATTAATGATTATATTAATTATTTTTCCAGTAATATATTCAGCAAATACACATGCTGCAGCAAAAGATGATTATTTCTTTGATGTAAGCATACTTAGCGATAGTACTTCTGAAAATGAGGTTTTAGCAAATCTACTTGCACAAGAACTTAGAAGAATAAGAATAAACTCGCAGATTATTAGTCATCCTTCAGGAACTTTCGAAGCTGCAGTTACCTCAAAGGCATTTGATGTTGTTATTGTAGATATAGATTGGCCAAATAATGATGTTGATCCAACTTACATGTTTGCAGAGAATGGAGCTGTTAACTATTGGGGAATAGACACTATAATGAGTGGAGGACAAGAGAATGAAGATTATCTATTAGAAGGAAAATTGGAAACTGATGAATCTCAACGTATTTCCATTTATCATGAATGGCAAGAAAATTTAATGGATAATATTTTACCTGTTATACCAATTTTTAATTCCATAACAACATACGTATCCTGGGATAATCTCAATGGTTGGGATCATGAAGAAGGAATAATTGCTTCTTTACCATATATGGATTGGTCAGGAAAACATCATCTAGATCAAAATCAAAGTGTCTTTGTTGATTATACAGATGAATGGGATATTCTTAATCCTTTATTTGTAGAAGATGATTTCTTTGCATCCTTAGTTGCAGAACCTTTGATTAGATTAGATAAGAATAATGAACCTGAAGGAGTCTTAGCGAAAAGCTGGTCATTCAATACAAATCAAACCATATTAACAATAAATCTAAGAGATGATGTATATTGGCAACCAGATATTGATGAGGTTTATACTAACGAGCTGTTCGATGCTGATGATGTTATTTTTTCGATTCAAATGTACCAAAACGTATCTACAATAGGTTCCTTTTACAAATGGATTAAAATGATTGATAGAGAAAATGACACTACCATTCATCTGTACATCGATGGTGATCCTGATACATATGGATTACAACCTTATGCACCTACATTATACGATTTAGCAAAACTAATGCTTCCAGAACATTATCTAAATGTAAGTGTTGAAGATGATGGTATTCCAAATACTACAAATGATAACTGGGGTACGTATGGTTTGAGAGGATTAGGCACTGGCATGTATTTCTTTAAATCATATAGCGAAGGAGTAGAGAGCATCTTCTCGCGAAATGACAATTGGTGGGGATCAACACCAGCTGGTTATGTTGAAGATCTTGAAATAGGTGAATACAAAGTTCGATTTCTAGCTGAATTGGAGCCTAAAATGCTTGAATTTCAAGCAGGAAGATTAGATGTTTTCAAGGATTATTATACTTATATGGATGAATATGACGGTTCAACCTATCAGAAGCAAACAAAAACAGATTTTGATGTGACCTATCTAGGTTTCAATATGAAATCAGAACTTTGCCCTAACATAGGTGAACAAACGCTATGTGAAGATGGAACAATGTCCAAAGGTCTTGCTGTTCGAAAAGCAATTGCTCACATGGTTGATAAGAGTATACAGCAAGGTATGATGGAAATTGAGCTTGATATAATTGAATCACCTTTCTCAAATAAATTCGGTTCATATATCTATAATGAAATAACAACTTATGCTACGAATTTAGAGAAAGCGAAAGAATTCATGTTAAAAGCTGGTTATGATCCAAGTACTATAGCATCACCAGGATTTTCATTTTTAGGTACACTCATAACAACATTCATTGTCGCAGCAACCACTACTATAACAGTCATTAGAAGAAACAGGAGACAAAGGTGAATTTGGAATTAAACAAAATCTCATGCTTACTTTCTATTTCTTAATTTGATTTATTTCATTGATTGTTGAGCTCTACAAGTATGCCCGAAAAACATTAATTTAGCAATAACGAAGGTACATAAGGTAAAGTTTTGCTTAAATGGGTTATTAATAGATATAGCAAAAAATGGAGATAGTTATAAGTTGCTTGCAAAATTTCTAACAAAAGAAGAAGTTGAAAACAAAATTCGTGAATTCTTACATGAACACAATTATCAATATAAAGAAGGAATAATCGTTCAAAAAAAACTCAAAGCAATTGATTTTGCAGTAACAACATCAGAATCAAAAGTTGCGATTATGCTATTTATGTGGAACCGATCTCTTCCATATGATAAAGTCTTCTACTTAGAGGAATATCTCAATAAATATGGTATTGATAAAGTTCTACTAATATGTAAACAAATAAGTCCAAGAGCGAAAGAAATTATACGTAAAGAGAAAATCAGCATTGAAATAATTTATGAATCAGATTTTAGAACAATGAAAGAGAGTCCATTACTTGGACGACTTTAATAACAATTTTTGAGGGGATATAACTAAATTCCTCTTTTTATTCTATTTTTAAAATTTCTTTTTCCAATCTTACAGGAATTGCTGGCCAGATTTTTTCTAAAAGTATCATGTTGCATTTAATACATTTAACTTTCTTCTCAACAAAACCATCATCATAGTAGTCATAAGATGTAGATAACCCTTTATCACAAATGATGTCAATATTGCAATGCTCACATTGATAATACTTCTTTGGTAGTTTCATTTTAGGTGGCCAAGTATATACTGAACATGAAACGCAAGTATCTCGCATATTGCATTGTAAATGTCTTCCTCTTACTGTCAATTGTATATCCACTTCTGATTTTATTAAACAAAATCAACTGTATAATGTTTGTTGATAGCTAGAAATAATCTTTGTGATAGGACTAAACATCAGGTTAATATAAATTGGTCTATAAAGAATCTATTTTCCACTAGGAATGTAGTTTGTACACATCTTTATTTGAGTCATCTAATCATCATACTCATCTTTATCGGATGAGAGTAACCAATCCAAATAATCTTGTTTCTTCCTTTTCTCCTCATAATATGGATCCTCTTCATCACGCTTAGTATCAAAATGCTCTCTTTTCATTTTGTCAAATTCGTATCGATTAATAACTAACCCACATGATGTGCAAACATATCTTGGTGGTTCATATTCCATTTTGCCTTTACAACTTGGGCATCTTGGTGGCATGTTTAGTTCTCCAATCGTTAAGAGTTTTGATTTTACAATTACTTTTAAATCCATACTCTATTATTATATTTTGCATTTAGCAAATAAGAACTTGCTTTTAAAACTATTGTAATATGTTTAACTTCATCTACTTAGAATCAGTTTTTACATTTAAATTCTTCAATTTATGTTTGGGCTTTACAACATTCAAAAGAATGGTTATCTTTTCCTTGAGCATCCAACAAATTTTATAAAATTCAATAATATCATCAATATCCTCTAACTTCTGAAATAAACCGAATGTATCATCAAAAGCTTGTCTAATTTTACTTTCAGATCTTACCTGTTTTAGTGTTTTCCCAAATTCCTCTTTCCATTTATTATTGAGAGTTTCCTTTTCAAGATTATTTAAAAGCTTCAAAGCAATGACTACAAATTCGATTTCAGCACGTGCAAACCAAACTTTTTCATAGGAAATAGAATAATTTTCAGGATTTAATTCATCATATGCTTTACTAAGCAATTCCTTTGCAGTATCAATTTTTTCTACAATATCTGAACTAAGTGCCATATTGCGTTATCCTCTTCTAATTTCCAAAGTATATGATTTTTATTTTTCCTTCTGGATTAACTTATCAATTCTTCTGTCTACTTTACCTTGCATAATCAGATAACCATTATATGGTTCTCGCTCAGTAATTTCACCAGCTAAATTCTTTTGCATCAATTCTTTTACAAAAGCCAATTCTTTTGTATGACCTAATACCCACATAGCCTTTACTAAGGCTACTTCAGGAAGCATATTTGCTAATGGAATCACTCCAGCTTCCAATAGCATTCTTCCTGATTCGTAAACATTCATACCTGTGAAACCCCACAAACACTGAGATGTCATAAAAACAGGAATTTCATTCTCAGTTGCTCGCTTTATTGATTTGATTAGCTTTTTGTTAACATGTCCTAATCCTGTTCCAGCTATTACAAGTCCACTATATTTATTATTTACAAAGAAATCAACGAGCTCAGTTTTCATTCCTGGGAAACTATAAAGTAGACCAACATTATCATCAATCTTCGTGTCAATTTCCAAGTTTACTTTTCGTGTAGTGCGTTTATTATAATTCGCTCCAGTAGGAATGATTTTTTCATTTTGTATTTTGGCTAATGGGATATCACCAATTGTCTTGAAAGCATCTCTTCTACTTGAATGCATTTTACGAACTCTTGTTCCTCTATGAACGAGATTGTATGCATCTCCTGAGGTTCCATGCATACAAATAACCACTTCAGCAATATCTGAGTTTGCAGCAATTTGAATACTGCTAATTAAATTGATTGCTGCATCACTAGATGGTCGATCGCTACTTCGTTGTGAACCAACAAAAACAATTGGTCTATCTAGGTTCTTAATCATAAATGAAACCGCTGCTGCAGTCATATGAATCGTGTCAGTACCATGGGCAATAACAACACCTCTAGGGTTAATAGATTCAATACAACTAACTATTTCATTTACAAGAACAATCCAATCTCCTGGGTCTATGTCTTCACTAAATTTCTGAAAAACAAGTTTAGTTTCTAAATTACAGATCTTTTGTAGCTCGGGTATTGCATTGTATAATTCTTGAGGTGTAAAAGCCGGAATGACTGCTCCAGTTCGATAATCTAATTTCGATGCTACTGTTCCACCAGTTCCAATTAAAACAACTGTAGGTTTTTTAGGATTTTTCTCAATTTTTTTAGCTGGGATTTTGTAATTAGCTTCGATTTGTCCAGTTGCTTTAATTTCCAAAATTGAATCTAAATTAATACCAATATTATAACCAGATGGTAGTTTTATAATAATATGTTTGTCGTCTCCTTGTTCACCACGAGGTAATATTATACCTTTAAATGTCCCTTTCTTTGTTTTTATGGTAACTTTTGACCAAACTTTAATGTCTTGTGCATCAAGCCAAATGGCAGCAATACCACGGTAATCATTTTCTGGTTCTTCAGACACAATTCATCAACTCGAATGTCCATTCATTCTTCTAATCTTCTTGAATAAACGTTATTTTCTTTAAGTCTTTTCAAGAAAAGCGCTTTTTAACCACTAACAAAGTTTTATATTTATTAAAAAATGAATTTGTTTAGGATAGATATGTGGATTTAAAAAAACCTTAGCAAATAGTATGATATAATTAGTTATGAAAGGTAAGAGGGAAAAATTTGACTCAAAGTACAAAGAAATCAGCTATCGATTATTCATCTTTAGGATTAAAATGTGGTCTTGAGTTGCACCAACAACTTGAAACTGGACGAAAATTATTCTGTAGATGCGAATCCGAATTGTGTTTAGATAAACCTCAAGCAATAATTACAAGACATATGCGTCCAACTCTTTCTGAATTAGGTGAATATGATAAAGCTGCTTTGATGGAATTTAAAAAACAAAAAGATATAGTTTACGAAATTCATGATTCTGTCTGTTCTTATGAATTTGATGAAACTCCTCCTTTTGAACCAGATCCAAAAGCAATTGATTTAGCATTATCAATCGCAAAATTACTCCAAATGGATATTTTTGATGAATTACATGTTAACCGTAAGCAATATCTTGATGGTTCAATACCAACAGGCTTTCAAAGAACAATGTTGATTGGTGTTGGTGGGAAAGTAAAAGTAGCAAATAAAATCGTAAATCTTGATATGATCGCTCTGGAAGAAGATTCTTGTAGAGAGATTAGCAATATTGGAAGAACAATAACTTGGCGAGTGGATCGCTTAGGAATACCTCTTGTAGAAATTGCAACAAAGACTATATCAGTAACAAATCCAGAAGAAGTAAAAGAAATTGCATTAGCTATTGGTCGAATTTTACGTGCAACTGAAAAAGTGAAAAGAGGTTTAGGTACTATTCGACAAGATTTGAATATAAGTATAGAAAAGGGGGCGAGAATTGAGATAAAAGGTGTTCAAGTATTAGATATGCTTCCAGAATATGTAAAGTATGAAGTAGATAGACAACTTGCACTAATTGAAATAAAAGAAGAGCTTGAGAAAAGAGGTTTAAAATCGGAATCCTTTTCTGAAGAACATAAACAATTAAATAAATTCTTCAAAAATACCAAATGTAAATTCTTGAAAGAAGCAATAGCAAATAAAGTACAGATACTAGGACAGAAATTGCTTGGAATGAAAGATCTTTTAGGTAAAAAAGTTCAAGCAGAACTATCATTTGGTAAAGAACTAGCAGATAGGGTGAAAGTAATAACTGGTTTGGGTGGAATCATCCATACGGATGAATTGCCAAATTACGGTATCACTCAAGAAGAAACAGAGAAGCTTTTAACTTTCTTTAACTGCGATAAAAATGATGCAGTGGTTTTTGTTATAGGGAAAAAACAAGAAGCAATTCAAGCGATAACTGAAATTGTTATCAGAGTTAAAGAAATATTTGCTGGTGTACCAAACGAAACCAGACATGCTAATGATGATGGAACAACTAGCTTTAGGAGATATTTAGGAGGGGCCGGTCGTATGTATCCTGATACTGATTCTTATCCTATACTAATATCAAAAGCTAGAATCAAAAGAATTGAAGATAATCTTCCTGAATTGCCAGACAAAAAAGAAGAACGATACATAAAGGAATTGAATTTGCCAGAAGATCTAGCAAAGGATTTAGCTATCTCTAACAAAGCATCCCTTTTTGATGAATTAGTGGAAATGAACATTGATCCAATGTTAATAGCTGTAACATTAGAACAGACACTGAAAGCATTAGCAAGAGAAAATGTTCCAATTGGTAATCTGTCAGATAAGCGGATTAAAGAAATATTTGAGTTATTAGCGCAACAGAAAATAGCAAAAGAAGCAATTGATGAACTAATGAAATATCTAGCAAAGAATCCAAGAGAAAGAACTGAAGTTGCTTTAGAACATTTAGGCTTGAAAGTTATAACAGAAGATCAACTTGTGAAAATCATCCATGAGGTAATTGAAAAGAGCATAGATATAATAAAAGAATCCAAAGAACACGCAAAAGGGAATTTAATGGGACAAGTTATGACTCAAGCAAGAGGAAAAGTGGATGGTAAAATAGTTAATCAATTGCTTAGCAAACAATTGAATGAGAAATTGAAGGAATTGAAATTATAAAATAAGGATGCTATTCTGATAATGCTTTGATATCTATAGCCATCTTAATAACTCTTCCATAACCCTCATCAACTTCTTCAACTATCTCCCTATTGATCATATCATTAACTTTGTCTCGTATAATCCTTCTTGAAGCAGTTCCCCTTTCTTGTCTTATAGAAGCAGTTAGTTGTGAGATGTTCTTTAGACCTTCTCGAGTTAAAACATCAACAATTAGACGTTCAATCGCATCTAAATTGACATCAGGTCGAAGACGCATAAGCCATTTCGAAGGCGAAAAAATAGTTGCCACATTTGTTACTTCTTGAAAAGTTCTCAATATAGCAAGTGTCATATTCAATGAACCAGTTGCATCTTGAATGTCTGGACTAATTTTCTCTATTTTACTTTCAAGATCTGTAATTCTCTGAATGGTCTGATCAAGTTTATCATTAAGAAGCTCTAAAGCATTTGGATTTAAAGTTGCTTTTTCTACTGATTTCTTTTTCTTTTCTTTCTCAGCTACCATTCTTCACCCTCATGACTATTTCTCGTTTTATTCTTCCTTGGGTGTCTTCTTACATTTTTCTATACTTTATTTACAAATTCCTATATTTAAACCTTCTAATTCACTGGTTTAAGTAATTCAATAAACATTGCCAACAATAGATTAAGATATAAAGGTATATGAATGAGGATTATTAGATTCGCTAGTTTCTTGTATACTAATCTCTGATTCTTTCTTATTTTCTTTTCCTAATCTAATTCCAGTTCTTGATAATCTGAATAGTCCTCTAAAACTTCCATAACCCACAAGAAATGATTTGTACTTTTTAGCATAAATTTTGGCTTTGTCTCGAGGCATCCCGTTTTTAACCATTTGACGTTGCACTTTGTTTTTTATGTGTAATCTCCGAAAAGCTATAATTATAGATCCAGGTATCAATACAAATGAGAGATACAATAGCAACCATATAAATTCAAGTGTACCCCAGAAGGTTATTCGGATTACATTCCAAAATGTGTTTGCCATTTTCTTTATTCACTGCCTTCATTTTCATATTATTTTACTGGTTAAACTTAAATAAATTAGAAAGTAGAGGTTTAGTGCTCTTTCTTATCTTTCTTTATGTCAATGTTCTGTAATGCTTTTCCTAATATATCCATGGAATTTGCATATTTCATAGTTAGTTTTTCAACCATTTCCTCAGGAAGACCTTGGTCTTGAAGAGTTTTGTATATGGTTGCAATTCCTTTTGCATATTGTTCAGCAGTTTCAGCACTATATATAGATGTGAACAAATTTCTAATTAAATCTGGAACCTCTTGGTTTATTACAGAAAAGAGTTCCTTTAAATCCTCAACAGGGATTTCATCACTATTTTTTTTGATTTTTATTTCTTTATTCATCTTTTGATCACCCTAATGGTTTTGTTATCTATATCTACTAATATCTGGTCACTATATATTATTTAAATGGGAAAATGTGACCATGTGATTTCAATTCTAAATTACCCATAGTTATCATAATCCAAAAGTTTTTTGAAGAAAACTCCTAATCATTAAATGCGTGTGAAATTTTTCGGAGAAGAAAATCAATGGTTGCTTCACTTTATCAAACAATTCCAAGTATTTTAGCTCTAATTTTCTGTTCAGTTATTCTTATTTTGTTAGGTTTGAATTATTTAATAAATAGATTCCTGCCAACTTTATTGTTAATATTGTTCTTTATTGGAACGATGCTCTGGTCTGCTACAAAACTAGTTAGTATACTTTTACTAGAATCAACTAATGAAACTTTTATGTTAATTTGGAAAATTAGTTCACTTTCTGTGCTAATTATATCATTACTTTTGATCTCATATTTTAGAGATTTGTTAGTTAATGATTCTCTCTCTAGACAATCTGTACTAACCTCATTTCTTGCTGGTGTTACACTTACAGCACTCTGGTTGGGACCCATTGTGAGACCTTATAACATTAATTTAGATTGGTTCGGTCCTTTTGTAGAAGTAAATTATGATTCTGTAAGTGGATGGAATACTGATTATTCATATCCCTTTATGGGTATTTTACTCGTTTATCTTCTAGTAATCTATTTGTTCATGTTTATTATGTTTGCAAAAGGCTTGAAAAAAGCAGCCAGAAAAAAACAGCGACAACAAATTATACTAATAATTACTGGTTTAGCTATTGCAGCTGTAGGTGGAACGGCTTTGAATTATGTTCTTAACTCAGTTCCAGCTTTCCAAGCATTTGGTGATTTTGATTTGATTTTCGTTGTGATAGGTTTTGCTATTGTTGCTTCTGCTTATTTACGATCACCAATTCAGATTTATTTTGCCCCAATTTCAGCATATCGGTTAATTGTTATGAATAATGGTGGTATTCCACTACTATCTCATGATTTCTGTGAGATGGGTGAAGAAGGATTTTCAATGGACTCAGCTCTTTTTAGTGGAGCTTTATCTGGTGTGATTAATATCCTAAAGGAAACATTAGCAAGTGAAACTATGCCAAGCATCTTCCATCTAGAAGATAGGGTTTTACTTTTAGAGAAAACCGAGTCAGCATTATTTGCTTTGATTGCAGATTCTGATTCTAGGGTTTTACGTTCAGCATTGAAAGATTTCAGTAATGAATTTGAGAAAGCATACAAAGATACTCTCAAAGATTGGAAAGGATTAATAGATGATTTTAAGAGTGCTTATTCATTGATTACTGAGGATTTTGCATTCATAATTTCTAGTGAGGTTGTTAAAAGCAAAACAACAGAAATTGATGAAATAACAAGTGAATTTTAAATAGGCTTTTAGAGTTCATTTTATGCTCTTTCTTAATTTTAATTGTAGCTAGGAGCAGTAAATTATATATTATGCAACTTCGTACAAAACAATAACGAATTATGAATCGTTAATAATCTCGAGAGAAGTGATTTCAAGCTATCCAAAAGATTTATAGAATGAAAACTCTCGTCGAGTCTTAAGAATAATAATAATTTACTATTTGAAAAAGAAAATCAGAGGTATTTGTAATTGTCAATAAATTTCGATAATTTCAAGCATTTAGTCCGCATTTCTGGGAAGGACATCAGAGGAGATAAACACGTAGTCAATGGGCTTACTATGATACGTGGCATTGGTCCCAGAATGGCTGATATTGTCTTGAAAAAAGCAAAAATAAAACCTGATACCTTTATAGGATTATTAACAGATGCGCAAGTAGATAAGTTAGATGAAATTATTAAAGATCCTATAAAATTTGGTGTCCCTAGATGGTTTGTTAATCACGTTAAAGATAGAAATTCAGGTAAAGATATTCATTTAGTTGGATCAAATCTAGCATTATATGATAGAAATGATATCGATAGATTGAAGAAATTGAGATCCTACCGAGGAGTAAAACATGCTGTTGGTCATAAAGTTCGAGGTCAAAGAACAAAGAGTACTGGCAGAGGTGGCAGATCTATAGGTGTCTCTCGTAAGAAAACATAAAGGTGAAGAAATATGGGCGATCCAAAGAGAATTAAAAAGAAATACAAAACACCTCGTCAACCTTTTGCTAGACAAAGGATTGAGCATGATTTACAAATTGTTGGAAAATATGGCTTAAGAAACATGAAATCTGTCTGGAAGTTCTCAACCTTATTGAGACATTTCAGAGGGAATGCTCGTAGACTCTTAAGTCTTGATGATGAAGATCGAAAAACTGGCGAATTAGAACTACTTGGTAGATTGCAAAGAATGGGCCTAGTAGCAAAAAATGCTACACTTGATAATGTTTTAAGTTTGCAAATTGAAAACTTCCTAGAGAGAAGATTGCAAACATTAGTTCATAAGAAAGGTTTTGCAACAACACCATATCATTCTCGTCAGATGATAGTTCATGGTCACATTTCTATTGGTGATCGCATTGCTAAATCACCAAATTATTTAGTTCCTCCATCAGAAGAGAATTCTATAGTTTTTACATCAGATTCACCATATCGTAAAGCTAGCCATAAAGCGCTACCAACGAATGTCTTTAAATCAAAGAAACCTAAAGTTGATAGAAGAAGACAAGATCGTGGCAGACGTGGACCACCTCGACCAAAACCAAAGAAGAAAGTACCAATCAAACAAGATGATGCAAAGGAAAAACCATTGTTAGTTCCAGACGAAACTGGTAAGGAAGTAAAAGATATAAAAGAAGAAGAAAGGGTAAAAGAAACGTTACCTCCAAAAATCAAAGATAAGATATAAGGTGAAATAAATGAGTTCAGTCAAAGATACTAAAAGAAGAAGAATCTTAAGAACTGGTATTGTTCATATCTACTCTTCATATAATGATACAATAATAACTGTTACAGATGCAACCGGTAGTGAGACAATAGCTAAACGTTCAGGTGGAATGTACGTAAAAAGCGATCGATATGAATCTTCACCTTATGCAGCAATGAGAGCTGCTTATGACGCTGCAACAGCTGCTAAAGATAGAGGAATTACAAAAATCGATATTGCAGTACGAGCACCTGGTGGAAACGGACCAAGAACACCAGGACCTGGTGCACAAGCAGCAATAAGAGCTTTAGCTAGATCTGGATTAAGAATTGGTCGAATTGAAGAAGTAACTCCTGTTGCTCACGATGGAACCAGAAGAGCTGGTGGAAGAAGAGGAAGACGAGTTTAAACTGCTCAGGTGTAAATGATATGAGGGATAAAATATTTAGTATGCCAACCTGTTCTTGCTGTTTAAGAAAGATATCACCAGATGATGTCGGATCAGTCAAATTCAGATGTCCAAGTTGCGGTGATGTTGTTCATGTACGTTGTTCCTTCTGTAGGCAAAAAGAAATAAACTACACTTGTCCAGCATGCGGATTCGTAGGTCCTTAATTTTTTTGAGAGATTTTTCTCTCATTTATTACTTTTCTTTATTTTTCGACTTTAGAGATTTTTCAATCTTTGAATTGTTTCATCAATTTGATCCATTGAAATAGAACCAAAGCTTGCTCTAAGATATCCTTCACCTGAAGGACCAAATTCAGTTCCTGGTACTAGAACTACTTTTTGCTTATCAAAAATCCTCTCACTTAATTCAACAGCTGTAGTATAATCCTTGTGAAAAGTAACCTTCGGAAAAGCGTAGAAACTTCCTTCAGGTTTTCGACAGTTAAAACCATCAATACTATTGAATCCTTTTACTATCTTGTCCATACGTTCTTTCAAAATATCTTTCAGATTATTCGTAAAATCATCTGCTTCTTTTGTGTTTATAAATTCACCTAGTGCATTTTGTTGAGCAGATGGTGCATTGGCAACAATGAAGCTATGCATCTTTATCATCTGAGATATCATTTCTTTTGGTCCAGCTGCGTAACCTATTCTCCATCCAGGAATACAATATGTCTTGGAATAACTATTTAATAATAAAGTTCGTTCATATGTTCCATCTAGAGCAGGGATACGTATGTGTTTGTCGTCAGTGAATATACATCTTTCATAAACTTCATCTGTTAAAAGAATAAGATTATTATCAACAGCAAGATCTATTATTGGTTTTAGTTCTAATGCTGTCATTATTTCTCCAGTAGGATTTGAAGGGAAATTCAAGATTATTGCTTTTGTACGATCAGTAACTAAATCTTGCAGATTTGAAGTGTCAATCTTGAGTTCATCAGTAGGCTTCATCCAAACTGGTTTTCCACCAGCCAATTGGATTTGTCGTGGATAGGTTAAGAAAGAAGGATCAGGTAATAGTACCTCATCTCCTGGATCAATAAAGCTCATCAAAGAACAGTATATTGCTTCCCATCCACTAGCAGTTGCAAGAATTTGTGTATCTGATCATAATCAAGATTATACCATCGCTTATTTTGCTCTGCAACAGCATCTCTGTATTTCTTTGTTCCGGGTGTTGGTGAATAATAATTGTCACCATTTTCAACTAATTTAACAACAGCATCAATTAATCCTTTTGGTGTTGGAATATTGGGTTGACCAATTCCAAGACTTATAACACCGGGAATACCTTGAGCACGTGAGAAGAGTTTACGAATCCCAGAAGGTGCGATGTTATCTAATCTTTCAGCATTTTTCATTTTAGTCATAATATAACAACCATGCAATAACCATTATAATACTAAAGTCACGTTTCCTAAATTCAAAAGCTTTTTGTCTATTAATAACTTTAATTTCCGAGTTTGAAAAATAAGAGTACTACCAATGAATTTTAAAACATACACTATTCTTCGATGAGATAAATAATAACAACTAGAGGTAAAAGAATTTGAAGATCTTTGCTTTTCAAACAAAAGATGGTGTGGAAAGATTAGGAACATTTTGGAATGATATTGAAGTCTTTGATATAGTGAAAGTTGGAGAACGTTTACCAAAACCCAAATTTGAAGTAATAAAGAATATGGAAGAACTAATCTCTATGGGTGATAAAAGCATCAAGAAATTAAATAAAATGATCAAGGAATTGAAAGAACTTGAAGTTAATGACCTAGAAATATTCACTGAAATAAAAACAAATGCGTTTTACCCAGTAAAAGAAATAAAATTCTTACCACCCCTTACAAACCCTCAGAAGATTATCTGTTTGGGAAGAAACTTTCTTGAGCATGCAAAGGAAGGAGGAAAAGAACCTCCAATAAATCCAATGATTTGGGGAAAATTCAATACAGCAATCATTGGGCATCAAGATAATATTATTTTACCAAAAATATCTGAAAAGGTAGATGTTGAAATCGAATTAGTTGTAGTGATTGGAAAAGAGGGTAAGCATATTCCTGAGGAAGAAGCATTGGAATATGTATGGGGTTATACAATTGGTAATGATGTAACTGCTCGAGATTATCAGTATACCGACAAGCAATTTACTCGAGCAAAAACTATGGATACATTTGCACCTTTGGGACCATGGATAGTTACATCAGATGAATTAACTGATCCACAAAAACTAGAATTAGAATTAAAAGTAAATGGAAATACATGGCAAAAATCTCATACAAAACATATGATTTTCTCAGTTGCTTACACTATAGCTTATTTATCAAAGTCATTTACTTTCAAGCCAGGGGATTTGATTTTTACAGGAACACCATCAGGTGTAGGTCATTATCAAAAACCACCAGTATACCTGAAAAAGGGTAACATTATCACTTTATCTATTGAAAATATTGGTGTACTATCAAATCCAGTTGTAGAAGAAGAATAAGCATTCTTTCTTTACAACTACTTCTCTTCATTATATATTATTTAAATACTTGAATAAAACAAATTTATTTAGAAAAGAAAATGGAAGAGTCTGATTTAATTCATAAAACAGCTTATTCTTTAGAGGGAAAATGGCTAGGTGATATAATACGAATTGAAGGAACATCTGAAGCCAGGATTTTAGATGACAAACCTCATTTGATTATTAAAATTGATAGGTTTTTAGCTGATTCAGATATCATTGAAATTTCAATAGATAGAATAATTACTATTGAAAAGAAAGATGTATTTTTGGATATACCAATAAAAGAGTTTAGGGTTTTGCAAAAGGCTTATCGAGCAGAAAGAAAGTACAAAGTAAAAGTTGCAAAAGCAAAAACAGCTGCAAAAGAAGCTCAAGAAAAAGCATATACAAGAGCTATGACAAGAAGAAGAATATAGAAATAAAAAGGGTTTTTGGTATGCAAAGTAGTAAATTACCAACCAATTGCACAGCCATCTCTTCTTGGATCAGAACCACCAAAAAGAACATCCTTTTCATTGTCAATTGCTATTGCTTGCGCTCCACCAAAGAATTCTCCAATATCTGATCGAATAGTATGTCCCTTAGATATGAGCTCAGCTCGAGTTTTAATTCCAATACCTTGTTCCAAAGCAATCATATTGTCATCGTAGTGTTTAAATCTAGGTGCTTCAATTGCTTGTTGCACATTCATTCCGTATTCAACAAGATTTAGAAAAACTTGCATTTGACCTTGTGGTTGCATATCACCACCCATTACACCGAAGTTCAATACAGGTAAATCATTTTGGAAAACCATAGCAGGTATAATCGTTTGGAATGGTCTTTTCCTAGGTTCCAAAGAGTTCAAATGCTTTGGATCTAAAGAGAATAAAGCTCCTCTGTTTTGTAAACAAATACCTGTTCCCTCAACAACATATCCTGAACCAAAACCAAAATACAAGCTGTTGATGAATGAAACAACATTTCTGTCCTTATCAACTACTGATAGATAAATAGTATCTCCATGTGACCAATCCAGACCTGGTTTGACATTTTCAGCTGCTTTGTTAAGATTAATTCTATTTTGTTGCTTAACTGAATATTCATCTGAAAGCAATTCATCTAACGGCAATTTATTGAAATCTGGGTCAGCAGCAAATGTTCGTAAATCTGCCCATGCAAGCTTCTTTGCTTCTATAAGTAAATGCAAATACTGTGAAGAATTATGAATCATAGATTCCAATTCAAAACCTTTCGCAATATTAAGACCTAAAAGTGTAGCAATACCTTGACCATTAGGTGGGCATTGAAACATTTCATAATCCTTATATTTGCTGCTTATGGGAGTATCCCATTGTGCTTCAAAAGCAGCAAAATCCTCTAGTGTAAAGAAACCTTCATTTTCTTCAGAAAACTTGACAATCTTCTTTGCTATTGATCCTTTATAGAATTCCTCTGCTCCTCCCTTTGCAATTGTTTTGAATGTCTTTGCCAAATCTTTCGAGTAAAACATTTCTCCAACGATTGGTGGACATCCGTTTGGTAAATAATTCTTAACAGTTGCTGGATGACTATTTAATTTCTCAACAGCTCGATGCCATGAATAGCTTGCTAACTCACTCACTGGAAATCCATTTTCAGCATAATAAATAGCTGGTTCTAACACTTCCTTGAAACCCATTGTTCCGTATTCGTTTAATGCTTTTTCAAAACCACTTACAGCTCCAGGAACACTGACAGCTTGTAAACCAATTAGAGGAATCTTATCTAATCCTTTATCTTTAAAATAATCAATTGTAAGATTCTCTGGTGACCAACCACTAGCATTCAGAGAATGTAACTTGTTATCTTTCTGACTATAAATAAGCGCAAAAGCATCTCCGCCTATTCCTGTACTCATCGGTTCAACAACATTCAAAGTAGCTGCAACAGCTACAGCAGCATCTATGGCATTTCCATCCTTCTTCAATATATCAATACCAGCTTGAACAGCTAAAGGCTGACTAGATGCAACCATACCGTTTTTTCCAACAATCATTGAACGATGAGAATTTCTTATTTCAAACATTTCCAAACCTCAAACGAATTCTGTCGCTTAATTTTTATAACTTGTGGTAATGAAAGTATACCTATGATTATTGGTGTCGATGTAGTATATATACATGTGAAAGACTCATATATGATGTTAAAGTGGTATAAAGAAAAACTTGCTTAGAGATAAATTTCTCAGAACCAGATAAAAGCTGGTAAGAATTCTCTTTTAATGATACAAGACCTCCCACTAGATTTGCTTTGGATTATGGTAGTCCTAATCCTTCACCTGTTGAACAACAACCAATAATAATTTCATTTAAAGTTGAGAACATTGAAATAGCAGTGAATAAATTGGTGAAAAAAGATGTAGAATTTGTTGGCAAGAGTAAGATATTCGATGTAGGACCTACACTGGTTGTTATACTTATGGATCCAGAAGGAAACTTCTTACAATTATCTCAGAGAAAAAAAATGTGCTAACTTATTTGCCAATAATATAATAAGAAAAAAATTAACGGATCTTTTTAACACCCGTCGTCATTTTGTCTAAAGCATTAAGAGTTTCAGGATGTTTGTTGAAATACTTGTGAACTGGTTCGAGGATTTTGCCAAGCTCGATAACAACAGCATTCTTAAGATCCATTGGATGAAGTTTTCCTGCGATATAATCATTCTCAAGATCTGCATATGTAATATACTCGAGGTCTCCACCAAACTTCTCAGGTCGTATAATATCCAATGTTGCATTATCACGACCAAAGATTACATACTTACAGATATCAATGATAGGATTACCTTCAATAACTTTTGCTGGACAAAAAGCTGTTTTCATTTTCTTCTTCAAATCAGCATCAGTATCATGAATATAGATACAAGTTTCTGGTTTGGATTTACTCATCTTAGCTTCAATCTTGGCCATATCTGGATCAGCATCAGAATCCATTTTTGAACCTACACCAGTTAAACCTGCAATTAAAGGAGTATGAACAGCAATTGGTTTTGGTTTGCCAAGATTATTAGCACAGTCTCGAGTAATCATATGAGCTTTTCTTTGGTCCATACCACCATAAGCAATATCAATATCCATATAGAAAATATCAGCTGCTTGCATAGCAGGATAGTAAACCCAGGCACTTTCAACATTCTTGGTTTCCATGGAACGGCCCATGATTGGCAATGCTCGAAGTACTCTATTTAATGAGGTGCTTTTAGCAACTTTAATCAGAGTTGCCCAGTAATCAGAATCATTAACTAACTCGCTTGACCATCTGTAGCTAACTTTATCCTCAGTTAAACCAAGAGCAATATAACCTTGTCTAAAGTACTCACCTGCGATTTTAATTTTCTCAAGATCGCCGTCGAGTTTATTGTTAACCCAACTGTGCCAATCTGCGAGAAAAATGGTCATGTTTACCCCAGCATTCACTAGGTCATGTATCTTCATAGCGCAAAGCAACCCATTACCGATATGCAATCTACCGCTTAACTCAAAACCTATGTAAGCATTGGGTTTTTTCTTTTGTTTAAAGAGGGGTACTATCTCCTCTGTTTTGATCACTTCCTCTGCATTGCGAGTGATCAATCGTATTTTTTCGTCAATTTTCATTTTTTTGTAGCTCCTCGATTTTCCAGTTCTAATATGCCACAAAAATGGAGGCAACTAGACTAGGTAAGAAGGGGTAACATACATTAGAAAGAATCAATGAATGCCTGCACCGTTCCTTTTTTTATGGACAATTATTCCAACACTGATTGAAAAAGTTTATCCATACCCAGTCACTGCAACAAGTCCATTGGTACGGCTCATCTCTGGTCCTCCGCTAGGAACAGTTGAGCGGAGGGTTCCCATCTCCTGATAGGGGATGGGGCTGGTGTCTTTGAGACTTTTACTTTGTTTATAATCTATGAAGCTTGCTCGATAAATGTTTATTACTGCGATATAATCTCTATCTGCTGAGAAGCCACAGTTTGAGCAGTGGAACCAGCGACCTCTTGTAGTGGGAACAAGATTGTTTGGTCCGAGCACTTTTTGTCCTTTGCTGGTGCAGCGTGGACAGTGAGAGGATGTATTCCAAGGGCAAACTTTTTGGAGCACAAGTCCTGCTTCCTGACATTTATACTCAAGGAGGTGTGCGATTCGTCCCCTGAGCCATTCTGAGAGCCTTCGTGACCAACCTCTTCGTCCTCGTGGTGGTTTGTATGAGCGCAGGTCCTCGATGATAATTTTTGTGCAATGTCCATTGAGAGCTTTCTGCATGAGGTTATTAGTTGTTGCGTATGCTAATTCATCCCCAAGACGATTTCTCTTCGCATATAGTCTTCTTCGCTCTTCTTCCTTTCTCTCTTTGCTTGGTGACTTGTTTAGGTTTGCTA
>JAHLVW010000020.1 GCA_019058275.1 Candidatus Heimdallarchaeota archaeon
GTGTTCAGTGTTAGGGAATGATAAAAACTGTGATTTACAACTTAAAGTCGCATCATTATCGAGTGTAATAGTTGCTGTAGTGGTGATAGTCACGTCAGGAAAAAGTTCTACTTCAGTAGTTGTTGATGCATGACTATTCGAAATACTAGCAGTATTAACAATAATCAAACTTATAAGAAAGAGTATTGCTAACATTTTGTTTTTTGTATTTAGCTTCATTACAAAAATTAAACCTCCTGAGAAACCCTCTTTTTTGCATGGAACAGGCATTTTTTCTGAGGGATCCCAGGCTCTTATGATTATTTTACATTGAAATAATAAAAATTTTACTGTATTTCTTACGAAATGTGGCGTATTTTGTATGGAGTAAGATATTAATTAGTTATTTGGAACACCCACAAATCTTTTTACGAAAAATAGAAATAAATTCTTCATCCTCATCATATTTTCCATGACAATTCCCACATAACGTTATCAAATTATCATTCCTATTAGCTACTATTTTATCCTTAAAAAAATGATAAGAAATAATATGATGAACATCATGTTCCCGACCATCTTCAACAATCCCACAAATTTGACAAGTATAATTATCTCTTTCACGAATAGTCTTTCGTTTAAAACTCCAATCGTAACCCCTAAAACGCACATTAAGTTTTGCTTCTGACTTACGACAAGCAATTCCCATACATTTCTTAGAACAATAAATACAATTAACTTTGATTTGACCAATTGATAATTCTTCATTACACACTAAACAAAAACGTTTTTCTTCTAATTTCTCTGGAAAAGAATTCCTTAGCTTTTCATAATTTTTTTTACTACGTTCTCTATTTTTTTTTACTAATTTTTTCTTTATTTTTTTCATAGTATTTTGCAGCATATTGTTTACGACATTCGTTACAATTACTTACTAAACCAAATTTGCCTTTTTTATTTTTTGTAAACTCTGAAAAAAATTTTATCTTCTTACATTTAGAACATTGTTTTTGATATGACATTTCCCATTCAGAAATCATTTATGATCATTGCCCTTAAGGTTCTTTTATTTCTCATATCTTACGATGTGAGATATTATCTTTGGTTGTCTAACTATTCTTCTCAAACTAAATATATAAATATATGGTTTCCCATGTTTTCATAGGGTGTTATTCCATGGCAAGATTTACACGAAAAATAATACTAAGTGGTGGGACTTTACAAATTAATATCCCAAAAATCATTGTTGACAAATATGATTTGAAAAAAGGTGATTTACTCGAGATAACAGATAATCGAGATGGGTCATTCACAATCAGAAAGTCAAATAATGATTAGAGGACTAACACCCGAACAAGTCAAAAGGCCGATACCAAATGACAAGAAATCAAAGTGAAAGTCTTTCTCTCAAGAAGGGAAAGAAAAGCAAGCAAAAAAAGGTTTTGCTAGAAGAACGAGGATTTGAAAAGCTACCATTGGCAATAGAGAAATTTCAACTGCCATATGATCAAATAAACTACAAAAAGATCTTCGAAGTAGAAGAATACTCTTTTGATAGACCAAGTGTAGGTAAAGTAAAATTCAGAGAAATATCTTTACTGATACCAATGCCAATTTTGGATCTATATAATGCTTTCATAAGCTTCTCCCATCCAGGATTTGATGATGCATTAGATTACTTCCAAGAAATGCTAATGAATGGAATTTACCAGGATTTTCAGAAACACTTTCCAGAATACCCAAAAGAAGTTGCATTAGAACACATTCAAATGCTTCGTGAATACTTCTTAGTGCAAGAAACAAATGAATGATTGAATTGGTTTTTCTCGAGGGGGCTCGAGAAAATTATTTTTTTTATTGAATAATCTATACAAATCCCAGTAATTATTTTTAATGTCGTGCAATATAGGTTAAGGATAGCTATATAGATGTTATTTCTTTGGTGAAGTAATCATGTATAAATATAAACCAATTGATTTTTGGGATGAAATAGTATCTGTTGAATTAGTTGATCATTTTGATAATGATTATCAAACAAGGATGAAAGAAACAATCTTTCGATCACAAGATGAAAAAGAAAAGCGATATCAAAAATGGTGTGATTCCAATCCTGAATTAACACAAGAAATCATTGAAAAAGGAGAATCTTATAATGAATATCTCAAAGGTGAATTTCCAAAGGGATTCTGTTTAATTTGTAAATATGAAGGATTTGATAGATGCTCTGAAGATCAATACTGTTGTTGGGTTAAACATAACAAAGGATTACAACATAAACCTGATAAATATAGTCTAGAGAAAAAATATTCTCATTCTTGTGATTATTTTGAGTATAAAGATTGGGTTTTCAATAATAAAGAGAAAATTGAAAGACATGTTTTTATTTGGTTATTATTAGAGCATTTATTGGTTCAAGTTAAACCACCACAAAAAAAAGAAATAATGAAAAAAAATCCACCCTTTAATTGGGCTCCTTTAGTTAAGAAACCCTTGTTTGATTTATAATTGGAAATAAATTAACACCTACTTTTGATAAAAAATGGAAAGTAACTGAAAAGAAAATTAGAGATTTCTTTAGCAAACTATCAAAAGTGTCTTTTTGTCCGACAATATTAAAGATTCAAAGGTATGGAGAGAAGAAATTTATCTTTAAGATAGTTGATTTTCTAATCAAATATTCAGATCCAGAGACTCTTCTGCTTATAGAATGCAAAACTATACCAGATAGAAATGATCTGATTCAATTACAGGACTATGCAAAATTGATTCAAATGACTTCTTTTTTTAACATTGAAAATCTTCCATTTTACGTTGGAATATATTCAGATTGGGATGAAGAAACAGGAGACAATTATCTAACTGAAAAGGGATTTGAATCACTATTTCTTGACACCTTACATACAAAAGAAAAATATCCTCATATATTAAAGATTAAAGCAATTTATGAAGATTGGTTGGATGAACTCTTTGAAAGTAAATCCTAAGAAATTTCATATTATCTTTTTTTCCATAAAGATACTGTTATAGTAATAATAAATCCGATACTAACAAAAGACAAAAGCATAAATAAAAACAGTTTTGGATACTCATAGTAATCATGAATAATTGCTACATCAATGAAAATTGAAATTTCATAGTTATTTGGGTTGTATAATCTTTTTGTTGTTATAGTAGGTAAATTTTCTATTTCAAAATTGATACTTCCTTGTATACCAAAGCCATTTGCAAATTTTAATCTAACAAAACTTTTCAATGTTGAATCATCAAGGAATTGTATTTCTTGATAGATCCAAATTAATTCAACATTATTAAGGTAAAAAGATTCAGCTAAATCTTCAGTATAATATATAAATTCCAAAGAATTATCAGAAGTCTCAAACAATGTGATATCAATAAAATCAGAAAGTATTACTGTTTCATTGTAGTGTTCAGGTAATATAAACTCAAAAGTCTCTTCAAGTTCATAATTTGGGATCAAAACAGATTGAACCAATAATGCATTGCAGTTTAGAACTATAATGAAGATCAGAAAAACAATGATAACCTTATTCTTCCTCATTATCCAAAAACCTCAGTAGTTCCTAGTATTAATTAGTAAAATATCTTTATAAATCTACTAATTATTGTTCAGTCAAGCAATTCTGATATGGTAGCTTCTCCAGCTTCTAGAGTTTTCTGAAGATTGATGATCTTCTCTAAGGCCTCAATATTTAATCTCAAAACATAGCCACCATTTGGATTTTTTTCTCTAGTGACTATTTCTCTATCAATAAGTTTTGATGCAACTTTGCTTATACCTGTTTTATCAGCATATCCTTTTGCTTTTCTTATTTCTTCATAAGTAGATTCATCTTGTTTTATAAGCATACCAAGAATACCCTTAACAACAGGTTTTGAGGATCCATCAGCAACAATCGAATCAATTATCTTCTTTATTGTTGGATGCTTTAGAAAGCTGACTCTCTTCATCTTGTTATCAATAGTGGAATCAATTATAACTTCTTGATCTAGTTCTTCGATTTTAACCATTGTTTCAGAAAGAACTTCAATATTAAGAAGTTCATTTACCTTAGCAAATTGCTGCTTTAATTTCTCAATAACAGATTTGTACTTTGAAACCTCTTCAGTATCTGCAGCCAATGAATCATATCGCTTCTCTAATATTGAGAAGTTCTTAGTAACTGATTTTAGTTCATTTTCGATTTGACGTTTTTCTACTAAGATTTTATCAAGTTCTTGTTCATTGATATTCCCACCGGAAACAACCTGGATTTTAGAAAGTAGGCTATTATCTTTCTCGAGAGATTTAATCTCTTCCTGTTGCTCATCGATTTTATCCTGCAATTGCATGTTTCGCTTTTCTAATTTCTTCAATCGATCTTCTCGTTTTTCTTGTTGCTCCGTCTCTACTTCAGCTTGTTTAACTAATTGATTAATGATATTATTGAGGGACCTATCTTTGGTTCGTTCAAGTTGGATAATTTCACCTACTTTAGGAGTGCTAGCCAGGTCCTTAACTTGCTTATTCCTGAATTTTACTTTAGTAGTGTTTGTACCATCATGCATGAAGAATTGATGAGTTAATTTCATAAGTTCAACAACATCGATCTTTGCTTGTTTGAAATAGCCTTTCAGAGCATCAAGATCATTTTGCATGATCATCTTACCGATAAACCAGTAATTGCATTGTGAAATGACATCCTTTGAAACTGCTGCTGCTCTGTGAGTAATCCAAATAGAATTAATCCCTCGTTTTCTGCCACGTTTTGCTATATCTATTGCAATATCTAATGATTCAGTGCTGCGACCTTTACTAAGAGCTTGAGGAGCCACTAGTTGACATTCTTCAACTACAAAAAGCATGGCTCTTCTATATTTACTTGCAGCAACAAACAATTCTTTCTGAATAATTGCTGAGAATCGTTGTCTTTCACTCTCGAGAAGAGTATTTAGATCATAGACTACTATTAGTGGATCTTGATTTGTTAAAACCATTTCAATGGTCTTCTTAATCAATGATTCAGTCAAAGGTATATCAGCAAAGCTTCCACCTACAATTAATGTAGAGTAAAGTGCTCTAAAGGCTGCATATTCCCCTTCAGGATCAATAATAACTATTGGATATCCTGCAGTAAACATTTCTTCAACAAGTACTTTAGCAGCATGAGATTTACCTCCACCACTCATTGTTGTTAGAAATGCTCGTAAACCAACATTTTCAAATTCCTTAGTATCTAATTCAAAACCTAATTTCAATTTTGACATGTTAAATCACTCCTTTCATTTTCAAGAGACTTCTTTATAGCATCAACTTTATCTTGAGCATAAATTAGAACAACTTTTGTCAGATCATATTGTTTCTTTCGACAGACAGCTAGAATTTCTTTTAGTTCAATTTTCCTAGGTATATATATTTTAATCATTAGTATTCACCTTAAATAAGGAAATGGATCAAGCTTTAACTTGATCCTTTTTCTCGTCTTCAAGAAAATTTTTGGCTTCTTGAAGTTCTTCAGCTTTCAACATTTCAAGTTTCTTGTAATCCTCTGAAAATCGATCCTTTTGTCTTTCAATTAATTCATCTTTCTTTTTATCAGTTATTTCTGAAACTCTAAATAGTTTGAGAAGTAGTCTTGTTGAAAGATCAAAATTAAGGTCATAACGAGAGTATCCATTGATTATATCATCTGCACATTGGGTTCCATAGTCATCTAGATCTAGTGTAAAGATATCTGTTAGTATATCCTCTCTTAGTAATTTGAGAGCATTAGCAGTTTTTCTATAAGCATTTCCAATCGTAGTGTAATTTTCGAGGGAATTTGTAAACATTGAAATAATGGTAAAGTTCGATTTTTGTTTCGAATCAAAATCACCTAACCGGTAGTAAATCAATGTTAATTCATTAGTTTGGATTCTTCCAAAACCAGAATCATCTAAGAAATCACTTGCTTGATTTTGTAGTGACTTTATTAGATAATGAGCTGGTTCACCTACAAGCACATTTGTTGAGGGAAAAATTCGTATAGCCTCAACTATTTTTCTTATGCTATCAATGAAGAACTCCATATGTTCTTCTGATAGCCATTTTTGCATTAGTTTTGGTATGTTAAAATCTAGCATAGTATTTACCTCCGAATATTTTGAATGAAAACCGCAATACTGGCATTCTTGCCAGCATTCTGTTTTCTTGTAGAATAGTAAATGGTTTGTTTCTTCCTGGCATTTGTCACATTTCTTCTCGAATGGAGAAAGATCTTCATCTGTAGAAGTTACATACACCAAGAAGTGAAGTCTATCACAAAAATCACAATTACCAATAAGTGGTGAATAATCTAACACTTCTTGAACCACATAAGTAGGTGTTACAGTATTAGGAATGTGTCTTTCGTAACATTGTTCGCAAATTTGCTTCCATTTACCTTTTTTCAATTTCTTTCTAATCCTTCGCAGGATTATCAAATTCCAATATATTCCTTCTAAAAATCTAAAAACTATTTTTATCAACTCCTATCATTTTTTCAATTTCTTCTCGAGATTTTTTCATAGTAGCAAGTAAGATCTCTTGAGTAAAATCACTAAAACCTAAATCAGTTAGGCCATTACATTGTAACATAGCAACGAACCCACCTGCAGCATTATTAAGAATAAATTCAATATCAAGCAGAAATTTTATTGCTTGTGATCTCTTTTTAAAACCCAATTTTCTTTGAAGTTGATCTAATTCTGGATAGACACTTTTTCTTTTAGTCAATACTAATACAGTCCTCAAATTCATTTGAAACTACAAAATATTCAAGAAAATCAAGATAGGCTTGTTTATCTTCTCTAGACCAAGTATTGGCTGAGAGGAATTTTCTAGCAAACCTGAAGATTTTTTCATCTAATTCAATGCCAATATATTTACAATCTAAATCATATGCAGCAATGCCTACAATTCCACTTCCTAAGAAGAGATCCAGGATTATAAAATCCTTTTTTGTAGTATATTGCAGCATCTTTGTTACTAGAGCATATGGCAACATGTTAGGTGTTTTTTCTTTTCCTCGTCGATATTCTTTTGGAATTTCCCAAACACTTAATCTATCAGCATAATTCTCTTTATTCTTCCCTTTTCCTTTTACAATTGGAAATCGGCATGTAGGATTAAAATAGTAGTTATTTGGATTCTTAGCATATAATGAGAGAACATAATGAGTTGAGATAAACTTTGAGGGATTCCAGGTAGCGAAATTATGTTTCCAGATAACTTCATTGACTAAATTAAATCCAAGATGTAGGGCTTCAGTTCGAGTGATATGATTATTGGTCCAACCACTAACGGTCCATAATAAGCCATTATCCTTCAAGATTCTATAGGCCTGTTCCAACCATGCTGCGGAAAATGATTGATAGTCTTCTTGTTTTACTTCACGATACTTTCCAACAACATTATTTTTATCCCGATTGTAATAGCCATTATTTGTACCAAAGTTAATACCAAAAGGTGGATCAGCAAAAACTAGATCTACTTTTCGTTCCTTAGGCCAGTCATTCTTTAGAACATCTATACAATTTCCATTAATTATTTGCCAATTAGCATAAGTTATTTTTCTCATGTTTTAACCTCAAATCATTCCTTTTTTCCTCTCTTTCAAATCTCCCTGGAATGGTTGTTGATTGAGAACTAGTTGCAGCATTTCTTTCATTTCAGTAAGTGATTCTTTGAGAAGTTTGTTTTCATTTTCCAGTGAATCTTGTCTTAATTTTAGATCAGCAATTAATTCAGGAGCTTTGAGAAACATGGCTGCTTTTTCCAAGTCAGATAAATCGCCCAAACTAATTCCTGCTTCTTTGTGTTTTTTCGAATAATCAAACCATCTCTTCTTAACAGCAGTATTGAATTTCTTTCCATCATAGCTTTCTCTTTCAACCATTTTCATTCTAGCTTTAGGTGAGAGTTGGTCCATATTATAAAATGGGAATTCTAGTTCAAAATCTTGAACCTGGACAGGGTCATCTAATACTATTCCCCATCGAAAGATTTCAGCAGCAAGACGATTTGTTACAAACCCCAATCTACGCCATAATCGTTCTATAATTTCAACAAGATCCTTACCCCAAATTGCAGGTAAATTAAGAATAGCTTTAGGTTCAGCACCCCAGTGAAACTGTAAGGTTAAGCCCATTAGATCTGAAAATTGTGCAGTAACAATCTGCTGAAGCCAATTTAACTTGTCATTAGTAGAACATTTACCAAGATGATGATTTGAAATATCCTGTTGAAGTTTTTCAAGAGCAAAATCCGGACCAAGTAAACGATAGGAAAAGCGAAGACATTCAAGACGATTCCTATAATGAAATGTAGTCCCAGTCTGTTTAGTTCGGACAATCTCTTTACCCTTAAGCATTAATGCATAAAGATTTCTTCTACCAACAGCTGTTCTTCCTAAGATTTCATCTCTAACCATAGATTTTAGGTTATCATAGATAGTAGATCTAGGGAATTTACCAGCTAAATGGTTCAAAATTGCATTAGAAAGTATAACTGGACTTTCTTCAAAGCATTGCAAAATGCTTTGTCGAACTTCTTTTAAGTCCCAAAAACTAGGGATTGTCCGAGTTATGTCCGACTTTTGTCCAGAAATTTTCGGATATGGTAGCTTTCTTGTAATTTTTATTGTCACTCCTACTTTACTTCATTTTTATTTTCAACAAAATTATCCAGTTACTGGATGCTCCCACCAATCAGGAACCTGATTAAAGCATGAAAAGTCAAGGCTTTCAACATTCAAAAAAAACAAGTAGAGATACTTGTCCCTTTGTTTTTGAAATCCTTGATCAAGATTATGTTTTCTACTGCCTTGATTGCTTTTTCTTGAATAAAACCAAGTACCTGTAGGATCACAATAGGAAAAACGTCCAGCATTGCCTGAACCATTTGAAGAATCTAGGGATTTAATTCCAAATTCCTTCAAAACAACTGCAGTTCTTTGTGTTTGTCCAAAAGCGTGAGCTTGTGATAAATCTAGTAATGGATTAATCCAGGATAAAACCTCTCGAACTCTTTCTCGTTTTGCTTGACATATACTGCCAATTCCAAATCGATCTAATTTATTTTCTTTCATCAAAATTCCTGTTAATCTAGCAGAGAATCGATAAGAAATCCTTTCCCAGCCCTGGACAACAGGATAGATTTTAGTTGATAATCCTCTTTCTTGAGCTGCTTCAATTGTTTCTTTTTGTCTAATTATATTCCTAGCAAATTGAGGAATCGTTTGAAATTCCTTCTCTTCAAAACAAGTATCTAATGCAAAAGCAAATGTTGGCTGAACATCTTCTATAAAATCAAGATATTTCTCAAGATATCCTTCTGGATACTCTACTTGTTTTCTTTTTGCTCGTTTCTTTTCCGCATTGATGTAGAAAGCTGCAGCACCACTATCAATAATTATTGTTTTATTTAGATCTTTTAGAAAATGAACATAATCGGATTTTATTTTACCTTGCCAGATAAGATTGAATGGAATTAGTATCTTATCACAATAAAGATGAAAGTCATAATATTCTGGAGAATGGTTTACACCATGATAGACATCAACAACTGGGTAATATTTTCGTCCAACTGTCCCCTTAGAAGGAGCTGAGGCGAGGTCTACACTTGCCCTCGACACCATTTATTTTTTGATTTCAAGATCTACCACTTCATTTATTTCTTTAAAAATCTCTAACTAAATATGGA
>JAHLVW010000021.1 GCA_019058275.1 Candidatus Heimdallarchaeota archaeon
AGATAAGAGAACGCAAAAAATCATGAATGGTAAAATATTAAACCTTATAAGAAGAATTTATTACTACAAAAATAACAGTATAACAGTAAAAGAAACTCATATTGGAGTCAAAGAAGGATGATAAAACGAGTCTTAGTAGTAAAAAACAAACTTCCATTGGTTAATAGAAGCTATAAACCTGGTATAACCCAAGATCAAGGTACTTCATTAGGTGAATATCAAGCGATTGTTGAAACCATATCTGGAAAAATGCTACCGGTGCAGAAAAAAGAAGAGATAATTGGTAACAATAAACTAACATATGAATTGGATGATTCTGTACTATTTATAATTAGTTCAGATCCAAATGAAATTGGTATTTTAGAGATCTTACTGCCTGAACTAAAGAATTTATTCTTTGCTATTTTTCCAAAGGATTTTGTTAGTGGATGGTCTGGAGACGATTTATCGGTTTTTAAGGGATTTGAATCAAAATGTGACCAATTACGCAGTGCATTTGAAAATCGGATAATGACCAAATCAGGCAGTCGAAGAGTTATTGATACACTTAGTGTAATGGAATTACCTCAAAGATTACAGAAAACAGCATTAACCATTCTAGATGCTAAAATAGCAGCTTTTGAGGATGTTATCAGATTAACAGCTGTTACTCCACAAGAAGCTGTTGCGAATATACAAGAGATTCTGAATGCAGGTTTTCTATACACTACAAAAATGGGCAATAAAGTGTTTTATTCTGTTAAATCCTTTGACGAATCAACTGTTGTAGAAGCAGCTCCAAGTGCACCTGCACAAGTTGTTCCACCAAGTAAACCAGTACCAACAGCATCAGTTGCAGAAAGACCACTTGGTATCGATGTTAAGAAACGAGATATTGATAAAGGTAATATGCCATTTTTAATGAAGCAATTTAAGAAGGATTTAGACAAAGCTTTCAACGCAATCATTAATCGCAGAATTATCTTAGTTTTACTAGATCCTAAAACTGATAAAAATCAGGTATTAATTAACATGATTTTTGATACGTTTCAATGCTTTGCTCCTGATCGAGAATTGCGCATTGTTAGTTTTACAAAGGATTTCATTCATCCACGAGATGCAGACATCATTCGTGTTGAACGTGACTTGTTGCAATTCTATTCTAATGAAATTGTGCTTGATGTTGATAAAAAGAAAATTCTAAATGGTGATAATTCAGTTTATTTAGCAGACATAATTAAAGAAATGAGCAAGATGAAACATTCTAAATGTGTTTCATTACTAATCAACCGTGTTGCTTTAATTGAGAGATTAGCTCAAGATTGGGCAAAAATCAAGAAACTTAACTTACCTTCTGAAGATTTCATTACTAATGTCAGAGGAAAACACAACCCAGCAATCATTCAAGTTATGGATGATGTTGCAGTAAATGTATTCATCAAATAAAGAAAATAGTTGACCTATTGGTCTTTTAATTTTTTTTTCCCCCCTTTTTATTTTGGTTTGTATGTTGGTAAAAGTTTTAATCTATTAACTGAAATCTGTTACTTATAATTGAAATAAAACAATCATTAATTACAATTTATAGTCCAGTAAAATAAGAGGTGTAAGAAAATATGACTGATATTTCAGAAGTCTTATCAGCTATCAAGAGAGGAGAATTGATTTTAGAGGAAGCACTCAATGAGTTAAATACTGTTTTTTCTACAGTGAATAAAGATATAGAAGATATGAAGCAACCTATTCAAGAATTAATAGAATTCGAAAAAAGACAAAATAATGAAATCTCAAATTATGAATCAAGCAATTTAGCATTAACTCAAGAGATTAATTCATTTAAGGAAGAAAAAGCAACGAACGAAAGAACTTTACAAGATACTCAAAATAACCTTGCAGAAACAACAGAGAAGAGAGCAAAATTAGAAACCAAAAAGAGAGATGCATTAACAGAGCTATCTAATAATGAGAAGAAATTAGACACAGCAAAAGCAGAACTTACCATGGAAAAAGAACTTGAACAGAAAATTATTGCTGAGAAAAGTCAAATTATTGAATCAACCGAACAGAAAGTCATTGATATCGAAAAACAGGCTGAAACAGAAAAAAATCTGTTGAAAAAAGCAGAAGGCGAGAGAATGGCCTTAGAATATTTAATAAAAAGAGGTCATATCGAATTCAATGAAATTAAAATAATTAGTTCATTGGAAGGAAGAAAAAATACCGATATGACAACTATTTCTAAAGTAACTGGTTTGTCGGAGTCATTAATCGCAAAAACACTTGAAGGATTAATGAAAAGAGGATTATTATCTTATGATGATTCTACTGGAGCTATAGCAATTACAGGAAATCTGAAGCTATAATGGAGGGCAGGAAATGACTGACTTTGTAAGCTTAAAAAGAAATTTAGCAACCGAAAAAGAACGACTTGAGAAATTAGGACAAAATACTAATCAAAAATTAGCTGAAGTTCTAAAGGAAATAGAAAATGCATTGATTTATCTCGATAAAACTGAAACTAGTTTCAAAGAAATGGAGAATAATCTCAACAATCGAAAAAAAGATGAAATCGATTTCCAAAATCAGAAGAAAACTTTACTGAGCGAAATTGAATCCTTAAGAGAACATATTGAACGCATTAATATCTCAATCAAAGATGAAGATGAAAGAATAGCAAAACTAGAAGCTGAAATATCACAATTAAATAACGATTTAGCACTTAAGCAAAATGATCTTTCTAAAACAGAGCGAACAATTGGTGACATGAAATCAAGTAATAAAGAGAAAAATCAAGAGAAAGAGGATATTAAGTCAAATATGGAATTTAGACTTTCAAAAGCTCAACAAATTTTACAAGAACTAGAAATTGAAAAAGAAAAAGACATGAAGGTTAGCCCAATATTAGATTTCTTGCTAAAAGAGGTACGTATTGATATTCCAGAAGTAGAAATTCTATCAGTGCTTGCTTACAGAAATCAAGCTATGGGTATCGAGGAGCTGAAACAAGCAGCTTCTAAAACACCACCAGTTATTATCTTAAAAGTAATACGAAATCTTGACAGTAAAGGCATAATCAAGTACGATGAAAGATTAGATACAATAGAAATAATAGCTAATCTAGTTTAGGTATTCAATAGAAAACACAAAGGAATTTCTATAGCAAATATCAGCACAAACTTGGCACTTTAGATGGATTTATTAACAAAGTTAATGAATAAATTTCCGTATACAACGATGATTAATCATATTAAAGAAGGGAATTATTGATTGAGCTTCTTAGCTAGACTCTTTAGGCAAAAAAAACAATTCAAAATAGCAGTTGTTGGTTTGGATTCAGCTGGTAAAACCACAATGCTAAACTTTTTGCGTTTTGAAAAAAGCATTGAGACATTACCAACGATCGGTGTGAATGTAGAAGTTCTCCAACGACAAAATGTTAATCTTAGTGTTTTTGATTTGGGTGGACAAATGCACTTTAGGACTCTTTGGGGAACACTTATGAAAGGCTCAAGTGCGATAATTTTTGTTATTGATTCATCTGATCACGAACGTATTGAAGAAGCTAAAAATGAATTGTGGAAAGTATTACTTGATCCTTTATATCCAGATGCACCTTTATTGATTGTAGCGAATAAACAGGATAAAACATATGCCATGACTATAGATGAAATTATTAGAGCATGTAATTTAGATGATCCTGAGAAAATGCAAAATCGTAGTTGGCACATACAACCCACAGTTGCAACAACTGGAGTTGGTGTGGAAGAAGCTATCAAATGGATAGTAATTGAATTAGATAAATTATGAGTGTTTGGGTGAAAGATAGATGGTAGAAATCTCAAGACCAATGATTTTACGAATTGGAACTCCAAAAATCGAGAAAGATCTCAAAAGAGTTCATCAGCTGTTGATTAGTGCAGGATATCAAAAAGTTGAGGAAGGAAAGTATGCTCACACTTCTGAACCCACTCTTTCTGCACTTTTGGGATTAGACGTTATAAAGGACAATGAAGGGAATCCTTTAGAAGAAGTAATTGAGCTAATTCTTTCTGATGCTGATAACTATGTTAATCAAACAATATACAACGCTTTAGCAACAGTATTTCCATTGGAATTAACGAAGTAGAAAGTAGTAAAGATAACTCATTTCAATAGATTTTTGAGATAATTATCTCAAATTTTTTAATAATCAATTATTTGATATTAGATTTAGAAGAAGATTAGGATTCAAATTTGGCATGTCAAAAAATAAAGAGATAATTTGCTTAGGTATAGAGAGCACTGCTCATACTCTCGGTGTTGGAATAATAGATTCTTCAGGTAAAATTCATGCAGATGTAAGATCTTCATATATACCCCCTGTTGGAGGAGGAATTCATCCTAGAGAAGCAGCTAGGCACCATAGTAATATAGCCCCTAAACTCATAAGAGATGCACTAAAAGAAGCTAAAATAACAGCAAAAAAACTCTCTTTAATCTCATTTTCACGTGGACCTGGCATGGGCCCTTGTTTACGAACTGGCGCAGTTATAGCAAGATCAGTTGCTAGTTATTATAAAATTCCATTAGTTGGTGTAAATCATATTATTTCTCATATAGAGCTTGGTAAATTGCTAACGAAAACGAAGAATCCTATTATACTAATGGTGAGTGGTGGAACAACTCAGATTTCTTCTTTAACGAATAATTATTACACTGTTTTTGGTGAAACATTGGATATTTCGATAGGAAATTGCTTCGATAAATTCTCTCGAGAAGTTGGCATTCATGATCCAGATAATCCATGGCCAGGACCGATTTTTGATAAGGTTGCTGCCAAAGGAAAAAACTACCATGAGTTACCATATAGTGTAAAAGGAATGAGTGTGAGTTTTTCAGGATTACTTACTGCAGCAATAAGACTAGTACAAGAAGGAATAAAACTGGAAGATGCAGCCTATAGCTTACAAGAAACAGCTTTATCAATGTTAACAGAAATAGCAGAAAGAGCTATTGCACATACAAGAGCTAAAGAATTATTGGTTGTAGGTGGTTTTGCTAGAAATAAAAGATTTCATGAAATGTTACGTGAAATTTGTAAAGATTGGGGACTAGAGCTTTCAGTTTGTCCTTATAAGTACGCAAGTGATAATGGTACAATGATTGCTTGGGGTGGCATTTTAGACTATACTGCTTCAGGGGAACTAATGCCAAATGAGTCTCTTGTGTTACCTGATTGGCGTAGTGATTCAGTAGAAATTAAATGGAATAAAATATAGAGAAAATATTTCACGAGGGTGACATTGATTGATTTTAAAAATTAATCCTGCAAAACCAAATCAAGAATCTATTAACGAGGTTATATCAGTTCTGAAAAATGGAGGTTTAGTTGTATATCCGACTGAAACAGCTTACGGATTAGGTTGTGATGCTTTTAACACTCAAGCAATAAACAAAGTCTTCAATGTAAAGAATAGACCTAATGATCAACCTTTGCCAGTAATTGTAAACAATCTGGATATGATTAAAACAATTGCAAAAACAAATAATGATATTAAACTTCTTATAAACATGTTTCATCCGGGTCCTTTGGTAATAGCAAGTAACAAAAAGAAGATAATTCCAGATGTTTTGAATGCTAAAGGAATTGCTTTCAGAATATCTAGTAATATAATCGTTTCAAAAATTATTGATGGTTTAAAGAACCCATTAGTATCAACAAGTGCAAATCTTACTGGAGATAAACCACCATACTCACTTGATCAAGTTATTAGCTCGTTAGATGAAACTAAGATAGATTTGATATTGGATGCTGGTCAGTTACCAGTTAGAAAAGTATCAACAGTAATTGATTTTCTTGAAGAACCATCACCTCAAATAATAAGAATTGGTGAGATATTGCCTGAAGATATCTTTGCTACTCTTGAAATAAAAGAAGAAGATTGGTCTAATCATTTGAGATTAATAAGTTCTTGAACTAATTTTATACTTCATTTCTCTTTATCAGAAATACCTTTCTCAGTGATAAAGAATATGCATTCTCTATCAGGCAATCGAGAAGAGTCATACAAACGTGCAATTCTTGCTTGACCTCGTCCCTTTCTCAACAGAATTCTTTGATGAGGTCGATGTGCCCATGCAAAACCAAGTGCAGGATGAGGAGATTTATCAAAGATATTCTCATCAATAGTCGCAATTACTTGGTTAGTAACAACAATTGCTATATCTAGTCTTCCTACAAGTTGTTTTAGGGTTTCAGCTAATTTCATAACTGCTTGTTGTCTCGAGACAAGTTTTTCATTGCCGGTATATTCTGCTCGAAAGTGCGAAGCTATTGAATCAATAATGAAGAGCTTAATATTGCGTTCCTTAATTAGTTTTTCAACGTTCATTACTAGAAATATTAGGTGATCTGAATTATAGGTTCTAGTCACTGCTATGTTCTTTAAGAAATCATCTGGGTTTAAACCATTGCTTTGTGCTATTTGAGCTATTCTTGTTGACGAAAAAGTACCTTCAGTGTCAATATAATATACTCCTCCATTCAATCCACCCTTTTCTTGATTGAGCTGTACATTAATAGACATATGAAAACAGATTTGTGTTTTTCCTGCAGCAAATTCACCTGAGATTTCAGTAATCTCACCTGTGTAAATTCCCCCACCTAACAATTCATCGAGCAGTTCAGAACCTGTAGAGATCTTTTGTCTTTTTTCCTCTTTGGCAAGTAGATCAACTGCAGATAATGGTTTTTGATCAACAAAGGAAATAGCTTCAGAGATTATTTTTTTCGCCAAATCTTGATCAATATCGATTTTTTCTGCAAGTTCTTCTTCATTCAACCAGCATAGGGATTCAACTGAAGTAAATCCTCTAGCAATTAATTTTTCAATTAATTCCTCAGTTAAGGATTCCATATCTTCGAATTTCTTCTGATACAATTAATAGCACCTTACTAGTCTCTCTAGAACATTGATGTTTAATATCTTTTTTATTTCTAATTTATTATTTAGAGTTGCTAATTTAAAGTCATCCAATATAATTTTTAGATTAATTATGATTAACAAAGAGAAAGAATCGATTCACATATGAATCGAAGTGTAACTTTATAGTTGAATTATAATGGATAAAGCATTATTTCGATATCAATGGTGGATAGAGTATCAATATTAGCACAGTTGCGATAATGAAGATAACGAAAATTGCTGTCCAGATGATGAATGTGTTTCTAACTGTATCAGGTTTTTCTTGTAATCTTAACCTTAATGATACGGTTATGATTATCATTAAGAATGGTAGGAAAAATGCTGGGAATACTCTCTCATTCAATTCAATTGATGCTATAAAGAAGATTATTTCAACAATAGCTATTGCTAACCAGGCGAATGTAGATAAATCCATTATTTTGATTTCAATAGGTTGTTCTTTCCAATTAGCAAATAATTCGGACTTTTTTGTTTCTGGAACTTCTGTGCTACTCATCTGAAATCATCACTGTTATTCGTTCTAGAATCGAGTTTGTATGTTTATCTTTAAATATTTTGTTTAAATTCTCTTTTTCAAATAAGTGAGAATTAAACTTCTCCCCCAACCAACTCTCGTCTTCTTTTTAATCTGAATATTATAGATCCAATAACAACAACGGAATAGAATGATATTGTAGTTATTAAAATGGTATTTACATTTAGCTCTTCTAATGGGAATAATTCTGCATTTGTTTCTGATATTATGAAGCTTGCACTCATTCTATCTCCTCTTGAAGGATCGTAAAATGAGCCAGACATATAAAACAATAAACCATACCAATCACTATTCTGGTTTCGAGCTAATCCAAACAGTAATGTCATATTTAAATATGGACCAATAGATTTGTAGACAAACACTTCATAATACTTGTCCAATATATGTATTGATTCACTTCTAACACAAGTAGCAGTATAATTCCAGAAATTGGTTGATTTATCTACCTCTAAATCACTTGGGAAAATCCACATTGGTGTTGGAGTTACTTCACCTTCTGGCCATTCAAAAAAGTGAACCATAAATAGATTGATTATGTAGGTGTCTTTAGCATTGATGTATAGATGTCTGGTGTCAAGATTTTCACTACCAACAGCAGTTTCATTGTAATAAAACAATCCTAAATCTGATATGACTAAAACGTGAAATGTTCCAAAAATACTTGATTCGTTTATCATGTGCAGATATTCTACTGTTAGTGTTCCTGAGGATTCCTCAAAGACTCCAACTGATTGTGTGATTGTGTAAACCGTTTTTTGATTTACAAAGGGGAATTGTGTATCATCCTCAGAATTATATGTTATTAATTCATCATTGATATTATTAGAATCAATAGAACCAAAATTGATTGTAAACATCGTAAGGATAATTATTATGAGGGCAAAATGCTTTCGTCTGTTAGATTCCAACATCTAAATTCTCACATCATACAAAAGATTTAGAGATACTCAATAATAAACTATTTCTGTATAATTATATTTTAGGTTTAAAATAAATTATCTTATCCAATCATTAGTCTAGGAATAGTTTTATCTACAAAATACATTTTATTTATAATTCCTAAATACAGTAGGAGAAGCAAATGGACCCCATAATCAATGTTGAGAATTTATCAAAGATATTTGGAAATTATCTCTCTCGAGCAAGAGTTACTTCCCTAAGGGATATTTCATTTAAAGTTAACAAAGGAGATAGAATTTGCTTGTTTGGTCCTAATGGAGCGGGAAAATCAACAATAATGAAATCGATTATGGGGTTAATTAAACCAACAAATGGACAGATTTTGGTTAAGAATTTTAACGCATACAGAAAGCAATTGCTTGTAAAGAAAATCATCGGTTATTTACCATCGGATTTGAATTTCTATCTTGAAACACCATGTGGAGAGTCACTATATCACTTTGGAGCTTTAAGAGGACTATCAAGAAAAGAAGTAAAAGAAGAAGTTAACCGTTTACTAGAAATGGTAGGGTTAGAAATATGGGCTGATTTACCACCAAAACTAATGTCGTCAGGAATGAGGCAAAGATTTAGTCTTGCATTAGCAACGATTGGTGACCCTGAAATAATTCTGTTTGATGAGCCTATTTCTTTTATTGATGTACAAGGTAAACTGAAAATCTACCAGCTTGTTCACGAATATGTTAAAGACAAGTCAAAAACAATCATTATGTCAACTCATAATATACAAGATGCAATGGTTATGAGTGACAGAATAATAGTAATTGATCGTGGTCAAATAATCATTGATGGACCAATAACAGAAGTTGTCACTAAAAGATGTAAATCAATGGAAATAATATTAGCATCAGATTTACCAACTAAGAAGCAAATTAAAAATGCAATAGGCGATGAACAATACGAGTTGGCTGGGAGAAAGATTATAGTAAAAGCAGAGGATGCTTTGCAAATCGCTGTTAATGTTGTTAATAAACTAAAAGCAAGCAACATTCCTGTATTTTCATTCAGACCATTTGTCGAACAAAGAAGAAAAGAAAGTAAAGAAACAGAGGAGGAATCATAATGGAAACATCAACAGAATCTACACAAAAGTTGCAAAGAACTTTACTGACTGATTTCAAAGAAAATATAGAAATTATTCGATTTGAGGTAAAAAGGATAATTATAACCCTGAAATATTTTATTGCTTTATCCTTGGTGCTACTTCCTGCGATTATTTTTCTAAATTCAATTTCAAAGGATTATGAAGCATTACTAATAAATTTAGGTAGAGAGAATTTTGAAAGATATGCTACAACAAGTTTTGTCTTGGTTGGTCAATTCTTAATGCAGATGATGGGGATAATGTTAGCTCTTGATAGTTTTGGAAAGTCAACTCATGAAAGTATGCAAAGATATTTTGCTTTGCCAATTCGTAGAGCAAATATCTTTACAGCTCATACAACAACTGTTATTATTGGTACGATATTAACAGGATTTATTGGAATACTTGTATTTGATCTTATTTTGTGGGTATGGACAGGAATTGCGATTTCAGCTATCTTATTGATGAAAGCATTCCTAATGACGTTCATAGGTGCTTTTCTTGCAATTGCTGTTACAACAATGTTTATTGTAATTGCAAATTACTTTAATTTTTCAAGTTCATTAGCAATAATACCAACACTATTTTTATTCTACATAATACCATTCTTAGTGAATTTCATTTCTGATTTTGCTTTTGGTCTACCTAAAGC
>JAHLVW010000022.1 GCA_019058275.1 Candidatus Heimdallarchaeota archaeon
GTCCATTAGTTTCATTACTCCAAACTTCTAATCCATCTTTATCCAAACAATAGATAATCCCACCAATTAAACCTTGATCATTACAGCTTACAATTACTTCTAAATTACCATCCGCATCTAAATCACCTATTGCTGGGGCTGAATCTACAAAACCATTTGCCTTAAATTCCCAAACTTTGTCACCATTACTGTTTATACATGTAACATTATTACTCAAAGCTCCAAATACTATTTCAAGACCAGGATCAGATGTTATATCTGCAACAGAAGGTGAACAGTAAAATATTGGAGCACCAGCTGAAAAGGTCCAGATTTCAGTACCATTTTCATCGAAGCAATAAACACTATCAGTCGCATCTAAAGAACAAATAATAACTTCCTTTTCACCATCCAGATTAAGATCAGCTATAGCTGCTGAGCCATATATTGGACCAGATAATAGTGAACTCCATGTTTCATTACCTGTGTTATCTAAACAATAAACATAAGAGTCTTCTGAACCAAAAATAATATCTAAATACCCATCTTGATCTAAATCTGCTATTGCTGGAGCAGAATCGATAGCTCCTGTAGGATCAGTAAAATTCCACAATGAGTTACCATTACTATCTAAACAATAGAGTTTGCCACTATTATCCCCAAATAGAATTTCTAAATCACCATCATCATCCAAATCGCCTACCGATGGAGCTGAATACTGAATATCATTATCAGCATAGAAACTCCAAAGTTCTCTTCCATCCTCTTCCAAGCAATATAGATAGTTATCTAAGGAGCCAATTAAAACTTCATATATTCCGTCTTTGTTAAGATCAACGATAGTTGGAGAAGAATATATTTGACCTGTACTATCAAAAGACCAATTTTGCGATTTACCTATTACTAAAATTCCTACAGATTGATATTTTTCATCATTTGGCTTTCTAAGAATATTTTCGTTGAAAGCAATAACAGAAATAACTAACAAAGTAACTAGAACTAATGATTTTTTATTTTTCATTTTTAGAATCTCCTAGGAAGAGTTGATTTATAATAGCTACAACTTCTTTATAATCTCAAGATTAGCTATATCTTCTTTTCAACCTTTATAGCATTTTTGAAATTGTCAAATTCCGTACTAAATTCTTCTTTTAAACAAATTAAAACATCGCGCAAAATACATGAAAAAACAAAAACTATTTCTGTAGTGAATTCTTTCATTTTCAGCATTAAAGAAAACGGTTGAAATGATTTTGAAGAAAGTGGTAATTGCTGGAACAATACGAGCAGATAATGGACTGCCAATGGGCATAAAAATGCTAATGGAAGATAGAAGTGCTATAGATGCAGTTGAAGAAACCATCAAAATGGTAGAAGATAATACTGATGATTGGACAGTTGGTTCAGGGGGATTACCTAATCTTCTTGGCGAGGTAGAATTAGACGCTTCTATAATGGATGGTCGAACACTGAAAGCAGGAGCAGTTGCTGGAATTAAAGGTTATAAGAATCCTATTTCAGTTGCTAGAAAGATTATGGAAGAAACACCCCATGTTCTCTTAGTAGGAGAGGGAGCAGAACAGTTTGCTCAAGTCATGGGTTGCGAAAAAGCAGATTTGCTTACAGAGAATACAAGAGATCTGCATAGGGACTTTTTAGAAGGTAAAGGAATCATCGAAAAATCCTATGATACAGAAGAAACAATGAAGACAAAGGAACGCTACTTCAAATCTTTTCAACGAATGGTAAAAGATAGCAATTTAATGGAATGGTATGATAGATACGTTCACAGCAATCATGGGACAGTAAATATTCTAGCTAAAGACAGTAATGGTGACATTTGTTGTGGTGTGTCTACAAGTGGATTGTCATTTAAATTTCCAGGTAGAGCAGGAGATTCACCGATAATAGGTGCAGGTAACTATGCAGATAATCGTTACGGTGCTGCTGCATGTGTCGGTGTTGGGGAACTAGTAATGCGATTAGCATTAGCACGAATAGCTGTATATGAACTATCAAAAGGAGCAACTGCAGAAGAAGCAGCAATAAATGCAATAAAATCGATGGTAGATTTAGCACCAGATAAAGGATCAGTTTCAATTTTAGTGATGGATAAAGAAGGAAATGTTGTTGCAGCATGCAATTGGAAAGATTATTACTATTGGTTAGCAACCAGTGAAAATCCAACACCAGAGAAAAAAGATTGTATTTTCGTAGATTTAGAACTTTTAGAAAAAGATGGTGTGGGATATCATCGCTAGAAACAAGAAAAAAAGAAAGAATTAGAGACGTTATCTAACGTCTCAAGTTTTGCTATCGCGTTGGAACTTTTCGTTTTCTTACCATTACAAAGACAACTATGATAACAGCAATGAGTACTAAGCCACCACCTATAATGACATAAACCCACCATGGAACATTCGTTGCTGGGATTTCTACTGTGATATCTACGACATCGCTCCAATCACTGGCAAGACCAAAATCGTCTACAGCCCGGGCTCGGAAGTAATACGTTCCATCCGTTAATCCAGTTACTTCTTGTGATAACCCAGAAGCATTGTAATCAGTTGGTGTAGCGAATCCAATTTCACTATCTACTTGCAATTCGTAGTGATCAATTGTTCCATCATCTGTGCTTGCATTCCACGTTATTACAACGCTACTATCATTGATAACATTCCCAGGATCGTAAATACCTGGAATTGTTGGTTGTTCATTGTAGAAGTAATCAATTGTTATTTCATATAAACGAGCACTTTGATCCCTTGGTCTAGTAAATTCTGCTCTCCAACGAAGGTCATTACCAGGATTGGCAAAAATATGTTCAACACCTGAAACAACTGCTTCCCAGTGTGCTCCTCCATCAGCAGACATGAAATATTCGATATATGTTCCTAATGGAATTCGATCGTCTTTGTCCAATGTTGCTCTATAAATGATATCATCTCCAGAATCAATTTCAAGAGATTGAGCAAAGGAAGTGCCAGGAATGAAAGTATCAGCAGCACTGCAGAAATGTCGAAGAGTTACAAGAGATGTTTGATTAGCAACGTATGTGTAATCTCCTGATGCAGTAACTTGTATAGCTCCAGAAGGAGCTGAATAGTTACTATGTAGTTTAAAGTCATAAACATCAGTTATATTATAGAGTCGAACTCCTTTTGTTAATTCAGCACTCATAGTATATCTGCCAAAATTCCATACACCCCATGAAGTAGTTGTTTCATAATCTGGATAGGTGATTGATGTTGGATCAGAAACATTGTGAACTGCTAACCATCCACCAGCACCAAGATATGCTAAATCACCAACGACTTGAATATCATACATAGGTGTAGTTCTTAGCAAGCTATCATCTAAAGCAGGACTAGTAAAATCAGTTACTTTATAACAACTGAATGTATCAGAACCAGCAGAAACTCCTTCGACCATATAAACATGTGTACCTTGAGTCCAAATAGCAGTATTATTTTGATGAATACCAGGGATGTAATTTACTAATATATCATTCACTGAATGATCTGTAACGTTCCATATTGTGAAACCTGTAGTAAATGACGCATACATAATTTCTCCATGAACAAACACATCATGAAAACCACTGCCAAGAAAGTAATTTATTTCTTTAATATCTGTTGGATCTGAAACATCGAAAATGAATGGACCAGCTTTGCATATTGCGTAAAGGAATTTTCCATTGATATCAAGTTTTCTTATATCATAACCTGGTCCAGTGATATAATTGTCTAGTAATATTGGTTGTAGTGGATTTCTAACATCAACGGCGTATACTCCATCTTCTCCACCAGCAATATAAGCAATGCCATCAACCACTCTTACATCCCAGATTTCTGGTGCTTCGAATGGATTTGGGTACCATGAATTGCTAAAATTAGCCATGTAACCAATTTGAACGGAGTAAATACCATCTTGTGTTCCAGCAATTAAATCTCCGCCAAAAAGTGCGACATCATAAGTGTATGGTATTGGTGATATTTCTGTTACGACTGAGATATGATGTGGATCAAATACATCACAGACTTGCACTTTTCCAGCACCATCAGCAATGAAAAGTGTTCTACCTTGTTTGACTAATTTTTGTGCATGACCGGGAGTATCATAAGTACTTGTTATTGTTGGATTTGTAGGATCGCGGATATCAATAACATGCACACCTGCTGGACCATCAGCTAAGTAAGCAAATCCTCCATCAACAATAACATCAGTAGCGTTACCTGGTGTATCAATATATCCAATTTCAGTTGGGTGTGCTTTATTTGTAATATTAAGCATATAGAATCCTTCTGTACTAGCAGCAATATAAGCTACTCCACCATTTACTGTTAATCCTAATGACAGATTACAATCCCAAGCACAGCTAACATACGAACCTACAACAAAAGGATTTTCTAGGTCCACGTAACGCAATGATCGATTACCATCATCATTGAATGAAGTATAGTATGCAAGATGACCATATAGTTCAATATCAGTGACAAAATTGTCTGAACCATGCACCCACTTCCATTGTGGATTAAAGGGATCTGTAACATCTTGAATGACTATTGCATCACTAACCATTGTATGAAACTGTCCTGCAACTAGTGTGTCTCCTTCAACATCAATAGCTTTAGTTTGCATGAATGATGCATCATCTTCAACTCCTTGAAGTTTAATGTCGGAAAGGTCATTGATATTTAGAATGGTGACTGCATCAGTTTGAGATGTATTGTACAGCCCTAAGTAAGCTTTTCTACCTTGAACTTCTACATCAACAACTGGTGATTCGGTATAATAGTGATCTAAGATATCCCAGGAAAAATCACGTTCATTAGTAACTGTTCCTGTCCCCCACCCAAAAGCGGTGCTCGCACCGTCTAAATAGGTTGTGTCTTCGAAATCCTCAGCAAAGGCACCAAAGCTCTTTTTTGAGAATTCGCTATTAGTAAAAAAATTTTGCGTTCCAGTCAAAGAAGGAACAAAGATACTTGTGAGCGAGAATAAGCTTAGCACCCACAAAGTGAGAAAAAAATCTTATCCTTAATGAATCCATTTTAAACCCTCATATATATAAAAATATATGATAATAAACAGACAAATGATTTATAATAAAAGAGTATCGAAAAAGGACATCTTAATATCTAATATAGCACAAATTTTTTTTGAAAAATTAGATTTGAGAAAAAAAGAAAGAAATGGAGACGTTATCTAACGTCTCATGTTTTACTATCTTGTTACTACCTTGCGTTTTCTTACGACAACTATCACAACAACAATTGCTATTATTAATAGAAGTCCACCACCAGCAATGACATAAGCCCACCAAGGTATATTAATTGCTGAGATATCTATATCAAGGTCTACAATATCACTCCAAGAACCTGGTAATCCATAATTGTCAACCGCTCGAACTCTGAAATAGTATGTTCCACTCGTTAAATCAGAAACTACTTGTGAAAGGTCAGATGTATTCCAACTATCAAATGGTGTAGCAAAGGATGTTTCATTATCAACTTGTAGTTCATAATGATCAATTGTTCCATCGTCTGTGCTTGCAGTCCAGTTTATCATTACACTGCTTACCTCACTTACATCTCCAGGGTCAGAAAGTGTAGGTTCACTTGGAGGTTCGTTGTAATCATAATCAATTTCTATCTCATAAATATGAGAACTTCGATCGCTTGGTCCAGCTATTACTGCATGCCAGCGAAGATCGTTGCCAGGATTTGCGAATATGTGTTTAACGCCAGGAATGACTGCTTCCCAATGAGTACCAGCATCAGCTGACATGAGATAATTAATGTTGGAACCATCAGGAATAAAGTCAACAGAATCAAGTGTTGCATTATAAATCATCAAATCTGTGGAATCAATTTCAGTAGATTGTGCTATTTGAGTTCCTGGAATGAAGGTTGCTCCAGCACTCTCAAAATGACGCAAAATAATCAAAGAGGTTTTGTTTGCAACATACGTGTAATCACCATGCGTTGAAACTTGCAATGCACTTGTAGCATCTGAATAAGTGCTGATTATTGGGGCAAAATTAACATCAGTGTTATTAACTAAAGATACCCCCTCAAAAGAATCTGCACTAATACAATAGGGACCAAATCCCCATGCACCATAAGATTCACCATTTGTCCAAGCAAAAGGAGGGAAGAATGGATTAGTAGGATCTGATAAATTATAAACTATCATCCAATCTTTATCGGATGTATAGGCTATATCACCATCTACAAATATATCATAAAATTGGGCATCTACTGATTCTGATCCTACTAAGATTTCATTAGCAATATCTGAAATATCATAAACGTAAAGACATGTTGTTATGGGACCACCAGCGATATTTTCCACTACATATAAATTAGGACCTTGAACCCAAAGAGCAGTCACATTAGTAAAGATGTCAAAGAAACTATAGACTCCAGGAATGTTGTATGGGTCAGTTATATTAAAGATATAAATACCATAAGGTCCATCAGCCACGTAAGCCATGTCACCTGAAACGACAACATCAGTAGGCATATGTAAGAACAATATTGTCCATCAATTGGATATTTGTGGGATCACTGACATCATAGATACGCAAACCACCACTAGGAAGTCCATAATCAGCAACGTATGCATAGTTTCCTCGAACATCTAGCTTTCGGTAGTAGGGATCAACTCCTTCGACAATTTGGTCCAGCAAGATTGGGTAATTTGGATTACTAACATCTAAAGTATATAATCCGTCTGAACCACCAACAACGTAAGCAATATTTCCTTGAACTCGAACATCTGTAGCATTTAGTGTTGAAAATGGATTATCATACCACATACTTGAAAAGTCACCAACAAAACCAATATGATAAGTATATACACCACTAGCTGTGCCTACAACTAAATCTCCACCATAAAGGTCTAAGTCATAAACATAAGGAAGTGGTTGCATCTCAGTTACGAATAGTGGATTAGACGGGTCTGCAACATCTAATACTTGAACACCACCAGTACCATCTGCAACGAAAAGAGTATTTCCTTGTTTTACCAGACGTCTTGCATTGCCAGGAGTATTATAGCTACCTACTATCGTAGGATTGTTAGGATTTCTAACATCAATTACATGCACACCTTCAGAACCATCTGCAAGATATGCTAATCCACCATCAACGATAACATCAGTAGCATTTCCTGGAGTATCAACAAATCCATATTCAAATGATCTATGCTTATTGGCAATATTAAGAACATAGAATCCTTCAAAACTAGCAGCAACATAAGCAATATCTCCTTCAACTTCTAATCCCAATGCTTGATCTGATGTCCAATTATTATTTATGTTCACCAAATTAGCAGGATCTTCAGCGTCAAGTACTCCAATTGATTTACCATCAGATGCTCCATATTCTGTAAAGTAAACTAAATTCCCCTCAGCATCGATATCGGTTACTAGTCCACTAGTAACTATATTATCATACCATCCAATATTGTATGGATCCGTAGCATCATATGTCATAAGAAATTGTGCTGGAGTTATAGCAAAATCCTTTCCTACATAAATAACGTCGCCATCTACATCTATAGTCATAGTCCCACTATAAATGTTCATTGTGTCTGTAACTTGTAGGTTATACATGTCACTTAAATCAATTATTTTTAAGTCATCTATTGGACTTGCATAATCTAGACATGCAATGTATGCTTTCCTTCCTTGTACTTCCAATCCAGTTACTGGATTAGGAGTAGCCAAGAAATCCAATAATTCCCAAGTATAATTTCTTGGTTTTAAAACAGTACCAGATCCCCAACCATAAGCATCTGTAGCACCGCCATCTCTAAAGGTTGTTGTAGTAAAATCCTCAGTAAAGGTATCAGAACTTTTTACATTTAGGAAGTTACTGTAATTATCAGAAATAGCACTTGCAGGTAAAAATAACACCATGGTTATAGGAAATAGTAAAATGACAAAAAGTGCAAAGCACTTCAATAATGCTTTAGAATTCATAATTGTATTACTCTCAATTTAATTTTATAAAAGATACGATGGGTGATAAAAGATAAAAGGCTTTCGTAGAGATCAAAACAATGGTTAAAATAAAAGAAAAAAGATGCTAAGAATGCATCTTTGTGTAAAATTATCTTGTTGGAGTTCTTTTCTTCCGACGAACGACCAGAGAAATAACTACTATTAAGACCACTATTACTAGTAATCCTCCGCCTATAATAAGACCAATCCATAAAGTAGCTAGTTTAACAGTTGTTGATTCAACATTGCTCCAATCGCTTACTACACCATAATTGTCAACAGCCCGTACCCGGAAGAAGAATGTTCCTTTGCCTAAACCGAATACCGATTTACTAGTTCCTTGTGCAGTCATATTCTTTAGAATAGTACCAAATGTATTCGAATCACTTATTTGAAGTTCATAATGGTCAACATTATCGTCAGTATCGTTACTTTCACTCCATTCTAACTTGAAAATACCAGTGAACTTCTCAGCACCTAATGCAGTAAGTGTAGGAATAGAAGGTGAATAATTAATAGTATAATCTATTGACATAGCATAAATGTGAACACTGCGATCTTTTGGACCAGTAATGACTACGCGCCAACGTAAATCATAACCTGAATCATTGAAGACATGAGCTACTCCTAGAGTTACAACTTCCCAAGTTGTTCCACCGTCTACAGACATGGAATATTCAACAGTAGTTCCAGCTGGAACGTAATGTCCAACATCAAGAGTTGCTTCAGAAACTAAACCGGGAACATTAACCTTCAAAGATTGAGCAGTTGTTGTATCAGCAATATAAGTATCTCCTGCGCTTTCAAAGTGACGGAGAATAACCAAACTTGTTTTGTTAGCTACGTAAGTGTAATCCCCATGAGTTGTTACTTGTAACGCATTTGTAGCATTTGGATAGATGCTCATTCTGGGATCAATAGCATATGGATTATTACAATTGACCATTGACACACCCTCATCCGAATCTGCACTGAGACAGTAAGGACCAAATCCCCAAACACCAAGAGAATTTCCAAAAGTGAAAGTAGTGAAATAGGGACCAACTGGATTAGTAACATTGTAAAGTATCATCCATGCTTTATCTGCTGTATACGCCACATCACCATCAACATATATATCATTGAATTGGGCATCTACACTTGCTGATCCTATAAAAACAGGAGCAGCGAGATTGGTAATGTCATAGATATAGAGACTATTTACTATTGGACCACCTGGTATATTATCTACCACGTACAAATGCACTCCTTGTACCCAAATAGCAGTAAGATTCGCAGTACCAATAAAATTATTCGAAAGAACAACAGGGACATATGGATTAGAGATATTTAATATAGCAAAACCTGTTGTAAAGGATACGAACTCCAATTCGCCTATAGAGAACATATCTTCTAATAATCCTCCAATAGTAAAGCTCCTAAATTCAATATCGGAGGGATCTGAAATATCAAAGAGATAGATACCACTGTCATCAACACAGTGAGCGAAATTTCCATCAACATCTAGTTTCTTAAAACTTTCAGATGGAGCTATTGTAAAGTGATCAAGAAGAATCGGATTGTTTGGATCTTGTACATTTAATGTATAAAATCCATCAGGACCTCCAGCAATATAAGCGATATCTCCTTTAACTCTGACATCCCAAACTTGTAGGTCTGAAAAGGTATTTTCGTAAGCATAGTGCTTCAGATTTGTCACTCCTAAACCAGCGCAAATGTTGAAAGTGTAGACACCTTCTTCTGTACCTACTACTAGGATTCCTCCATAGAGTTCCACACAGTAAGTATACTGTAGTGAACTATCAGAAACATATGAAGGATTATTCGGATCAGCAACATCTAAAACTAGTACACCACCAAGTCCGTCTGCGACAAACAAAGTTTTACCTTGTAAGACCAAATCTATAGCATTTCCTGGAGTATCATATTGTCCCAATATTGCTATGTTAGTAGGATCTCTTACATCAATAGTAAATACACCTGCATCCCCTGCTGCAACATAAGCTATACCACCATCAACAATAACATCAGTAACGTTACCAGATAATGCTAAATGATCACTCTCAACAGGATGGTGTTTGTTAGTAGCGTTTAAAACGTAGAATCCCTCATCGCTAGCTGCAACGTAAACGATTTGTCCTTGAACAGCAAGTCCTAAAGCTTTATTTGAACCCCAATCACAAGTCACTAAATCTAGAAACAAGGGATCTTCAGTATTAAGAATTCGTAAAGATTTTCCACCAGTAGCATTATAGTTTACAAAGTAAATTAAATGCCCATTTGCTTCTATATCGGTGATAGCTCCATCTAGCAATCCCCACCCATTTGGATTTGTTGGATTGAAAGGATCAGAGATATCAAAAACAACAATGGAATAACCAACAACTGATACTTGTCCAGCATAGAGATAATCTCCATTAGCTTCTACAGCCAACGTATTAATCCATGAATTTTCTCCACCTGTTTTTTTAATATCTGATGAATTTTCAAGATTCAGAATTGTAAGTGAATCAATACCAGCTGTTGTGTTATACACACTCGCATAGGCTTTTTTGCCTTGAACATCTAGATCAACTACTGGATCTTCAGTTTCAAAATAGTCCAATTGCGACCAAGAAAAGTTTCTTGTATTTGTAATTGTTCCAGTTCCCCATCCCCAAGCATCTGTTTCTCCAGCATCCATGTAAGTATCATTTGTAAAGTCTTCTACAAAGATTTCATTTGCCATTTTTGTAATTCCTCCATATGAAGGAACTACTGCATTCGTTGAATTAGTCATTGTTAAACAAGTTGTTAAAGGGAGAATAATGATTAGGAATAAGGAAATTAAAAATTGTTTATTACTAATTTTCATTTTTAATTCAACCATAAAATAACTGTATAAAAGATACATTAGATAATAGATGATAAAAAATTATTGCACTTACCTTAAAAGGAACTATTGATTTTAGTTCCCTTTTAATAAAGACAAGATTTTTTACTATCTAAGATAATAATGAAACACCTAAACGGTAAATTCAAATGAGGGATAATAATTAGCTCTGATGATACTAGTATTTATACAGCAGCTGCTCGAAAAGCTTTTGTTGTGAAGATTTCTGGTTCAGAATCAAAAATGCTCCAAGAAAATGAGATTATGATTGGTTGGTCAAAAGTAGAAGGGTTGTTAGACGAATCCTTAACAAAAGAAGACTTTCGAGAAAAAGTACAGAAACAGTACTTTCCGTTGGAGGAACATAAAAGGAGAGCTGGGCAAGTTGCTGGGGATTTATGGCGATTTATTCGAGAGATGGCTCTCGAGCATTATGTTTTAGTTCAAACAGAAAAAGGGTTCTTTATTGGTAGGATTACTGGTCCAGCTACTTATGATGAAATGAAAATCTATAATGATACAGCATTTCGAAGAAAAGTTGAATGGTTAAATAACAAAGAACCGGTATCACAAGAAAAAACCCCAGAAGATTTACTAAAACGATTGAAGACCATTCAAGCAGTTATTGATGCAAGTGATCTGTATCAAGAGATTGAATTTGCGTTAAGAATTTCATGATTTAGCCTTTTGAAGTTCAATTCCACCATAGTATGTTGGAGAATTTTTTGGAGCTTTGCCTTTCAGATGCTTTTTATAGTAAGCATAAGTTAATGGTTCACCATCACTAAGGATTTTTCCACCAACAACTTTAGCAATGAAGAGTGTATGAGTTCCACAATCAACAGATTCCTTTACAACTGCTTCTAGATATCCTAAAGAATAATCATAGATGATAGGCATGCCAGTAATGAATTTTTCATATTTGAGTGGGTCTTTGAATTTATCAAAATCCTTTCCTAATTTAAAACCGAATCGACCAATAAACTTCAAAGGAGTTTCTGTTGAAAGACCAGATGCAGTGAAGACTTTACTTTTCATAATAAATTCATGAGTGTAATTATCTTTACAGATGCTCACAGCAATCATCTGTGGATTTGATGATATCTGAAAAATTGTGTTAACAATTAAAGCATTATATTTCCCTTTCATTCGAGAACAAAGGATAAACAACCCATAGCTAATCAATCGAATGCTGTCAGAGTTCTTCTGCCATATTTCCTCATCCAAATTCTTCTTTCTTGTAATATCAATTATATGTTATCTCACAACTAAACATTAAAGAATTCTGCTAACTACTCAAAACCCCCTTTATCTATGAGTAATACTAAACTATTAGTAGTAAGATATTTGTCTATTCGGAAGGGAGTGATTGTAACGCCCTCATTAAAGTACACAGTTTCTCTACTCAAAAAATACATGAATCCCTACCTTCCTCAGGTTATGCTCCTAGCTGTGCTGTTATTAATCCTCAGTGGCATAGACATTCTTAATCCTCAAATCATTCGTTACTATATCGAAGCAGTCAACGAACCAGTATTAAATACCAGACTTATACTAATAGCTTCAATAGTGTACATTATCGTAAATCTAATTCATAGAGTATTATTTGTAATAATAAGATGGATAAGTCAAAATTTAGCTTGGTCAACAACAAATGATTTACGTATTGATCTAACAAGACACTGTATTAATCTTGATATGAAGTTTCACAATCAGAGAAAAACAGGGGAAATGATTGAGCGAATTGATGGTGATGCTTCAACTCTCTCAGAATTTTTCAGCACATTCATTATCCATTTTTTAGGTAGTTTCTTACTATTAGCTGGAATTTTAATTGCAGTTTTTATTGAGAGCTGGATATATGGGTTAATCTTTTTAGGATTTACGATTATTGCTCTGGTAGCTTTGTATTTAGTCAGAAAGGTTGCTTCACCACTTTGGAAAAAAGTACGAGAATCAACTACTGCCCTTTTTGGAGTAATAGAAGAAAATATCTCTGGGTTTGAGGATATTCGAGCAAATGGCGCAGATGAGTTCTTAATGAGACGATTTCATGAAAGCGCTCAAACAGATTTCAGAAATAAAAGCAAAGCAATGATTGTTTCAAGGGTTTATTATGCAGTGAACATCCTAATGGGTGCATTACTCAATATAGGAATTTTAGTAGCGAGTTACTTTCTAGCAGATCGTCTTGGAATAGATGGCGGAGTATTGTTTTTGCTCCTTTCCTATGGAAATAACATATTAAGACCACTACGATTAATACTGTGGCAACTAGAACAAATGCAAAATTCGTTAGCGAATATTGATAGAATTAAAGAATGGTTTGATATTAAATCAGAAATTACTGATGAGGGTAATTTACTATTCCCAGATGAAGACATAAATCTTGAATTTGATACCCTGGATTTTGGCTATTCTGAGGAATTAGTTCTAAAGAACATCAATTTCAATATTGAGCCTGGAAAGAAACTAGGGTTGGTTGGTCGAACAGGGAGTGGAAAAACAACCATAGCAAGATTGATTTTTAGATTATATGATCCAAACAATGGAAAAATCAAAATAAATGGACTAAACTCAAAGAAATTCCCATTAAGTGAACTTAGGAAAAACGTTGCTTATGTTACCCAAGAAGTAGAGCTGTTTAAAGCATCAATAAAAGATAATATTACCTTTTTCGATTACGATATGACAGATGAACAAGTACTTCGTGTATTAGAAGATTTAGGACTAAAGAAATGGTATGATCAATTGCCAAAAGGTTTGGAAACGGTAATCTTTTCAGAAGATCTCGGGTTATCAGCTGGTGAAGAACAACTCTTGGCTTTAACTCGAGCATTTCTTAAGAATCCCAAACTAGTCATTCTAGACGAAGCATCATCAAGGTTAGATCCTGCAACTGAAAAACAAGTTGATTTAGCTTTGGAAAAATTGCTGGAAGGAAGAAGTGCAATAATTATTGCTCATAGATTAGCAACCTTGCAGAAAGTTGATGACATTCTAATTTTAGAGAAGGGAGAAATTGTTGAATATGGTTCCAGAGCAGAGCTAGTCAAGAATCCAAACTCTCATTTCTCGAAATTGTTACAGCAAGGAATACAGGAGGTCTTGACTTGAAAGTTTGGAACCAAGCAGGTAAACTAATCAGATTTAGAATAGGTTACTTTATTGGAACCTTCATTTCGACCTTATTATGGTTGCTTGGTAGATTTGGTATTAGTTTTGGTGTTCAAGAAATAATTGATACTCTAATTGGAGAAGATACTTTCTTCAGTCTAGACATTAAGACATTATTCATTATAATACCTTTTACATTCCTAGCGACATTTCTATTTGGATCATTGTTAGATATCCTCTTCTGGTTGTTCTACATTTCAGGCCAAGTGTTGCTTAGAAGAAACATTATGAGAGGATTACTTAGAAAACCGGGTGCTCAAGCACTCCCAGATACTTCTGGAGAGGCAATCTCGAGATTTAGAGGCGATGTCGATAATGCAGTAAGGTTGTCTTATACGCTGTCAATAAGATTTGGTTTTGTTGTTTATACTGGAATAACTCTAAGCTATATGTTTTACATAAGCTGGAAAGCAACAAGTCTGATATTCGTACCATTTATGCTTATATTAGCAGTAGGATTAACAGCTAGAAGACGAATTGATAAATTAAGGAAGAAGCGAAGAAGAGCTACTGCAGAAGTAACAGATACTCTTGGGAAAATATTCGGATCAATTCAAACATTCAAAGTTACTTGTAAAGAAGAGAATATCTTGAACTATTTTGATACTAAATGCCAAACAAGAAAGAAAGCAATTGTAAAAGAAATGGTATTCATTGCGATTATTGATTCAATATATCTATTTTCAATATCTCTAGGAATGGGAACAATCCTCTTGCTAATAGGACCAGCTATGAATATTGGAACATTTACAGTTGGTAATCTATACTTCTTTCAAACACAGTTGTGGTGGATAGGTGATTTCTTGTGGATGTTGGGAGATATGATACCAGTATACCAGCAAGCAAAAGTATCCTATGAACGAATGCTAAAGCTAATTCAAAACCAAGAAGAAACAGTTAATGCTGAAGAAATCGTTGAATCAGGACCAATATATGAATGGATAGATTATCCTCCGTATCAACCGATCCTTCGATCGGAAAAAGATAAGATAGCTCTCTTATCAGCTAAGAATTTATCATTTAGCTATCCTGGAACTGATAAGGGAATTTCAGATATTGACATTGAAATCCCTCGAGGTTCTGTTACTGTAGTAACAGGAAGAATAGGTTCAGGAAAAACAACATTACTCAGAGCAATTTTAGGATTAGTCCAAAAAGATCAAGGAGATATTACTTGGAATGGTGAATTAGTCACAGATCCAGATCAATTTATGATTCCTCCTAGAGCAGCATATACACCACAAATACCTTACTTGTTCAGTGATTCACTGAAAAACAATATCATGCTTAATATTTTAGAAGAAACTGCTGATATAGATAAGGCAGTGGAGTTAGCAGTTTTTGAACGGGAAGTTAATGGTTTTGTAGAAAACTATGACACAATCGTTGGACCGAAAGGAGTAAGGCTTTCCGGAGGACAAAAGCAACGATTAGCTGCTGCTAGAATGTTCATTCGAAAACCTGAACTACTTGTGTTTGATGATTTATCAAGTGCACTTGATGTCGAAACAGAGCACAAACTTTGGGAACGAATGTTCTCAAGTGGTGCAGAAATCACTTGTTTAGCTGTTTCTCACCGTCCTATGGCACTTAAGAGAGCAGACATTGTTATAGTTCTAAAGAATGGTAAAATAGACGCTCAAGGCAGACTTCAAGATTTACTTAGAACAAACGAGGAAATGCAAAAACTGTGGGAAGGAGATTTAGAAGATAATAACAGTGAAGAAAAATAGTTTTGATTAAATAAATACCTAAACATATTATTGTCGAAGCACTCTAAGCTAGATATAAATAGTCATTCACTTTTTTTCATATACAGAACAAGCTTTGCTTGATTTCTAACTATTACTATCTATATGGAGCTTTACGCTATATGAACAAAGTAGCTATAGTAACCGATGGTGTTTGTGACATTTCACAAGCAATGATCGATGAATATGATATTACTTCTGCACCTTTTCGAATTTTTTTTGGTGATGAGGTGTATAGAACCTGGTATAATGAAAAAAGCACGATAAGTTTGGAAGAATTTTGTTCTAAACTCGCTACAACTACAAAGGATAATTTTCCTAAAACTTCTATTCCTTCTCCTGGTGAAATTGCCTTAGCGTACGAAGAAGCACTTAAAAAAGCTGACTCAATAATTGGCATATTTTTAAGTGCAGCAATGTCTGGGATAGTTCAAGCTGCTCAAAATGCTGCTAAAACTATATTTCCTGATAAAGATATAACTATCTTTGACTCAAAACACACAATGTCAGGTACAGGTATCCAAGCTCTTGAAGCAGCTAAAATGGCAAAAGCAGGAAAAAGCAAAGAGGAAATCCTTGCTAGACTGAAATCACTTAATCCTCGAGTACGAACTATATTTGTTATGAATGATTTGAATTACTTGTACAAAGGAGGAAGGATTGGTCGAGCTAAGAAATTGCTAGGCTCTGCATTTAATGTTATACCAACAGTTCACATGCAAGATGGAATAATTAACCCACTAAAGGCATTTAAAGGAAATAATGCTCTTTCAGAAAACCTAAATGCTTTTTGTGCAAAAATTATGGACCAATGTGAAACAAATGATGTTATTATAACACACATTAATCACCACGAAATTACTCAAAAAATGTACAAAACGATGAAAGAAACAAACAGCAATGGTGTAAATATACATTATTCTGAAGCAAGCCCTATTATGGGAGTCTATACAGGTCCTAAATCAATATGTATAAGCTATATTGGTAACTTTGACAAAAGTTGGTTGATGAAGTAATCTATAGAATCATCGACAATCTCAAAAATTGAGTAGGTAAAGAAGTCAATATTTAGAGTTAACACTCCAAATTTCTTTAACCTACTTCAGCTATTTTTTGTAAACCAATTAGTTGAACCAATGCTTGACTTAGTGAAGATATTTTTCAACACTGATGAAAACAATGCCAAAACCATTACTGCAACTAATAACCCTTGTGTTAAATGGACAAAACCATTTATTCCTAATACCCAATCTGAATGAATACCACCCCAAGGAGGGCAAAATGGAATAAATAAAGCTGCGGGTATACTCAATAGAACGCCAATTGCACCTGATACTCTGCCTGATTTCTTAAACAATCCTGCAGGTATAATGAGACCAATCCCACATGCCATGTAGACTAGTGGATTCATATACAATAAAGCACCCATGAAAACACCCATTCCTTGCCCACCTTTAAATCCTAACCAAATGGGGTAGTTATGACCTAAGATAGCGAGAGCCGGTCCTGAAATAGACATGATTGTGTATAATGGATTTCTACCATCTAAAGACACAAAATGTGGAAGTGAATAGATCTTATCAATTAAGAAAATTGTAAGGGAACCTTTGAAAATATCAAGTAGCATGATTGGCAAACCTATTGCAACACCAAAAGTCTTGATGGAATTAACTGCACCTGGATTGCCAGTATTATGCTCACGTAAATCTATACCTTTAGCTAAACGTCCTATCCAAACAGAAAAAGGTATAGAGCCAAATAAATATGACCCTAAACAAGTTAGAGTAATCCATAATATGTCTATAGCTTGCATATTTATCAAATCGTTAGAAATTGGTGAAATATAATTTTAGATTAATCACTTCATAATTTGTTTCCTTTTATTTCTTACTCATGTAATCACTAAGTGAATCATTCGCTCATTTTCAGCACCTTTACTAAAACACTTATTTATACATAATGTTGTTGAAGCGTTATGAGTTAGATATAAATAGGTACCTACATTCTACTTATTCAGAACAAGCTTAGCTTGATTTCCAACTATTAGAATCTATATGGTGTTTTATTTGCTATGAGAAAAGTAGCTATTGTAACTGATGGTGTTTGTGATCTCTCGCAAGCAATTATCGATGAATATGAAATATCAACTATACCCTATCGTATTTTTTTTGGTAATGAGGTATATAGAATTTGGCATAACGAAAAGAGCACGTTAAGTGTAGATGAGTTTGTTGCCAAGTTAGCAAAGTCCACAAAAGAAACATTTCCAAAAACTTCTATGCCTTCTCCTGGTGAAATTGCAGGAGTTTTTGATGAAGCATTAAAGATAGCTGATACCTTAATTGTCATTCTTTTAAGTACAGGATTATCAGGTGTTGTTCAGGTAGCTCGAACTGTAGCTAATACTAAATATCCTGATAAAGATATTACGATCTTTGATTCCAAACATACAATGGTTGGTACAGGTATCCAAGCTTTAGAAGCAGCAAAAATGGCCAAAGAAGGAAAAAGTAAGGAAGAAATTCTTAATAGACTAGAATCAATCAATCCAAGAGTTAGAACTATTTTAGTCATGAATGATTTGGATTACTTGTATAAAGGTGGACGAATAGGTCGAGCTAAAAAACTAATGGGTTTAGCTTTTAATGTTATACCAGTTGTTCAACTGAAGGATGCGGTTATTACTCCTGTTGGATCATTTAAAGGAAACAAAAAACTAACAGAAGGATTGAAAACTTTCGGTAAAAAAATCCTTGAACATTGTGAAACAAATGATGTTTTTATAACTCATATTAATCATCATGAAACAGCTCAAGAAGTCTATAATGTAATGAATGAGAACAATAGTAATGGCATTCAAATCCACTATGGTTTAGCTGGCTCAATTTTAGGTGTCTATACTGGTCCAAAAACAATTTGCATTAGTTATATTGGCAATTGGGATGAGAAGTGGTTATTTAAGTAATCAGTAGGTAAAAATTAAATGTGAGGAGTAAAGACTCCTTATATTTAACCTACTTCTGTCATTTTTTCTATACCGATCTTTGATTTAACGATTACATTTTTTAGCATTGAAGAAAGTAACACTAAACTCATTGCTAAAACAACTAGACCTTGAGTAACATAGAGAAAACCACTTCCACCTGCTACCCAATCGTTAAGGATGTGAGCCCATGGAGGTGCAAGAGGGAGGAAGAGTCCATCTGGTATACATAATATAACGACAATTAGACCAGCAATTCTATTTGATAATTTCAAAACAGCAACAAGTAAAATATATGTAATTGCATAGAAAGCAAAGACAATAGGATTCACATAAAACAATGCTCCCATAAAAACTGACAATCCTTGCCCACCACTAAAATTTATGTATATAGAATAATTATGACCTAATATAGCTAGAGCTGGTCCAATAATACACATACTTGTAAAAAAGAGGTTTGATCCATTTTCATTTACAAAATATGGTCGTGAGTAAATTTGGTCAATGACTAGAATTGTTATAAATCCTTTAAGGATATCAAGAAATAAAGCGGTTAAGCCTATTGGTAGACCAAAGGTTCTGATAGCATTAAATCCTCCGGGATTTCCAGTGTGATGTTTCCTGAGATCATCACCTTTGAATAATCGACCAAACAAAACTGTGAAAGGTATTGATCCTATTAGATAGGAACCAATACAAGTTAAACTAATCCATAAAATATTGATTGCTGACATAGTTATGAACCTGAATAGTTAACAAGAGTTTAATAATATGTTTTAATTAAAGTCTTCTGATTCTTAATATTTCTGTGATTTGCCCATTTTTTTATGAAAAAAAACCCTTGTTCTCAAATTGCTAATTAAATAAAAGATCAAACATTACCTCAAAAGAATGTAGTATGATTGCATTAAAGACATTAGCTGGTTCAATCACCATCACATATTTCTGTTGGTTAGGACTTTAGCAAAATACTCCTACCAAATTGAACTAATTTACGAGCTGAAATTAGCCATGGAAGATGATAACAATATTTTTCTCTCTGCAGTACTATATCAAAGCGATAATTCTGCAGCACCATTGGAAATGCGATTTCTCAAATGCTATTATCTTACCAATTATTACGACCAAGAAGCAGATGAGCTATAAGTGTTTTTAACAGGAAAATATAGTCATTCTGCTAAACTCATAGGTCTCATCCTTTGAAAAGCAGGAATAGAAATCTATGCGAGTGATACACTTGAGTTTTATAACTTACAGTAGCTAGTTGAAAATGGGTGTAAGTAAACCTTACAACTCGTTTAGTTCTTTTTATAGAAAAGGTAATGAGAGAGATATGAGACCAAATAATGATTGACGAATATTTCGACTTTTATGAAGGAGGCAAAGCAATTTTGCAATATATAACTAATGTATTAGGGTTAGACTTTAAAGAACTCTGGTTACATAACTTACAAAAAACGATTATTCTTTTAATCAAAATTCTTTTCCTCCCATATTTGAAAAACAATTAACAAAGAGGTTTAGAAATAATAAGGATTTTTATCGAAAAATCAGTCTATTTTTTCTCGATTTCATTGGTTTAGGAGATGCAAAGGTATTAATCTACCGATGTGAAATAGCTCTTAAGCAGGAGTGTCATGCTACTGGTAGGTAGAAGACAAGCAATAAAGAGTCGATTAAAGAAACTAACAATAAGCATTACTTGTATTGATGAACGAATAGCTCCTCGACCTCAGTTTTTGTCTTTTCGAGTACCTGGTGCTAGTATTTTCCCCCGTGATGATGAATCTTCATTTATTCTTGCAGCAATTCTGTTCTTTGTTGAAGTTATGAAGCATTTTGATACTATTCGGTTGGTTGTAGCTGATCATGGAACACTAGGAAATCAAGGATATACAGGATGTGGAATGATGAGCATAGAAAAAATCCTCCCACAAATAAAAAAGGAGTTACTAGAAGAAAACAATCTAACACTAGAGCAAATTGATTATTATCTTAGTAGACTAACTCTTTATGATCTAAACAACCTTGGTGGTATAGGACAGCACGCTAATTGGGAAATAAAGCAACTGGAAAAATTACAGAAGATATTTGCTTTTGAAACTCGTTTGGGGCAAATACTGCCCAACGATGAAGCAAGAGAACAAATACCAAATGAAAGATTAGTAATAACTCAACCATACATTAGTCAAGAAGGATTGTTAGCTAATACTGATGAACAAGGGAGATTATTTGATGGGAGCACAAACATTCAATCAACTGTTGGCATGTCAATTGTTCAACTAGACAGTAATCTGATTAATGGTTTGTTAATTTTCAGCTACAGAAAGGGAGAAACAGTAAAAGAAGTATTAGTTTTAGAACCAAGTATTGACCTATTTGACCAGTCAAATAATAGAGTTCTGATACAAAAGATACAACAAATGTTAGACTACAAAATTCAACGAATAAGCAAAAGTATAGCTAATGTTGTTAACATGTCAACAGAACAATGTTATGCTTATTTGCAATCTATAAAGGATGGAGCCAATACTAGCTTATATGGTTCAGAAACAGAGCAATTAAGAAGAGCTCAGAAACTCGCAAAAGAAATCAAAGCAACTTGCATCTTGCCAAAGAATATGTCAATCAAATATGGTCTAATAAAAATGAATGGTAAAATAATCAAAGAAACTGTGAGGATGCTAGAACAATAAAGAATAACATCTTTGAAATGAAAGATTAAATTGTTTTCTGAGCACTTTTTTTATAACTTCTCATTGAAGGTAAAATTGCCAGACCCAATCAACAGCAGCGTGCAGAAATGCTGCTCCAAATAAACCACTTTTACGCCAAACATAGCCATAAGCTATTCCTGCACATGTAGCAAAAAGAATGTAGTACCAGACGTACTCTGGAGAAGTGTTGTTCCAATGAGAAAGACCAAAGATGAAAGAGACAAAAAGAAGCGTGTAACGTTTAGTATGAGGATCTTTGAATTTCTTATCTAATTCATTAAGGACCACTCCTCGAAAAATGAATTCCTCAGGAAGAGCAATAGTAAGGTAAATGGCAATAAAAACCAGCGTTTTCATCCAAGGTTCAGTAGTAGTATCAACATTCCAGTAGAGAAAACCAGTAGCTAGACCAATGGGAGTTATAACAACTAGCAATAATGGTATCATTAAGAAGGAGTATTTTATACTTGCAATAGTTGGTTTGGAGTTCACTTTATTAGTCTCTTTTTGATTAAAAGGAGCATAGATGATAAGCAGGAGCTGAACAACCCAGAGAGTCGTTAAATTGTAACCGAGGTCTTGATAGCTGTCAAAGAGAACCATAGTATGTCGATGATCAAAACCAATCCAAAGCAAAAGAGCACTAATAATAATAAAAATTGAGCGATTAGGGTTTGAGGGGGAGATAGTTAAACCAATAATCATGAGTGAGATTGGTAGAATATACCAAGTAAGGAAAATAGTAATTGTACTAGCAGTTAGTGTTTCACCAATAATAGAAATAAGAAAGAAAGGAAGAATAAGGGAAAGGAAAGAAAGGTTAACGAAATCAACCTTATTTTTGTGAATGAATTGTTCATATCTGTCCATGATACCCTTCTTGCTAAAAATAAACACACCTGAAACCCAAATGAAACTGAGAAAAGCTGCTAGAACAGTTTTTAGAGCTGTTTCTTGAGGAAAGAGAAAAACAAGGGCAAAAGACAGCGAACCAGTTATAAAGCTAGATACAATTAACCAGAAAGAATTGGAATAAATAAAGAGCTTTTTTTCTGTCAGTATACTCTGTATCATAAATCAAAGTTAGTATTTGCATTGAAAAAACTTCTTGAAAAAAGAAAATGCTTTAGATGATTCAACTACATCGTATACAAGACCTTCTTCTACCACAAGAGTCTTGACAAAAAGCATCACAACAGCAGTTACAACAACAATGGGCAACATCTTCATTAGCATCACGTAAGATGAAAATTCTAAACAATTCATAAAAAATGCTTATAGTCCACAAGCAAAAACCGTTTTTGTTTCTAAATATCCCATTCAGTAATTTTGATGTTTTTTTCATCTAAATCCCAAACCAGACAAATACTCTAGTTGTTTCATTACTTTTTTTGAGAAAAATAAACTTTTTTGTATTGAATTTAGTTGGTGCAAAGGTAACAAAATGTGACCTCATATAGTGAATCTGCTTTTTAAAGAAAGATAATCTACTAAAGTAGAGATGATATTAGATGATGAAAACATTCAATTTGCAAATTGCAAAAGAAAGATTAGACGGGCTTGATACCTATCTCGAAGAAGCGATAGTTAAAAGAAAAGTTCTTGGTTTAGGGATTTCTATAGTTGTTGATAATGAGATCATTTATTCCAAGGGATTTGGTTTTCGCGATTTGAAGAAGCAAGAAAAAACGATAAAGGATACAGTATTCCCAATAGGTTCTTCAACAAAATCGTTTACATCAACAGCCATAGCAATGTTAGTAGAAGACGGCTTACTTGAATGGGATAAACCAGTAAAAAACTACTGCTCAGAATTTAAATTCAAAGATTCATACATAAATGAGAATGTAACCATTCAAGATATTCTAGGGCATAGAACAGCATTACCTGGACACGATTTCGTTTGGTTTTGAACCAGAAATAACCTATATGGATAAAATACAGTACTTAGATACCACTAGACCATTCAGAACGACATTTCAATACTGTAACATTCTCTATTGTTCTGCATCAGAATTAATTGAAAAATTAACAGGAAAGGGCTATGCGGAATTTGTCCAAGAGAGAATACTAAATCCTTTAGATATGAAAAAGACATTTTTCTCAAGGAAAGCTGTAAAAAAAGAAGATGATTGTGCTACTTTATACAAAGAAGAGAATGATGAAATCGTTGAGAGTACAGATCATGATCTTAAGCTGGCGAAAGGATCGGGAAGTATAAGTTCAACAGCAGAGGATATGGCAAAATTTCTACTTTTCCACTTAAATAAAGGAAAGATAAATGGTGAAGAACTAGTATCTGAATCAAATATACTTAAAACTCATTTACCAACAACAATCATAAGATCATGCTCAATGCTAAATAACTTGTATCCCGAAGAAAGAATAGTTCATTCACAAAGTTATGTACATGGATGGATTTGTGAAACATATCGAGGAAACAGAATAAATTACCATGCAGGTAGTTATCAAGGATGTTGCCACATAGCTTGTTTCCTACCAGACCTAAAAATAGGCATTGATATCTTAACGAATACACTCGAGAGTTTTCTAGGACATATACTTCATTATCACATTATAGATAGGTTGTTAGGACTAGAACAAATAGATTACTTGGCAATCGGCGAAACGATTATGACTTCAATAAACGAGAATAAGAAGAAAAGAGAAGAAAAATCAGAGAAAGAAAGAATAAAGAACACGAAACATTCTCACAAACTTGAAGATTATATTGGGACATATCAACACCCAGCATACTCAGAATTCGAGTTCAAGCTTGAAAACAATAAATTAATCGTTAATCTTGGAATACATACAAGTGAAGTAACTCATTATCATTATGAAACTTTTGAAATCAAGCTGGATTTATTTGATATTTCAATTTTAGCTACTTTTGAGACAAATCAAAAAGGAATAGTACACGGATTGCGAATACAAACAGAACCAGCGTTAGAACCAGCATTTTTCAAGAAGGTTTAAATCATCTTTCAAAAAGAATCAATAACATTTACTATTATTGATTTTTCTCAATTATTTTTTTCAGGTTTTTGCCTTCTTCTTTCATATGCTTTATTAATTGCTTTTTTTGCTCACTAGCAAATCTAGTTAATAATCTACCAAAACGAAAATCAAGAGTCGCAGTAAAAAGTGTACTTTCTCCTTTTGGCTCGAAAACAAATTTTCCCCTAGTAGAAATAAGATTCCCAGGGAAAAGCATTTTGTATCGTATTAATCTATTCGGAATCACTTCTATCGTTCGAAATTTCATTTTGTGATTTTTACCATGCAAATATTCTTCTGAGTAGAGAATTGATCCAACTTCAAATGGGTTACCTTTTTGCCATTCAGCTTTGATATGATCAGGGTGCCAATCACAATAGTTTTCAGAAAGCTTTAGGAACCATTGAAAGATTTTTTCCAGTTTTGCTTTTATTTTAATTGTATCAATTAATTCCATTTTCCACACTCATTTTGCACAATACTTTATTACCATCAAAAATTTTTGTATAAGACTTTAAAACTTGATTCATAAATAGATGATATTACAGATAAATTGAATTAATGGAAGAATTTAATCTCCTAATCAGCAAAAGATACAAAAAGCTTCAAATGGAATTTATCTAAATTATAAAAATAAAATTTGTAAGGGATTTGCAATGAGTGATAACCAATACAAAAGTGAATACCAAACGCTAAGCTTCTACTCCATAGGAGGAAAATGGGGCTATGCGATAATGCGATTAATGGATTCAAGTAAAGTAATGAAAGTAAGGTTAGCTAAATGTAAAAAGAATGATGACTTTCCTCAAAGTAAAAAATATGAGTGGACAGATATTCCAGTAGAACATGTGGCTAATTTTAGCCAAGTGCAAAAAATAAACTTCAAACCAACAGATAATTTCCAAAATCTAGCTGATATGATTATCAAGGAACTTGCTGTTGTTCAAGAACTTAATGAAGCTCAAGAAGGTAAAGAGAAGACTGAAGAGCCAACTGAATAGGCTTCAAACATAAATTAATAAAATAAGGGGAAAATTCCCCTGAATTTTAACCCAACCCTTTCTTACGTCTAAATAATATTGATACAGCTGTTAAGGAAGCTGCGGTACCAACATTTACAATCACTAAAGTACTAATAATCCCTTTCAAGGCTGGCGAAAGCTGAGAAGTATCATTAGTTTCAGTTGGTGTTGGTGAATGATCTATTTCTGGGTAATCATTGGGATCATTTGGATTTGTATTGTATAAAATTTCAGTAGAATCAATAAACAAATCGTTATCCGAATCAGGATTTAATGGATTTGTATGAACGTAACCTGTGGCATTTGCTCCAGGATTTGATGGTGTATAAATGCCTAAAACCTCGTTACCGTCTTCAAGCAAATCATCATCTGTATCGGCATCATTGGGGTCAGTATTGTGATTGTATTCTTTTATGTTGTAAAAATTGTCATTATCTGGATCATAAATGGAATCATCAATTAAAGGATTAAGATTATTATCTACTTCCCACCCATCGGGCATACCATCAGAGTCTGTATCGGGATTATTTGGATTAGTATTTGCTAGGTATTCATCAATGTTAACAAGGTTATCTGTATCAGGATCATCTGTAGAATCATCTGATAAAGGATTCAGTGAATATTCTACTTCCCATCCATCATCCATACCATCATTATCGGTATCAAAATCAGCTGGATCAGTTAGATAGTAATACACTTCTTCACTATCAATTAGTCCATCAGAATCTGAATCATGATTATTAGTATCAGTATAGTAGGTTGTATCCTCTAAATAATCAGACAGGTTATCTCCATCATTATCTAAAATGATGATTTCTACTCCTTGTGAAAAGGATGCAACATAAGCAATGCCATCAACTACCTCAAGTTCTTGACTCATTCCGCCATCATCATATTGTCCAATTACTATTGGAGTAGTAGGATCACTACAGTTATAGATGACTAAACCTTGTCCAAAATGAGTAGCATAAAGGAATTCGTCTTCGGCAGAAACACAGTAGGTATAATTGAATTCTTGATAATCTCCAACCTCAACAATATCAGATACATTACTAACGTCAAAGATTCTTATTCCAAAATCCAAATCAGCCAAGTAGCAATAATCTCCAGAAACAGTGACATCTCTAATATTATACATACTCGCAATGGAATCTGTTATTGTTGGATTGTTGATATCAGTAATATTTAGAATAGTTAATCCTTCGCTTAAATCAGCTACAAACGCATAATTTCCCCTAACATAAGTACTATATGGGTAATCATCTTCTAAAACTAGTTTAATAAGAGAGATATTTTGAGTATCTGTAATATTATAAATAAAAATACCATCATAACCTGCTGATAGGAAGGCATAGTTATTATGTATACAGACATTAATAATGTATTCTGATAATAAGATTACATTAACTACTTCTGGATTGCTTGGATTACTTACATCAACAACTCCTAAGTAAGTACTGTTAATTATCAAATAGGCTAAATTATTCCGAACAGCTATAGATGTTATAATAGATATCCCAGGAAATTCTATGTTTCCCATTAGTATAGTTTCTAAAGGATTGCTAACATCAAGAATATAAAGACCCTTTTGAGCATTAGCTAAATAAGCAAAACCATTTTCTACATAAACATCAACAATATCTCCGCCAAAATCAAAGGTAGTTACATAAGATGGATTGTAGGGATCTAATCCATTAACAACTATCAAACCTTTACCAAGATCTGTTAGGAAAATAGAATCACCACTTGCCTTTATACTTCTTTGGGCAATAAAATCTAGAGGGATTTCACCTAATTTTTCTGGTTTAGAAAGGTTGTTAACAGAAATAACCTCGACTATACCATTTCCGAGATTATATAGTAGATCATCCTTTTTATCGATGCGATAAGAATAAGCTCCAAAATTGGTTTCATTAATTAATGTTGGATTTAAGACATCAGTAAAATTAACTATTTGAACAGAATTGTCAGCTGATAAGTAACCAATATTCCCATCAATAACTAGATCAGAAAACAGAATTAGCTCCATAATAGGTGGTAATTTGGTAAGTAGTTAAGGGATCAGAAACATTCATCACTCGTAAATAAAAACTACTTTGCATCATTACATAGGCATAACTACCATTAGCAACGACATTGGTTACTCTATCACCAAAATCGTACCTAAAAAGATGTTGTGGATCCGAAACATCAAAGATATCAAGACCATAGTTATAATTAGCAACAAAAGCTAAATTTCCAAGAACATCTACACTATAACAGTAGTAGTTATCTTCTTTGTAAACACCAACTTTGGTGATGTTTTCAGGATTAGAGATATCAAGTATAGCGAATCCCTCACCATAGAAACCAGTATAAACATAATCTCCCTGAACACATAAATCATTAGCATATCCTTCACCTTCGTATTGTCCTATAAAGGTTGGAGTAGATAGATTACTTATATCCATAATTACCAATCCCCCATATTTAGCTGCTATATAAGCATAATCACCTTGAATATCAACTTCATATGGCATGCCATAGCTATCATCCCAAGAATTAAGTTCAGAGCAACCAAAACCCGTGGAATATAAACCAGAGGAAACATCCTTCGAGTTGTTTATATGTTTGGAATCTAATCTGAGATTTTCTTTACAAGTCTCACTCGAAACTTCAGAAAAAGTTGGATTGATAAGTGAGAAAATTAAACAAATAATTACTATAGTTTTGTATGTTCCTTTATGCAATACATTGTCCTCCAATTTTTAGAAATAGAAAAACTAGCTATACTTAGGCATCTTCCCCTAAAAATTTTCTTGAAATAAAGGAACAAATATAGATTAAGTAAAAGGTAATTTTTAAGTGAAATGTGAGGAATTATCTGACTAAAACTCTCATTTTATATTAAAAAAAAATAAAGAAGAATACACTAAAACAAATTAGTGTATCAATTCTAAAGATCATAATATCATTTTACTAGTGTTTCTTCTTTTTATTATATCTAACAATTATTGCAATTGTGATTGCGATTAAAGCAAGATCTCCAAGACCTATAGCAGTGGATAACCAGCCAGGAGTTTCTTCAGTAGTTGTTGTTTCAGGAAAATCATCTGGATCTAGAGGGTCGGTTTCATTATCAACTTCGTCTCCATCAGAATAACCATCCCCATCTGTGTCATTGTCATTGGGATCTGTTCCATAGGTATTTACTTCTTCAACATTTGTTAAACCATCGTTATCTGAATCAAGGTCTGTATCTGCAACCAAAGGATCGGTGAAGTAAAGAAAAACTTCCTCACCATCTGCTAGACCGTCTCCGTCCGTATCAGTATCAGTAGGATCAGTTTCATAGGTGTTTATTTCCTCGCCATCTGTGAGGTCATCGCCATCTGTATCAGCATCTGATGGATCAGTACCATAGAAGAAGACTTCATCACCATCATCAATATCATCTTCATCTGTATCTGCTACATCAGGATTTGTTCCATAGAAATCTTCAGTAGTGTCATCAATGAGGTCACTATCAGAATCCATACAACCCGTTCTGAAATAAGAGCCTTGATAAGTATACCATGGAGCATCGCCAGATGCTGTAGCACCAGTTAACTCTAAGCAATAAACGTCGAAATCATAGCAGCCAAATATTAATTCCATTACTCCATCATTATTTATGTCAGCACATGTTGGTGGATTATAAACTACGTCATCCACTAAATAAGAAAATTCCAATGTTCCAGTGTGACTTAAGCAAATGAGATTACTAAAATCATCGCCATATAGAACTTCTAAAGTATTATCATCATCTAAATCAACAATAGAAGCAGTACCAAAAAGTGTACCGCTAGAAGTATAATCCCATTCTTTAGTACCTGTATGACTTAAACAATACATATAACCATCATATGATCCAATAAGAACCTCAAGAGTATTATCACCATCAAGATCTGCAACTGCCGGAGAAGCTTGTATCTTAGATCCAGTTGTAAAGTTCCATTCAGATCCACCTGTATGGTTTAGACAATAGACTTTGTGATCTATTGAAGCAAAAACAATTTCTAAATCATTGTCATTATCAAGATCAGCTATTGCTGCAGAGCTAAAAACAATAGAATCAGCAGTAAAGGACCATTCTACTGTACCTGTATGACTTAGACAATAAGTAGTATTATCTCCTGAACCTACTACAACTTCTAAAGTTCCATCATCATCAAGGTCTGCTAATGCGGGTGCACCTGCAACTGGACCACCAGTTTCATAGGCCCATTCATAATTACCTTCATGATCTAAACAATAAGTTTTGTTGTCAAAAGAACCAAATAGTATTTCGAGCGTGCCATCTGCATCTAAATCACCTACAGAAACTGAATTAAACAACATATCACCAGCTGAGTAAGCCCATTCTTGAGTTCCTGTGTGACTTAGACAATATACTTTACTATCCATACTAGCAACCAGAATTTCTAATGTACCATCATCATCTAGATCAACTATTGTTGGTGATGATCCTATTGAACCACCAGCTGTAAATGACCATTCTTCTGCTCCCAAATGGTTAAGGCAATAAACCTCGGTATTATGAGATCCAAAGATTATTTCATATGTTCCATCTTTGTCTAGGTCGACAATTGCAGGAGAAGTAATTACATAACCACTAGTTGAAAAATCCCACAATTTTGATACACCTAGAGCTTGCGGATTAAGTTCCGGCATTTCATCCGAAACAAGAGCATAAGCTCCAAAAGGAGTTATTAATATTGAAGCAATCAATATCACAATTATTACATTTAATTTATGAGTCACAGTTTATCACCCTCCTGGGATATAATATGACTTGTATATAATTTAACAATGAAGCATTTAGATTTTTCTCTAATATTTCAGTAAAAGGAATATACACAAATTTATATCCTCAATGCTTTTTTGTCGCCTTTTCAATTCCAATAACCGTTTTATCTGAATCTGCTTTCAATAATCCTTTACTAGAATCCAAGATAACTTACTGATTTATCCCAAGGATCCTTGATAATAGCACATTTACCAATTATAATTTCAAAAGGACTTGATATGGCTTTCCTATCTGCTTTTGTGCTTTTCTTTATAGAGGTATAATTAATAGTTAAATAACTACTTCTCATAGCTGCAGTCGAAACAACAGAACGAATAGAATAACAGGAGAAAAATTACTGAAAGTAATCCAAAGTTTAACTTCGAATTAAAGACGTAATCGGAAAATTTTATCAGTAATTTTAATTATTTCATTAGTCTTTTCACTTAATTCATCTTTATCAAGTTCAGTTTGGTTATCTAAACTTTCTTTTAATTCCAAGAACCTTTTCCTCTCTTTTTCATATTTTTCAAAAACATTTAACTCATGTAAAACATTCTGAAAAACATTCATTTCAGGTCACATTCCGATTAGATATTCATATTCAAAATAAAATTCAATGGATTATTTCATGGTGCCAATGTAAATGCTAATACATTTGAAGAAAAAAACATTTCAAAATAAATAAAGAAAAAATCTGAAAATCTCTTCTTCAAGAAGTAAAAATTTTTATTAAAAAAATAAAGAAGAATACACTAAAACAAATTAGTGTATCAGTATTAAGAATCATATCGTTATTTTACTAGTGTTTCTTCTTTTTATTATATCTAACAATTATTGCTATTGTGATAGCGATTAGTGCAAGGTCACCAATACCCATAGCAGTGGATAACCAACCAGGGGTTTCTTCAGTAGGATAAACTTCAGGATCTAGAGGGTCGGTTTCATTACCAACTTCGTCACCATCAGAATAACCATCATCATCTGTGTCATCATCAAGAGGGTCAGTATCATAGGTGTTTATTTCCTCACCATCTGTAAGACCATCACCATCTGTATCTGCTAGTGTTGGATCTGTACCATAGAAGAAGACTTCATCCCAGTCATTAATAGTATCGGAGTCAGTATCTGAATCATCAGTATCTGTGCCAAAGAAATCCTCAGTAGTATCATCAATGAGGTCACTATCAGAATCCATACAACCAGTTCTAAAGTAAGAACCTTGATAAGTATACCAAGGAGCATCGCCAGATGCTGTAACACCGGTCAATTCTAAACAATAAAGATCGAAGTCATAGCTGCCAAATACTACTTCCATAATTCCATCGTTATCAATGTCAACACATGTTGGAGGATTTAAAAGTATGTCATAAACTGCAAAGGAAGTTTCTAATGATCCAGTATGACTTAGACAATATAACGTACCAGAAACACCATACTCACCTTGGCCATATAGAATTTCAAAAGTATTATCACCATCTAAATCAGCAATAACGGGAGAACCAAAAATTGGTTTACCTCCAGTATAGTCCCATTCTTTTGTTCCTGTGTGACTTAAACAATACAAATAACCATCATATGATCCAACAAGAACCTCGAGAGTGTTATCACCATCAAGATCAGCAACTGCAGGGGAACCATTTATTACATATCCTGTAGTGAAGTTCCATTCAAATCCACCAGTATGATTTAGACAATAGACTTTGTTATCTATAGAACCAAAAACAATTTCTAAATCATTATCATTGTCAAGATCAGCTATTACTGCAGAACTAGAAACTGCATTATCAGCAGTATAGGACCATTCTAAAGTACCTGTGTGACTAAGGCAGTAAGTGGTATTATCTGATGAACCTATTATAACTTCTAAAGTTCCATCATCATCAAGGTCTGCTAATGAAGGAACTGATACAATCCAATGATCTGTTTCATAGTCCCATTCGTAATTACCTTCATGATCTAAACAATAGGTTTTGTTGTCATAAGAACCGAATAATATTTCGAGTGTTCCATCTTCATCTAAATCACCAACAGAAACTGAATTAGCCATCATTCCACCAGTTGTGTAAGACCATTCTTGAGTTCCAGCGTGACTGAGACAATATACTTTATAATCAGCACTTGTAACTAGAATTTCCATAGTACCATCATCATCGAGATCAGCGATCGTTGGTGATGAAGTTACCTCAGCACCAGTTGTGTAAGACCATTCTTGAGTTCCCAAATGGTTTATACAATAAACAATGTGATCATGAGAACCAAAGATTATTTCACAAGTTCCATCTTTGTCAAGGTCGACGATTGCAGGTGAACCAGCTATATAACTACCCGTTGTAAAATCCCATAATTTTGAAAATGCTACTGCATCAGGATTAACTACAGGTTTTTCATCATTAACAAAAGCATAAGCTCCTAATGGAGAAATTAGTATAGATATAACCAACATCACAATAATTGCATTTAATTTATGAGTCATAGCTTATCACCCTCCTGGGATATAATATGACTTGTAATAATTTAACAATGAAGTATTTAGATTTTTCTCTAATATTTCAGTAAAAGGAATATACACAAATTTATATCCTCAATGCTTTTTTAGTGTCAAAATTGACAACATTACTTGGGAAATAGTCAAGGAAGAAGAGATCAATAAACGACAAGAAGAGAAAGAAAAACCTGTTGAGTAGATTCATTTCCTTATCACCATTTTCCTAGTTTTACCTTTCAAAGGAGGAACAAATTTCAGAGTAAATAGGAACCTCGAAGAATTCGTCTTTCTCAGGAATAAAAACGTAAGCACCAATAGTTACATCAAAACCATCTTTTTCACTAATAGTAATTTTCCCGCGAATCTTGTTGCTTTCTGCAGGAGTCCACCACTTAGATTCTTTAGATCTTTTCTTGCTGAAAGTTTCCTTCTTTACTCTAACAAGTATCTCGAGCCAACCTAGGAGGTTATTCTTTTCATCAGTGATTTTTTCCTTAGAAGAATCAATGAGAACTTTCCAACTGTCACGAATATAATCTTCGTCTTCATCAGATAATTCAGCAGTATCATCAGGATGGGAGTGATATTCACCAAGAATTTGTAAATTAAATGCTTGAAGGAAACCTTGCATCCGTTTCTGAGCAGCAAGGTTGGGTTCCCATTCACCTCCCTTTCTCTTAGCAGTAACATTTGGGAAAATATTTGTAATCACAATTGCTGGACGATTCTCACCCTCAATCCATCGCCTACTAATAGAACCAATAATAATACCACCAATTTCTTTACGGTAATCCTCAATAACCGGACCAAGAAGAGATAGGAATGCTTCGGAAGTAATATACACATCCCAATAATCTTCTGGGAGAATAATCGTTCTAATAGCTTAGCCCACCTTAAAATCATTAATAGCTTATTATTATTGTAACTTGTATTAAACATTTAAGAAGAAAAAGAAGAGTAAAACTCATTCTTTTCTCTCAAGTATAATATTGACATGCTCTAATGTCTGATTTGCTTCCCTCACAATTCTCTGATATCTAGTTAGTTTTTCATCTTGTAACTTCCATGAGGGATCCCATTTGTGAGCTAATTCTTCAACAGCAATCATTCCTTCAGGATTACGAAGGTCACCTAAAGCAAGAATAGCAAATCTAGTTGAAAAAGAACCATAAAAAGAAGACTTGCAAGTTCTAACAATACTTGAAAGTTCGGAAATATTCTTCTCTTCTTTTAATTTCCTTATTCGCCAAAATCTGATTTTAATCGGAAAAAAGATGAAAAAGGCAATAATACCAGGAATAATTCCAATGAAAACTAAGAGCAAAGCAATGATATCAAAAGTGCTGAAAATAAGGAATTTGTAAGAGTCGAGAAGAGAACTGCTTTCAAGAATTTCAACCTGAGAAAGCTCTTTTTTCATCATTGCTTGAGATGAATACTCCTCTATATCGCTACTTACATCAGTTGTTTGGAGTTTCTCAGCATCTGAATAAGCAAGTAATTCGTCTACAGTAGCAAAATCATTATTCTCTACCAATTTCTTCAAATAATTATTGACATGTTTAAGAGAAATGAGAGTAAAGTTTTTCTTACTTCTTTCGCGTTTTGTTTTAAACCTAATCCGTTTTATTTCTTCAACTGAATTTTCTAATTGAATCTTTCCAACATTCAGAACATTAACAGCATCACTCGTGCCTATTTTGGCTAATGCTTGAGCAATGTTTTTGATCATTTGAATGTCTTTTCCACTAGTTGTACGAAAAACCCAATCTAAATCAGGAATAGCCTCTATAGTCTTTAAATCACCAAGAGCAGCTATAGCTAAACCTTTCTCCTGTGCTTTACGAAACCTTCACCAGACTTTTTTTGCTAACATTTGGAATAGCTTATGATACGAGCAGATGATAAAGTCAGGATTGCTAAAAACTGTATAGTTCCTTTTTCTTCTGATATGAGAAAATAGGTTGGCAATCCTAGCTCCTGATAATTGCTGGTCAATAAACGAAAAGACTTCACGTGCTTGTGTTTCAGACGGAATGACCATCACTACAGCTGCTTTTTTTGCTTCTTTCATCGCGAGAGCTCGAAGGAGCAACAGCTCGTTCATTTGTTTGACAGCTTAGTGACCGTAGGTCAGTATCCTCAATGATTTTTCGTATCTCTTCTTTGGAATAGTCATTTGTTAGTGTATTAAAAACTTGGACTGGAATTCCTTCTTTGTTTGTATGCAGTTCTGTGAAATTATCGAACAACAACTCGGATAAAGAGATGGAGCTTTGCTGAGAAGTGATCATGAGTTTAGTATTCCTCCTGAGAATTAGTCAAGAATCTCTTTGTTCTTAAAAACAGTAATCTTTCCTGCTTTATCCACCATACCATCGATCGAGAAATGCCTTGAATTGAGCCGTCGGTCCCCACCAGTAGACCGCTGTACCGAGCACCCACACCTAACTGTACTGCATCATTTCCACAACTCCCATTATGTCATCTTTTTGAATGCATTCACTTGCTTTCTGACACGTGATGCACGCTTGGCACGGAGCGATATCTAATTCGTTCAGAATGATTTTCTTAGTTATAGTATTGCCCTCCTCTGCACCATGAAGAACTTTTTCTATAAGTGTCTCTGTATTGCTGCCGTGGCGTGGCTGCCAACAATACCCAGTGCTCTGATAGGTTCCTTCATAACATTTACACCTCATTCGGGATCATTCTTCTTCGTATCTCGAGCAGACACAACTTTAGCTGCTTCATCCCAGGATTTTCCTTCTTTGACCATTAAGGAACGAATTTTGCGATTTTTTGAACCTGGGACCACAATAACTCCCTCCTTTGTTAATGACGCTAGTGATTCTTCAACTACTTCATCTGGTAATTGGATATCGTATTCATCCTCAGAATCGAGAGTTTGATAACCTAATTCTTCTGTATTGAAGAAATCGGTTTGAGTAAGACCAGGACAAAGTACCTGAATCTTAATATTAAGATCCTTCTTGTTCATTTCTGATTGCAATGACTTAGAGAAATTACTCAGATAAGATTTGGTTGCAGTATAAACAGTGACACCTGGGTTAGGGAGTCCAACAGCTAAAGTTCCAAGATTGATAATTGCTCCACTATTCTGCTTGATCATTTGAGGAAGGACAGCTTTTGTCAGTCTGGTGCTGGTAATAATATGAACCTTGATCATGTTGACTGATTTGGTGATATCAACTTCAGCAAAATAACCTCGTGTACCAAAGCCTGCGTTATTCACTAAGATGGAAATATCATTTAATTCTGCTATTTTCTTTTCGATTTTCGAAATATCCTGTTCCATGGTTAGATCTGCTGCTAAAACTTCAATTCGTATTGAATGTTTTTCTTGTAGTTCAGCTGCAAGGGATTGCAGTCGTTTCTTCCTTCGTGCAATAATAATCAAGTTGTACCCTTGAGAAGCCAATTTTCTAGCAAAAGCTTCTCCAATTCCACTGGATGCCCCAGTTATCAAAGCAAAATTTTTCTTCTTCTTATTCATTCCAAAATTACCTCCAATTTTCTTTATAGTAGATTTAGACTGTTCAGATTTTTTTAGAGTGGATTGTTCCAGAGATAGCTTCTCGTCCTATGCGTCGAGCTTTTGCAAGCACGTTAGTATGTCCACGCACTTCCCCTCTGCTTTCCACCCCAAGAGCAAGTACAGTCGCAAAATGTTCCATCCCTTGATAGGGAAGAATATCTTCGAACATCCCTACTGTGTGACGGGCATAATAGGGATCCCCCCAAGCAAGTGGTATAACAAGGATCACGCGTCGACCCCTAAATACTGTCTTTTTGACTCCATACCACCGATCGATGAATGCTTTGAATTGCGCAGTTGGCCCCCACCAGTAGATCGGAGTGCCAAACACCCATACTTGGCTACTTTCCATTTTTTCCAATAGCTTCGCCATATCATCCTGTTGCACACATTCGCCAGTTTTTAAACAAGTATTACAAGCTTGACAGGGTGCAATGTTCAGATCATTTAGAGTTATCTTCTTGGTTTGGGCACCAGCTTCCTCTGCACCAGCTAGTACCTCGTCCACAAGAATTTCGGTGTTGCCATTACGACGAGGGCTACCAACAATTCCTATAACTCGTTTTTGTTTGCTTCCTTCCAAAGATAGGTTCACCTCTGTTTTTTACTAAACTAACTATTTGATTAATCTCGTTATACTTTATATAACAGCTCATGAGCTTTGGCAAGCCAGTTGGGAATATCAATCTGTTGTGGACATTTTTCTAAACATTCTCCGCAATGAACACACGAAAGAAACGTCTCATCATCAGATAGCCAACTGTTATATCGCATTCGTCCCCCAAAGAGATCATCAAAAATGATTGTCTCATTGTAAAAGCTGAAGATGTCTGGAATTTTTATTCCGTTAGGACAGGGTATACAATATTGACATTTGCTACAACGGACAGTGGTTTTTTCGAGATACTTATCTCTCACTCGAGATATCAATGCCAATTCATCTTTAGTCAATGTACCAGGACCAGATTGACTGGCACTAGCTATATTTTGTTTAACTTGCTCAATACTACTCATTCCACTAACAGCAACAGAAACCTCTGGTTGGTTCCAAATCCATTGTAGAGCCCAATCCACAGGGGTGCGTTTATGGGATGCAGTGTCCCAAAGTGCCTGTATTTCTAATGGTGCTTTAACAAGACTACCACCACGTAGAGGTTCCATTACTGTTACAGCTAATCCTTTTTCAAAGGCATATTCTAATCCCTGTCTTCCAGCTTGGTAGTTTTCATCAATATAGTTGTAGAGAATCATACACATAGTCCACTGGTCACATTCATCGATTATCCTCCGAAAAGCTTCGAGATTACCATGATAAGAAAAGCCAAGATAACGAATATAACCTTCTGACCTTTTTTGTTCAAGCCAATCTAGAATACCTAAATCACGCACTCTTGTCCAAGAGCATTGTTGACCTCTACTGGGTTCTCCACATTCCAATGAATGTAGAAGGTAAAAATCTACATAGTCTAATTGCAATCGCTTTAGCTGTTCATTTAGATAACGATCACAGTCATCCAAAGTTCTAACGCCTGAAATCAGTAGCTTAGTGGCAATTTTAACCTTCTCTCGGTAACCATCATGGAGAGCTTTACCTATTACTACTTCACTTTTTCCATGATGATAGAGATAACCTGTACCAATATAATTCACTCCCTGGTCAATAGCGGAGTGGAGCAGCTTAACTGTCTCTTGTTCATCAACTTTTCCTCTGTCGTCATCAATGATTGGGAATCGAAATCCACCAAAACCCAATATTGATGCCTTCCAATCTAGTTTTCCAAACTTACGATATTGCATTTGTTTACACCTTTGCTGTCTAAATACCGGTAGGTTTCAATAGTTCTGACATTTTTTCATCTAAAGTAGATGAAGGTTTTCCCGGGGGGAGATTTCTTGTACGTCTGAACCAATTGGAAAGTCCCCAACTTAACATAATTTTTGGCATAACAATAACATTAATACGAGCGCAATCTTGTTCAGTTACTTCTACATTCAGAGCTCCAAGATTATCTTCTAGCTGTTCAAATGTCCGTGGACCAATGATAACACTAGTAATACCAGGTTGCTTCATTGTCCATGCGAGGGCTAATTGGCTAATCGTACAACCTTTCTCCTCAGAGATTTCTTTTAGAACATCTAATAAATCATAAACTTTAGATTCAGTCAAATCACTATCCCATACAAATCCCCCTTTTTTAAAATGTGACCAACGTGAATTTTCAGGATACGGTTTATCACGTTCATATTTGCCAGTTAAAATACCTCCTCCTAATGGGGAATATGGTATAAGAGCAATACCATATCTTAGTGCCATTGGAACAATACTATTTTCAATTAAACGATCAATCATACAATAGAATGGCTGTTCACTTACGAAGCGATTCAATCTCAATTTGTCAGAAACCCAAAGAGCTTCCATAATTTGCCATGGTGAGAATGAACTGGTACCAATATAGCGAATTTTACCAGCACGAATAAGATCATCAAGTGCACGAAGTGTTTCATCAATGGGGACATGATGATCTGGACGATGTAGCTGGAATAAATCGATATAATCCGTGCGTAATCGCTTCAAAGAATCATTGCATTCAGCGATAATATGTCTTCGACTCAACCCACTCCTATTAGGATCATCCGGGTCCATCGGGAAAAAGGCTTTTGTAGCTAGAATAATTCGGTGACGTTTGCTGTTTTGTTCTAAGGCTTTACCAATTATTTCTTCAGAGCTTCCTGCTCCTTCATTCACATTTCGTCCACCATAGCGATTAGCGGTATCAATGAAATTTATACCGGATTCTATAGCGTGATTAATCATATCAATAGCTTCATCTTCTGGTGTACTTATACCGAAATTTATTGTACCTAAACACAATAGACTAACTTTTACACCAGTACGCCCAAGATTACGATATTCCATTTTTTAACCTCCTAAATTTGAAATTGATTTCTAATTTGGATACCCATCATTTTTCTTTCAACAGATCCAATATGCATCAACAAGATCCAAGGGAGAGACTTCCCACTTTCCAAATTTGCGATATTCCGTAGCTAATCATACTTTGTTGCTTTTCTAGTTCCCTGTAGCTGACACCTTCTTTTGTTTCTTCATTTTTTCATAGAGATTTATGCTCTTAGTAATCATCTCTCTGATGGGTAAATGATAGGGACACTTTTCTTCGCATTCACCACACTGAATGCAATTTTCTGCGCTTTCTACACTAGCTTTCATAAAACCTCCAATAGATTCATCAGAAAGCGTTTCTTTCGAAGGCCATAATTTCCATAAAATGGGCATGCACACTAATTGTTCGATTCGAACTCCTTCTGGACAAGGCATGCAGTAACCACATCGTCTACAAAATTGCGTTCCAAGTTCAGAGCGAAACTTTTCCATCTTCGTTTGTTCTTGAGAAGTTAGTTCCCAAGAACCATTGACGATGTTAACAATTTCTTCAATTTCCTTAGTTTTCTCAATCCCTGGAATTGGTACGACATTATCAAATTGCAATAGATATTTGATCGTAAGATTAGCATCATCTAATAATCCCCCCGCAAAGGGTTTCATGGCGATAAAACCAACATTATGTTTTTTAGCTAGAGATACCAATTCATTTGCAGGTTCAATTGTAACGAAATTAAATGGAACTTGAACTGTCTCAAAATGACTGGTGGTAACAGCTTTTAATGCTACATCTAAAGTGTGAATCGACATACCAATATGTCGAATTTTTCCCTTTTCCAGAGCTTCTTTGGCTCCTTCCAAAGCCCCACCAGGTTTGAGGATAAGATCTAATCTTTCAAAAGTAGAAGGATTATGGAATTGCCAAAGATCAATATAGTCAGTATTTAAGTGTTTTAAGCTTAAATCTATTTGTTCTAATGCTGCTTCTTTACTTTGCCAAGTTCCTTTAGTAGCGATAATTACTTCTTCTCGTCGATCAGCAATAGCTTTACCAATTCGTTTTTCACTATCTCCATATCCTCGAGCTGTATCAATAAAAGTAACCCCTAGATCGAGAGCTCTTTGGATTACCTTTATTGCTGCATCCTCTGGTGGTCGTTGAATAGGAATACCTCCTATTCCTACCCGAGTAACTTCCAAACCCGTTTTACCTAATCTTACAGTTTTCATTTTGTTACCTCCAATGGTATTTTCTTTCAATTACCACCATTTCTTCTTAAGTGGCATAGCAAGCACCTCTCTAATCTCAAATCTTTTAACGTCGTCTTTAACGAATAGCTCTTTAGTTGGTGTTGCTCGAGCGATTATTGCAGTATCTGCACCTCGAGCGGTTCCCCCTACGCTAATGATATCTTCATAGAGATGAAGCTCTCCTTTATCAGCAGCAATAAGAATAATTTCGACAGCAACTTTGAACCCCTGTCCAAATGTGCGGTAAGTTTCTCTTATATCATCCATTCCTTCCAAATGAAGGGCTAGATGTGTTTTATCTACAGATTTTCCACCAAGTTCGATAATTTGTTGTTTAAAGTTCTGGTGCATTTCTTTATGGGAAACAACAATGATATTTGTTTGGCTTTTAAGAGCCTTAGAAAATTTCACTCCGGTTTCCCCAGAAGTACTTGCCACGACTACTGTCTTAATGTCGTTTTTCTTTAATCTCTCTTGTACAATCTCAATTATTCTCTCTGTATTTTGAGAACCATAATTTGTGAAATATTCAATCTTTCTCATTTCTCTAACAACTCTTTCTATCATAATTTTCTTTGAATAATCCCTTCAATAAACTCGATGTTTTCACTAATCATCTCTCGGATAGGTAGTTTGTAAGGACATTTCTCTTCGCATTCGCCACACTGAATACAGTTCTTTCCACTTGCCACATACTTCGGGTACCACCACTCAGGCTCGTTGAACAATTCCTCTGGCCATAACTTTCTCATACCACGTGCAATCAATATTAATGAGATTACCACTCCTTGCGGACAAGGCATGCAATACCCACACTGTCGGCAAAGCTGTGTACCCAGCTCATTGCGAAGCGCTTCCATTTGTTGTTGCTCTTGTGGTGTTAGCTCCCAGGATCCGCTGTTGACAATATTTACAATCTCCTCGATTTCCTCAACTTTTCCAGTGCCAGGGTCGGGTACAACATTGTCAAACTGCAGAACATACTTAATGGCGAGGTTAGCATCCCGCAAATTCCCCCCTGCAAAGGGTTTCATGCCAATAAAACCAACATTCTCTTTTTTGGCCAAGGGAACTAATTCGTCAACAGCTTCGTTGCTAATAAAGTTAAGAGGAAACTGGACAGTTTCAAAATGACTTGAAGCGACCGCTTTTAATGCCACATCAAGTGAATGACTGCTGAAACCAATATGCCGGATCTTACCAGCTTCTAGAGCTTCTTTGGCTGCTTCCATAGCTCCTCCTGGTTTGAGTAAAACCTCATATGCTTCAAAGTCACCAATGTTATGAAATTGCCACAAATCAATATAGTCTGTTTGTAAACGTTGTAAACTAGAGTCTATGTGCTGGAGAGCGCTTTTCTTATCACGCCAGCCACCCTTTGTAGCAAGGATCACCTCCTCTCGTCGTTCAGCGATCGCTTTGCCAATACGAATCTCACTGTCTCCATAACCAAGGGCTGTGTCGATGAAGTTGATTCCTAAATCTAGAGCGTGTTGAATTACCTTAATCGCTTCTTCTTCAGGTGGTCTTTGAATAGGGATGCCACCAATTCCTATCCGGGTAACTTCCAAGTCAGTTTTTCCTAATTTTACAGTCTTCATTTTGCTTTATTCCTTTTAATTTAAAATTAACTTTGATCCGAATACTCTTCAATTATAATGAACAAAATTGCTTTAGCTAATAAGTTGCATTCAACAAATCTAATCACATAGATATCTCCATTTGATTGTTAGGTTGAAATCTGTTGTTTCTTATACTCCTTAGCTACGCGTTCGTAAAATGCTATATTCTCATCAATCATCTCTCGAATGGGCAACTGGTAGGGACACTTTTTTTCACCTTCGCCACACTTGATGCAATTTTTTGCACTCTCAACTGAGCTATTTACATAATCCCAAGAGAAGAACCAGTCAGCTGGCCAGAGCTCGTATAAGATTTGTAAGTAAATCACACCATCGATAAGTACCCCTTGAGGGCAGGGCATACAATAACCGCACTGCCGACAAAAACGGCTGCTCACTTTTGAACGGATCTCCTTGATCTCTTGTTGTTCTTGTGGTGAAAGCTCCCAGGATTTATTATTGACAATGTCCACTATTTCCTCGATCTCTTCGATTTTTTCAATGCCCGGGTCTGGTACAACATTGTCAAACTGTAAAAGGTACTTAATAGCTAAGTTAGCATCTCGTATTCTGCCACCTGCGAAAGGTTTCATGGCGATGAACCCAACATCGTGTTTTTTAACTAGAGGAACTAATTCATCTGCCGCTTCGTTACTAACGAAATTGAGGGGGAATTGTACGAATTCGAATTGGTCTGAAGCAACCGCTTCCAGTGCTACCTTTAATGAGTGACTGCTAAAACCTATGTGTCGGATCTTCCCATCCTCGATAGCCTTTCGAGCAAATTCCATGCGATGATTGAGGACTTCTTCCAAATCTTCTAAAGTACTAACACCGTGAAATTGCCATAGGTCGATGTAGTCAGTGTTCAGACGACGCAAGCTAGTTTCTAAATGCTCGAGAGTTCCACCTTTAGTTGCAATAATCACTTCTTCTCGTCGTCCAGCGATCGCTTTGCTAATTCGTTCTTCACTCATCCCATTTCCATAACTATATGCAGTGTCGATAAGGTTGACACCCAAATCAATTGTTCTCTGTATCAATTTTATAACTTCTTTTTCAGAGGGACGTGTGAGTGGAATACCACCCATCCCAATCCTGGAAACCATCAAGTTAGTTTTACCAAGTCTTACCTTCTTCATTTTCCTTTCTCCTTTCAATTATCAGTGGTTGTTATTCTTACTAAGTGTCATTAATATGACATTTAATGTCATTATAACGACATTAAAATATATTAACTTTTCCATAATTAAGATAAAGTAATAAAAATGCAACGGATATTAAAATATAAGATAGAATAGCACCAGATATTATATAATGTCTTTTAATATCCGTTTAAAAGCAAATAAATTCTAATTTACATTAGAATTAAATCGAGTGTCCTAATATGAACAATAAGAAAAAGAAAGAGTCCCGTGAAACCTTTGATTACATCACCCATAAACCTGAACCGATAAAATTCCTAACAAAAAAGGATATGAAAATTGTTGATGATCATTATGAGATTATTGGAGCTCTTCGAAAGAAAAGTATGACTGTGAAAGATATACGCGAGCTTTTCTATGATAGAGATAAAAAAGAATACAGTTATACTATTAAAACCATTTATCGACATATTGAAAAATTACAAAAATATGAGCTTGTACAAGAAGTAGGATATAGAATAACCAAAGGCACTCGATTATGTGAAAAATTATATTCCAGGACAGCAAATCTCTTTTTCCAGGAATTTATTGAAAGCGAGTCTGAATGGTGGAATACTGAAGAAGGAAAAAAGTATGCAGAAAATTTAGCTATAATATTAGGGGAATTATTTCAAGTAACAAAATTCGATAAGTATTGCTATCATGATGTTTTTAAACAATTTTATGAGCAAAAATACAAAGTGACAGTTGAGCTACTTGAAAAGATTAAGGATAATGAAAAAATTGCAAATATTTATTCTAATATTCATATAGATAAAGTGAATAAATTAAATGAAACTATCACAATATTGGTTGCTCTTTTGCGAGAACCCAAATTATTCGAATATTTGCAACATTTATTCACAAAGAAAAAATAATCCATCAAATTTTAGTAATTGGTTGTTTAATATTCTTAAAAAATTGATTTTTATGTTTTAGCAATAAAACAAAGATTATTCTACTTATCAAAAAAATGAATGCAAAGCTTAATGTAAATTATGCATTAATAGCAGCTGTTGCAGGATTATCTTCCATTTCTGTTTTAACGATAATTGTCAAGAGAAGAAAGCGAATTCATTAGATTTCTCTTTCTTTTTCCATTCGCAAAATGAAAATACTTCTAATTTTGCAGGATTTTTCAAGGATAGTTTTTGTTGATATTAAACCTCGTTTAACGTAGGTGCGTCCTCTATATCTTTTAAGCACAATATTTTTCAATTTCTTCTAAAACATTCAAATCTAAACTAAGTGCGAGCCATCCAACATATTCAATTAGATTATCTAACAAGCTCCAGTCTATTTGCGAAATTTTTTGAAGAATTTCTGCATTAGCATTTCAAAATAATTCAATAATGAGCTTATTTTTTCCAGAATCAAGTTTGGAAATTAATTCCTTAATGCCTTTATCTGATTTAATTTTATCTTTAAACTTTTGTTCGAGAAGTGATATAATAATCTCATGAAATAATTGGGAATGTTTACCTTCTAATTTCTAACTTATTACTCAAGACGATTTTCTTTCTTTAATCTAGAAACAGCAACATAACTTTGATTCATTGCACGAGGAAGAATAAAAAAAAGCACAAGAAAAATGATTCCCAAAACGAAAAGTAAAGATCCAAAGTAATAAGCAAAAAAGGCATTATCACCTGGAATTAATAAGACATACAAGTAGTAATCTTGGTCAACAACCTCCTCCCCCACAGAAGACATCGAAATTTAAGTGGTGGAAATTATTCACTTGGCCCTTCATTTGTCTTGGAACATTACTAACAGGTTGCTGTGAATGTTGTTGTGGAAGTTGCTGTGATTCAGGAAGTAGCTCATCATTAAAAGAGGAACTTGCAGAGGAAGCTGTTGAAAAGGTAGTTGATAGCTTCTTTGGCGATTGAAGTAATAAATAAATGTAAGAAGCGAAATCCGCTTCTTCAATTCGTTTGATAATTACTACTACCATTTTTTACTGTCCATAACACTACGTTGAGTTTCATTTTCTTCAAGTTTTCTAAAGACAAATAAGTATTCGAAAGCAAACAGAAGAAAATCACTTTTTATTGATTGATTTTGTCATAAATGTTCAGTTTTATTATTATTATACTGGACTTTCTCTTTTCCTACAAAAGATACAATAACGCTAATCCTCTATAGTATTTAGATTGATTTCAATCTATTACACGAAGGGATTTACATGAAGAAGAGGAGTAGTCTTTTCTTAATAATGATTATATTAGTGAGCTTAGGAGTAGGAATAAGAGGTATCGCTGCAGATACTGATACCCTACTAGACAGTAATAATCTCTCTTCTATGAGTAGCATAACAGGGGATGTCACTTTTCCATTCCCAAAAACTCTGAAATTGAGTGGAGATAATTACTGGAATATGACTGATTTGTTGGATGTTAATGAAACGTTAGATAACATTCCATCCTTTACTAAAAGTGGTATAACAGCCTATACTGGCAATGATCTTGTGCCACAAATAAGTGCAAACAGGTATCTTGTCAATGTAACGCTAATCAATGCAACAATCTATGATGATCATGATATTATTGGTGAAGGAGAAATTTACTTCAATGTAACAATAAATGGAAACTTTACAGAAACTGAAAGGTATGGAGCCAATAATGATGAAACACTTGATCTGAATCTAGGTGTTTTCAACTATTGGTGTCTAACATTAGATATTAATGTTGAAGTGTGGGATGATGATACATTTCCAGATCCTGATGATGCGTTGGGAGTTTATTCTAATAATATAGGAACCCCGACATCTCAAAACATTTCAGGTCTAACAGATATTGGTGATGCTAAGGTTTGGCTCGAGATAGAAGTATTAGATACAGCAGCAGGAGTAACAGCTGACTTTTTAGCTGATGGATGCAAACCTTATCTATACTTTACCGATGAAACAACCCAAACAGAAGAAGCAGATGAAGTGTTTGCTCGAGTATTAGCAGGTAATGATCCTGTAAAAGGGAAAACAGTGCTCTGCATACAATACATCTACTACTGGGGATCAGAGTATTTCCCAACACCAATAAATATCCAATTCCATGAAGATGATTATGAGGAGTTCTTGATATTCATTGATCCAAATGATTGGACGAACCCCTATAGGTATGTCTTCGATGATGGCAGTTATGTTTCGAATACTCGGTCGCAAAGGATAGCCATCTGGGAGAATTCACCAACGTCATCAATATTGGATACAGAAGCTTATGTCTCAGAGGAACTGACACCTTTACTAGGAGATAATTATACAGCTTCATACAAGATTTTCAATTTGGATGAAGCAACACAGGAAAATCGTTCGGGACTAAGTGGAATAACAACAATGAATATTTTGGTACAAAGCTCATTCCACAACTTCCAAGAAGGACCACCGGGATTACTGGATTTTGTAACTACTGAGTTAGGATATGGATATTCAATTGATGAATTAAATGATTCAATAATAAAAGAATTCTATCAAAGACACTACCATGCATTTGAAGAAGGATTGTGGTTTATATCATTCTTAGGAGTAGATACACCAAAAGTCAATCCATTCACGTTTGATGTAATGGGAACATTCGCATTCCCATACTTAACAAATGCCTATCCAAATGTGGTAGACGATATTGACCGATTCCAAAAAGCGAACAAGAATTTCGTCAACTATGAATATGAACTAGAGTTAACGACAGCCTTGTTACTGAAAGCAAGGTATACGATCACTGCTCCGGACGCTGTCAATCCAGGAGATGAATTCGATGCTACGATAGAAGTGGAAATACTAGAGGATGAAACAGAAATAGCTTTGATTTACATTTCTTCCTCAATGGAACGATAAAAGCACTATTCTTGGATAAGAACTTCCTATTTGATTACGAAGGAAAAGTAGGTGTAAATATACCAATAGGAACGATAGGTAATATCTTGTCATTGCTAGGATTCAATCCTTACGAACAAGAGGATGTAGATGTTGATGATGCAGGATACTTGACTCTTAATCAATTTTCATTATCAGCAACACTACTAGGAAACATCATGGAAGCAGACCTATCATTGCACTTCTGGGAAATAATCAAAGGAGAATTACCAAAATACTATCCAGTGACATATGGACCACTGAACATTCTGGACTACTTTATGGAAGGTATAGACCTAAGCATGGGAGCAAGTTTAGATGGATTCGTCAATGGAACAATATCATCAAGTGATGAAGCAATAGCGAACGTAACCACTGACAGCTTTGAGTTTGATGGAACGACAACATCAACAACAAGCCATGTAGCGATCAATGAAGCAATAACAACAAACGAAACATTTGAAATAACATTAGGAGATTTGGCTTTTGCCTTCAGTTTCTTGGCAGATTGGATATTTGATATAGAATTCAATGACATCATTGCCTTACTAGCACCTGAATATGGACATATGACCTTTGATTTAGGAACATTTCCAGATGTAACATGGACATCTGATGATAGCTATAAGCTTGCAACAACATCAGTTTCAAAGGAAGTAGCTGTGCTCGTTGGAGTAACATTAACAAGCGGTCCAAATATCATTATTGTCACAACGACAATTATTGGAAGTTTAATTGCACTGACTTTTATCAGACGATATAAGAAGTAAATTTCACTTCTTTTTCTCTCTTTTTTAATCAACATTGATTAGAGTATCAATATCAAGTCTGATTAGCATTTTGCATAATGGGGAATATTCTTGTAAAGAGCAAGTAATTTTAATGAGTTGGAGAGTTCTAATGACAAAAAGGCATCAAAAATAGAAACAGAAATAGTTACCTTTGTTTTTCCTAATTGTAGGAATCAACTAAGCATTTTACATAGACCGGACGAATAATTGAAACCACTGGAAAAATTGCTTCTAATGCTATACTATTTAATAGTAAATGATGGAAATCATGGGTTACAAATATTCCTTTCTTATCCTTCTCTTTGAGAAAATTAATAAAAATAGAGAGAATTTCAGCATCTGATTTATTACTAACAGATTTTTCAACTTCAAATCTTATTTTTTCTATTTCTTCTTTTGCTTTTTCTTCATTGGAAATTATTAATCTTTGAATTTCATAATCCTTAATATAATTAGCAAATTCACCAACTAATCTAATATTTATTTCATTGAAAACATCAATACAGTTTTGCAATACATCGATTATTGATAATTTGTTTGAAGCCTCTTTCAATATTAATCCCTCAATAAAAAACAAACGATTGCGTAAATCACGTTTTTTCTCAGCAAAAATTTTGTGATCCATGATTTTCCTAAATTCTAGAATATTATTCTTATCAAAAGATCCTTTCATATCTTTTATCTCATTGTATATTTCCACAAATTTTGTGTTAATTTTATTTGATATTTTGTCAACATTTTTAGAGATCTCATCAAAAATTATGTCAGGACATACAATTTTAGCTTTTTTTCTTTTAACTAATTTCAAAGCTTCTTTTAGTGATTCTTCTACTACAGCTTTCCAAATGTCTAAAGGAAAAATTAATGCCAAGAAAATGTTCGTATCAAATAAAATGTAAATCAAATTGTTTAGCTTGCCCCCAAAAATTCCTAAATATCGTGGATTAATCTAGAAATTAGATACATTTTCTCTTCGTCCTTTTCTTCATAATTATTTGAGAAAGTGAAAGGTACATCTTTCTTTCTTTCTCTAGAAATTTTAATTAACTCAAAATGCAATTCCATAGAAGCTTTATTCAAATCATTGAGAATATCTTCAAAATGAATATTATCCAAATTCTCATTTGAATATACTTCTTTTGGTTTAAATAATTCATCAATGGTTTTTGAAGACCATATATCCATAAATAGATCTAATTCAACTAGTTTAAGAAGCAATTTATATTGTTTAATATCAAGTTTTATGATACGAGCAAAAACAGCTTTTGTGTCTTTTTTGAAATGACTTATACTACCTCTACCAGATAATATGCGTCTTAGCTCAGCTAAAACATTATTCAGTTCCGATTTTAAATAGTGAAAATAGCTTATCATAACATTAATGGTTTTACTTATATAAGTCATAAACTTTGGATTCAACATTGATTCTAAGAACGTTTTTCCATATTTACGTCTAATTGTATAAAGCGTCTCTTCTATTACATCAAAACTTTCGTTGATATGGCTTCGATAGTTTTTGATTAATGTTTTTAAAATTGATTTTTTGTCTTTATTAATTGCTATCTCTATCCCTCGATTTAGTTTTAACTGTTCAATTAATAATTTATCTTTTCCAGTTAACTCCAAACCTTCATCTCTAACCTTATTAATTAGCTTATCAAATACTTTGTTAATTTCATCTATCCATTTATTGTATACATCATCATAAGTAAACCAAGATGGAATTTTAATTGTTTTAAATACCTTCTTCCCAATACCTGCCATATTCTCCTTTAGAGTTTCAAGGATTTCAATACTAAGTTTTTTTAATACTTCTTCATCATAAGTAGATTCATCTATTTCATAGGTTTCTGTGGGATAAAAAATTGTACCTAAAGGAATAGAAGATGTAATAGCTTTAGGTAATGTTCCTTTTTCCAAAGTATTGGATCCAATAACTGTAGCCATTTTAATACACTCAAATAATTTAGATTTAATCTTATAAACCTCAGGATTTTCAAGTTGGGATATAGTTATAATTTTATTATTTTAATACTTTTATGGTAGATTCAAATTGCTGTATATTTAGTAATATCTTATTTTGGAGAGAATCTCTTAACATAATGTAAAATATTGAATATGTATTTTATTATAAATATGCTTCAGAATTAGGTGAATTATTTAAACCCAATCTTTCCTCATATAATATTGTAACTATGAATGAATAAAAGTCTATTGAACTTTAAAAGGATAATTCAGGACCATTTTTTTTTAGTTCTCTTTATTATTGTCCTCAACATGAATTATGTTTATATTTTGGGAGATTTTTACTTTAATATTGAATTGATGTTTTGTTGAGAAAAGTATCGTATGTTTTTCCCAATGTTTCAGATATAAGGCAAAGAGGGAGTTTATATGATAGATGGATATTAGCAGAAAAATATAATTGTGACTATATTGAAGTTCCTGCTGATTTTATAAAAAATAAAACTGAAATTCAAAAAACAGGATTAGGAATATGTGAATTTTTAGATAAAAAAGCAATTGCTACATTATATCAGGACTTCCAATAGTAGAAAGCCATTTAACTATATTTTACATAGTGACCCTTCTTTGCCTAGAAAAGACGAATTGGGAATTCAAATCAAGCAAAGCTAAAATGGTATGACAATAAATGGGTTGATAAATTCATTAGAATGCTACAATCAATTTCGGAATTCTTTGATTCAACTCCTTATGGAATTGAAATTCATCCAGGTGACAAAAGGAACACACTAAGAGATTTGTTAAATTCAAGTAAGAAAATTATTGTTCAATTTGAAGCGATTTTTGGTAAGAAACCGTTGATCTTGATTGAAAATAGAACTGGACAATTTATAGAAAATGGTCTAAATATTTGCAAATTTATGAATTTATTAAAGTGAGAAGAAGATGAATACAAAGAAAAAATAAATTTTGTTTTAGATGTACAACAACTTTATACATCAACAAAGAAGAATTTTGAAGATCATTTATTCATGCTTCCAATTAAACACATCAAAGCTTTTCACATTCATTATAAACATCGAATGCCAGATTTGTCAAATGAAATACCATGGAAAAAAGTTTTTAGCTTAATAAAAAAAATTGAAGAAAATATCATTATTAATCCAGAAATACACCATAAAAATAAAGTTGAAGATACCATAGGATTTTGCAATAAGATGTTACCAAATACTAAAGAATTTCTACCTCAGAAAAGTATAAATGATTTTCTATGATCGATATAGTCAAAGAGTTAGAAGAAATCAAGAATCTAAAAGAAAAAAAAGAAGTAGACCAGAAGAAAAAACAAAGTAATAAATAACTAATGACATTTGGAACAGCAACCACATAGAGAGGATTCTTCCTTCTTCGTTGAATCAGAACCGCTACAGCAATATTCACAAAAAAAGAAAATAAAAAAATTATGTATTATCTATTCAAATTATTATGCGTTTTTTCAATTATTTTAAGTTCTGTAGCCTTTGAATGTTTTTCAGAAACATAATTATATGATAGAAATTTGACACGATTTCTTATAGGCTCAAATACAGGTCTAGATATTTTATTAATAAAATTTCCTTTTCTCACATTGGAAGAAATTATGAACATTTTTACATTAAAATCTCTTAATTCCATGAATTTCAAGAGTGAACTTCTAAAATCTGTAGTGTGATCGATTTCAAAAATTGAATCTGGAAGTTTTCTCTTATTAAACCAAAAAACATCTATGTATTTTACAATTTGAATTATGTCGTTATGAGTGAAATCCAATATAGTATTAAAATCAATTATTTCTTTTAAATAGACTGCTTTAGCAGGAAATATCTTATTATGATCTTGTGGAGGAATATAGGTTTTGAACCCCTCCATTTTACCAATTTCAACTATTAGACCTTGATAAAGAGAATGTACAGAAACATTAACTTTCTCTGGTTTGATTTTATTTTTTTCAATTAAATTTGTTACTTCTGCTGGTAATCTGTTTTGATGGGATTTCAAAGCCCATAAACCAGGTTTAATTTTGAAAAAATATTTTTCATTTTGTACAATTCGTCGAATAGATGCAAAAGGTGTTTTTGTCTTCCATATAACATTAGGAATTATTAGTGCATTTTCGTATAAGTAACTCAAAGTTGCATATCCGTTATTTTCTTCCATTACTTTAATTACTACTTCACGTTGATTCATCATCTAATCCCTAAACCTGTTAATAGTAACATTAATCTTAATATGATCAATAAAATTATCGTTGCTTAAGAAAGCTAAATTTATTTATCTGAAGATGTTTGAAATTAATAAATCAACTCATTTTTTATTATGTGGAGGAGATTAATATGGAAAAGGTTGCA
>JAHLVW010000023.1 GCA_019058275.1 Candidatus Heimdallarchaeota archaeon
GAGAAACAAGATGAAGCTGTGTATGAAGCTGAATATTTCAAACCGGATTATCATTACTATTCAATCGATGAAAGCGGACAGGTATTTACAACAAAACCTTCACAAAGAAAATACCAAGACAGATTGGTTTTCTCATTGTTAGGTGATTACTTTTCAGTTGGCAGAGAGATTTTTGATTTCTTGATAGGTTTGCTTATTGTAATAATTTCCTTTAGTTTTACTTCTATCTGGATGACAAGGCTCCCTTGGAGTTATTTTGGTTTTATAGTAGCTGTTATTATGCTAATCTATACAACTTTAATTTATCCACAAAAATTGGTTGCTAAGAAGTTTGGTTACCAATCTAGGTATGTATTATCAAAAATTGGCATGATACTAACACTACTCACTAGTATATCACCTTTCAAAATTCTTAATCCTGGTATGCTTTTAATTCCGGATGTTGCATTTATGGGTAAAAAAGAAAAAGGACTAACTTATTCCACAGGGATTATTTTGAATTTGCTATATGGATCGGCATTTATTCTTTTGGGTTGGCTACTAACAAATCAAACAATTGCTTTATTTTTCACAAATGGTGCATTTCTAGTTTCACAATTACTAATTTTCAGTCTTATCCCCATTAGAATGTCAGCTGGTAGACAGATATTAAGATGGCATTGGACAATATACACTATACTTGCTTTAATTACAATTGCATTATTCGTTGGATCTATACTGCTTGGGGTTTTATCTTTCTAGTTATTTATTGCTTCAATATAATTGCTATATTCTGTTTTGTAAATCTCACCAAAGATGGAATTGTTGTCAATACTGAGATTATTAATAAGGATACAAGAAATATAGGAATGCCTATGTAATCAAATGCAAAATAATAAGGTAAAATATTGTGTGTTGTAAAGATTGCTCTGTTGAATTTAATACTATAAAGGGAAAATGGTATTCCAATTACTAAAGCTAACACAAATGAGAAAATGATTATCACCATTAATTCTGAAATAATCATTTGCATTAAATTCGCATTTGGATTACCTAATGAATTTAATATAGCATTAGTTTGATCTCTTTGTTTTATAACATACTCAATATTTGTTGCAATAATTACTAAACTGATTATATTCATAATAATAATTTGAATTAAAAGAAATGTTTGGACACTGGGAATATAGTACCCAATATACTTCCCAATGTATTGGTAATTTATCATTTCAGGATTTACTACAATGACATTATCTAAAGCTTCAATTTCCTGAATTATCAATTCAACAGTATAGTCATCTTCCACTCTTGCAAAGAAAAGATTTGTAACCTCAACAGCAAACTCTCTAGATAATGTTCTTTGATTCACAATAACAAACTCAGAATTTGGCTGATTTAATTCAATGTTGCGACCATCAGCTAAGCCAAATCCCGGAGCAGAATGAATTATACCTGTTATATTGAATGACTGATAAGTGGTTGTATTTGGTAAACCTCGAATAATAATTCGATCACCTATTGTTCGATTATTTACTATCGCTGTTACATCGCTTATTATAATTCCTCTATCATTTTGATTTAATGCATATAACATTTGATTAATTTCACTTTGATTTGAATAGAAACTATCCCAGCGACCTATCCTTGAATAAGCTATAGGGTCCACTCCATAAACGGTTACTCCATAAACTAGTAAAGCATCAACCCTCAAAACTGGCATGGCTTCTTTTATGCCAACAATCTGTGAAATATTTTGAGCATAATCCATTTCTACATAAGAAGTCTGGATTCTGAAATCAGAACCATTATTATAATATTGTTCAGCTTTTTGGTTACTATTGATTGTTGTATAAATGTTTAATGAAAAAACATTGATGCTTGCAACTAAAAGGAAGACAATTAGTATTGAGGTTAATTTATGTTCAGAACGTTTTAATGAATTGGAAATAAAGAATGAGTTCTTTTGAAATAATTTGCGATAAACTCTCTTTAAGTTACCAATAATCTTGTCTAAGAACAATGTTAGTATGGTTGCTAATGTCATTATTAATAAAATCAAAAGAAGAAAAATTAACATGCTTCTTTTTGATTGATCTAATGTAAAATTATAGCTATCATGCGTATTTCGATTTGATTGTATTGTAGTGTAAATTAGTAGTGTAGCAATTAAAACAAATAAACCACCTACAAGGATTGAAATAACAATATTCAATATTCTTTTTCTGAGCATGATTTGTCTTTCCTCTAGATCATTTGTTAAAACGCTCAATATTTTTAGTATGCCAAATATGTTTGTTATAAACAAAGTACCTAATGCTACATAAAATGTAAATGAATATGGAAAAATGACTTCTAAGATAAACTGTCCAAAAACAGCTCCAGAAAAAGAACCAGAGGCAATTGCCGGTATAAATGAAGCAACAATGAATGCCAAAAATATCGATACAGTTAATCCTATAAGAGTTAAAATAAGGAATTCTAGAAGTATAATACTAATAATTTGCCATTTTTGCCCTCCACGATCCTTTATAGTATGAATTTCACTCTTTCTATTCTCTATTATAATGTTTATTGTAAATATAGTAAGTATTACACTTATAGTTGCAACTGGAACAACAAAGATAATAGAATTTTGAGCCAAACTATATGAATGCTGCAATTCAAGTACGGGAGCTTCCAAAATTATACTAAATGAAGTTGGAAAAGCTAATTCCATTCTATCTGCCAAGTTCTTTATTTTATTCAAGATTTCTCCGATGCCATCTTTTTTTGTTTCATAGATGTTGGTTTTGATCATTAAAGCACGCTGAATACCATTTGCTTCCATTATATTAATATGAACATCCTCTACATTCTCCCTCAAAAAGATTACAGAATCACGTAAGAAGCTTGCTGAAAATGTTTTCTGTAACATAGATATTGCAGGAATAGATCGATAAATACCCTTGACAGTCACATTAAAATAATGTTCAAGCTGAAAATGCTGGATAAGAACATTTCCTAATTCTGGACTTCTTTTTGCTACACTTAAATTGATTGCCATTCCAGGTTCAATAGAATATCCATAAACACTTTCAAGCTCTAGTGCTTCATACTCACTGATTAAAACCTCATTTAATTGCAGATCAAAAGATCCACGGACAGAGAATTGTGATTCTATTCTTTCTAAAGAGGATTTAGGCCAAAGACCTAAAGCAGTAACCGAAATGGGATCATTCATATCTTCTTGCTGGTCTTCTGGTGACCAACGATAATTTGGTGCTTTGTCCTCTGCATTAAAACAAGCCAAACTATAATATAATTCATGTATATCTTGCACAACAGGATCAGTACTTAACCATTCAATCATTGCTGGAATTTCAACTGGTTGAATGCTAGTAAATTTTATTTCATAATCTTGATTAGTTAAAAAATCTTGAGCTGCTAAATCTTCAGCTGTAGAAGACCAAAGTCTTATTGACACAAGTAGTGTCACAGCAACAACAATTCCTAAAGTATACAAAGTGGACTGTTTCTTACCATATCGAATATTTTTCAAAGCTGATTTGAAGTAGAAATTGAAACCCATTTAGACCACTTTATCTTATTAGGAATTCCTTAAAAACAATATTCAGTTTAGTTTAAAAAACTAGTAATAAGTCTCAGTAAATCAAAACTAGATTTATTCTAATATTTTTTAAGCATTTATTGCCTTATTTTTTAAATCATATCTTAAATTAACTTGAAATAAGATATATTCATTTGGAGATAAACTAGAGCAAAAAGGTAAGCTTTAATGACTAACCAGAAATTAACTTTGAAAATCATTGGCATTGACTGTGCAGGTTGTGCAAAAAATTTTGAAAAAAAACTTCTTGCTTTAAATGGAATGCTAGATGCTCGAGTAAATATTATCTTTAAACGACTCTATCTTGAATTCGATCCAGGAAAACTTGAATTTACTAAAATAGAGGATTTTGTTAAGAAATCAGGTTATTCAGTTTATGAAGAAATTGAGGATGAATCCACAGGTAAAATATCGGACAGGAAACACAAGCAATCTATTTTACGACTCTTAACAAAGAAAAAATCCTTTTACACAACAATTGTTGCTGGTTTATTATTGTTAATTGGAGGTCTTCTCGAATTTGTTATTCCTTTAAATCTTCCTGAACGAACGAAGAATATTCCTGCACGAGTAATTTTAATTATCGCAATGTTAATTGGTGGAATATTCATTTTTAGAAAAGCTTTCTATTCAATTAGAAATTTGAACATTGACATCAATATATTAATGTCTGTTGCAGCTATTGCTGCAATAATTATCGGAGAAGATATTGAAGCAGCAAGCATAGTTTTTCTGTTTTCAATTGCAGAGATTGCTGAGGAAATTAGTATTGAAAGTGCAAGAAACTCAATAGAGAGGTTAATTGATTATGCTCCTTCAACATCAACTATTCTTACATCCGATGGAGAGCAGATAGTACAAGCTGATGAAGTAGAACCTAGGACAAAAATAATTGTTAAATCCGGAGATAGAATTCCTCTTGATGGTATTGTAGTTTCAGGAAAATCCTATGTTAATCAGGCACCAATAACAGGAGAATCTTGGCCTGCACTAAAAACGAAAGATAGCACTGTATATGCTGGTACCTTATGCGAGGATGGTACATTAACAATTGAAACTACAAAACGATATGAAGACATTTTCTTGAAAAAAATTGTTGAGCTTGTAGAAAATTCTGATCAACGCGCACCTATTGATCGCTATATCGACACTTTTGCTAAATATTATACTCCAATAATGTTTCTGATAGCTTCACTAACTCTACTTATTCCTCCACTAGTAATTCCTGAAGCAATATTCCTTGATTGGGTAAAGATCTCTTTAGTAATTCTTGTGATATCTTGTCCTTGTGCAGTTGTTTTATCAACCCCTATTGCAATTGTTACTGCTATTAGTAAATCTGCTAGAAATGGTGTTTTGATAAAAGGTGGGTCTTATCTTGAAATTCTGAGTAAAACTGATGTTTATGCATTTGACAAAACTGGAACCTTAACCATTGGTCATCCAGAAGTTGTTGACATAATAACAAATGAATCAGTAAAAAGAGATGAGCTGCTCAAAATTTGTGGGTCATTAGAGATGAATTCAAAACATCCAATTGCTAAAGCAATTAGAGAGAAAATGCTAGAAGAAAACATTAAACCATATGATGTAAGTAATTTCAAAACTATTGCTGGGATGGGTATAAAAGGAGATATAAACGGACAAACATGGGTAGCAGGTAATTACAGATTAATACAGGAAAATGAACTAAAAGTAAACAGTGAGTTAGCTGCTGAAATAGCAATAAAGCAACAAGAACGGAAATCAATTGTGATAATTAGTAATAGCAAAGAGGTTTTCGGAATAATATCAGTTTGGGATCAATTAAAACCACATGCAAAAGGCTTGGTTGTAGAGTTAAGGGAATTAGGAATAAAGAAATCAATAATGTTAACAGGAGATAATTCAAAAACAGCAGCAGAGATTGCTAGAGAATTAACAATTGATGATTACTATGCTGAATTATTGCCTGATCAAAAAATGGATCTTATTGATAATTTGTATGCAGATTATGGTCATATAGCAATGATAGGTGACGGAATTAATGATGCTCCTGCATTAGCTCATGCAAATGTAGGCATTGCAATGGGAGCTTCAGGATCTGATATCGCTTTAGAATCAGCTGATATTGCACTTATGACTGATAGCTTTGAGTCTCTTCATTATCTTATAACTATTAGTCGTAAAGTAATGAGAATCATAAAAGAAAATATCACAATAGCTATTATTATCAAGTTAATTCTATTCGTTCTATCTTATCTAGGTTTAATCGATTTATGGATGGCTGTTCTAATAGGTGATATGGGCGTTTCACTTTTTGTTATTTTTAATTCAATTCTAAGAGTGAAGGGTAAAAAAATGACCCATACTTATTGTGATGATGCTGTATGTGATACTATGAATGGAACTACCTAGCAGAAGTAATTTTCTGGAAAGAGACTTTTTGATGTCACAATGAAATCGGTTAAAAAGACAATCAATATATTTATACATATGTTCAAAGAACCTCAGATACAGTAAACGCAAAACTTTGGTGAAGAAACAAGATGGCTCAGAGCTTAAAAAGATCTGATTCAATTGCATACATAGTCACACAATGGTATAATTCTGTAAATGAAACTCATAGTCAATATCTCGAGTATTTAAGTTCAATTTTAACAACCAATTTGAAAGATATTCTATTGCCTGCAATTGAACTACAGAAATCATTAGGGAAACCCAAATCAAGAGACATTATTGCCAAAAAAGAGCATCTTGTTGAATCAATAACCCAAATAGAAATTGAACTTATGGAGTTAATCGTATTTTTGTTTAGATATTTGAAATTAATTGAAACTATTAATGATTACGAATTAGACCTTAAATCAACTGAGAGATTAGTTGAGCTTGTGAATGTTGATATAACGATTTTGGAATATATACAAATATCTTACAAGAATATTGCTAAATCATCAAATATCGTTTTCAAATCGAATATTAGTACAAATAAAAAATTCGAAGAAAATTTTGATAATTATGCTAAAGTTTATTCAAGAGTTATTAGAAAATTTGTTAGAGAAACTAAAGAGAATTCCGAGCAAATACAGCTTCTATTTTCACAAATGAAAAATGAAGTTGATCAAATAATACAGCAGGAAATTGAAAAAGAAGAAGTTGTTAAATGAATTTTAGCTCATGAGTTGGTTATTAATGGTGATAACTGCTGAAGAGGTACGAATTATTGATAGTAATTGTGTAGAATTGGGAATGTCAGTTTTGCAATTAATGGAAAATGCCGGAGCAGCTGCAACAAAAATAACTGTAGAGAGTTTTCCAAAAGCAAGAACTGTTGCTCTCTGTTGTGGGACAGGCAATAATGGTGGAGATGGTTTTGTAGTAGCGAGACATTTAACTCATCATAACAAAAAAGTAAAGCTATTATTGGTTGGGCAAGAAACTAAGATTCATTCTAAAGTAGCTACACAGAATTTTCGAATCTTGAAAGAGATGGAGCAAACAATAGAAATTAGCACAATAAATGACTCATCTAAGATTTCTTTTCTTAAGAAAGAATTAGTGGAAGTTGATCTAATAGTAGATGCATTATTGGGAATTGGTATCACAAGCGAGCCATATGAACCAATTAAAAGTGCTATAAAAACCATCAATAATTCAGGTAAAAGCATTATAAGTATAGATATACCGTCTGGCATGTGGTCAGATTTAGCTAAAAAACCAAAACTTATGATAAAGGCTGATAAGATTGTTACTTTCCATGATACAAAACCTTGTTTAACTATAGAGGAACTCAAAGAAAAAACAGTTATTGTTGGAATTGGAGTACCACCCGAGGCTGAATTCTTTGCAGGAAAAGGTGATCTAAAATATGCTATTCCAAGAAGAAAATCAGATTCACATAAAGGTCAAAACGGCACTGTGTTAGTTGTTGGTGGTAGTCTCAAATATTCTGGTGCTCCAGTACTGGCATCAAAAGCAGCATTACGAACAGGTGCTGATTTAGTAATCACTTGTATACCTAAGAGCATTTCAAATGCAGTTAGGTCTGATTCTCCAAATATGATTGTTCAATCATTTGATGGAGATTATTTTACTCCTGAATCAATACCAGAAATTTTGGAATTGTTTAAAAAATTTGATTCAATGGTATTGGGTCCTGGTATAAGTGAAAACAAAAAATCACTTGAATTTGTAGAAAACCTTCTTCTAAAGATTCCTAAGAATAAACCCATAATTGTTGATGCTGATGCTTTAAAAATAATGAAAAGTAACCTTAAGGATTTACAAGAAAAGAAGCTAATTATTACACCACATTCAGGTGAATTTAAAATCATATTTGACAAAGCTCCTAATGAAGATTGGTCCGAAAGAGCTAAATTTGTAACAAATACTGCTAAAGAGAACAAAACTACTATCCTCCTAAAAGGAAAGTATGATATAATAAGTGATGGAGAGAATACCAAAATCAATAGAACTGGTCATGTTGGAATGACTGTGGGCGGAACAGGAGATGTTTTAGCTGGAATCCTTGGTGCAATCTGTGCTGTTAATGAGAACCTATTCAGATCATCTTGTGCAGCATCTTACCTTGCCGGAAAAGCTGGAGAATTAGCTGCTGAGGATTTTGGTAATAGTTTGTTAGCTACCGATGTTATAGAAAAAATACCTGAAATTTTATTGCAATTATAGTTAAAAAAGAGAAATGGAAGAGTATCTTAAAGATACAATTCAGCTCCAATTTCGAGGATAAGGTATTGAATCAATAAACTCAAGAAAGAGATCAACTGTGTTTTCAATTTGTTCCTCTTCATATTCAAAGATAGACTCAAATTGCATGCCTACATCTTTAATTTCTTCTCGTAAAGATAACCACAAAGTATTGTTTCTTGTTTTAGCTAAAAGTCTCAAAACATTCTCATTAGAAAGTAATTTTGTTGCCATTTTAACATTATTTGTTTTAATAATGAAAAATTCTTCTAGGAAACCAGTTGTAGGTATTGCTTTTAGTTCCATGAAATATTCTTGATCACCTTTCAGAACTTTCTTTCTTTTCTTAGATAAGATCTCAAGAGAAAAAGGTGGTCTTCTTCTGAGATTTGCTGAGAGTGTATATTTATCTTTACTTTTCTTTATCTTATCCCAAATAAATGCGATAAAGAAAGGTCTGCCCAATGGAATTCCAAGAACAACTAAGGACCTCATTGGTGCATCTTTTGTTGGGCGTGCTACTAATTGATAACGTTCCTTCTCCTGTGTAACCTTCTCAAAAGATTCACAAATATCATTTAGTGGTACAGCGATTTTTGATAGCATTTCAAGAGCAAATTGCTTATTTTTCTTTTTACCAATTAGATAACTTGCCAAATATGCTCCTAGGATTAGAATTGAAGGAGATAATGCTATCACATATTGGGACCATTCAGCCATTGCTTTCCACGAGGTTAATCTTGTGTAATATCTATTTAAATTTATCATTATACTTCTAAATAGAAGAAAATTAGAATTAAGAATTAAAAATATGAAAATTAAAAATAAGAAAAATTTGAGCTATGTGTATAAACTAACCCAACCAGATTTTTTGATGTTTGGGGCATAAACAACACGTAATCTTCTTAGCAAAACACCATTTTCATCTTCAGAAGGTTGGAATTCAATCACTCCATCAACAAATGCTTTAATCCCTTGAATTACTTTTTCATCCATCATTCCTGAATGAGCAATAATCAATCCACTATGTTTCTTCTGTTTCAATCTAGCAACTTGTGCTTGAATGAAATCTAAAATGGCTATGCCACTGTTGTAAATTGATAGAGTAGATACAGTGTTTATTACAAGTCTAAGTTTTTGTTTAGTATCGATCATCTTCTTGATTATAACGCTGAGACCTGTAAGATCTCTAATGTTATCAACAGCTAGCATACTTAGATCAGCTTTTTCACCTGTTCTATAAGAAAATATATCTATGAATTCCAATTGTTTAGCATCTAAAAATGGACTTGGATCTGTTCCTAGTTGTTTCATCTTTTCAATAATATCATCAGGAAAATCATCAGCAGCAACGTAAATACCATTATTTTTTTCGGTAAAACCATCAAGCATGTACTGTAACGCAAATGCTTCTTTTCCTGCACCGGGTGGACCTACAATAAGATAGATTTGTGCATCTGTCTGTCCGACTAGATCCTTCAAATGGACGATATTACTACTTACTGACAACTTTAATTCCTTCATTTATTACTAATTCACTTTTTTGATGTTTTTAAGCATATACTCCAAGATTGCCCAACCAAAATCATAACATCTTTCCGCAAATTCTGTTACATTGTTGATTTTTGCTCCCAATCTGAAATCTCGAGCATCTATAGCTACTTTGGGATCAACCTTAATCTTTACTTTCTCGGCAAATAGCTCCGGAACATTATACCTATTGAAGTTCTTTTCACCCATGAATATTAATAAAGCTTGAGCACAACCTATAGCTGCTTCACTTCCGTAAAATCCTAATTCATCTTGTGCATCAGCTGGAGCGTTTAGGAAGCCATCACGCATGATAAAGATATTATCAAGACATATTTGAGTGGCTCCTTTCTTGATTTTGTTTTCATTCACTTTTAATTTAACAAATGGATTTTCTTTACCGATTTTTAGTTCTCCTTGTTGACCCGTTGATATATGAACCCAATTAACAATACTTGATGCATTGATATTTTCTTCATTTAAATCCTCTTCGAAGAAGACCATTAGATCAAGTATAGATGAATACTGTGGATCATTTTCAAATTCTGCTTTTACCTTCCCGATTTTTTGTAGTATTTCTACTTGTTTATCTCGGTCTTTTTTAATTACTAAGTAGAAATCACAATCGGAATCTCCCTTAACATAATTTTTCTGTGCAACACTGCCAACGAGTAGTAAAGCAGTAATTTCATTTCCTACTTCCTTCTTTAGTTTAGCAGTTAGTTTTAGTATTAAGGCATCATATTCGTCTGGAATTTTCCTTTTTGTTGGTGTGCTCACTTTCTTTTTTCCTCCAATCGTTCCAAATTTTTTTAGTTGTTACGTTCTTTTATCACATTAATATCTTCTAAATAAAAACTTTCTTTTTTCAGTCTTTTTCAGTCAAATCTTCAATCTTAAGTTTTTTCTCTTCCTCAGGTATTCGTTCAACAATCTTTTCTCTCTGTATGTTTTCTTTTATTATACAGATTTTTTGTCCCAAGTTAAGTTGAACATCGATATCACCGATATTATATAGCTTTAGTAAAATATTGTAAACTTGCTCATCTGTTATTCCATACTCTTCAGCTATTTCATTGAATGTGATTTCAACAACTTTCTTCATTTCAAGTTCTTCAATCATTTCCTTAATTGATTCTTCTAACATATCAATTGGGAGAAATGTATGTAAGGATTTGATGTAATAACCTTCGACTTTCCCATCTGCAATTAAAGACATGAGTAGATCTTTAGTCACAGATCGTTTAAGCTCCAATTCATCAGCAACTTCATGAAGATCAACTTCAACACTAAGATTTACTTGTTGGAAAAGTAGATCTAAGGCTGTTTTTCGGGTAATCATTTTACCATCTTTTCTGGAAAGCATGTTGATTCTATTACTTGCTATGAGTTTAATAACATCAGCATTCCAATTATTTTCTTGGGCAATTTTATCTAAATCACAAATGCCTTTTGCTTTAATTAATCTTACAATATCCTTGACTTCAGAAGAAATAAGAGAAATATAAACTCCTTCAGGAATTATTACTGAACCAGTAACTTCATTGTTGTCGATCATTTTACTGATTTGAAATGCAAGGTACCTTCTTGCACTTTCTTCAAAAGGATTACCTAAATCTAAGTATTCAACATCTTTTATTGCTTTTAGGATATCTTTTTTCGGAATAGATTTCTTCTTCTTTTTGTCTTTTTTCTGAGAAGGCATATTTTAGCTCCAAATTGTGATTAGTTTATTTCTTAATGTAATTTTTATTCAAGAAATTTCGTATTTCTATCAGCAAATAGCTATTTAAAAATTCATCTAGAAGGATTAGATATCAAAATTTAAATTATACTGTTAAACGTAAGATTTTTAAAACAAACATTAACCATCAAATGATAGCTACAAAATATATCTATAAAGAAAAATAGCAAAAAAAATTGTTAAGAAAAAATTGGAGATTATAAAAAATGGAATACCTTCACGCTTCATTAATTCTTCATTCCGCTGGAAAGAAAATAACAGAAAAAGCCGTTGGTGATATACTCACAGCTGCTGGTGTTACACCAGACAAGAACCGAATCAAAGGTCTAGTTGCCGCACTTGCTGATGTTAAAATCGAAGATGCTCTAAAATCTGCTGCTGTTATGCCTACTGTTACTGCTGCTCCAGCTGCAGCACCTGCTAAAGATGCTACTGTACCTGCTAAAGCTGCTGCTGCCACACCAGAACCAGAAGAGGAAGAAGAAGAATCAGGATTGAGTTCTCTCTTCGGTTAAGCAAACAAATTTTAGTAATGAACTAAAAGGTCAATGTTCTCTTCAAGAACGTTGACAATTATTTATTTTCTTGATTTTATTATTTTTACATTTGCATTTTATGAAATCATATTTTTAACAAATAGCAATCATTAAAAGGATGAATCTAATTCTGTTTAAAATTGCTTATTTAAAAAATTACTAAGATATCATCAGTTCATAGGGTGTTATAAATGAACAACAAAAATGAATCATTATCATCATGCGCAAGAAGAGTTCCTACAAGTGGAACAATGCGAATGGCCGTACTAGCAAAAGAATTGGAAGTAAAAGGAAAAAAGATAATTCATCTTGGAATTGGAGAACCTAATTTCCACACACCAAAGAAGATAATTGAAGCTGCCTATCAAGCAATGAATGATGGTAAGACTGGGTATACAACATCTAGAGGTATTTTACCTTTAAGGGAAAAAATCGCTGAAGTACATATGAAAGATACTGCCGTAGATATCAATCCAAAAGAAAATGTAATTTTAACACCCGGTGCTAAAGCATCATTATTTGCAGCTATTGTTTCAATTCTCGATCCAAGTGATAATATGGTAGTTGTATCTCCTTATTGGCCAAGTTATGAAGGGATAGCACAATTCATTGGTGCAACAACTAAGTCTGTTCAAGCTCATTATGATGATTTCGGATTCCCCTCTGAAACAATCAAAGAAGCTATTGATAAAAACACTAAAATTCTATTAATAAACTCTCCAAGTAATCCTACAGGAGTTATCTATGATTTAGAGTCATTAAAATTCATTAGTGATATATCAACAGATAATGATCTTTATATCATCACAGATGAAATCTACAAAAAAATTGTTTTTGAAGGTAAGTATCATCAATATTTATCCGTCTCAAAATCATTAGAAAGAACACTTGTAATTGATGGATTTAGTAAATCTCATGCTATGACTGGTTGGCGTATTGGGTACACAATTGGCAACAAAGAGATAATTTCTGCAATGAATAAAATACAGCAAAACGTCAGCACTTGTGTAAATACCCCTACTCAATATGCAGCTCTAAAAGCAATTGAGCTTGAAGAACCAACAAGAAAAATGGTTCAAGAATACAAACAAAGAAGAGATAAAGCTATTGAACTAATAGAGCAATGTGATAATTTCTCTTGTAGAAAACCCGATGGTGCATTTTATTTATTCATAAAATATGACGCAGATATAGAATCTGAAGATTTAGTTCTAAAAATCCTTCAAGAAGCTGGAGTTGCTGTAACAGCAGGTTCTGTTTTTAGTGTTGATGAAAAATATTTCAGACTTTCACTCGCAAGTGAAATGGAAGATATCTTAGAAGGATTAAGAAGAATCGATGATTTGATTACAAAAATAAAATAATCAGTAAAGGGAATAATTCATTTGATGTCCCTTTGGATTATTTTCTCTTCAATTTCAATACCAATAGCCATTTGAACAACAGAATCTATTCTTTTCTTTCCTGATTTGTTTATTGATACTTGCATTCTTCTAAAATGTTTCATCACTAGCTCTCTAGCTTCTTCTCGAGAGATTTTTTTTCCATGACTATTAAAGATACCATAGATAATTGTCTCTCCTACTGAAACTTCATCATGAACAATATTTAAGCAACGTTGATACATTGATTGTATCTGCGAATCAAGAATTCTTCGAGCGTTTTTTACATCTTGTGATCTTAGACCTCTTCTTAAAGCAGCATCAATCATATTAATAATATCTTTTTCAGGAATACCAAGGTCTAATTCTGTAGGTTCATCAGGAACAATTAGATCTTTTGGATCAGCTTTTATACTACCAACAATGTAGTTTAAGACAAATTGTATCAAATAATCTAAAATAACAGCTTCTTGCATTTCCATATCTGTTGGTTTTTTTCCTTTGATCTTAAATCTGCCAAGAGCCCGGTTTAATCTTAATTTATCACTCTTGTAATATGTAGTAACATAATCGAAATGTTTTGGTATTTTACTTAGAAACTCTTGAGCCAAATTACAATAATCCATTAGCATCGCTAGAATTTCTCTGCCAATATTTAATGGTTGATCAGAAATTCTTGCTTCTTTCCATGCTTCAACTAAAATCTTCTCTGCTAACCCCTTCTTAGCTAGTTTGTCTTTATAGTTTAAAGTCAGGAGGTTATATTCCAATTTAGCTTGCGGAGTTGCTGTTGATAATCCTAAAGCTGATTCTAATTGAAATCTCATAATTAACTTGCCCATATCTTGCTGAGCTGTAAAATCACCTATTTTTTTCTCATATCTTTGAGAGAGTAACCATAAGATAATATCTGCAAGACCTTTAGAAGTCATCTCTTCTAAAGGTTGTTTTAAATCTTCATATAGAATTTCTGCTTCTATTATAGATCGAATAATCCAATTTGTTTGATCTGCATTTGCTAATATCTCTCCAAGGACTTCTACTTGATCACTTAATTCTTTTTTAGCTTCCTTCATTTGTTTGGAAATATCTTTTGAACCATCTAAACCAATAATACTTGCATAGATTCTACTGGCTGCTACATATTCAATGGAACCAGCATGTTCCTCTACCCATTTCTCAATAACTGGTATGATTTTATTTGCTGCAATGAATTGTCTTTCCATCATTATTTGAGTTGCTAATGTAATTAAATCTGAATCTTTTAATTTACTCAATTTGGAAATAAGCGATTGGAAATTCTTAATGTCATCAACAAGGTTTTTTGCCAAAGTTCCTCTAAGAAAAGCAATCCATTTTCCTTCAGCAATAGCAAAATTGTACATATAAGTCTCTACTGGAGGAATATTACTATTAGCCTGTTCCAATCTTTTCATTTCGTAGTAGAGATCTGCCAAAATTAACTTAGGTTCAATATCCAAATCATTGTTTAAAAGATAAATTACTCCCGCAAACTCTTGTGGACTATCATATTTAGCTGCAGTTTCAACTACTTTTTCTAAAGTTATTTTATCAACTCGGGTCAAGAGATCAGCAAAATTCTCTCCTAGTGGTATTCCTGCATTTTCCTGGTCTGAAAAGGACATTCTAGCGCTTTTCCTCCGATACTCTCCACTAATATAAGATTATCAGTTTATTAAGTTATCAATTATGATATTTTATTTTACGTACCTTATGTTTAAAAAGTGTCCGATAGAAGACAGTTAAATAAAATCATAACGTGTTTGGCATTTATGATAAAAAAACCATATCACAATTGCAAATACTTATTATATCAAATGAGTGGTCAAGTTTTAGAGAAAGCATAAGAAATAGAACAGGAGGAATGTCTGTTGAACGAAGAGGATTTGCCATTTAATTTAGAAACAACAGATAAGGAAATCGATAATAACCTAGTAAGTCATGAAGAGGAAGCTGGATTCTTTCGTAAAGCTTGGAAATGGTTGACTGAAGATAAAGAAAAACTAGGATCTATAATATTTCTCTCTCTTTTTATTATTCTTATAATAGTTCTAGCAGCTCTAAATCTCAATCTTGGAGAAATAATGTCAAATATTATAGATTGGTTTTATGATAAATTAACCATTTGGGGTATCTATTTAGGAGTCTTTCTAATTTCGATTTTTGGCAACTTTACTGTCATTTTTCCTGTTCCCTATACTTTAGCTTTAATTGCTGTTGCTCAAGAAGATTATATTTTATGGTACCATATTTTAATAATGGGTTTATTTGCTGGTGCTGGAGCAGCACTAGGTGAAACATCTGCTTGGCTTTTAGGTAAAGCCTCAAAAAATGTAATCAAAGATGGAATGGAAAAACAAGTTGCAAGAGCTCAAAAATGGATTGATAAGGGTATAGCTCCAATAATGATCCTTTTATTTGCTGCTACACCACTACCTGATGATGCAATTTTAATTTTCATTGGTTTGTTAGGGTACGCTCTTTGGAAAACAGTTATATGGTGCTTTTTAGGAAAGATTATCCTAACATCATTCACTGGTTTAATTGCTAAATTCATCGGTGATACAAATACAGGTCAAGTAATTCTAAGATTATTTGGATTAACAGATCAGAAAACTCCTGCATGGCAATCTGCTCTAACTTGGATTGGAACTATAGTTTTAATTGGAGTAATAATCTTTGTTGACTGGGGGGATGTATGGAATAAGCTTACCCGTTCAATGCTTAAAAGAAAATATTCTTTTTTAGTTAAAACAGATATAACACAGCAACAACCAACAATGGTTGCTTTAACGAGTGATTTAGCACCAGAAACAGGGGTACCAGTCACTTCTGATAGTACATTATGGCAATGTGTTTTGCAAGATGAAAAGGAAGAACATCCAAATTACTTTGATTTCTATACTGTTTCATATGTTTTAGGGAAATCTGCAAACATACTTTTGGAACCTGGTTGGTATGAAAAATTCGAGAATAATGTTTTAGAAAAGCGTTTCTTGAAAACTAATCACTATAAATTACAAAAAATCATTACAGGTAAAGAAACTCCAGAAGAAGATGAAGAAACTCAAGATATGCAAGATGATATAGCTGATAAGATGATGTATGTATCATTTAATTCAATGCATCCTGAGACAAATAAAAACTACAAAATTGGATTTCTACTTGAACGACTTCCTGAAGATAAGCTAAAAATAAAGTGTATTAGTGAAAGAGAAGCTTTAGCAATTAAAAGCTTTAAATCAGTTCATTCTGAATTGGTCCTGTCAAAGCTAGTCCTTTTGTTAAACAATCTGTCAGACAACCCTGAAAGTGTTAAGAAAGCTACTGTTGCATTCTAAAAAAATTGGAAAAAATAGAGGATAATATTTATCCTTTAATTTTCGATTTCCATTTTGCTAAAGCCACATCCAAAGATACTTTTCCAAGTTCATTAAACATACTTGGTTCATAATGTCCAACAAAACCAAATCCTGTAACATCATTTCCTCCATGTACTCCAACAACTGATCCAAGCTGTCCAATTCTCACATCAACATCTTTTCTGCCATTTTCTTTTAGAAAATGAGCAACTTCCTCAGCTATAGCTCTATTGGTTGTATAGGCAACATACATAATGTTAACTTTCAGATGGTCTTGTATTTGTAATCCACACATCTTAAGTTGTATTAATGCATTCTTTCTTCCTTTCACTTTACCATCTATAGTAGAACCACCTTTGTCAATACGAACTAGTGGTTTAATTCCAAGGAAATTACCTAGCAGTTTTTGGTATAGTTTTATCCTACCACCACGGTAAATATATTCTAATGTGTCTAATAATGGTAATGCTACAGTATAATCTGCTAGATATGTTATCCTGTCTACAATCTCATCTTTTGTTTTACCTTCTTTAACCATTTTAGACGCTTCAATAACTAATATTGCATGAGCTAGAGATGCAGCTTGAGAATCAATTATTGTAATATCTTTATTTGGAAGATATTTATTAGCAACTAAAGTTGCTGTTTGGTTTACTGCTGAAAGCTTTGATATCACAGAAATAAAAATTATTGATTCAGCTTCTTCTAGAGCTTTCTCAAAAACCTCAAGAAATTCTCCTGGTGCAGAAGCAGCTGTACCTATTGTTCTTTTCTCATCGATTAATTGACGATACACTTCATCATTTGTAATGTTGATGTGTTGTTTAAACTTCTTACCATCAATAATTACATATGCTGGTACAAAATCAACATCAAGTTCCTTCAATTCTTCAACAGTAAGATCACAAGTACTATCAGTTATTATTTTTACTTTTTTCAAAGAGCTCACTCATTCATTATGATGAGATTTATCCATCTGAATAAATCATAATCAGAAATCCAATGTAATTGTTAGGAATGAGTGTTCCAAAAATTAGGAACAACTGATAACCTTTACTAGTTTATTTCAATATTATTCTCTTTTGAATCTATAAATAGATTTTCTAATTACTCATTGAAAATATTTAATAAATTGATATTCCATAGAAACTAAACCATGATTTTTAAAATAAGGCTATAATAAATATCCATGAAAGAAAAATGAAGATGCATAAAAAAATCAGCATAATATTGCTACTAATTATATCTGGAACAATCATTACTAGCATGATTATCGCTAATGGTCAAACAGATCATTCGATAACTCATCAATTAGAGTCGAATTTGAAACCACCAGGTACTCTGGGTATGGATTGGTCATTAGAGGATGTTCTTACAGACACAATAATTACATTTAGCAATTATGAGGGGAAAGTTGTTGTACTGGACTTCTGGGCTACCTGGTGTGGACCATGTGCGGAATCCATAGCGGAACTAATAGATGTAAAAAATGAATTTAGTAGTAGTAAAGTTGTGATCATAAGTATCAATGTTGAGTCATCAGACACTGAGACTATAATCGAGGATTATGCAAGTGAGCATAACATGAATTGGAAAATTGTTAGAGATACTGAAAATATTGCTGATTTTTATGGTGTTATTAGTATTCCTACCTTCTATATATTTGATAAAGAGTTGAAAGTTTACAAAACATATGAAGGCGTTATAGGTTCATCTTCGATGATTAGAACTATAAATGAAATTCTGGAAGAGCCAGCAACACCAACAAACACTAACAATGGAGAACCAATATCTGAGTTTTGGGCAAAGAACTGGTACTGGTTTGTAATATTAGGAATTTTCTTAATAATTTGTGCAGCGATTTTTATTCAAAGACAGCGAGTTATAAAGCAAAATAAAGAATTACAAAGACAGAAATTTGAAGAGAAGAAAAGACGCACCAGAAAAAGAAAAATACACAAGTAATAATTTTTAAGTGATAATTATTATCCACAACTAATAGGTGAAAATCCTTTGAAGAAGGAAATTATTGAATTGATAAAAGAACTAGAGAAAAAAGATGCAGAAGAACGAATACAAGGATTACCTGTTTCAGTTAGAATGAGAAATATAACACCTGATGTTGGATTATTTCTGAATATTTTAGTTAAAGCAACAAAATCTACAAGCATTCTTGAAATAGGTACTTCAAATGGTTATTCAACAATTTGGTTGGGTTTAGCTGCTAAATACAACAATGGTAAGATGCTTACATTAGAAGTTGATCCTAGAAAGGTTACAATGGCTAAGGAAAATTTCTCTCGAGCAAATCTTGAAGACACAGTAAGTATTATTGAGGGAGATGCAAAAGAATCAATAAAACAACTCGATAAGGAATTCGATTTTGTATTCATAGATGCAGAGAAGGAAGATTACATTGAATATTTTGACCTAGTTTTTCCAAAAGTGAAAATTGGAGGGATAATTGTAGCTGATAATGTTGTTTCACATGCTGAACAGCTAAAAGTTTACTGCGATCATGTAAGAGCAAATCCCGACACACAAAGTGTACTTGTTCCAATTGGTCGGGGAGAAGAAGTAACATTAAAAATTCGATAATTTCCTTTTTATTTCAAGTAAAACAATTAACTTGGTCAGAACGCTTGTCAAGACAACATTTTTGAATGAACAAAGGGTATTTTTCCTATGCAAATTCGTTTCCAGCCAGGAATTGAATTCACATAGGAGCCCGATTATATTATGTCAAAACAAAATAAAAAGGATTCTGATGAGAAAGAAGTAATAAAAAAAGAAGAGAAAATCGATTTAAGGATCTCTTCCAGGGAAAAAGAGCTATTTAGAGAAGAAGCTAGAAAGCGAGAGATGAACCTTACAGAGTTTATTTTATCAACTATGAGATTAGAAGTTCGAGGAAAACAACGTGCTGCTGGATCAGGTGTAGATAATTTAATGCTGCAGCAGATTATTGAAAGATTAGAAAAATTAGAGAAATTGGTCCAGACTGGAAATTTGAAGATCGATACATTAAGTGATGCAGCAGAATTTGATGTAAGTGACAATGAAAAAATAACTCATGTAGAGTTTCTCTATAAATTACTGCAGCTAAAGGAATTTAGAAAGAAAACCCAGGAAGAAATTTTAAAATCAATAATTGAAAAATATCCGGATATGAAATCAGTTATTGAACCAACACCTGATAAACTCTATACCCCTTTGGACTTGGCAATTAGAAGAATAGAAAAAGAGGGATTAGTAAAAATTTCTACTAATGGAAACTTTCACTGGAAAGATTAAGCAACAATTTCTTCAGGAATCATTTTCTTATCTTTCAGTTGCTCCCTGAAGCGATCAATTTTATCTTGTTCAGTAATTCCAAGGTATTCTTGTGTAGTGGCAATTGAACTATGACCTAGTATAAAGGAAACAGTATCAATTGATGCTCCAAGATCATAGAACATTATGCAAGCACAGGTTCGGCGTAATCTATGAGCATGAAAGTGGATATCAGTTTCATCAGTTATTTTTTTGAATTTCTTACAAAGCCATTCATAACTAGGAGATGCTTCTGTGCGAGGAACAATTAGAAAACTTTTTTCAGTTGATCCTAATGAAAGCATCGATTCTCTAACTTCGAACCATTGTAAGAGATCAGGAATTTGAATATCTCTTATGGGAATTCTTCGTGTCTTTTTGCCTTTTCCTTTGCGAATAGTAATGAGTTTTTCATTAAAATCAAAATCAGAAATATTCAGGTTAAGCAATTCAGAAGCACGAACGCCAAAATTGATGATGAACCAACAAGCAAAGGTAAAAGTTTTGTTAAAAGCAGCTTTCTTAAACAAAAGCAAAACTTCTTTAGTTGATAACCTGGTTTTGATGGCTCCTTTCTCAAAACTAAATTGCTTGACATACTTTTGGATTCGTTTGAATTCCTTTAAAGGATAAGCATCCTCTTCATAAGCATACTCGAAAAAAAGTTGAATGGTTGAAAGATATCTCTTCACTGAAATATCTAGCAAACCACGATTAAGGCATTTCTGGGCATAAATAGCAACATCGGTTTTAGTGAGTTCTAGTAAAGATTTTGGTTGCATGGCTTCTTGAAAAAGTTTGACATGAGATTTCCTATTAGTCAGTGAAACCTTTGAATAAGTAGCAATGCTGGCAAAGAAGCCAGCAATAAGATCAGAGTCATTCATTGTCTCTCTTCGAGCTCCTGGACCTTTTGCTTCAGTTTTAGGATTTCTTCAGAAATGATATCTTTCTCATAATTGTTGATCTTAAGAAGTTTCAAGACCTTAGCAAAGCGATCTTCGAGTTGAGTGATCCTGTCAACATTCTTCTGTGAAAGGTTCTCTTCTATCAGTTGATCCATCGATGATTTTGGTTTGCTCTCAGCCAAGATCTTGCTCCTCCTGAAGTTTTCTTGTTATTGATTTCAAATACTTCTTTCCATGTTCCCTAATGGTAAATTCACAAATACCGGTAATCCTAGCCATGTCTTTTTGAGAGATGAAAATCTTCTTGTAACATTTGGATTCTCCACTAAGTAGATTGCAAATCAATCGACCAGCATAGTAAACTATTTAAGATGCCAAAGCATAGGGAGTTAATCCATATCTAGGTTGTTTCTCAGTTAAGGCAAAAATTCGATTTGAGAATTTTGTTAATCGTTGTCTAAACTGATCTTTACCAATGCTAGAA
>JAHLVW010000024.1 GCA_019058275.1 Candidatus Heimdallarchaeota archaeon
GAAATATCCTTTTGGAACTGATACACTCGGTCGAGATTTACTCTCTAGAGTTATTTGGGGCACAAAAATCAGTCTTATTGTAGGTATTTTCGCTTCTTTAGTTTCTACACTAATCGGAGTACTTCTAGGAGCGCTAGCAGGATATTATAGAGGATTAACAGAAGAAATTATCATGCGTATTACTGATATGTTTCTTGCGGTACCATTTCTATTGATTGCTATAGTTGCAGTTTCATTTTTACGTTCAGGTAGAATTGAATTTCTACAAAACATGAATCACTCTACAATTATGATTCTAGTACTTGGCTTATTCGGATGGGCTGGACTTTGCCGTTTAGTAACCGCAGAGGTCAAACGAGTCATGACTTTAGAATATGTACAAGCTGCAGTATGTCTAGGTGCAAGTGATTGGAGAATTATCACAAAGCACATAATACCAAACATCTTAGCCTCAATAATTGTCATAACTACTTTAGGTATTGGTGGAAACATTCTCGCTGAAGCTGGTTTAACCTTCCTTGGCTTTGGCGATCCACAAACAGTCTCTTGGGGAAGAATTGTTAATGATGGTGTCTTAAATCTTCAAACAAATCCAGAACAAGTATTCATAGCAGGATTTGGTATATTCTTCTTGGTGCTGGCCTTTAATATTGTAGGCGATGCATTAAGAGATGCAATGGATCCAAGACTTAAAGAATAGATCTAGAACTAAACTAATCAATGAATTGGTTAAAAATACCAATTCACTCTTTCTTTCTAATTTAAGCCTAAACAATATTGGATAAAAGAAATAGAAAAGATTTGAAACTAAATTTCAAATCAAAATTTTTTAGTTGCTTGCTTTTTGTTTAGCTTTATGTTGACCAATAACATCTTCAGCTAAATCACTAAGTTCAACTTCTTCCCAGTAATGACAAGCAACAAAACGACCTTTCTCTTTTTCTTCAATAATTGGTATATCTTTTGAACACTTATCTTTTGCATATTTACATCTTGGATGGAATCTGCATCCCTTTGGTGGATTGATTAATTGTGGAACGCTTCCAGGAATAGTTGCGAGTCTACCTTTAGCAACATCAAGGGAAGGAATACTCTCAAGTAATGCAATTGTATATGGATGCATTGGGTTTGTGAAAATATTATATGTAGTAGCAACTTCAGCTACTCTTCCACCATAGAAAATATGAACCCTATCTGTAAGCTCTGCAACAACACCAAGATTGTGAGTAATCAGCATCAATGCAAGATCATATTTTTCCTTCATATCTTTCATTATTTCAAGTACTTGTGCTTGAATGGTTACATCAAGTGCAGTTGTTGGTTCATCAGCAATTAGCAGAGATGGTCTTAGGGCTAATGCACGAGCAATTAGTATCCTCTGTCTCATACCACCACTAAATTTGTGAGGATATTCATCAATTCTATCTTCTGCATCGGAAAGTCCTACTGCAGCTAATGATTCAATTGCTATCTCTCTTGCCTCGTTCTCAGGAACGTTTCTATGCATTGCAATTACTTCAATCATTTGGTCTGATATTTTAAGAACAGGATTCAAAGAAGTCATGGGATCTTGAAATATCATGGCAATTTCCTTACCTCGTACTTGTCGCATTTCAGATTCAGTTAATTGTAAAAGGTCTTTTCCTTTATACAAAACTTGACCATCCATGATTTTCCCGTTTGAAGCAAGAATACGTAAAATTGAGTATGCAGTTTGTGTTTTGCCACAACCTGATTCACCTACAACTCCTACAGATTCACTTGGATAGACAGTTAAATTTATTCCATCTAAAGCTTCAACAACACCTGATTCTGTGAAAAATTGTGTGACCAGACCTTTAACTTCCAGTATTGGATCCATTAAATTCACCGATTTTTTGCTGTTTGGTATAACAATTTCTTTTTATTAAGTCTTTTTAGTAGATTCAATATTTTACATCTACTTATGAATTTATTTATAGTTTGTTACACAAAAAAAGGTCTAGTATATTTCATCAAAAATCTTTCGTTGATTAACAAAAACACTAGTAGAGATAAAAAAATGATAAGAAAATGAAGTAAATTGATAATTAAATACTGTTTTTACTTTATTTATACTTCAGGATAATGACATTTAACGAAGTGTTCTGGTTCTATTTCTATCATTGGTGGATCTTCCTTTACACATTTCTTGCCATCGGACTTGTAGCATCTTGGATGGAATCTACATCCTGATGGAATGTTTATAGGGGAAGGAGGTTCACCTGGGAGAACGATTCGTTTCATTTTTCTTCTAGGGTCTGGTCTTGGAATTGCTGACATTAGTGACACTGTGTAAGGGTGACTTGTATTTGTAAATACTTGTCTATTATGACCGTATTCTACAATGGTTCCAAGATACATTACTGCTACTCGATCACTAACATGCTTAATAACTGACAAGTCATGAGCGACGAAAATATACGTTAAGCTGAAATCTTTCTGTAGGTCTTGCATTAAATTTAATATCTGTGCTTGAACAGAAACATCTAGAGCTGATACTGGCTCATCTGCAACTACTAATTCAGGATTTACAGATAAAGCTCGAGCGATTCCAATTCTTTGTCTTTGACCGCCGGAAAATTCGTGGGGATATCGTAATGCGTGATAATCTTCCAAACCTACTTTATCTAATAACTCATATACGAATTCTTCTCTTTGACTCTTGGGCATTTTTGATTCATGGATTTGAAGGCCTTCACCAACAATGTCCATAATTAACATTCTCGGATTCAAAGAGCTATATGGATCTTGAAAGATCATTTGAACATTTCTTTTGAAGTGCATTTCGTCTTCCTTTGTATGAAAAGCGTAAATATCTTGACCTTTATACAATATTTGACCAGTTGTAGGTACTTCCAGTTTAACAATAACCTTTCCAGTTGTAGTTTTTCCACAACCACTTTCACCAACAAGACCCAGGGTTTCGCCTTTATAGACAGCTAAATTGACACCATCAACAGCTTTAATATTAGCTACTTGTTTACTTCCAATAAAACCTTGTTCTTTTACTGGAAACCATTTTCTCAAATCAAGCATTTCAAGAAGAAATTCCCTTTGTTTGGATTCGGATGCCATATGTTAATCACGCTCATCAATAAGGATAATTGAAGTGATTTCTCAATACTTCTTTTATCGGTTATTTTTATTATTGTTTATGAATATTTCCTTGGATATTTACAATTAAATATGTTCAGATTAATCATCATAAATTTCGCATCTTATTCTAATTATTATTGAAATAAAATCCTTCCTATAATTTGAGAAGAAATAAATACCTGTTTTAACTAGTTTTGACCCTTTTATTATAAGACTAAGACTGAATTCTTCCTTTTTCCAGAAGAACCTACACTTTTTTTAATGCTATTTTACTTAAATGATTTGGACTTTAACACATAGAAGTAACTTGGGTAAGTTAAATATTTAATTTCGAAAAACATCACATCCTAAGATACTATCGGTATTATAAAGGCTGTTTAAGAAGGATCATTCCAATGTCAAAAGTTGTTTTAAGATGTGAAAATGTCTATAAACAGTATGAGCTCCGAGCAGGACCTCTTGAGGTTCTTAAAGGCGTTTCATTTGAACTGAATGAGGGTGAGTTATTAGCCATCGTTGGTATTTCTGGTAGTGGTAAAACAACGTTGTTAAACCTCCTATATGGTATTGATGTTGTTACGTCAGGACAAATTTTGCTTGATGGTAAGATTTTAACTGACCTTTCAAAAGATGAGTTTAGGAATTTTAGACGTGATAATTTTGGTATGATTTTTCAAGAGTTCTATTTAATTCCCAGTATGACCGCTATTGAAAATGTAATGGTTCCATTAATCATTGCTGGCAAGTCTGAGAAATTAGCTTTAACTAAAGCTTATAAATTGCTTGAAAGTGTAGAAATGCGTCCTATGGCAAACAAACTGCCTTCACAGCTTTCTAATGGTCAAAAACAAAGAATAGCAATTGCACGAGCTATTGCTAATAATCCGAGGATGTTGATTTGCGATGAGCCTTCTCGAGCTTTAGATACTGCCCTCGGTGATGAGATTATGGATCTTATCGAGAATCTTATTGAAAAAGAAAATATCTCTGTTATAATGACAACACATGATCCTGAAATCGCTGCAAGAGCGGATAGAGTGTTGATTATCCGAGATGGCAAATTAGTCGAAGAAAAAATAAAAGACAGAGAAGCTTTTGACTTTAAGGCTGCAAAGGAAATTTATCGTAATCCTATTGATAAGAATCAAGATCAAAATGAAAAGGTATCAGAAGTAATTTCTGAAACTCATAAGAAACCTAAGAAAAAGAAACAAGTGAAAAGAAAGAAAAAATAGATCGAATTGGTTCGTTATTAGTATTACTTCGGTGAATAATATGAGCAAAAGAAAAATGAAAACTGGTTACATTTTTTCATTTGCATTCAGTAATATCATGAATCATAAGCGACATATGTTCATCATGATCTTTGGTTTCACAATATCAATTACAATGCTTCTTTCAATCAATCTTTGGGCACAAACTTCAGAAGATTTAGCAATCATTGACTTTTTGGAAACACAAGATTTTCAAGCGTATATTTATTCTGCACAAAGACCTGAAGACATCGACAGTATCATTACTGATTTAGATAAAAACCCATTAGTTGATTTTCATAGGACAGCTTTTGTTTCTTATGCATTATTTAATACTGAAGATAAGCTTGGCAATTATACTTGTTTACCTGAAGGTTCACAGAATTCTACAAATCCTGTGTCTATTACTAATGCTTTTATTGCTAATCAAAACACCTTGGATCGTATTAAATTTATCTTTAATGTTGAGGGTAACTTTACTACTGCTAACAATGGGATAATGGTTAGTGTTTCACATATACAAGAACTAAATGAGATTTATGATAGAGAGTTTACAATTGGTGATACAGTTAATTTATCTATTGGAAAAAATATTCCTAGGCCATCAAATCTTGAGTATCTCATTAGTGATTTTCAGAAAACCTATTTTCAAAATTATACTATACAAGCAGTATATACTGTAAATGATGGAGTCTCAATTCTACAATCATATTTTGGTACTGAAAACTTGGTTGATTCAATCATTTTTCCTATGGATTCATTAAGCTCAAATGATGTTAGTACTATGATAAGTAATGATGTTCCATATTTACTCTTCGTGAAATTTGAAAAGGAAGAAATCAGTAAAGATGGAATGGAATTCATTCTCGAAAAGATGGAATTGTTCAAAGAGAAAATTGAATTTGATTATATATATGCTTATGTCTATTTGTTAGATGCACCAATTATCTCACTTATTAATGCCTATTCAAGAGCTTCTTTAGCTATAGTTTTCATGGTGCCAATAATATTGATTGGTCTGATATTAACAATATTTACAATTAACATTATTATTGAGAATCGGCAGGAGCAAGTTGCATTACTTCGAGATAGAGGTGCAGATACTATACAAATTTTGTTAATATTTATCATTGAATTTATTTCTGTAGCATTATTTGGGATAATTCTTGGAATTGGTCTATCATTTATTTTTGCAGCTTTAATCCCTTCATTCTCATCCTCAGGATTTAATAGTGAAACTTTTAATGTCTTTTTCCACCATTTGAAATTCCCAGTTGGATTTGCTATAGGAATCTCTTTAACAATTTTAGTTACGTTGATAGGATATGCTTCATTGAAAATTTGGTTGGAAATTTCTTTAAAACAAAAAAGTGCTGAACATGAGAAAAGTGAAAGAAGAAGCATGGAAAGAAATCTTTATGTTGGATTAAGTATAGGAGCATGTGTTATTATTACTATTGCACTTATATTTTCATTAATTGATACTATTAACAAAGTCAGTGAATCACAGAACTTTACTTTGGCAAGTACAACATCAGCTGGTTATACATTTATCCTTTTTTGTTTTTTATTTGTATTTATTGCACAATTTGTTAGCTTTTTATTGACGGATAAATTCCTAGTTTCAATAAAAGGCATCTATCGCAGATTGGTTTTTAATGATGCATTTTTCTTAATGAATAGCTTCAAAAGAAAAGATAAAAAACTAAGTTCAATGAGTTTTGCGATATTGTTGGCTTCAACTATTATTATATTCTCATTGATATCTGCTTCATCTGTTGCTCTGAATCAAGAAATCGAATCAGATTTTAAGAATGGCTCTGATTTACGGATCTCAACATATCCATATCCACTACATTATTCGTTTAAAAATAATATCTCTGAAGTTGAAGGTGTAAACGAAGTTGTTTCATTTCTCAAAACAGAAGGAACGATAGCTTTTGATGATTATACTGTTTATGGTGTTGATGCTGTAACTTATTCAAGAGTGGGAATCTGGGATAAAAGTAGCTTTTCAGGTAATTCTACATATAAAATACTGCAGGAACTACATGAGTTATATGACGGAGTTATCATAAGTGAACCTTTGTCTGAAAGATTGAACTTTACAATTGACGATTTATTACCTATAACTTGGTTGCCCGGTGATGTGTTTTATCGAGAGTTTACAATTGTTGGCATTATTAATTCTGCACCCGGACTTGGATTAGCAGATGGGAGAAATGTCGATATGCTACAACCAAATGAAGGTTTCGTATTCATAAATGAAGCTTATATGATAAATGAATTAGAAATAAATTCCAGTCAACTCTTTCTTGCAAGTATATTCAAAGGTGAAGATTTAGAATCAGTAGAAGAATCCGTTGAAGCTTTACTGCCAAATATAGATGTTAATCTTGAACCAATAAACGCTCAGATAATGGGATCTTTCATTGAATCATATATACCTAATGTTCAAATTTTCTTCTATATTGAATTAATATCATCTATCTTAATAATCTTAGTATTATTGATTATGTTCACTGATTTCACAATTAGCCAAAGATCGCAGGAATTTGCTATTGCATTATCTATTGGTAAATCTAGGAGACGGATAACTAAATTATTATTTGCAGAAATTATAGTGATAGTATTAACAACAAGCATTTTAGGAATATTACTTGGAATAGCTTTTACCTATTCAACATTCTTTATACTTACTCCAATTTTAACATCACATAACATCATACCATTTACAGTGAATCTTCCATTTGTGCAATTCATAGTCTTTCCATTCATCATAACAGCTATGGCTGTATTGGGTACTTTACCTTCAATAATAAAACAAGGAAAACAAAAAGTAATTGAAGCTCTTAGGATCTAAGAATTACTAAAAGTTGTTTTATAGTTATAAATATGACAATTTTCTGGTAATAATCTTAATAAAATACTATTAAGAAAGGTAATTTTTTAGCAAATCGTCAAAAAAATACCTATTTATCAAACAAAAAATCAATAAAATTTCAGTCACTTCTAAGTTACTACTTATTTTATCCTTAAAACTTTTAAATGAGTAAGTTAAATAAATAAAATGTACTCTTAGATTAGAGTACATACCTATTCATTGTGGAAGGTAATTAAATTTGATCAAGAAGGATAATATTAGAAGGATGGTCCTTCCGTTAGCAGTGCTAATGTGCTTAAGCATTATGCCATTTTTAGCTACACCAGCTAAAGCAGCTAACCCACCAGCCTTCTTTAAAATTAGTATACTTGCGCCCAATACTAATCCAGCAAGAAATCAATGGGCTACTTTAATGGTAGAACAATTGCCAAGAATTGGTATTGGTATAGACATATTTGACCATTGTGGTTGGTCCCAAATTTCACCAAGAACATGGGGTCACTCAGGACCATATCCGGTCCCTTCATACGCTGAAGCTGGTTTCGACATACTATTTATTGGTTGGAGTTGGGGTCTTGACATAGACTTTAGAGGTCTATTTGATAGTGATGCAATCACACCTGACGGTGACAACCACTACCAATATGATAGTCAAGAAATGGATTGGGCTATATATAACTATTCAAACTCATTCGTTTTAGCAGATAGAATTACATGGGCAGAAAAAATACAGAAAATACTTTATGAAGATGTCCCCGCAGCAACTATTTGTTATCAAACATCTCTCTACCCACATGTTACAGACTTTGATACAGCAAGCTGGGATCCACTATTGTGGGCATCAAGTTATCAAGATATGAGCAACTGGAGTATTCCAGATCAAACTACATTCACCTATGCATGTCCTGCAGACTTTGAAGATTTCCATACTTACAAGACTGAATCAGTTTACGATGCTCAATGGACTCAACAAATATATGGTGGAATAGCTGAAAGAGCTATGCCAACCAGAGATTATGTTGAATACGCAGCAGTTGATTACGACAGTGATAATGGTATTAATTATACCGTAACACTCGAACCAGGTATTGTTTTTGCTGACGGCAATCCAGTTACTTCAGCTGATGTTCAATACAGCTTCCAACTACTCATTAATGAGGACTTTGATCAACCAGATCTTAGTTTCTACAAAGTATATATTAGAGACAATACAATCGGTATAGTTAGTGACACTGAATTTACAGTTGATTTCATTCAACCATATGTGTTCCAAGAAAGTAATCTTGGTGTTGATATCTTACCAATGCACATTTGGGATCCAATAGCTCCAGAACTTCAAGAACAACAAGCAGTCGATTGGGCTAAAGATGATACTTTGGATGCTAATCTCTTAGGTATTGGTCCATATATGATGGATGATTATGATGAAACCAATGGTGTTATTACATTAATAGCTAATCCACACTGGACAGATTGGGGTGATCACGCAGCTCAAAAATTCGATAAAATCATCTTTGAATTCTGGTCCAACAAAGAAGGTGCTCTCTCAGCACTAGCAGGAGGAACAGTTGACATGGTTGATTCACAATTCAGTCCACAAATTGAAGAAGTTCCAGCCGGTGTCGAATACACAATTGTAGAGGATCCTGGTTCTCAAGAAATGGGCTTCAACATGGAACATCCATACCTTGGTACAGGTGAATTATGTCCTATATCCAGCCCAGAGTCTAGTAAAGCTATTAGAAAGGCAATTAGCCACATGATTCCAAGAGAGGTCATTGTAGCAGAAATTCTTAATGGACTTGGATCTCCAGGTATTACCCCATTTCCAATGGGTTCAACAGGATTTGATGAAACATTAGAAGCATTCGAGTACAGCATTGCTATAGCCAAAGGACTCATGGAAGATGCTGGTTTCGTTTATCTTGAAACAGAAGAAGCCGGTATTGGTCTTTACGTAGTAATTGGCATTTTAGCCTTAGCAGGCGCAAGCCAAGTCTTCTTCTTAAAGAGAAGAAAATAAGCCATTAGGCTTTTTTCTTTCTTTTTTTTCTTATTTTCTTCTGATAATTTTGAATTTAGTGCATTCTTCTTTCTATATACTCTTTTCACTTGCTCCTTTTCCCATCCATTTTGTCAGATCTTTTTTGATTCTTTCCTATTATTATCTCATAACAATAAAATGTGGATTGGGAGGAAAACACTATAAATAGATAATTTTATCTTAATTTCAAGACCACAAAAATATATAAAAGCTATAAATTATTTGATATGCATTAGTTATTGCAATGTTATACTAATTAAAAGATGTGAATTTCATATGAGAGTGTTCAAAACAAACAAGCCCAGTTTAATTTTAGCAGTATTGATTCTCGCATTAACAACATTACCAATTATCTCTGTTGTAGGTGAAACCTACCAACTTATGTATATTGATTTTACAATTCAACCATCTCAACCTGAAATAATTGGGAAAGATAGTTTTTCATTGAATCCTCTTAATGAGTACATTTATGGCATTCCAGAAGTTGATGCTGTTGGTTCCCGTTCTGACTCAGGAACATACTTTCTAGAAATGTGGTCCACAGGAAGATTGGAGGTCTACATATTAGATTCTTCTGGACCAATTGGGAATAATCAGTATATGGATTATGTTGGGGTTTTTGTTGGTAACGCTCCTGATGATTATAACTTTTTATTCATTTGTGATGGTTATTTAAAAGTGGAATTTTATGGTGGTTCAATTAATCCTAAGTTAGTCATTTTTTCTGATGGAGTTGATGTTACGGGTAATTACCTCTGGACTGCTGGTTTAGACGCAATTATCTATCAACCTTATTATCTTAGAATTATGGGTTCAGATCGCTCAACAAATGACACTATTCGCATCTTTAATCTTAATGCTACTGTAAGTACTTATTTACTAGACGATGATCAATATAGTACTTGGTCACTTATTCCTGGTGCGGAACCTAGTTCCTTCAGTTCAGTAGATTATGATCAGGATGTTACAGAAACTAATCTTACATATACTTCTGAAATAGATATGGATTATCATCTCATTGTTTGGCATGAAGAATTCTATGGAACTGTAAATGGTACTCTAGTCTATGAGTACACTTACTATCCAAGTTTCTTTGAGACTTATTGGTCGTTATTTTTAGTAGTTGGTTTGTTAGTTATTTTGATCTTAATGTTCGCATTCCAGAAAGTAGTTTTACCACCAATAGTCTGGACTGGTAATAAACTAAAGTATTATCTAATCTCAATTCCTTGGCGCGAATTAAAAGCAACCTTTGCTGATATTGTCGATGAGTTTGGAGCAATCTGGTCACGTGCAAGAGGTGTTGCAGAAGAAGAAGTATTGATAGATGAAGAAAAATCATCACACAAAAAGTGGTTGTTAACATTACTAGCTGTTATTGGATTCCTAGGTCTTCATAGATACATGGTCGGTAAGATTGCTTCGGGTATAGTTTTCACATGCACTGGAGGATTCTTTATTTTTGGCTGGATAATTGATTTAATAGCTATAATAGCTGGATGCTTCAAAGATGGTGATGAAAAACTAATCGTGGAATGGAAATAGACGAGCCATCATCCGTTTCCACATATTTTATCTTTTTAGAATTTAGTAATGTTTTATTAATTTCCAATTCTATTTGACATAAGGATTGTTCTATATTGTTACTCAAAGATGATAGAAACGCTGAAAATACATTTGAAACTGAAAACTCTTCAGATGATAACCAAGATACAAAAAGTGATTTTGAATCTTCTGAAGAAGAAATTTCATCTGAAACTTTCGAAGAGTATGAATCAGCGAAGGTAAAACTTAGATGGTCAAGAGTATTAATTGTCGCTAGTGTTCTAGCACTGTTTTTTGTAGGAGTAACATTACTTGTTTTGTATTTTATAAGTAAAAACAATTCAGTAATTTTTCTCTATCTTCCAACCTTTTATCTTATAGAGTGTGGTTTGTTATTGACTTTTGGTGGTTGTGTTGGAACTGTTAGACAATCCTTTACAATTGATGCTATTAAACATAGATTAGTAAAAGGGGAAAAAATCACAGGTGCAGATACTAAAATAGCTATCGGTAGTGCTTATACCTATATAATTGCAGGATTCCTAATTGGATTTGCTTCATTTATTGCTTGGTTGGTAGTTTGATAATTCTCAACATTTTAACTATTCGATTTTTGAATTTTATAATAATGTATTTTTAACACAATTAGTAAAATATATTCAAGGTTGTTTTGTATTTGAGCGAAGATTTGGATTCAGAACATACAAAAAAATCAATTTCGAAAAAATGTATGAAAAGGATAATTTGAACAAACCAAATTATCCACTAAAAAACTTGGAATCACTTTTTGCTTTTCACTAGTTTTAAGTGCAGTTTCATTCCTTGGATAGTTATTATCTCAGTGTTCTTTATACTACTTATCAATTCCATTTTTGTTGTCAAAGTTTCAGTACAGATATAGTCTGAGAATTCTGTAAATGCCTTCTTTAGATCTTCACTTGCTTTATAGTAGACTTCTATTTGGTCATTTACATTCAAATCCAGTTTTTTCCTGAGATTTTGTATATGTCTAACTATATCTCGAGCTATTCCTTCAAGAAGCAATTTCTCAGAGATTTTTGTATTTAATGCTATGGCAAATCTATGATTGACAGCTATTGTATGAGTTCCTTTTGGTTGAACATCTAAATCTAGATCCTGGTTCAATCTCAGTTTCATAGGTTTCATTTCAGGTGTTAATTGTACTTCAAGTAACTGTTCTGAATTATTGTATGCTTCAAAGATTACTTTTTGATTTAGTGTTTTCATCTTATCTTCAAGAAGCTTTATACGTCCTTTCAATTTTGGACCCAATAATTGATAGTTAGGTTTTAGTTTAAATGTCAAGAGTTTCTCTGGGTTTCTAACGAATCTTAGTTTTTTTACATTAAGCTCTGTTAATAACTCCATCTCGAATTCTTTCAACACCTTTTCGTTCTCTGTGTTCTTACACCATATGATAACTTCTTCAAGTGGTTGTCTCAATCTTAAATCAACTTTACTCCTAGCTGCTCTACCTAATTTTACAACCTCAAGTACATCATCCATTTTTTCATTCAATTCTTTTTTCAGGAGTTTCTTCGTCGATTTTGGATAATTACATAGATGAACACTCATGGGTAGATTTGAATCGAGGTTTTTTGTTAAGTTCTGATACAATAGTTCACCAAAGAAAGGAGCTATTGGAGCTATTAGTTTACTCATTGTTAGCAATACTGAGTATAGCGTTTCATAACCACTAAGTTTCTCTTCACTATTTTCATGTTTCCAAAATCTTCTTCTGCTTCTTCGTAAATACCAAGTGGAAAGCAATTCTACAAATTCTTCAAGTTCTAGCACTGTTTTTCTAAAATCCGCTTTATCCAGATATTTACGAACTTGTTTAACAAGTAGGTTTAGTCTCGAGAGTAACCACTCATCAAGCAAAGGTCGTGTTCCTTTGGTTAGTTTTTGTTTTGGTTTAAACTGATCTAAATTAGCAAATGTAGCAAAGAATGAATAAACATTCCATAGTGTGAGAAAGAATTGCTTTAGCTCTTTTACTAAATGGTATCCAAAGTGCATTGTTTGTGTTAATTGCTGTTTAGCAAATGCCCATCGTAATAAATCTGCACCCATCTTATCTACTGCTTCTTCAAACCATATGGCATTTCCCAAGCTTCTGTGCATAGCTCTACCATTTTTGTCATGAACCTTCTCGTGAGCAATTACTCTTTTGTATGGAGCTTTTCCAGTAAGGGTTACTCCCATAAAGAGCAGAGAATAGAACCACAATCTTATTTGTTCTCTCATTTCACATATGGATTCTGCTGGGAACCATTTTTCCCAATAGGATGAATCTTCTAAGTATTTTAAAGTGGAAAAGGGAACTATGCCAGCATCTAACCAGCAATCTCCAACTTCCTGTACTTTAGTTACCTTTTTCCCACATTTAGGGCATTCTATTTGTACATCATCTATCCATGGACGATGCAATTCCTGTAAATTCTCGAGACCACTTACTGCTTTTTCAAAAAGCTCATCTTTTGATCCTATTACAATTAATTGTCCACAATGTTTGCATTCAAAGAATGGTAATGGTAATCCCCAATATCTTTTTCTTGAGATACACCAATTTCCCATATTGTTTAACCAATCTTGCATACGCTTTTCATAAAAGCTGGGTTTCCATTCGACTTCACCAGTTGCTTTCTTCAGTAGTGGTCGTATTTCTTCACAGTCTATGAACCATTCTTCAACTAATCTAAAAACTAGTTCTTCATGGCATCTCCAACATGTAGGATATCTATGAGTAAATTCTTCTGTTTTATAAGACAAACCTGATTCCTCAAGCTTATTGAGAACAAGAGTTGAAACATCGGATACAAATACTCCTCCAAATTCATCATATTCTTTACCAAATATTCCGAATTCATCAATTGGTGATAAGACAGCTAATTTGAAGATTTTACTTAACTCAAAATCCTCTGCACCACATCCTGGAGCAATATGTACAAAACCTGTACCTTCTTCACCAGATACCTCTACCCATTCAATGACTTTATGGTCTACTCCTTTTTGAGCTGTTAAGTAGTTGAAAGGTGAATCATACTTCAAAGCAACTAGTTCTTTTCCAGGTAATACCTCTTGAACCTCAAATTCACCTACTAATAATGAAAGTTTACTTTCAACAACATAATATACCTCATTTTTTTGCAGCACTTTACAGTAAGTTAAATCGGGATTAACTGCTACAGCTGTGTTTGCAGTAAGAGTCCATGGGGTTGTAGTCCAAACTAGTAAATTTGTTTTTGGTTGATTGTGTTTCTTAGTTTTTATTGGAAACTTCACAAAAACTGCTGTATGGCTAAGCTCTTTATAAGCATCATGTTGTTCATGTTGTGATAAAGATGTACCGCATCTAGAACACCATGGCATAGGGAAGTGACCTTTAACTATCCACCCTTTTTCATGGCAGGTTTTAAGAAAATACCAGATATAAGAGATATTTGTATCAGTGTGAGTATAGTAGGAATTATCCCAATCCATGAACTGACCAAGTCTTTTGGATTGTTCGATTATTAGACCTGAAAAATGATTCAATCTTTCCTTACATTTATTGGAAAAATTTTCCAAGCCATAATCTTCTATTGCTTTTTTGGAATTCAGTCCGAGTTCTTTTTCGACTTCAACTTCTATCCAGAGACCTTGACAATCAAATCCATTTTGAAATCTTTGATCATATCCTTTCATTGCCCAATAGCGTTGTATTAAATCCTTTAGTGAACGACCCCAAGCATGATGTAAACCCATTGGATTGTTTGCAGTTATAGGTCCATCTATGAAAGAATAATGCTTGTTTGAGTTTCGGTTTAATTCAACCCTCTGTTCAAAAACTTTGTTTACTTCCCAAAATTTCAATATCTCTTTCTCATGTTCAATTAAATCTAAGTTTGAACTAACTTCTGGAAATAGAAGCTCTTTTTTATTATTTATTTGCTTTTTATTGGTTTTAGTTTCGAATTTCATGATTCCTCATTTTAATTTGTACTCCTAAAATTAGAATAAAAATGAATATAGTATACACTAGGTGAAATGTAGAATAGGTGACTATTGCTGGGATATAATTTCATGATCCCTCATGTTTTCACCATTGTTTTATATTCAATTGACTTTTCCGATGAAAATTTATAAGGCTTTCTAAAAGACATTTATTAGTAATATCCGTTCAGATCTAAGCTTTTTTATCGAAAATTCTCCATTAGTCTTATCGAAACCTTTTATAAATCATTTATAAGCGTTCATTTATAAATAATCATTTATAAAGGAAAACTGTTTATAAATAAACCTTAACAAACCCCTTATCAGGAGATCAAAACCCATGGTTAAAATTGAATATACTATTCAAAACTGTGTAGCTTCAGGGAGCGTAGAAACCTCCAGAATAGACCTATATGCACTTGCAGATCGATTAGGTGAGAAACCAGAATATTTTGTATCTTACGAACCTGAAAAATTCCCTGGGTTAGTACTAAAAATTCCAAAACCAAAAGTTAGTTCCTTGATTTTTGCCTCTGGTAAAATGGTTATTACTGGAGCAAAAAGCGCTGAAATGTTGCATGTAGCTGCTGATGAGATTGTCAAAGTCTTAAAAGCTGCTGGTGCTAAAATCACTGGTAAACCATCAGTAACAGTTCAAAATATCGTTGCTTCTGGAAACATAAATGCAATAATCAATCTTGAGTTAGCTTCAATTATGCTTGAGGGTAGCATGTATGAACCTGAACAATTCCCAGGTCTAATCTATCGTATTAGAGAACCAAAAACTGTTCTATTGCTATTCCAGAGTGGTGCCTTTGTTTGCACAGGTGCAAAGAAAGAGGAATTTGTTAGTGAATCCACAAGAAAAACTTACGAGATTCTTAAGGAAGTGGGTGCTTTAGAGGAAGAATTTTAAATTATTTTTCCTATTTAGAACTATTTGTTTGAAAATATTATTTTAGTCTTCATACTCCTCACTTCTCAATTCTTGGAGATATCAAATTCCGCTTAACAAATTTCATAAGGATTTGATGTTTAAAAATCTACTTTAGAAATTTAATTTTATAAAATTCTGAATAAAAAAATATGAAATTAATAGAGGAAATAAAATGATAATAAGAAAAAGGAAAAATGATAAAAAAATCATTTTTCTTTTTTGTAGTCTTTGTACGCTTTGAATAGGAAGTTGAATCCGCCTGTTTCTTCACCTTCGTAAAGAGCAATTGTTTGAGGTGCTTCTCTAAATTCTTTATCAATTAAATCTGATTTAAGAGCTCCATAGAATTTCTCTTTAGGACGAGCGTTTTTGCCAATCCATGTATAGATCATCATTGCTTCTTCACCCATGAGGCCAGCAACAACAAAAACATCATTTGAATCTAATGAATCTCGAGAGAATTTGACTTTCTCATATTCGATTTCATCACCAATTTGTTGTACTCTTATCATTCGGAAATCAGGTTTAAAGCTAGTGTCTATATGTATCAACATTGAAGGAGTGTCGCCTTCGACAACTTTGAAATCAGACCCCAATGCATCTAATAATTCTTGGTCTTCTTCACCTTCAAAACAGGAATCCACTCTTGGTCTTCCTCTTCTTTCATAGTCTAGATCTTGTGCAGTTTTTGCTGCAATAAATTTTTCATCAACTTGTGAGCTCTTGCCAATCCAAATCCAAATGGTTTTCCCGAGATCAATAACATAAGAATCTCCTGTATTAAATATGGGTTCTTTAATTGGAACAAGTTCTCCCTTAACGACATGATAAATTATTTTATCTTCGGACAAAATTTTTCACCTTTGGAGATATAGATATAACAGTTGTACTCATTACTACTAAAAAAATCTTTCAGTAAATGATTTTTTCAGTAAAAAATTGTTAGGATTAGTTTTTTATACAAAGGTCGATATATTAGCGTATTCAAAACTTTGTGTTAAATGGAGGAAGTAAAAATTGGCTGTAAAATCAATCCGAAGAATTTTTGCATTATATGCTTTAGTCATTTTTATATTACCTACGATACCATTAATGGCCATAACAAATGAGAATGATTTTGTATTAACACCTCAAGAGGAATATGACAAATTGCATAAAGGTTTCCTTTATACTAGTGGTTATCTGGCTGCATGGCTTGATACTGATTGGTATCATGTAGAATTAAAAACTGATAAGGATTATATTATCTGGACTAAAATAAAAATTGAGTCAGGAGGTTTCGATTTATATATTCAAGGTCCTGGAGGACTTTATTTTGAACTTGCCATTTGGGACTCTTCTGCATCTGATAGTGAACGAGTGATTAGCTTCATCTTCCATCCCGATACTGCAGGTGATCATAAAGTCTATGTCAGTACTACAACACTTACTGATGGTGGTGATTATCAACTCTAGGTGAATAGAGCACGATTTGCTGGTTATTGGTGGATGATTTTAATTGGAGTAGTGATACTTCTCATATTAATTCTATTACCACTATTATTACTTACAAGAACTAAAAAGAAATAGAAGAAGAAACGTAAAGGTAAACGAAAATAGTTTTAATTTACCTTTTTTTCTTATTTTTATAATCAAAATTACAAATAGAATTAGATGAAATTGAAACAAAAATTGGTGTGTATTTTGAAAATTAAAGTTAAGACACCTTCAAGACTTCATTTTGGTTTGATAGACCTTAATGGTGAACTTGGTCGAATTAATGGTGGTCTAGGTGTTGCTTTAGAGAATCCTGGTTGGGAAATACTTGGATCATCACTTGATGAAAGAAACTTCAGTAATGTACCAACAGATACTAAAGAAAAAATTTCTCTGATTATCAATAAATTTGATAGTGTCTTTAAAACTAATTCAAAAGAATTCACATTCCAAATAAACAAAATTCTACCTCAGCATAAAGGCTTAGGATCAAGCACACAATTCTCATTAGCTATTGGAACGATTTTAGCTAAAATACATCAAATTGAAACCTCTGTCATAGAGATAGCTAATGTCGTTAATAGAGGTGGCACAAGTGGAATTGGGGTAGCTTCATTTGAAGCTGGTGGAATCATATTAGATGGTGGTCATTCATTTGGACCCGGCAAACAAACAGAATCATTTCTCCCCTCTAGTGTTTCACAAGCTCCTCCACCCCCTATAATTTTCCGTTCATACCCACCAGAGGAATGGCGTTTTGTTTTATTTTTACCAAAAGACTATCAAGGGGTATCTGGTAAAAGCGAGGTGGATTTTTTCCAATCCAAATGTCCTATACCATCACAAGAGGTTGAGAAACTCTCGAGATTAATTCTAGTGAAAATATTGCCCGCAATTATGGAAAAGGACATTCAAACTTTCGGTGAAGGTATAACCGAAATGCAAACACAGTTTACTAAATTTGGGATGAACAACTATGATCAAGGTTTAATTCATGAATTGTTAAATGAATTAAGAAATCAATCTGAGGTTTTTGGTTCAGGTATTAGTTCATTTGGTCCCACAGTTTATGCTTTAACAGATTCAGAGGTAAAAAGTAATGCGATTATGAATGACATATCTGAAATATTCTCTGCTGATAAGTTTGAGTTCATGATCTCATCAAAAATAAATAGAACAGGGGCAAAAATTAAAACACTTTAATATTCCAAAAAATAAAATAAGAAACTGGCTAGTAAACCAGTTGTAAATGTATTTTGATTGCCTTATGTCATACCAAGCTTGCTTTTGGATATTTTTTCAACTGCTCCACCAATCTTTGGTGCAAGTTGTTCAAAGAAATATTGATAACCAAAAACCACTGCTCCTAATTCAGATTTGAACGTAACAAGATCAGAATCCATAGGAAGATCATTTTCACTGTATATATTTCCCTCTGGATCAATTGAGTAGGTCACTTCATTTAGATTGAAATTAGCTAATAATAAATTGGCATGAATTACACTTACTAATTCTTGGGGGATTTCATTTGCAGTCATAATTTGGCAGAATAATTGCATCCATTCAGGAGCAACAACAATTCTTACATTGAATGTTTTATCATCTATTTTGTATGGAAGCATTATTTCAGTTCCACTTTGAGAAACGAAATAATTCAGATTTAATTCATCTAACCATCCTTTGACTTTTTCAACAGTTTCAAGAACATCAGGCATTGTTAACTACTAACTCCTAATTACTTTATAGAAGTTTTAACTACTATCACAAAAAAACTTTTCCAAACTAGTAAATTACGTAACAATGTTTTTTGTCGAAAAGTATTAAATTGAGTAAGTTTATTTTAAGTCGGAGTTGCGTATAATGCTTTACTCATTAAGTGTATAAACCATGTACTTTTTAAGTAGGGTAGATACCAGCGTATCGAAGAATATATTGCATGAAAGGAGTTTAAGTTTAATAATGAAAGACGGTTCCATTAAAGTCTCAGAGAAGTGTCCTTTGTGTGGGGGGAAAACCGTAAAAATCGTGTACCACACGGAAGCAGGGATTGTACTACTATCTGAATACAATTGTAAAGTGTGCGGTACCTACGTAAGAATGAATTTTCTTGTTGCAGATGAAAAATAAGTAATCTACAATATAATCAGCCAAATGCTGCAAATTGTTAGTAATGTTACAAAAACCAACAGCAAATAGCTCTCAATATCGCTACCATTTCACCAAAGATATAACCTAGACCCATTTAAGTCATAGTCTTTAATCTATCATCTAATACTTACTGAATATAGTTTTCAATTATTCCTCATCAATAAGCATTTCTTTGTGTTGAGCTAATTCATTAAAAGTTTCTTCTAGTGCTTGTGATATTACTCGAGTATTTGCTAATATTGGCATGAAATTTGTATCATTGCTCCATCTAGGAACAACATGGATATGAATATGGCTTAGCAATCCTGCTCCTGAAACCTTTCCCAAATTAATACCAATATTAAATCCTTGAGGGCTAATTGCCTTTTTTAGAAGTTCAACTGATTTTGTTGTTAATTTCCACATTTCGGTACTTACATTATCTGAGATTTCGTTAAGTTCAGAAGTATGCAAATAAGGGGTAACCAATAAATGTCCTGTAATGTAAGGGTACAAATTTAACATTACTAATACATTTTTCCCGCGATATAATAATAGGTTCTTGCTGTCATTTTCAGAAGGTTCTTCAATAATTTTACATATAAAACACTCGTCATCTTTATTTGGTTGCTTAATATATTCAATACGCCAAGGTGCCCATATTTTTTTCACAGTAAACAACTCTCAAGCTCATTATTAATAACATTGTATGGTTAGATTTTCTATAAATTCTTTTTTACTATATTAGAAAACA
>JAHLVW010000025.1 GCA_019058275.1 Candidatus Heimdallarchaeota archaeon
GCAAATGTGTCTTGGTTTAGTAAAAAGTGGCATCATAAATATAGGATTAGCAATAGGGGCCGATTGTTCGCAAGGTAGACCAGGTGATGCTTTAGAGTATACTGCAAGTGCTGGTGCTTGTGCACTCTTAATCGGTATGGATAATATTATTGTAAGTATTGAACATACTGAAAGCTTTACAACAGATACTCCCGATTTCTGGCGAAGAGAAGGAGCAACTTACCCATCACATGGTGGAAGATTTACTGGTGAACCAGCTTATTTTAGGCATATTACAAATGCTGCAGAAAATATCATGCAAAATACAAACACAACACCTGATGATTACGATTATGTTGTATTCCATGAACCTAATTCCAAATTCCCATTAGCTACCGCTAAAAAACTTGGATTTCCAAAGGAAAAAATTGTTCCTAGTTTGACAGTGAGATATATTGGCAATACTTATTCTGCTTCATCAATGATTGGTTTAGCAGCAATTCTTGATATTGCTAAACCTGGTGATAGAATATTAATGGTATCATATGGTTCAGGTTCCGGGAGCGATGCGTTCATTATGAAAGTTGAAGATGGGATAGCTGAAAGCCGAAAAGGTATTCCCAAAGTTCAGGAATATATCGACAACAAGGTTTACTTGGATTATTCGATGTATACAAAACATCGAGGGAAAATAAAGATGAATTAAATGGAGGAATGAATGTAAAATGGAAGAAGTAGCAATTGTAGGCGTAGGCAACACAAAAGTTGGTGAATGGTATGATAATAGTCTTCGAGGTTTAACAGACGAAGCAATAGCCAAAACACTTCAATCAGCGAATATTAGTCCAAAAGAGATTGATGCAACTTTTATAGGATCAATGTCACCTGGTTTATTTAATCAACAAGAGCATATCTCAGCTTTAATTGGTCCTCATTCTGGTATAACTGCACCAGCACTAAGAGTAGAATCTGCTTGTGCAAGTGGTTCTTCAGCATTACGTGTAGCAATGATGTCCATTGAAGCTGGTTATTATGACACAGCTCTAGTCATAGGTGTTGAAAAAATGACTGATTTGATTGACATTGGAGATGTTACAACAGCTTTAGGAACCGCTTCTGATGGTGAATGGGAACTTGGTATTGGTGCCACTTTTCCAGCGCTTTTTGCATTAATAATGAGAGCTCACATGCATAAATATGGAAGTACGTTAGAGGAATATGCTAGTGTTGCTGTTAAAAATCATAAAAATGGTTCATTAAATCCTGATGCGCAATTTCAAAAACTAATTTCCATGGAAACAGTAATGAATTCTAGAATTATTGCAGAACCAATTAGATTATTTGATTGTTCACCTGTTAGTGATGGGGCTGCTGCATTAATCGTTACAAAGAAGGATTTAGCTAAAAAATATACAGATGATCCTATATACGTTAAAGGTACAGGGGCAGGAATTGATCACATTGCTATACACAACAGGAAAGATATTACTACATTGGAGTCAACAAAAAGAGCAACAAAAGAAGCATTTAAACGAGCAAAAATAAAAATCAAAGACATAGACTTCATCGAAGTTCATGATTGTTTTACTATAGCAGAAGTGTTAGCTTTAGAAGACATTGGTTTCTGTGAAAAAGGCAAAGGTGGGAAGTTCTCACTTGAAGGTGAAACTGCTTTAAACAGCACAATTTCAGTGAATCCAAGTGGTGGTTTGAAAGCAAAAGGACATCCTGTTGGTGCAACAGGCATCTATCAAGTAATTGAAGTTTTCAAACAGCTTAGGAATGAAGCTGGTAAACGTCAAGTCACAAAGAATGATATTGGTGTTACACATAACATTGGTGGTTCAGGTGCGACCAGTGTTGTCAATGTTTTTTCCAGAGGTGATTAAAAGTGTCAGTTCCGAGATTTTGGCGAAGAATCCATTCATTATATAGACTTGAAGGAGTAAAATGTGCTAATTGTGGAAAATTATACTTCCCACAACGAAACAGATGTATTGAATGTAATTCATATGAGAATGAGGTATTTATTTTCTCAGGGAATGGTAAAATAATCACTTATTCTTGGGTATATACACCTCCTAAAGGATTCAAAGGTAGCATTCCCTATTGCTTAGCAATTGTTGAATTGGAAGAAGGGCCAAGATTAACAACACAGATTGTTGCTGCTGAGAAGAAAAAAGTGAAAATTGGTATGCCTGTTGAATTTTCTTTCAGAAAGATTTCTGCAGAAGGTGAAGAAGGCGTAATCACATATGGATTCAAATTTAGACCAAAAGGTTACCCTAATAACAAATAGAAATAAACAACAAAAGTCGAAGATTTTCTTAATCTTCATCTTTCTTCTTTTTCTTTGAGAAATTTCAAGTTCTTTCGTAAAGCTTTAAATGGCTTTTTCCTTCATAGTAATGAATTAGACTACTCTAGGATGGCTGAGCTGAAGTCGATGGGAAAATTCAGAGAGCTTTTAAAATTAAATTGGAAATTTATAGGCTTAAGCAGACGTCTTGCTATTGTTACTATAGTTGGTCTAAGTATTAGTGTTGCAATGATTACCCAAAACATCTTCTTCTTGAATAGCTTTAGAAATAATGCATTCGATGAATTTGCAACAAACACAACTGAAACATACATTGAAGCAAATGTTGATGGTGTTAGATGGCCTGGATCATCATTAAGGGAAATATTAGAAGCAAATATACGTAATCAACTTAGCGATGCTGGTTTTTTGCAGAATCAGTTACAGGATCAAGAATGGATTTCTTACCGATTCTTCTATTTATTACTGATTAATGAAAAATATGGGGGTGCAGTTGAATATCACGATACTTATATTGTAGGGATTGATCCGACATATCTTAGTTTATTATCAGATTTAATCACTGAAGGGAGAGCGCCAGGAACTGGAGAATTTTGTATTATAACTAATTCCAAAACTCTAGAAGAAACAAATCTTGCATTGAATGATACTTTTGGCGCATATATCAAACTTAGTGAGACAAGTACTCCAAGGGACTCCGTAAACGCACATGCGGGTGAAATGATTGAATTTGCAGGCATCATTAATTTAGATAACTTTACTTTTGGCAATTTACCTATTCCTGATGAATTGCAAACATTGATCTCAATGGCTTTGGGATTAGGTAGAGAAATTATTTTAACTAATTTCCAAAAGTTGCCTACTCTCCTAGCACCTATACCTTTTTCCCTTGGTGAATTCTCTATTTTAGGAAGATTTCTATTTAATCTACAACAATTCGATGTTTTCAGATTAGATGAACACATAGAAAGCTTGCAAATTTTTGTTAATAACATTCAGGAATCAATAATTGATGTTGTTGGGACATATTCAACAAATTATGATTTAGCATTAAACTCAAGAATACTTCCACTTCTAGTTACATTTAAGACAGAATTTAGGATGTTTCAGATTATTCTGTTAGTATTCATGCTACCAACTTTAGGAATGGCGTTAACTCTAACAGCTTTTGCGAGTAACCAGATTAAGAAGCAAAGAGATCTTCATGTTTTCAAACTTCATCAAAGAGGTGCTTCAAGACAGATGCTCTTTGGTTTTATGATATTCGAACTGCTTATATTCTCATTACTTGCAGTTTTGGTTGGTGTATTAATTGGTTGGCCTTATACTCTTATAGCTCTCAAGAGTGATGGGTTCTTTTCATTTACAGGTTCAGCTACAATACCTTCATTACAGGGTAACTGGTTGGTTATAGGTTTAATATTGGGTGTAGGATTTGGTATTGCCTTTCTTTCGAACATTTTTTCATTGTGGAGAAAAACAAAGACTTCTGTTGATGAAGCACTACAAGAGCATGTTGAAAAGAATCCATTTTGGGAACGATTTTACATCGATATATTCCTGTTAATACTTGGTATTCTGATGTGGCTTGTTTCATTCACACAAATAGGTGGTAGTACTGAGTCTGCTATTGAGTTTGCATTTTACTTTGCAGCTCCAGCACCAATATTCATCATTATTGGTAGTATTATGTTTATTACAAGAATCTACCCCACAGTAATTAAAGGTATATCTGATCTAATCTTCAAAATACCAAAGCTTGAAATTAGTGCCATTTCAGCACGAAATGCTATAAGAAGGAAAGGCTCTACAAGCAGAACAATCATCTTAATGACATTAACTTTTACGTTAACTGTTGCTTCTATGGTTGTTCCTGATTCATATGAATCATATGACATGGAAGATTCATATTATAGTCTTGGAGCAGATATTGTCATTAGTGGTATTGATATTCAAACTCCTGACTTCAAAAATACTATTTTAGGATTTGAGGGAGTTGAAGCAGCTACTTATGTTGGGATATTGGAAATAGTAAATACTGAAAGCGAATTAACATACGCTATAAAGATAATGGGTGTTGAATTAGATAATTTCAGCAAGGTTGCTTTCCAAGAACCTGAATATACAGATGGAAGAGGTGTTGAAAATCTCATTACTTCAATAAATAATTTCACTGATGTTATTGCACAAAAAGATGTTTTAGAATTACTTAATCTAGGAAATAATAAGACATTTGTAATGCAAAATTGGCAGGTAATTGGTGAAGATGTTGTATACGCTACTTTCGGTGTTTTGTTTGTTGATCAATTTGATTATTGGCCAACACTTTATGATAGCATTCCTAGTGCAACTTCTAAACTAATTAATATTGGAATGTTAAGTAATATTTCACTGCCTTTCTGGATTGCTAGAGAAGACTCTGATGTCGAAGGGAAACTTTTTGTAAAAGTCAAGGAAGGTTATAGTATAAGCGAGCTTGCTGATTCTATTGAAACAAACACATTTCACGAAACAGAAAGTATTGAAGAAATTCTAACGATTTCTGAAGGATCGTTGAAAGCCACAGTATTATTTGGTGCACTTAATACTAGCTTTATCATTTCCTTGTTCATTTCTTCAGCAACATTGATTATAATGATGATTGTTCAAGGGATTGAACGCGAAAAAGAGATTGCTGTAATGAAATCTTTTGGTATTAAACCAAGACAATTATTCACCTTCTTTATTTCAGAAGCAATTATTATTTTGATATTTACTATGATAATTGGTATTGGATTAGGGTTAGGGACGTCAGTAATGATCATGAAAGTTCTTAGAATAGGTTCGCTTATTCCAGAACATGAAATGATCTTCCCAATAGTAAAAATAATCTGGACAGCGTTAGCTATATTTGGATCCGGATTAGTTAGTACAATTATTCCTATTATTATTAATTCAAGAAAGAAGATAGGAGGTTCGCTAAAGAGCATATGACAGAAAATAACGTATTCGTTGAATGTCAAGATTTGATCAAAATCTATGCAGATGAGAAGAATAGAGTTCGAGTTCCTGCCCTTCGCGGGTTAGAAATGAAAGTTTTGAAAGGTGAAATTTCACTTGTCGTAGGTCCAAGTGGTTCTGGTAAATCTACCCTTCTCAACATTTTAGCTGGTAATTTGAAACCTTCAGCTGGAATCGTTATTGTTGGCGATACTGATATTGCTAAATTTACTCGAGCGCAAATGGTTGATTACCGTCGTAGAAGAGTAGGAGTTGTTTGGCAATTACCTCAGATGAACCTTGTCTGGGAACTCTCTGCATCACAAAACATTCAAGTGCCCATGAGGATTTTAGGTTTAACACGAGAAGAAAGAATGAAGAGAACGAAAGAATTACTGGAAGAAGTGGAATTACTTGATCGAGCTCATCACAAGCCTACTCAATTATCTGGTGGTGAAATCCAAAGAATCTCTCTTGCAGTAGCATTGGCAAATCACCCCGAATTGGTAGTTTTAGATGAACCCACTGGAGAACTTGATTCTCAAACATCTGAAAAAATTGTTGCTTTCTTTGAAAAGATTAACAAAGATCTTGGCGTTACTATGATTCTTGCTACTCATGATAGAAGACTTATGGCTAAAGGTTATCGAACAATGTTACTTGTAGATGGTCGAATCACAAGTGTACGACGTGGGTTTGCAGATGAGAGCAATATTCCCGTTTATAGCGATGCTTTCGGTGCATTACAAATACCAATTAGTCTTCGTGAAACGTTCAAATCTCGAGAAGATATTTTGTTGAGTAGAGAAAACGAAGAGGTATTCAAGTTACATGTTCCCAAATTAGAAGATGAATGATCTTCTCCAAATTCATATCAACTAGGTCTCACTTTACTGAGACTTCCATTTTTCATTATTTGCAACACTAATTGATAGTCTCAACTTTAGGTAGATTTTATCGAAAATGGGGGTGTTTATATTCATTTTTTGATACCTCTAGGTACTATTTCAAATTATACTCTAAAGGTCGTTAAACATGGGATTTCTTGCAAAGCTATTTGGAAAAGCTGAGAAAAAAATTAACATTGCTATGTGTGGTCTTGACAATGCTGGGAAAACATCTATTCTCAATTTCTTAAAAAATGGCGAATTTCAAGGAACAATTGCAACTATGGGTGTTAATCATGAGAATTTTAAACTCGGTAAACTCTCTATGTCAGTCATGGACCTTGGAGGACAGGAAGTCTTTCGTCCCTTTTGGCCGGGATACATAGAACGTGCTGACATTCTTGTTTTTGTCCTTGATTCAAGTGATGTAACCCGTTTACCTTTAGCAAAAGATATCTTTCATAAAGCAATTTCTACTTATTGTAACGAAGAAATTCCTATTCTTATTTTAGCAACTAAGCAAGATTTAACTAATGTTTGCTCACTTGCATATATTATCCATTTTTTCCAATTAACGAGTTTATTTGAACGAACAATTCATGTTCAAAAAACTTCTGCAAAAACGGGACTTGGGATATATGAATCGTTTCAATGGATTCATGATCAAGTAATAAAATCAAAAACACGACGCTCATCAAAAAGCAGTTCACAAATGGCTTTACCACGACCTGGATAACTTTCAGCCATTTTAACATACTAATGATCAAGCCTTCCATTTACTTTTGGAATAATAATATTCTTATTCTTGGATGACAAAAGGATTATAGGAAAGATTATTATTTCCTATATACCTTAAATGTTAATACAACTCCCTAGGAGATATATTCCAATGAGCGGTTCTGAATCTGGAAAAAGTAGTATCATGAAGTATGTACCAGAGGAGAGAATGGAATTAAGAGAATTTCTTTTGAAAGTAGGGATAAAAAATTTAGAAAGACATACTATATTGGTTAATGGCACTAGAACTAATCTTAAGCAGCTTGTTGAAAAAGATGATGAGATTATTGTTCTTCCAATTTTGAAGGGCGGTTAATACACTCCTTTATAGAGGTTAAACAATATACCCTTTCATATTTGACACTACAGTTGTTGTTGAACTTTCTGCGTTAATCCTTGATTATATACTTAAACAAAAACCATGAAGCTACTGTTAATCCTATACCAATTAAACCAAACACGAGCTCTTTCCAATCATAATCTCTTGGTGTTCCATATCCTTTGAATAATGCCATGAAGAATAGAATAGGTCCTAGGAAAACAAAGACCATACTGAATGTCATTGCAGTACTCATTTTAATTACTACCCAACCAAAACCAGGAGCAGGATTAACATTTTTTGATGCTTTTTTCTTGCGCTTCTTTTTCCTCTTTACTGGTTGCTCCTCTTTTTTCAACTTCCTTTGTTCTTCCATAATTTCTGCAGCTTGCATTTCTAGTATTAAAGCGTCTTTTTCTTCACTTGATAGAGAAGAAAGATCTATTTCTCCTTCCTCGATATCTTCTTCATCTTGCGAAATTATTTCTTCTTCCGAGAAATTGAATGAAACCATTATATATCAACCAAAAAGATTGTCTAACTCAATTATTGATATTTTGAATTAAATGTTTATGTATTTGATTCAAAATGACAATTAAAACAAGATTTTTGAACCGATTATTATGCTTATAATTTGTTCTTAAGAAAAAAGATTTAGGTATAAAAAAATCTAGCAATTATCATAAGAATAAATCAATAACAGATCAATTGTAGGAGTAGCAACATTTCTCCACCTAACAATAGCTCATATTGGATGTGAAATAATAATTGAAAATCGTCCCAGATACTAGTGTAATTATCTCTAAGATGATAGTAGAGGAAATCTTAAGCCTAAAAGATAAAGTAGAGGAAATTATTTTACCTAAAATTGTTATTAGTGAAATCGAAAATATTGCTAATAATCAACGATCAAAAGGATTTGAAGGGTTAGATGAATTAAAGAATCTTAGGTTTGAGTGTAAGCACCATGGCATTACTATCACGTTAGCTGGAGAAAGGCCAAAATTAGATGAAATTAGGTTAGCCTCGTCTGGTGAATTAGATGCTAAAATAAGAGATATTGCTAGAGAACACAACGCAGTTATTTTTACCAGTGATAAAATTTTAGTTTCTATGTGTGAAATTGAAGGGATTGATGTTGAATATCTGAAGCATCCACCTAGAAAGAAACCTTTGAAAAGGATTTACGATTATTTTGATGAGCAAACTATGTCTGTACATATTAGAGAGAATGTGAGACCATTAGCAAAGAAAGGAAAACCTGGTGATTGGCAACTTGTTAAGCTTGCTGAACAAACAATAACTCATGAGGAAATTGATGAATTAATTACTGACATTTTATCCATTGCTCGTTCAACACCCGATTCATTTATTGAAATGGATGAGCCAGGAGTAAAAGTTATACAATTAGAATCTATGAGAGTCGTAATAGCTCTACCTCCATTTTCAGATGCTCTTGAGATTACTGCTGTTAAACCAATAACCAAACTTTCTTTTGAAGATTATAATTTATCAGATAATTTATTGCAAAGATTGCAGGGACGAGCTGAAGGGATACTAATAGCTGGTTCTCCTGGTGCTGGAAAGTCAACTTTTGCACAAGCAGTCGCTGAATTTTATGCGTCTCTAAATAAGACTGTTAAAACTGTTGAAAAGCCTCGAGATTTACAGGTTGGTCCCGAAGTATCTCAGTATACTGGACTTAGAGGAGATTTTAGGAAAACAGCTGATATTATATTGTTGATTAGACCTGATTTTGTTATTTTTGATGAATTAAGAAAGACGGAAGACTTCGAAGCCTTTTCTGACATGCGTCTTTCTGGTATAGGGTTGGTTGGTGTTATTCATTCAACAACAGCAATTGAAGCTATCCAACGGTTTATTGGTCGAATAGATTTGGGTATGATCCCAAGCATTCTAGATACTGTTATCTTCATTGATAAAGGACAAATTGGCGATGTTCTTGAGTTGAGAATAACTGTAAAAGTTCCTTCTGGTATGCAAGAAAGGGATTTGGCTCGACCTGTTATTGAAGTTAGAGATTTTGAAACACACAAACTCAAATATGATATTTTTGTTTTTGGTGAACAAGTATCGGTTATTCCGGTTGATAGAACAATTACTACACATTATCAACCACTACCTCCCCATGAAAGGAAGCAGATCGAAAAACTAATTCGACGACAGATTAATGGTAGTCAAATTAAAATTACTAAAATTGGAAAGAAATCAATTAGAGTTGAAGTACCAGCTGATGATGTTCCATTAATAATTGGTCGTAAGGGGAAAAACATTTCTGAATTAGAAAAGAAAACTGGTTATAGAATTGATGTTAAATCACTAGATAGAGATTCATTTGCCTTTCAAGATGCACAAGATCATTCAATTATCGAGGGACAGATTCCAATCGATGTAAGGTTTACGAAAAGGCATGTTGTTCTAAGTTTCCCAGAATATCAAAGAGGATTGAGCATTGAAGTTAATACTACTGACAAAGTTTTATTCACTGGCTCTATTGGTAAAAAAGGAGAAATTAAGATAGAACGCTCTACTTCTATTGCTAAAGAAATAATAAAAGTGATGAATAAAGGAGAAACCATTTACGCAAATCCGAAATAATCGGATTGTTACTCTTTTTTCAAGATCTTTATTTCTTTATCAGAAGCTACAATAACTTGTGCTACTAGTTTTCTAGAGAAAAATCCATTTTCCATTACACCTGGAATATTATTGATAGTTTTCTCTAGTTCTTCTGGCTTACTAATTGACGAAAAATCAGTATCTAGGATAATGTTTCCATTATCAGTAACTGTAGGACCTAGTTTATCAGAAGCTTTTCTTAAGTGAGGAGTTCCCTTCAATTTCAGCAGTTCTTTTTCTACAAATTCCTTAGCATGTGGAATAACTTCTACAGGAATCGGAAAACTTCCTTCTAAGGCTTGAACCATTTTTGAATCATCAACAATTATTACAAGCAGTTTTGATGCTGCAGCAATTACCTTCTCTCTCAATAATGCTCCCCCTCCACCTTTAATTAGATTCAGATCTTTGTCCACTCTATCTGCACCATCAACGGTCATATCTATTGCCGGATATTGATTTAGAGTGCCAACTTTCATACCGTTACTTATTAGCATGTTTTCAGTATCAAAAGAGCTTGGTATGCAAACAATCGTTTTTGAATCGATTTTTGAGTCACCGAGTAATTTGATGAATTCTCTTACTGTTGATCCACTACCAATGCCTAAAATCATGCCATCTTTCACAAGTTTCAAAGCTTCAGCAGCTGCTTTTCGCTTCATAATTAATTTCTGATCTGGTTTCTTTGACATCTTCTACCAACACCATATGATTATCTTTTTTCAATTAAACAAAGTTTGCAATTCATAATATGAAACATCGCCTAGTCTATCTACACATGCTACTAATAATTTCTTCTTCAAACTTTGTGCTTGGATTACAATTTCATCAAGTTTTTCAAGATTTATCGATTGTTCTTCTGCTAAAGGATAAATCATCACTTTGGCAACATCTGTACCTTTTTTTCCTCCCCGAGGGTAAACTCGATATTTGACATCTTTGCTAATTCCTTGACCTACAATATAACCTCTATTTCTGAGATCTTTGTAAACGAGGTAATCTCTCCAAAAACTTTCAGCGTTTTCAGAAAATATCCTAGCACAGTCACTAATACTTAACCAAACACCATCTTTGCTTGCGATTTTTATTACTCCTCTTTCCAGTAAGTGCAATGCTTCCTCATAATTTAATGATAATGTTTTGTCTTTATTCAAAGTGCCATAATATCCATTGTCATAAATGATTCTTGCATCTTGGTGATCCTCAACTAAAATCATATCTTCACTAATTTTAGCTAGAATTGGTCCGGAAGATTTCTTTTTCGCTTTTTTAGTTTCTTCCATTTTTTCAGGGATATTTTCTTGATTATCCAAACTAACATCACTTACAATTGTTATTATTGACGATTTTCTTATGTAAATGTAAATAATTCGCTTTTTAAAGAATTGCTCTATTAAAAATTAGATTGCTAAGGTACTCCTTCAAGCTCGCGGATTAAATCTCTAATTTCTGCTGCTTTCTCAAATTCAAGTTTTTGCGCAGCTTCCTTCATTTCTTCTTTTAGTTCTAGGATTACAAGTACCAAATCACTTTCATCCATTTGTTTAAATTCTTGAGCTTTCTTCGCAGGAATCTTTTCCATTTTTACTAGACCATCAGTTATGTCTTCTAATGATTTCTGAATTGTCTGAGGTGTTATTCCATGTTTTTTGTTGTGTTGGATTTGTATCCTTCTTCTGCGATTATTTGCTTCTACAGTTCGTCTTATTGAATTAGTTATATGATCAGCAAACAAAATTACTTTTCCATTAATGTTTCTTGATGCTCGTCCAATTATCTGTGTTAGAGATCGCTCTGACCTTAGAAATCCTTCCTTATCAGCATCCAATATAGCTACCAATGATACCTCTGGTAGATCTAAACCTTCACGTAATAGATTTATACCAACTAAAACATCAAATTTACCTTTTCTCAGATCTCGAAGGATTGTTACTCTATCAATGGTGTCTACTTCTGAATGTAGATATTCAGCTTTTATCCCTTTTTCTACCAAGTATTGAGCTAATTCTTCAGCCATTCTTTTTGTTAAAGTAGTAACAAGAGTTCTTTCTTTTAGCTTTACTCGAGATTTAATTTCATCAAGCAAAACATCAACTTGATTATTTATTGTTTTAATAATGATTTCTGGATCAACTAGACCTGTTGGACGAATAATCTGTTCTACTAAAGAATCATTATTATCAAGTTCATATGGACCAGGTGTGGCAGATGTATATACAACTCGTTTCGTAAATGGTATGAATTCATCAAAGTTCAATGGTCTGTTTTCCATAGCTGAGGGTAATCTGAAGCCATAGTTTACTAGGGTTTCTTTTCTTGAACGATCTCCACCATACATTCCTCTGATTTGAGGTATTGTTATGTGTGATTCATCAATAACTAATAGAAAGTCTTCGGGAAAGTGATCTAGTAAAACAAATGGTCTTTCACCGAAATTTCTTTTATCCAAGTACATAGAATAGTTCTCAATTCCATGACAATAACCAATAGAAGTTAGTAATTCTAGATCATACCTTGTTCTTTCAGAAATACGTTGAGCTTCTAACAGAAGATCTTTTTCTTTAAAATATTTAATTCGCTCGTCAAGTTCTTTGCTAATTTTATCTACTACAATGGATATTGTTTCTTCTTCGGTCATATAATGAGTAGCAGGAAACACCTGATATGAATCCATTTCAGTTAATTTATTACCTGCTGGTAATTCATGTTCAGATATTCTTTCAATGGTATCCCCAAACATTTCAATTCGTATAGTTGTTTTGTCTGAGTGAGGTGGGAATATTTCAATTGTATCTCCTTTAGCACGAAAAGTACCTCTTTTTAGCTCAAAATCATTCCTTTCATATTGAAGCGCAACTAATCTTCTCAAAACATTTCTTCTTTTAATTGACATGCCGTTTTCGAACGTTAAGATTGTACGATATGCTTTAGGTGGTCCTAAGCCAAATATAGCAGAAACGCTGGCAACAACAATTACATCGTTTCTAGTTGCTAACGAATGAGTTGTTGCATACCTCATTTTTTCGATTTCTTCGTTTATTGCTGTATCTTTTCCGATGTAAGTATCGGTTTTGGGTACATATGCTTCAGGCTGATAATAATCATAAAATGATACAAAATACTCCACAGCATTATCAGGAAAGTACCGCCTAAAGTCAGAGCAAAGTTGTGCAGCAAGTGTCTTATTGGGTGATAAAACTAAAGTAGGAACTTGTAATTTTTCAACAATATTAGCAACAGAAAATGTTTTACCTGACCCTGTAACTCCCATCAAAACTTGGCGCATTAATCCTCTACTAAAACCATCTACTATTGCTTTGATTGCTTTTGGTTGATCACCCCTTGGTGTTAAACCCTTAGCTAACTTAAATTCACTCATCTGATATGCACCCAAGGTTTCTAAGAATAGATATCTAAAAACACATCCGTAAAGAGATAACTTAAAGTATTTGTCTTAATTGGGATAATGGAAAAAGAGAGAAAAGAGTTTAGGATATGGATTAATCCATATCCTTCACTTAAATGTCAATTTCTTTTATTCTTTTACTTCAAAAGCTAGTTTGCAGCATGCTTTATATTTGATAATCTTACCATCTTTTACCGATGCTGTGAAATTAACAACATCAACACCAATAAGATGTTTCACAGTTTTTGCAGCTTGTTCTACAGCATTTATAGCAGCATCTTCCCAGCTCTTATCAGAAGAACCAATTACTTCAATAACTTTTATTACTATTTTCGACACACTCCTAAAATTTACTAATGTGTAATATGAATAGTGCTACTATTTACTGAAAAGATTTTCCCCGAAAATTACCAACATTATCATTCAAATAGTAACAAATATCAAAAAGATAAGTAATATTTCTTTCATCATGTCCTCTGAGAAGAAATTTCATGCAATTGACTTTCATGTGCATGTTGATGAGCGTGTAAAATATCAATATATTCCTAGTGTTCTAAGAGCTAGAGGACTTGATGGTGCTGGATTAGTTACTCATAATGATTTTACTTTTGCTAAGAAAATTACTGAGAAATTTAAGAAAATCGATAAGGAAATGGTTTATTTTGCAGGTGTGGAAATTGATACTGCTGATGGACATTTACTTGCTTATGGTATTGATGAAGAAATACCAGCCAATCGATCATCTGAGGAAACAATAGAATTAATTCGAGAATTCGGTGGAGTATCTATTATACCTCATCCCTTTATGTCTCATAATAGTATAGGTTGGAAATCCTATAAATTGAATGCAGATGGCATGGAGTTCTACAATGGTTTTGCTAAGTTCTTTCTTAATTTCCCAAATATAATGGCTAAAGTTGCTTTCAAACATAATGGTTTCAGTAGAATTGGTGGGTCTGATGCCCATTATGTAAATGCTATTGGTTCTTGTTATAGTTTAGTAGAAATTGAGGGAGAAGTTACAGAAGCTAAAATTCTGGAAGCTGTTCTAAAAAACAGAACCGAAGCAAAAAAGAAACCAATGGATAGGTATGATATTACAAATTTCTTCAAGATTATCTTTACACCAAAAGAAGGAAGAAAAGTAGTTAGGTTTCTTGATTATTATTAGAGCGAAATTAGCTTTTAGCAAGTTTGTTGAAATTGGTTAAAAGACTGGACAATTCTAGAAATACCTTTGATCTTGTAATTGGATCCTTTATTTTATTCGCTATTTCTATTGCATCTCTCATTAATGCTATTCCATCTTCATCTGATATAATAGTTGAAAGGTATCCTAAGAGGTAGGCTTTTTGTCCCTGGGTTAGCTGATCTGAAAAGTGTAATGACATATCTAGTAACTTTCGCTTATTTTGCATAAATGAAATATCACCTAGAGAGGTAGCGATATCTAAGAAAGCATCTCTTCGATCAAAATCATCTCTAATTTCAGTAGCATAATTTATTGCATCAAGAAGTGCATCTTCAGCTTCATCTGTTTTATTAAATGAAGCTAGCACTACAGCTAAATAGCATTTAGCTCTTGCATAAGCACCTTTATTATTAATTTGATCAAGAAGAGGTATAATTCCCTCGAGAGTTTCCTCATTACTTGTTTCTCTTGCAAATTCTAGAATTGCAATAATGCAATCACAAAAGGCATAGCTTCTAGAAACTGGTTCTTCGATCTCATATGCAGAATCAATTGCTTGTTCTATCAAGATCATCTTTGGTAAATTATCCTCACTGTCAATGGTTTTACCTATATCATCTCTAATTTTCTTCACTCTTTTAATCACCTATTTGAGGACAATTTTATTCTCTTGATATTTTGTACATTAATCAGCAGTTTAAAAAGATAATCTATTATTAGTTAAATTTTCCATTCAATCCATTTTTTGGATTCATTCATATTCCTTTAAACGTGCTGGAGAGATCGGTTCATATCTTTCAAATGTCATCTGCCAAAAAGCTCTTCCTTCTGTTTCTGACCGTAAATCATGATCAATGTTGAATGATTCAGCTACAGGTAGAATACCTGATATTATCATTAAATCTTGATCTGATCTGACATCTGAAATTGCTCCGCGTCTTTTATTTATTATCGAGGTTACTTTCCCGAGGTATGTTGCTGGTGTAGTTATTTGTATTTTGTAAATTGGTTCTTGAGTTGTGACTGACCCTTCTTGTAAAGCATCCCATACAGAATTTCTTAGTAAAGGTACAGTATGTTCAAATTTCTCACCTTCAAGAGCTTCAAAATCGATAATATTAACTCTAACTCCTGATACATGTTTTGAAGAAATGGGTCCTGAAGTTAATGCATTTTTAATTCCGACAATGATATTTTCAATTGAATCACCTGAAAATTTACTAATAATATTTTGAGCAATAATGATTTCATTATTATATTGTTTCAATTTCAAGATTTGGTCTTCTGTATCAGACATTTCCTTAGAGGTATGTCTTTTTTCAGTTATTTGTTCTACGAGAAGTTGTACTTTTGTTCCATATTGTTCTCGAGACAACTCACCACTTAATTTACTAATTCTTTCTACGAATACAACAAGAGGTGATGATGATGTACAAGGTACTTCATCTGAAACATCCTTTACAACAGTTTCTAGGTGCAATTCACCTAATCCCATAAGTAATATCTCACCAGATTGTTCATCGATTTTTACTATTAAATTAGGATCTTCCAAATCAAATTTCTTAAGGACTCTTTTCAATTGAGGTAAGTCCCTTAACATATTTGGTTCGATTGCAACTGTAACAACTGGATTGGCTAAATATTTAATCTCTTCAAAAGGTATGAAATGCTCCAAGCTGGATGAGATGATTGTTTCTCCAGGATTCACTAATCCTAAACCGGAAATTGCTACTGTGTTACCAGCTGGAACTTTACTAATTCTTTTTTTATCAGCACCCATGAAGACATATATGTTTTGGATTTTTTTAGTTTCACCAGAATTTAGTAATATTACAGTTATTTTCTCCTTCAGTGTTCCAGAAAATATCCTACCAAGAACAAGCAATCCTGCATGTTTATCTGTTACAAGTTTTGTAGAACCAAATACTAAAGGTGCAGCTTCTTCGTTGGAATCACAAGTAACCATTGATAAGCCTGCCTTTGAGGTTAGATCTCCTTTCCATATATTCTCAATTCGATATTTTTGGGCTGTTATTGGGTTAGGAAGATGGTTTATTATCATATCAATTAGGGGGTTTTCAATAGGAAGAATTTTCTGTAAGGCATCTACTTCATCTTTTTTGTAATAATCAACGATAGTATCAAAGGTGATTTTTTTCTCTTTTACAATTGGTATTGATATTGCCCATTTGTGTAGTGCAGAACCAAAAATAACACTTCCATCTCTAGTTGTACTTCGCCATTTTGGAACTTTTGTATTTTTCGAGAATTTCTCAACTAATATATTGAAATTGTTGTAAATTATTTCAATTCGTTCTGCAATTTGTTTTGGGGACATTTTTAATTCATTGATGAGTCTATCCACCTTGTTTATGAAGAGAATTGGTTTAACGCCTTCAGTTACACATTGTCTGATTACCGTTTCAGTTTGAGTCATTACTTGTTCTACTGCATCAATAACTACTATTGCACCATCAACAATTCTTAACGCTCTTGCAACTTTTCCAGAAAAATCTACATGACCTGGACTATCAATAAGGTTTATGAGATATTCTTCATTATCTCTCTCTATTATTAGGGATATGTTTGCTGTTTTCATGGTTATTCCACGTCTTTGTTCTTCTGGTAGAAAATCCAAAGCTCGAGCTTCTCCTGCGGTTGAGGGAGCAAGAATTCCAGCAGTAACCAAAAGTGAATCTGATAATGTCGTTTTTCCATGATCTATATGTGCAACTAGAGCAATGTTACGAATGTTTTTCTGATTTGTCATTATCTGTGAGATTTTCTCTATCATTCTCATTGAAATCAAGTCCACTGTAAAAGATTTGATGTATCAGATTATCCACCATGTGCTAATGGCAAGATTGTTATTAGTTGCCCATCTTTCAAACACATATCAAGTAATTTCATTGAAATAACATCAGTTCGATCTACAATAACTAATATGTCTCTTCTTAGTGAGTTTTCTTTAAATAAAAGGGGATTCAATGATGGAATCTTAGTAATTAACGATTTTAAAGCTTCAATAACAGTTTTTTCCTCTTTCAATTCTAAGGATATCTTATCTTTCTGTCCAAATATTGAACCCTTAAACTCAACTAAAATATTCAACAATCTTCACTCAACTATTTGCTTTGTTTGAAGGCAGACTTAATTTGCTTTTAAATTTGTTTAAAGATTGTCACACGTTTTAAGAATTACTTGCACCCAATCATCAATTGTTATACCTGGTGTCGAAATTTTCTTATTACTATATATCTCAGAAATTTGGTGGTAGAGCTTTTCTTGATCTAATGGTAGACCCACTAATTGCTCTTCGAATTGCTCTAATGCTTCTTCAGGATAAACAAAGAAATCTCCAGTTATTTTTAGAGTACTGATTTTATTATCTTGAAGGTCAAGTTCTACCTCAATTACCCCTTTTTGTGTTCTAAGACTTGCGCGCTTCATTTTAGCCACTTCATGTTATCTATCTAGAATTGTCTCCAAAAATCATAAAAAATTATTGATGAAACAAGAAAAAATAGTGTTATTATTTTTTCAGAATTTATTTAGGTGGAGTTACAAGTTCTTGAAGGTGAGCTTCTATTTCCTTTAGAGAAGCAGTTATCTCGGTTAAAGCCAAACCCTTCTCTAGAAGAACTGTTACATTGTCAATAGTGTCCTCTGCTTCCTTCAAGCGCTCATCTCGCATTTTTACTAGTGCTTGAGTTATTGGTTCAAGATCTGCTTTCGACACCATTGTTTTCGAAAGTTGCTCTAATCTTTCTTCGAGTGGAGTTATGTCAACTGATATAGCTCCAGGTATAGCAATTGGTGTTGATCCATCTGAGGTTGCTACTCCTCCTTCATTTATCTTATTCATAATTTGTACTAGGAAAAATTGTAATTTGTCAATCTTGCTTTCTAGTGCTGCAACTGCTGTTTTGATTTCCTTTACTTCTTGTTCTATTTTTGCCAAGGAATTTCACCTAATTTTAGAAATTGAATTGGATAAGTTGTAATTCTATTGTTAACTTGTATGTAAGCCATCCTATAAGGATCATAATTGTTGAATGTTTTAAACCAGATTTTGCTTTGCCTTCACCCATTTTTCCTGCAACAAGTCCACTAAATAAGCCTTCAACTATGGTCATATGTAGAAACAAAATCTTGTAAGAGTTTAATGTTGCCTCTGATAATCCCATCGTTGTACCACCGAAACCAACATCACTGAACTGCTGATACATATCTGCCATTGGGTAGAAGAATGTAGAGAAGAGAACTACAATTACTAAAAGGAAAATAAAAAATGCTGCATATATAATCCAAATGTATGGTTTCATTTGACTGAGACGTTCTTTTCTTAGAGCGAGTATATCTTCAACATGTTTTTGTGCTGAGTCGAAAATGTCTTCAATAACTCCTCCAGATCTTTGCGCTTCAAGAATCAGAATTGCAGCACGGTTGTTCAATTCAGTATTTGCAATTTCTGTAAATGCACGCATTGCTTGGTCAAAAGGAATTCCCCAAGATATTTTTGCAGCCATCTTTTGTAATTCTGGTGTTAGTGGTCCATAGTTTCTTTTTGAGGATTCAGATACAGCCCTTGGTAAAGATAGTCCAGTTCTTTGTGCATCAGCAATATCTCGCAAAAGATTTGGTAGATTTGCATCAATACCTTCTCTCCATCTATTATCTATAAAGAATATAACTGAAGGTGGAGCAATTGTTAATAATATCGCAAGTGCTATGAAATCACTTGGAGTAATACCAGGGATACTAAAAAGCTCTGCCCAAAGCAAAGCAGCAATTATTCCCATAACTAACCCTAAGGCTATTGAGACCCCCCAAACGATGTTTTGGGTTCTAGTTGGAATTTTTGGCATTGTTTTTTCCTCACTCAATGTGATAATGAAACTATACAAATAAATAATTATTGTCAAGGAATTCCTAAGATGGAACCTAATAGTAGTTACTTTAACATATTAATAATAAATAAATTCTATGTTTGTGGCGGTCTCCCATTTAAAATACCAAATAAACCCAAAGCGAAAAGGTTTTAGAATTCGATAATCTCTTATTTAATAACTAAATATATATTACATAATATCTTAGAAACTTTTGGCTTTACTTAGGTGTATTTTGCCATGAAAAGAAACTTGAGACGCAATAAAAAAGGGCAGATTCAAGGAGTTGACTTTGCTTTAGCAATGATTATTTTTATGATTATGTTTGCAGAAGTAATTGTGTTATCGCTTACTTTTCTTGAGCCTAAGTACCAAAATCTTGAAGATAAAGCATTTGAATCCAGAGCAGATCAAATATCAGATGCTTTCTTTGCTAGTACAGGATATCCTTCCACTTGGGAGTATGATTATAATTCTCAATTCTATTCTTTTGGACTTCGTGAAATCGGTTCTTCAGATATAGACGCTAACAAAATCTCATGGCTAAATCCTCTGGGATTGTATCATCTTAGTTATGAGAGCTTAAAACGAAACTTATCAAGAGAGGATAATATTGGATTTCAATTTAGAGTTGAATCACTTTTTGATTTGGATACACAATTGTCATTAGCTCAACCAACTGGTTCAATAGATATTGACGCATCAATTGGTGATTGTACTACTTGGAGTTTTGTAATCGCACCAAATAATACAGTAATTTTCACCCAAAGTTCAAAGACAGATGGTGTTGGTCATGAAACAATTAATTTTGGAACTGGTGCTGGAGTGCTACCAAGTGGTTACTATACTTTAGTTGTTTTTGCTAAAAGCCCTGATGGAATATTTGCAACAGATATTACAAATGTAATAATTGGTACAGAAACTAATTATGGTTTAAAATTAATAGTGCAAGAAGTTAGTAATAATAATGGGAAAGCAGTTATTCGAACTAGTAATGCAGGTTCACTTTCGTCACTTGGAATAATCTCAGTGTTTCCATATTCAATTGGTAATGAATTGCTCGGGAATGATTCGACTGTAGTAAATTCTCCAGGAACAAGTGAGGTATTTAACTTGAGAATTCCTACCAATGGTACATGTGTAGTTCTTCTCACTGGTGATAGTTTAGCAGGATTTTCTAGAAGAGCATTTCAATTCCCAACAATGTTATCTGAAGAATATAGAACAATTTTTGGAGCTAATTCGCTTCCGGAAAATAAAGAAATTGTAAAAATCGAAAGAATAGTAGTTATAAGAGAATGCATATTTAAGGCGGTGTTGTATGTTTGGGCCGATTAACTAAAATAAAAAATTCCTTCAACAAAAAAGGACAATTATTCCTAATAGAAGTCTTCATTGCTTTATCAGTGTTAATACTAATGATGATTGCTATCTACCAAGTGGAATTTACATCTGACCCCACTTATCAAGATGATCTTTCAGAAATTGGATATAATGCATTGGAATCAATGAATAAAGCTGGAAATTTGAAACCTTTTGTCTATAAGATACAAACCTCAGAATTTGCTGATAATCTAGAAAACATTTTACCAGAAAACGTTCTCTGGCGCTTATCTGTTGATGATGATATTGGTAATAATATCTTCCAAATTTATTTGGATAGAACACCACCAGCAGATGTATCAGTAGGAGTTACTGATTACTTTTTGTTTGGTTACGAATCAGACTTAAATCAATTTAGAGTAATTCACTTGGTATTATGGAGATTATTGGGGTGATAGCATGACTAAAAGCAAAGGAATCCTAAAAGGAAAAAGGAAAGGACAAATCTTTCTAGTATGCACAGTTATTATGATAATATACATGCTTTCATTTGTCAACATTATTTATGAGTTAAATAAAACACAATACACCAAAGCAATAGACACACAAGAGTTTCAAGCTGCTTATGAAAATTTCAAAACAGAAACTAATAACTTTGTTATAGCAATGCTAGCAAATTATTCTCTAATTACAACAGTTATTGATAGTAATGCTACTGCAGGAACAATTTTGCAAAACTGGCTTGATTTTGCTGAAATGCAAATGATTAGCAAGGGGTACGTAGCTGTTTTTGAAATAGATGAGATCGTACCTGTAATCTTGCCTATCTTACTTGCCAATGTTAACGGTCGTCTTACATTTATTGGAGATGTTGATGTTTACATGGAAAGCAATTATATGACTATTGATACACAATTCAGCTTTAATCTAAACTACACTATCAGCTATGTGAATACAGCAATAAATGCAATAATTGAATTCTCCTCTCAATCACTACTCGGAATTAGCTATATTGGTTATGCACAAGTCACAATTAATGGTTTACCAACAACAAACCTCAATAATGGAACATATATTTATTCTGCACCACTTGCACCAGGAGATATTATTCAGGGTGTAACTGCAGAACAGATTATTGTGATAAGAACAGCATAAACTTCATTCTTTTCTCTTTTTAGCTATATATTTGCTTGAATTGTAATTTGTACTGCTTTTTTTATCAAGTTTAAAGGTATTGAAGGCAAGTATGGAATATGTATAAAACCATACTTGATTTTCTCATGCTTTTTGCTAGAATATAGATAATGCATGATTCCATAAATTAAGTTATTACAAACATATGTACCAGCTGAAAATGAAACCTTTGCTGGTATTTCTGCTTCTTTTATACTTTCCACAGTATTACTAATTTTGATCGTTGTAAAATAAGCTGCTGGTCCAGTTGGATCAATCATCTCTTCATTTGGCTGATTGCCTTCGTTGTCAGCGATTCTAGCATGATTAATATTGATTCCCAATTTTTCAACATTAATAGCATTTCGATCACCTGCTTGTCCTAAAGAAATAACTAACTCTGGTTGCTCCCTTTCAATTGCTGCTTTTAATGCTTCTATAGCTTTTCCGAAAACTACAGGTAAAATTAGAGTAACCAGATTTACATTAGGTATTTTTTCATTTGCTAAAGCTTTTACTACCTCTAATGCTAGATTTACAGTATCATTTCCAAAAGGTTCAAAACCAGTAACAAGAACTTTTTTCATTGTTTTTCCCGCAAAACAAGTATCAAAACAACTAAATAAAACAGTTTTGGCTAAAGCTAGAATTTGATGATTTAGAAACGTTAATAGGTATTGATACAAAAGATTCTTTGTTAATAATCTATTATTTTATTGGAGCATGAATAATGAGCACAGAAGAAGTTATTATTCGTTGTCCTATTTGTAATGAGACTTCTCCTCAAGGTTACCTTTTATGCCCATTTTGTGGTGCTGATTTAACGAAAACATATGAAGCAAAAATTTTTGCTCCAGTGACCTACAAAGAAGTTTGGTATAGATTTAAAGCCCTTGTCATGACGCCTAGAGTGATTTCCAATGAAATTGCTGAAAACCCAGACTCAAAGGGTGGATTTCTATTTATCATTGCTATTGCACTAGGTTTAGCAACACAATTATCAGCTTATATTATACATGCTCGAGTATTGGATTGGAAATTTTATCCAGTAATATTTCTTTTAGGATGGATTTTTACTTTAATACTTCCAACACTTATTTGGTTTTTAGGAAGTTGGATTATTCGTACTATGACTAGATTACTTGGTGGAAAAGGAAACAGGAAGCAAATAAGAGCTGCAGTTGGTTACGGATTAATGCCTGTTGTTTTTGTAGAACTGCTAATAGGAATTTTTCAGTTAATAGCTCTACCCTGGGGTTTAGATCCAGATCCAAGTAGTTTTCTTGAAATTTTCAATGCGATGGCAGATTTAAGAAACTCATTTGCAGGTATTTTTGGAATAGTTTTACACTTTTCAGGATTTTTGGTAGCAGGAGTGTATATTGTATTTATTCTAAAACCAGCCAGTGAATTCTCGTGGATCGAAGCAGCAATCTCTGCTGGTGTACCATTATTACTTTTCACGATTCTATTGATTACTTACTATGTTGGAACATAAGTTTATTTATTTACATGCTAACAAGTTAAAACACAAAATGCTTTTTGCCATATTAATTGTATAATGATTATACTTTAACAAAGATGTTGAAAGTGATAATTTAATGCCCAAAGAAGAGATTCTTGTGAAAGAAGAAGAAAAAAAAGAGAAGCTAGAGGAAGAAATTGAAACTAAGGAAGAAGAGGGGAAAAAAGAGAAAGATACACGCACACCAGAAGAAAAGAAAGCAAGAAAAAAGAAAATAGTTAGAACTTCTCTAATAGCTTTAGCAATTATTGGACTAGCAATTGGGGCTGCTTTTCTAGGTCCAACAAATATGGAACCTGGTTATTATCAAGTTCAACTCACTTTCAATATTAATCAACAAGAATATATTGTAGACTTTAACATTACCATGGCTAACAAAGCTATCACAGATAAGATTGAGATTATAAAACCTTTAGGCAGTAGTAACAATTCATGTTTAATATCAGTTAATCAAGCATATCAATCATCAACACGCTCAAAAGTTGAGTATAGAGTTGGTTTACTTGATAATCAGAACAACTCATACCTGAACCTTGAGTTAAATTACGTTACCAGTGAAATTTTTGGAGAGAACATGGAAAGGAAAGTTCGTCCTACAAAAATTGAAACAATCCATAGTTCAGAATTTGATAAGGATATTAATGTTATATACTTTAGCATGGCAGTTCCTTACAAATCAGGCACAGCAATATCTTTACTGGTATTGATTGCTGGACTTTGGATTACAGAAATAGTACCTACGATTGTTGGCTCTTTTCTTGTGCCAATCATTGTTATCATTTCAGGAATATCTAGTAGTGCGGATGCATTACAACCATTTTTCGATCCAGTCATTGCTTTATTCTTTGGTGGTTTTATCATTGCTGAAGCTCTTAAAAAACACAATATTGATCGTCGTTTGGCACTTGGTATTGTTAGCAAAGCTAGCATGAAACCTTCTTTACTTATCTTTATTTTGATGGGCGTTTCAGCATTTCTTTCGATGTGGATGAGTAATACAGCAAGTGCAGCAGTTATGATTCCAATTGCAATAGCGTTAGTAAATCAAATAGAAAGTAGTGGTCGGGAAGGTGATACTACACGATTTAAGAAAGCTCTAATTCTTGGAATAGGTTATGCTGCTACCACAGGAGGTATTGCTTCAGTTATTGGTACTCCTGCAAATCCAATCGCAATTGCTGGATTATCTAATGTTGGGATTGATATATCCTTCTTAAAATGGATGGGGTTTGGTTTACCTTTTGTGTTTATTATGATTTTTTTGATTTGGGGTTACCTTATGTTGATTTTTAGACCTAAAGTTTCTAAAGAAAGTTTGTTAGAAGTTCAGGTTGTTTTCAAAGATGATTTAAAGAAAATGGGGAAGATGGGGAAGAAAGAATGGATTACGGTAATTATCTTCTTGTTCACTATTATCTTATGGTTAATAGCTACTCCTTTAAGGAATTGGACTAATGGTGCTATAGCGTTAAGTTCTGGAATAATCGCGATTGTTGCTGTTGTTCTCATTTTTGGGGTTAATTTGTTGGAACCTAAAGATGTTAAGAAGATTAATTGGAATGCACTTTTCCTTTTTGGTGGAGGGTTATGTTTAGGAGATGCTTTAGTGGCGACTGGTATTGGTGATTGGATTGCTTCTAATATGGGCATAATTGAAGGTAAGCATTTCATTATTGTTGCGCTGATTGTTGGAGGTACTTCTCTATTAGTAACAGCAGTTGCAAGTAACACAGCAAGTGCTGCAATGCTAATTCCATTAGTTATTCCTATAGCAATTAGTTTACAGATGGATCCAATAATGCTTGCAGTAATTGTCGCAATTGGCTCTAGTATAGATTATGCGCTAGTGTTCGGCACTCCGCCTACTATGATAAGTTATTCCACGGGATACTTTAGTGTAAAAGAAATTTTCCGGATAGGTTCAATTTTGGATCTCATAGGAATATTGCTACTATCAACTGTTTCAGTATTCCTTTGGGTTGCATTTGGTTTAATTGCAGTATAAATTGATTATTGATATCTACTAATCTAAATATTAGACAATAAAATATCAGAATCCAAAGAAGTTTTTGTTATTGTTTTTAGGTGAAAGTATTTTGATTTTTCCAGATTCATTGATTAGAGCTATTTTTGCTTTTACATAATTGTAAAACTCTTCGGACGTAAAGAGACTTAATAATTGCTCATCAAAGAAATATTTTGCTCCTTCTGGAAATGCTTCATGAGCTCTTATTATTTTCTTTAGATTATTTATTTGTAGAAAATTAGAAACTATTTCTGAACCAAATGTATAGATATCATTGCCTCTTAAGCTAGAGCTATATTGATCAAGGGCTTCCTTTGGGTCATTCCAAAGTAATTGCTTAATCAATGGATTTTTGAGCATTTGATCTCCTTTTGGCAATTGCTTTATTTCATTTAAAGTACAAGAATCTATTGGAATCCCACCATGAACAAAGAAAAATCTTAGTTTCTCATGAACAATTGCGACTGGCATATTGCTGAATGTTTTATTATAACGAACATATAACTTAGGAATGTTATTTGGATTATACAATTCCTCATCTTGACTTTGAAAAATCATTACTTCTTGTAAAAAACCATAACGTGAATTTACTGATAAGGCTTCATGATTCCCTCTCACAATATGAACTCTTTCTGGATATTGTATAATTAATGCAAATAATAAATTTAAACAAGCAATGGAATTTGAACCTCTATCTACTATATCACCTAGAAAGATTAGATGTTCAATATCCTTTTTATCTCTAAAAAGTGAAATAATGCTTTTCATTATTTCAAAATCACCATGGATATCACCTGCAACTAGTATGCTACCTGATTTGATTCGTTCTAAAATTGGTTTTTTTTCAAGTATTGAATCATAATCATCGATGAGTTGTGTCACTCCTTTTTCATCTAATTCCAGTGCAAGATTGTAATTTTCTAATATTTTTCTTGAGAGAGCACCAGTGGATTTCTTATTCATAGCATCACAACGGAAGATAATGAGTAAAATTATGTACGAGGTTTTAAGGAATATGTTAGTTATTTAAAAAATCAGATATTTTCAATTTAGCATAACATTTAGGACAAGCACCTTGTACTTTAATCCATTCTACAAAATGAGAATAATGTGCCAAACTTTGGCAACTTGGACAGGAAACAAATCTTTGTCCTTTCTTTATTTGTTTTCTACAAACAACACATTTTTCTGACATATCCTCGGAAGCAATTTCCTCGCCACTTGTTTGAGTAGCGATTTGTGAACCGATTCTTCTTAATGCATTTACATATCCTTGTCTTTTTACTGGATTATTTGTTGTATCTGCTGCTTTATCGTAATAGGTAACTGCTTCAGATGGTCTTCCACTTCTTTCTAGAACAGCAGCTATTTCAGCATACAAATCAGATATTGCTATTGCAGGAAAGCTATCGGATATTTGATCAATCATATTTTCTGCACTTTCAACACTTCCATCTGCAGCATATTCTCTGAATCTATCTAACAAATCGAAGTTCTTTAATCTCTCCTCTACACGTAAGGCATCTTTTGGTTGATTAGAATCATCGTATGCCTTAACTGCTTGTTCAAATGCTTTTTTAGCAGTCTCTATTTTTCCTTCCTTTAATGCTTGTTCTCCACGATTCTCCTGTGATTCTCCAACGAGATCATGACGTCCAACAGAGTCATATAAAGTAGCAGCAACCTCAGGTCGTTCTATTGCACCAAATTCATGAGCTGCAACTGCAACTATTGCGTCAGCTTCATCTACTAAACCTATTGCACGTAATAGATCTGCAGCTGTTGTGTATTTTCCTCTATTAAATGAATATTGGGAAAGTCTTCTAACAGTACTTTCTTGCTGATTAATTGGAATATATCGAACAATTTCTATAGCATTTCTAGGATCATTTACATCGATGAACATTTTCACTGCATCAAAATAAGCGCCTGCAAGTAAGTAAGCGATTTTTGCCCTTTCTTGATTACTTCTTTCATACCTTCTCCCAGTTTTAATCCAAAAAAGTTGGGCACTTTGATTACCTAATTGCTGTTGTATCATTGTTTCATATAATGGCTTCTTCTCTGGTGGAGTTTGGAAGTACAAATCAGCAGCTTCTGCTTCTTTTTTCTGTTGGAATAATAATTTTCCTGCTGACAGATAATCTCCATGATCAAGATATGTTTGTATTGCTCTTTTGGGTTGTTTTTTACCTTTTCTTCTTGCAGAAGAGATAATAATAAAGAGCATAATTACTCCAAAGATTATCAAGAATATGTGCCAAGGTTCCATTTTGTTGCTAATTTCCCATAAGCTATTTTGATATTAATTTAATTTGAACATATTTGTATTAATACATTTGTTTTCATAACATTCATACTTTTTTTTTTGAGAAAAATCTATGAAGTGTACTTTCTGATGCAAATCACTTATGTGCCAAATTTACCAAAATTTTTCCTTTTTGTTTCCCATCGATTCTTACAAAACCATACCTTTCAAATTGGACTAGATCGTCTACCTGTAAGTTTTTGATACTAATTTCTCCAACACCCTCATCAAATCTTAAGCTATTCTCATTGTATTTATCAGCAATAAAGAGAACATCTGGAACTTTTACTTGAACATGTATGTATTTTGATGGTTCTGCAACGACCCATTGTATTTTTGGTCCAGGTTTTAATTTCTCACCTGAATACTCAACAATCATATGTGTTGAATATTCTTTTAGAAATTCTAATTTTGAGGTTTTATTTCCAAGTAAATCTTTTTCTAAAGCTAAATCAGCAGCTCTTTTAGTAATTTTCACATTGTAAAGATTCTTCAATCGAAACTCATCATTTTTTTTCAAATGATCATAATCACTTCTAGGAATGAAGAAAATATTTGTTGTTTTTATTTTTCTTACACCCCTTTTAGGGTCTTCTGGATGAAGGGGAATTTCACATTTTCTCGATTCAGCACTTTTCACAAAAAGAACAACTGGATCTGGGACAAAGAAGTATCGATTTGCAGTTAGATCGATTAATTTTCTATTAGTTGCTGATATTAAACTCCAATCAATGTTTGTAGGTTGTGTTGTCATTCCAACTTCTGTTGCTATCTGCTTTATTGTTTCAGGAATGATACCACGACGCTTCAAACCTTTTATAGTTACAAGTCTTATGTCATCCCAGCCCTCAACTTTTCCTTCTTCAACTAATGGTATTATTTTCCTTTTTGATGCTGGACTTCCAACAACATTGAATCTCGCATAGTGAAAAATATCAGGATGTGGAACTAAATTCAGAAGTTCTCTGATCTTGTTTTGTAGTTCAATTCTGGTATCAAACTCTGCACTACGACCTACATGAGTAACCCCACAAATTTTATCTTCTACTGCAACAGCAAAATCGTATAAAGGCCATACTTTGTATTTTGTTCCTTGTAAACAATGTTCATCCTTTCTTATTGTAAAAATTACTGGATCACGCATTACTGCATTTTTATTTTCCATATCTCCCCTTAAACGTAAAACCATTTTCCCTTCTTCATATTCCCCTTTAAGCATTTTTTTCCAATCTTTCATTGTATCAGCAGGTTTCTTGTTTGCATGTTCACATAATTTCATTTGCGATCGTAATTCTCTCATTTCTTCAACAGGACAAGTGCAAGTATATGCATGGTTATTCTTGATTAATTCTTCAGCCTTTTCATAAAAAATGAGCATATCATTGGAAACTATCACTTCTTTTGATGGTGTAAAACCAAGCCAATCTAAAGCTTCTCTGTGTGCTACCATATATTCTATTCTTTCTTGTTTTGGGTTTGTATCTTCAAATCTTAAAATGAATGTACCCTTGTATTTTTGAGCATAATAATGAGCAAAGAATGCTGTATATGCATGACCGAGATGCATGTCTCCATTTGGCTCTGGGGCATATCTAGTAACCACTTTCGCAGTTTGAGCATTTTTTAGGGGTGGTAATTCATAAATTCTTTTTGTTGGACCTTTTTTCTCTAAGAGCTCTGGTGCTATTTTCTCTAATTTCTTAGTTTGAGCTTCTACACTTAGTTCATTAATAGATGGTACAATTTCTTCAACAAGGTCTTTAATTTTTTTAGATTCTTTTCGTAGCTTTGTATGTGTAGCCATTATTTTTTGCATTACAGATTTCTCACTTGCTTTTCCATTGTGATTAACTGCGTTTTCTAGCGTGTATTTTAGCACCGTTTCCTTTATTTTATCAATTTCTTTTTTTGACAATATTTTTGCCCCTAAATTCTTATTTCTCCTACTTACGATTCCGAAGTAAGATTCCTTTAAATATTTCTTTCATGCAGCTTTCGTATTAGCAAATTCTTCAAAGAAATCTACATTTAGTTGGAAAAAAAGGTTAAAGAAGCTATGTTTGCTTCTTTAAGATAATTCGTGCATCTACTCCAAATACACCATCTTCATTAGCGATTATTGGGTTTAGATCTATTTCTATAATGTAATCTTCTAACTTAATTGCTAGCTCTGAAACTTTCACAATCATTTCTGCTAGTGCATTTCTATCCACAGGAGGTAAACCTCTAAATCCATTAAGCATTTTTTGAGTTTTGATGTCATTAATCATTCTTAGAGCTCTTTCTTTTGTAGTTGGACATGTTCGAAAAGTAACATCACTGATCGCTTCAACAAGAATACCGCCTATACCAAAAGCAACTACTGGCCCAAATGTAGGATCAACGTTCATTCCTATCAAAACTTCTGTTCCTTTCTTTACTTGTTTTTCAACTAAAATGCCTACTAAACCATACTTTTCAAGTCGTGCAACCATATCGTTGTATTTTTCTTTTAATTCAATCTCATCATTGATTCCTACAACTACTGCTTTGTAATCAGATTTATGGAGAATTTTAGAAGACATTGCTTTAATTACAACTGGGTAACCCACTTTTTTTGCGAATGATACAGCATCATTTTGGTTTTTCGCTAAGGTATTTGGTGGAAAAGTAACTCCTACACTTTCAAATATTTTCAACGCTTCATGTTCTAAAAGAAAATTGCGTTTTTCTTTTAAAGCTACTTCAATTGGGCTTTTATCAATTTTCATTTTCCAATCACCTTTATTTTGGTGTTTCTCTTAACACAGGGAGCTTCTGTCCGTGATCTTTCAAGTAATCCGCATATTCAGTCAGTTTCTTTAATGCATAAACTGACCTATACGGAGTTGGATAAAAAGCAAAATTCATTTGCTCAAGTTCTTCTCTAATGTAAACTGCTTCTGCACCACCTATAGCACAAAAAGTAATCGTTTTGTTTATTGTTTTTGCATATGGTTTCAAACCTTCCATTAGATCTTTGACATTAATGGCTGGTGGTGTTGGTATAATAATATAAGTTATAGAATCAACATTGGGATCATCAATTGTTTGTTCGAGTGCATATAGATACTCTTTTGCAGTTGCACTTCCTGTAAGGTCTATTGGATTTGCTACTGAAATTATTGGTGGTAAATCTTCCCTCATCTTCTTGTAAATATTTGTTGAGAGTTCAGCAAGCTCCATTTCAAGTTCTCCAACAACATCTGAGGCCATAACACCTGCTCCACCACCATCAGTGATAATTAGGACTCGATTTCCATCAGGTAATAGTGTACTATTGAATGCATTCATGCAGTCAAACAACTCATCCCAAGTGTAAGCTCTAATTATTCCTGCTTCTTTGAATAAGGCATCCGTAACTGCATCATTTGCTGCTAATGAAGCTGTATGACTAGCAACTGCATGTGCACCGGCTTCGTTTCTATTTGCTTTAATAGCAATAATTGGTTTCTTCAGAGATACTTTGCGAGCAATTTCGATGAATCTTTTCCCATCCATAAAACCTTCAAGGTAAGCTAATATTACTTTGGTTTCTGGATCCTCACCAAAATACTCAAGTATATCAGCTTCATTGATATCAGATGCATTCCCATAACTAACGAATTTTGAAAGGTAGTTTCCATTTCCAAGAGATCCCATAACATCGAGAAATGCAGAACCAAAAGCACCGCTTTGTGAGAGAATTGATACCCCACCAACTCCTGGGCGTTTAAGTTTTTCATCAGGTAGAAAAACCATGTCTAATCCTCTTTTTGGATAAAACAAGCCAATGCAGTTTGGTCCAATAATTCTGATACCATTTTCTTTAGCTGTTTCATCTATACGTTGTTGTAGTAATGTTCCTTCCTCGCCAATTTCTTTAAACCCACCAGAGATAATTGTAACGGATTTTATTCCTTTCTTAGCACAATCCTCCATTGCAGCTGGAACATATTTTGCGGGTACAATTATTACTGCAGCTTCAATAGACTCCTCAACCTCTAATACAGATTTATAGACTGGATTGCTTAAAATTTCACCACCTTTTGGATTAATGAGATAAGTTTTGCCCTCAAAATTATTGATGAAATTTTCAGCTATAACATATCCTGGCTTATCCCAAGAAGCAGATGCACCAAAAATGGCCATGCTTTTCGCTTCAAAAAAATATTGTAATGGATTATTTACCATATTTATTTTACTTCCACACTAGTAATTGATTTCATTTAACAAAGGTCTTTGTTACAAAAACTCAATAAATTGTTCTCTTTTAAGAGTTTTTGACAGTAGGTTAAAACAGCACATTCAGAATAACATATTGTGAGCAAAATTCTCGATTTCTTTAGGTTACCTCTCTATCTTTTGAGAATTTTGTTAAATAAAAAGCAATATGAATGAGAATGTTGTTCGATAAAATATTTGTATAGTAAAAAATGATATTGTTTAAGTGGTTATCAATGGATGAAGTAATTATAGCATTAGAAGACATTAGAAAAGAATATGATAGTGAAATCAATAATGGAGGGATTATCTTAGGTGAAGCTTGGTTAGATAAGGCTAAAGCTAAATTAAAGAAATGTTTGATCGCAGCTCGTATTACAAGGAAAGTGATTGCAACTGCAGCTCAAGAGCAAATTAAGCTAATAGTAACTATTTTTTCACCAATCTTTACCAACAGTGAACAACAAAAAATCGATAAAGAGAATCTTGACTTATTGAAGATTATTATTCAGAACAAAATCTCAATTTACTCATTAACAGGTGATTGGTTAATAGAAGAAAAGGGAGGGTTCGATTATTTGTTAAAATTATTAGATTTCAAATATTCTTCAAAAATAGCTTTTAATGATGAACCAATTAAAACCTATGGACGGATAGGGGAAAGGAAGAAGAAATTTTCGTACATAGATTTATTGAAATTATTACAACAACATTTTGATAGTGAAATTCGTTATTTAGGATATAACCAATTACAAATACAAAGGATAGCAATTGTTACAGAAATAACCAACATAGAAGATGTTTATAGTTTACACAATAACTCAAAAATTGATGTTACATTAGTTGGTGATATTAGTTATGAAGGGTTGCTTGTCGCTAAGTTCTTTAAATTACCATTGGTTATTTTGGGAAGAAGAAATTTAGAAAATATTGTAATAGGAAACATCAGTAGAAGATTAATGGAAGAGATAACCATAACTCTTCCTGAAATAGTTTTGTTTAAACAAGATGAAATTGGAACAGTAGTAGATGACTGAAATTTTCTACTGCTCTATTGCCTTCTGGAGTATTTCCACCATTCGATCAGTTTCAATTAGCATTTGACCAAGTTTTGGTCTTCTTTTACTCAATCCTACAAAGATACAGTTCTCATTCACAACTTTGAAAATCATGAAAGTTTTCTTCTTCATTTGAAGTATTGTAGATGTAACTTCATCATTTTCATCAAGTTCTTCTGTAATACGACTGACTGAACTTAACATCACATTAGCTGATATTTCAACTATAGGAGGAAGTTCACCAGCAACGTAAATTGGTAGTCCAACTTTTGAATAAACAGCTATGCCTGAAAATGATGAACCTCTTAAAGCACGATTTAAGTACTCTTTCATTGATATTTGATCATCCACTTCCTTCATTAATACATCTCGAAAAGCGTAAAAGGAGGAGGCATCATAGATACTAGTTTCATGAATTATAAGATCTAATCCTTTAGATGTGAACAAATTCTTTGTTGCTCGAATATAATCTGAAGCATTATTTTTTTCAGCTAGTAAATCTACTTTGTTCAATAACAGATATACTCTTGCTTCAGGACTAATTTTATGTAAATGCTTTACCAGAGCTTCAAACCAATAATGAGCAATTGAAAAGATTGATTGCTCTGTTATATCCAAAATAAAAACTAAAGCTTCAACATATTCGTATAAAGGATCATTATCTCTTGATAAGATATCTTGAATAGATTTTTCACCTCCACATTTAATAATAAGAACTCTTCTTTGCAAAAGATCTCTCATCGTATTACCAACATCTAATTTTTGGATTATTGGTTTTAAATCATCAGGAGGATTATTATCAACAACACATGCTTTTATGGTTTTCAAACCAGCTCCAGGTAAACCTGCAATTATAATTTTCTTTGGCTCGTCTTCAGAATTTGACAAGGCACTTCACCATCTTTTACGAAAATTGATTAACTTTTTAATTTAAGTCTATTATTATTCAAAAAGATTTGTGCTAAGGTAAAAGAAAAAAGAAACTTTAAAGCTCAGCTAGTTATTGCTGAACATTAAAGAAGAAAGTTATGTTTCTCTTTCTTTTCGTAATTCTTCTATTTCTTTAGCTAATTCTGCTGAACGAATATCTGGGGTTGGTAAACCTGTTTCAGCACCTAAACCAATTTCTGTACCTATTTCACCCATGATTTTGTCAACTTCTGTTTCATCAACATCTAATGACATCATGCTTTCAAAATCTTCGTCCATCATATCTGTGGTCATTTCTATTCCTTCAAATGACCTTTCAAGATCATCTATTAGAGCTGAGATTTCGGGGGCATTTAAACTAGCATTTACTTGTCGTAATGCTCCAGCCATTCCTTTCAATTCTCCCGCCAATTGCTGAACAGAATCTGCTTGTTCAAGTCTGAAGATAATTCCTTCAATTCTAGTTGTTAGTTTTGTATAACTGTAAACCCATTTACGATTTCGGGCAACATTTGATGCATATAATCTAGCCTGATCCATTAGTCCTTTTCTCAATGAATCTCGGCATTTTCTTTGAATTTTTTTTTCATCAGTTTCTAATTTTTTAGATGATCTCGCTAACCTTTTATTGACCATTTTGAGATCGATAATATAATCACGAGTAGCTTTTCCGCCACCAAGCCATCTGACAAATTTTCCAAATACCATGTTAATTTCACTTCATTTAGTTCTATAAATTATTAAATTTGCTTTCACCAAAAAAAAGCTTTCTTAATAAGCTTTCAAAGATGGTTGTTTTATTCCAGCTTTTCTAGTAATTATGCTTTAATTAATACTACCTAAACAGTCTATTTTTACCTTTTGATTCAAACAATATTTTACAAACAAAAATTTTACTACAATAAGTAGTTATTTTGTTTATTTTATGTAAGCGCTAGAAACAAGGAGATGGCATTCTAATAGCTAAACAAAAAGTTAGAATTTTAGCAGATGCTACTATGGGGCTCCCTCCAGAGACGGTTAAAGATCTAGATATTGGTGTTTTACCAACACAAGTAATGATTGAAGATCGTGAGAAACCATATAGGAACTATATTAATATAACCCCTGAGGAGGTTTTTGAAAAACTTCTGAAAGTAAAAGAAATCCCAACTACTGCTGTACCAACACAGGATGACATTTACAAAGTATATGAGGAATCCTTGAAAAATTTTGAATCAGTAATAGTTTTAGCTCATTCTAGTAAAATTAGCAGTGGTTATAATTGTGCTTTACGAATTGCTGAAATGTTTCCTGGCAAAGATATAACTGTAATCGATACCAAACAATAACAATAATGGAAGGACTGTTGGTTTTTGAAGCTGCAATGATGGCTCGTAAAGGTGTGGATAAGGAGGAAATAATCAATCAAGTAAATTCCTTGATTCCTCACACACATGAGATTGCCATTCTGAAATCATTAGATTATCTTAGAAAAGGTGGAAGAATTAGTATAGCAAAGTATCTTATCGGAAATCTAGCAAATTTCAAACCAATAATAGGTGTCGAAGATGGTTTGGTAAAGAACATTGGTAGAGTTAAGGGGTTTGATAATGGTATTGAAATTCTTAAGAAAAATATCCTAAACATATTGCAAAATCGAAAAACAGATTTTGAGACAGTCTTCATGCTTTAATGCCTAAGGAAGCTAAAGATCTCAAAGACTTCATACTCACACAGAAAGAAAATATTCCAAGAAAAGTTGAAATTTATACGCTTGGACCAGTTTTAGGAACTCATATTGGTCCATATGCACTTAGCATTTGATGGATAGGCGACTGGGATGAAAGTTGGCTCAAATAAATAGTGTTACCAAGTGTTGTATTTGAAAGAAAACCCTTTTAGGATTGATTTCTCAGTATATTTATATATCAACTATTATTGGAGCTATTATAAAAATGGTTAAGCCAGGTTCAATCGTTGGCGGATTTATTATTGCAATTTCTATAGCTATGCAAGTTATTACGCTTGTCGAAATCGTTTCTTATTATTGGTTACTGTTTATTTGGGCAGCTGGACTTATTGCAGGAGTAACGTATGTTTTAGGGGGATTGGCTTTCGATTCAGATAAAATGGAATATTTCACAATCTCCGGTATTGGTTTTGGATCTATAATTGCTGTTACTGTTTATTTCTGCGTTTTCCAAGCTGAATCAATATACAATATGCTATTACCACTTGTTGCTGGAAAAGCCCTCTGGGCTTTCGGAGCAGTTGGTTTATCAACTGGGTCTGCAATATTAATGGCAATTGCACCTCTATTTGTAGTAGCAGGTACTGGAAAGCAAATGAAGGGAGTAAAACCTGGAGCTATTATTGGTGGTATTTTAATTAGTTCTTCATTGTTTTTACAAATTATAACGGTCATTCATTTCGCCAAGTATTACTGGCTTCTTGTATTCTGGTTCATTGGTTTAGTTGGGGCTATTTCTCTCGCTATTGGTGCCAGAGCAAAGTGGGGTTATAATAGCACAGAAGCTTTTGTGACTGCTGGAATTTTCATCGGCATTCTTCTTGTTTTGGTTATTTGGTGGACTGTTTCACCATCTATGAAAGCTAATATAACAAATACAATACCAGGTGTTACACATCCTATTGGAGAAATATTACCTACAGTAATCTCTTTTATCTCTGGTGTTATAGCATTCTTTGGTGTACTATTTTGTACAGCTTCTGAGAAAAGTAGATACTAATCTTTTCTCAACTTTTTCTTTTGTTTTAAACATAATTCTTCAATTTTCTTTGAATAATTAACAAAGGAATTAAAAGGATATTTAGTTTATCAAAAACGAATATTAAAGATTGTAGATTTACTGTTATACGAAATATGTGAGGATATGAATTGACAAAAACCATAAAATACCATTTTGAATATGGCTGCCTTGGTGGTACTTTTGATAGATTACATGGTGGTCAGAAGTTACTACTCACTACTGCCTTCAAACTTGCCAAAAAGGTCCTAATAGGTATAACTACTGACGAATTAGCTAAAAGAGGTAAAAAAATCCATCACTTAATATGGCCTTACGAAAAACGATCCAAAGATGTACTGGATTTTCTACACTCAATTGGTATTTCTGATGATCGTATAGAAATAAAACCACTGTCTCGAGCAACACAATATGCTGACGAAATTTCTGAACTAGAAATAATAGTACTAAGTCCGGAAACATATGGTAGATTGTTGGACATTAATGATCTTCGAAGAGAAAAGGATTTAGCTGAATTATTGGCAATCGCCATTCCTTATTTTAGAGATGAAAATGGGAAAATTGTAAGTTCTCAAACCTTTAGAGAGCTGGAAATGAAATTGAAGCAACAAATTAAGCGTAAAGATGATGATGCTGCTGCTTTATAATTCAGTTTTACATTTTAAAAGAAATCATCCAGTGACCTAATACCAATTATCTTATCAAATGATATGCCTATTGGGTCAAGAACTTGTGTTAATGTGGAATCCATTTGCGTCAGATATTTATCTACATCAATTTCTGAAACATCTGCTAATTCCACAGGTTTTACCCCTTCTTGTCCCCTGGTTTTTACATATGATACTAAATCTCCAGCTCCTAATTTTTGACCTGTTTTATCAGCTAGAAAACGAGCTGCTTTTACATGTTGTGGGGTTGTTTTTACATATTGATTTAGATTCTTATTTAGTTGCACTTTGAAAACCAAGGATTCAATCGCTAATTCACGTTTCTTTAGTTTGGAATAACATTGTTGTACAATATCCTCAATTTGCTGTTTAGCTTTATCAAAATCCTCTTCTTGGTTAATACAGCTTAAAATGGTCACTATCTCATAAAAGACATCTTTCAAAAATGGTGGAGTATTTCTTTTCTTTCCTAGTAGACCTTTCACGTCTACACTGCCATCATGATAAACTCCAAGATAGTTCTTCTTTCTATCTGATAGAGCTAAATATCTGTATGTTTTGTCTACATCAAGATTGATCTTAAGGTTCTTATCACTCCAAGCAATCAGCTCGTTAATCTGTTCTTGTGTAAGATTTTTCAAGAAAACTGAATCTGTATCTCCATAAATGACAGCAATACCCATCTGATTGCATTTTTCAATTGTTTGTGTAATTGCTTGTCGGCCAATAGCAGTTGTTGCTTCAGCTAATGGAGGACAATAAAATGGAAAATGAGGTGCACCAAAGACACCATAAGAAGCATTAATTACAACTTTTAAAGCTGATTGAATAACTTCATAAAAACCTCGAATGTTTTCATCCAAGCTTTTATCTTTGGTTTTTGGTTTAAACCAAGAAATTCGTATGTCTCTGATAAAGCCAATCAAAATAGACATTAGTCCTCTATTTTTTGTACAAACCCAATGATCTGTATCTGGAATTAATTTAATATCTTTACATTCCTCATGCTTGCAGTTCATTGTTTCATAGGAAAGATTCCATGTCTTTATTATACTCGGGTATAGACTAGCAAAATCCAGTACAGTAACATCAAAATGTATCCCTGGATCTGGATCAACAACTAGAGCACCTTTGTATTTCTTTCCTTTTATCATGGCACTTGTTGTTGAATCACCTCGAGAGCTAATGATCTCTTCAGGTCTAGGAATAAGATACTTTCTTCTTCGATGTTCTGCAAATAACCAGTTTCTAATCCAACTTGAAACTGCTTGTCGAGTTATATCCTCAAAGGTCATACCAGTAAGACGCATAAGTTGAATGATTAATCGAATTGTTACAGAATCATTAAATGTGGTTAACTCGAGTGTAATTTTACTATCCCATAAATTGTATCGAGCGAGATCATAACAGCTTGCATATCCAATTTCTTCTTCTAATTCGATTTTTCCTACGTCAAGCAATGCACTACTAACAGCGTTTAGTGAACTTTCACTATATTTAGAAGCAAACGCATAAACCTTAATTGCAGCTTGATTGAAAAAGCGATAAGCATCAAAATGAATTGAATTTCTTATCTTACAGCTATCTCTAACCATTATGATAGGATTATCTTTCTTGGTAATTTTCAAGCGAACTGCTCGATTATAGAGATATGGCAGATCATAATTGTCACCGTTGAAAGTAATAATCATTGGATATTCTTGCATTAATCTGAAAGTTTCACGTAAAAGCTCTGCTTCATCATCATAGAAGGTTATTTCTACATCATCAGCCAATTCTTCTGAACGGGTTCCTAATGGTACATCTTCTCGTTTCAGTACTAGTGCTTTCTTTACTCCATCATTTCCTACAATTGCTACAGAAATTACCTTCTCTTCTGCCTTTTTTGGATCAGAAATATGAGTCATGGTTTTTGTATAAACCTCAATATCTATTGCTGCGCGTTTTATGTGTGGTACTCTAGCTAAGAATAGTGGTAGATATATTGGAATTAGTTCTTTAACTTCCTTAGGTGAATCCTTGAATATATCACGGATTTGTTTTTCAACTTCCTTATCTACTTCAGGAAAAACTGGTTCTAAATTACTATTTTTTACTTGATAAAACATTCCAGGAAATAATTCACGATCATAGAGGTAATTTTGATGATATCTAATATTTGCTTCCCATGCAGCAGGTAATTTATCTCTTAAACTATCAAACCCACCTGCTATAGCCAATGGATCAGTTACAAGAATTTTTGTCATGGGAACTTTATCATCGATTAATAAATTTTGAAGTGTAACTTTTTCATAACCAGTTATTTTAGAGAAGTTTTTAACTGGTGATATTTGTTTTAGTTCTTCTTCTTTTAAATCAGATAAACAATATGGCTTATGTTCAGTATTATCATACCAACCAAATAGTCGATTAGAGTGTTCATCTAATAGATAGAGAAATGCTTTACCACTTTTACCATCATATACTGATTGCAACAAACAACATGGTGGAGTGTTAGTCGGACATAGTTCTACTGGAGCACCCTCAAAAATGACATCCTCGTCATCATCTTCTTGGTCTTTCTCTAAATCATCACTTGCATTGCTCACAGCTAATTCATTTACCATAGTAGAGGGCTTGCCAGATAGATTATCATCTTTTCTTATTTGCTCTGGTTTTTCTGAAGAAGCTAATTCTTTCTCTTTCTTTGCATCTTTTTTATCAATGTTTTCAGATGGGAAGAAAGTGTCTAATGATAATTGTTTTTTGCTCATACATTACCCTCATATCGCTGACAAATTCATAATGATTTAAAAATTAATACTTAGTTGTTTTTACTTGTTTTGGTCTTGTGAATTATGTTATTACTCATATATATGATATAATTAAACTTCAAAACCTTTTAACTCTTCTAGAGATGGGGTTTTTATTTGCCACTTTCTACTTCTTGATGAGTATCAATGAATGGAAATAACAACAACAGTAAATCCGATGTTGGTTTTTTAATTTTCTTGATTTTAGTGGTTACTGCTATGATTCCATTCTTCATTGGATTTGATAATTTTAATAAGATCTTGCAAATAAGTAAAATCATAATTTTTGTATTTACGGCAATAGCTGTAGCTGCTAGTGTAGTATTTGGTTTCATTTTCTTTAGAAAAAAATTAACATTTAAAAATCTCAAGAAAATTAACAATGATAGTGTAGAAGATGCAATTAATGAATCGTTAAATGAAGATAAACTAAAAGATAAGAATATTCCAAAGATAGAATTAACATCTACTAACCAGCAGGAAAACATCTTAGATGTAGGAAATAAATTGTCTAAAATTGACTCAATGAGTAATGATTTGCGAAAGCTAAATCAAAAATATGATTTTTAGAGAACTTCCATTAAATAAAACAAAAAGAACTGGAAAGAGTTATAGAATCAATGACCTATGGTAGAAAATCATTGCGAAATCATCTCCTCCTAATGGTAAATCTGGTAATAAATGGTGAGAGTAAAAAAAAAGGAAAAGTAGAAATGGAAAAAGGAATCTCATCATCGGCAACTAAAGAGAAAGATAATAACTCAAGTACTAAGGGGGCTGAGATGCATCTATTCACTTTCATGAGCAATGCTAACTCATAGAGTACAACCAGCTCAAAAAATTGGGACAGCTAGGAACATAACTAGAGAATAAGACAGTGAAAAAAACTGTTAGGAGATAAAACTGGCGCCCCGATCGGGATTTGAACCCGAAACTGGTCAATGAGGTTTTTTTCTTCTCATTCATGTCCATCGGGTGACAGCCGAAGATGATAGGCCGTACTACACTATCAGGGCACATTAGTTTTTTTCTGTTATTTTTTCCTTTTTAATCTTTTCTAAGAATATGTGTTATTCAATTTTACGTCTACTACTTGTATTGATTTTAACTGTCTAACAGACATTCATTTTATGTTATCTTTCAATAGTTTGATTGCTTCTTCTCTTGCTTTAAGTAATGTTCGTCTTTCAATTCCTTCCATTTCCTGAGATGATAGTATCTTTTCTGTTAACACCTTTGTAAATAGGAGGTATTCATCTTTTCTACTTATGTATGGAATGACTTTTTCTTCGTGAATAAATTCCTCGATAGAGGTTTTTTTTCCATTATTATTTCCTTCGGTCAGATCAAATCTGAATTTAGCATAGACTAAAAAACAATGAACCATTGGAACGTATGGTATATTATACTTTATCAAAATCTTATCTAGTCCTGTTGAAATAGCTTCTGTCAGTTTGTAAATTCCCACTTTTTTGTAAAGTGATATTTTGAGTTCTTCTGCAAGACCGGCAATAACTCCATGTTTGGTTGTACAGCTACACATATTTTCTAAAAATAATATCATTTTATCATCTTTGTCGCTGTTATATCCATATTTTAGATTATGAACATATAGACATGCTTCTTGGAAAGTTTCTATACATAGATCTAAGAATTTCTGACTTATCTCTCCAGATGATGTTATTTTCGCTTTAGGTAGATTTTCATAAGAATCCATAATTAAGCTAAAGCAGTTTTTTCATATAAGATTGCTGTTTTAGAAACTATTTTCTCGCCGAAATTAGCTCTATATTTCTTAGATGATTTTAGATTTAAAAGAGAAGATCAGTTATCTTATTTGTCAGATATTTAATTTCCGTTTTAGATCCACACCTCGAATAATCCTGAAGTGCAAATATAGCAGAAATCCACCTATTACTAATGTTGACGCTAATACGTACAATGACCAACTGACAGTAAATCGTTGCTTTAAAAAGCTGGAAATGATGAAATCGACTCCTAGACAAATAACTCCAATGCCAAATAGTATGAATGATGCAATATTCAATCCCTTATTCTTAACAGAAATTGAAGTTATTACAACTGCAATAATTATCGTCTCTACTAACGCTACCATAGGCAATCCTACTCGTAAATACCAATCGATTCGTCCGTTATCTATTAAATCTATAACCAAGAGGAAAACAAAAAGTGGGAGTGCTTCTCCTATTAGTAAAATCGTTAGTTTATCTGGGAATAGTAATGGCATTGAAATAATGAGCCAAACCAGTATTAGTGAAGCAATTGAGTAAAGTGACCAGCTTACAGTTTTATTAATAATTAAATCAGTAAACAAAGTGATTAGTAATGGAATTATTAGTGTAACGCTAGCAATTTCCCAAATTAGTTTGCGTCTTTGTTTTGCAGTTCTCCCTGGTTTACTTGGTCCTAGTGCAGGTTCGTCTGGGTACTTTTTTGTATATTCAACAGGTTCTTCATCAGTTTCTTGTATTGGTGATCCGCATAGAGGGCAATGTGTTTTATGTGGTTCAATTTCTACTCCACATTTGCTGCAAAATGACAATGCTATTATCTCCTAATTTGTTTCGATTCTTATTTCTATTCCTTCTTTAACAAGCTTTCTAAAGAAGGTTTTTTCTACGATTGTTTCTTTTATTGTTCTTCCCCAGCTTATGTATAGATTTTCTTCATAGCTTACAACAGCACAACCTGTTTTTGTGACTGGACTTGGTGCTGGGAAGAGATGAATATCACTAATTTCGTTATTTAATGGTTCTGGTAATGATACTTTACCTAAGTTAGTGATTACTCCTGAATATAGAAATTCCCCTTGTCCGTTATAAATGACTTTACCAAATAGCTTCTTCAGAAACAATGGAGTATATCTTACTATTGGGTTTAATTCTCCTCTTACATTTCGAGCAATCTGCTGATTTATGTATTTATCAGAAACCTCTAATCGCATGTAATGATATACTTGCTTCAAAATTTCTTCAAATGAATACTTACCTAATCTTGGATCAATAAATGGAGTTACATATAATGAGAAGTTTCTCATGGTCTTAGATGGATAAATTCTTCTTAGATTTACAGGAACCATTAATCGTATTGGTTTTAGATTCTTCTTTAGCACTTTCAAAGGTAAGCTAAACAACACTTCTTGTAAAGAATCCAAGTATATTGCTGTTAGGTATTCAGTAAGAGTAACATTCAATTCCTTTGATTTTTGAAGCACTTGTTTTATTGGCATTATACCTGTTAAGATGTTATAGACCCCTTTAGGTTCCAATTTGTATGGTAAATGAAATGCTTTTGAGATACGTTTTGGATCAGGAATTTCTTTATGATAATTCTTCCTAAATGCATCTTCATATTCTTCTTTATGAGGTTCTTCCCCAGGTCGAAAAATATCTTGCCAATCATTGATTTCTAAACCCGTTAATCTTAGATATTCACTTACTAGAGATTTCAAAAAAGTTAGTGCACCTCTCCCATCTGTTATACTATGATGGAATTCAACTGCTATACGATTATAAAATGCTCTTACTCTAAATGGGAATATTCCTTTCTTAGTTATTGGCATTTTTTGACTTGGATATTTTGAGTCCTTTATGATTGTTGGTTTTCCACTAGTATATTCCCAATAATTCCAAAATAAACCTCTTTGTAGATTAACTCTATAATATGGAAATCTTACAATTATGTTTTCAAGTGTTTGTTGTAATAGTCCTACATTTATGGAGTGTTTTAGAGTAGCAGTCATTCTAAATAGACAAGGAATTCTTGATGATGTAACTAGAGAAAATATTGTTGCTGCGTTATCTAATTTATAAGATGTTGGAATTTGATTCTCGTCTGTTACCTGGGAGTTCTGATGATCCAATGATGTATGAGAATCACTATTACTTTGTCTTGAATTCATTTGTGTTCTTCCGGGGTTCTAGTTTAAAAATAAAATGTTGATTATTAACTTACTACTAGTTAAACAGCTTTTTGTAATTGTCCTCTTAACTCAAAGAATGAGTATTACAAAAGAATATTTAATCCAAAATTGTTTTTTGCATTAGCTCCAAAACAGCTAATGATGATTTTTGTGAATTTATTTTCTCTAATAATAATGGTAATATTATAGTTGTTTTTCTTAGTTTTTCAAATTTTATTGATTCATATTTTACATCATATAGAACTAACCCTTCAGCAGAAGCTGGTTTTATCCCACCTTTTGATACTGGAATTGCTGGAGTTAATACTTCATCAATGAAATCTAATGGATATCTATTGGAACCAACTGCTTGAATAAGGGAAACCATTTTGCGTACTTGTTTCCATAAGAAATTTCTTGATGAAAATTCATATTGTAGTAATTTCTGTTTCTTTAACAATTTTACATTTGCATTATCAATGGTCAAAACAGTAGATCTATCACTTCCATCAGGTAATTTATCTTGCTTCTTACATAATTTTGCAAAATCATGAGTACCGTGCAGTTTTTTTAATCCCATTTTCATAAGCTTAATGTTCTCATTGCCATAGACTTGATAGTATCTGTAAGTTCTTTTTGATGCATCTTTCCTAGCATTGAATTCAGTTTCAACCCTAGTTTTAGCCCAAGCAAAGATATCTTTTGGTAACTTATTATTCAATTCTTCGAGATATAGCTCTTCTCTTTTGGAATTAAAAGCTATCACCTGACTTATTGCATTAACACCCTTATCAGTTCTACCAGCAGCAGAGTAACGAGCAGTTGGAGCATCATTGATATATCCTAATTCCTCTAAAACATCAATAAGAGTACCTTCGATGGTCTTTATAGAATTAGGTTGCTGTTGAAATCCTTGATAATCTTTTCCTATATAGGCTATCTTAAGAGCGAACCGAGTAACCATTTTGGTAGTCTCCAAAAAAAGCGTCAGAAAAGAGATAGAAATTTAAATTACTGCATTGGCGAATTCTTCTTGTAAGTCAGCTTCGATTTTAGTTGCTAAATCACGACGAAACACTGGAGGGACGATACGTAGTTTAGTGATAAGCATGTCTAGTATTTGATCTACAACACTTTTTATGTCAAAAGGTTTAATTTCTGCTAATCCTTGAACGATAGATTCTTCGACAAATACCTTCACAACAGAAGAAATGACCGCGAATGTTATACCATCTTTCTCTACATAGTACGGGAAATTTTTCCTGTCCCTTAATGTAAAGAAACCTAATTGTTCAGCAAGGGAGTTTACATACCAGTCAAGGCTTGTTTCAGTAACATTCAATCTATCAGCAAATTCCTTTTTTGAACCATGGTTAGGATAAGATGCTGGTAATCTGTTTACTACATACAATGCTGCAGCATTAAGAGCTTTCTGATCACGAGGGAAACCAGCTTTAGTAATATATTTTGCTACCACCTTTAAGGCAAAGACTTTGTATGATTCCTTAACTGCTTGGGAACTAAAGAAGTCATATGCACTTTTCAAGAATTTAATTGTCTCTTCTGTACTGGAGTGATCCCATAAAAAAAGGTCTGTTTTTCCAAATGTTTCTGCGTTCAATATAACTTACCCTTATTTCTAATAGTAGAAATCTTTTTTATCTTTTATGCTTCTTGGAAATGAAGGTGTTTCCAATAGAAAAAACTACTCTTGCTTCTTACCTCGAGTAAAAAACTTTTTCCAAAAAGGAATTTTATCTAAGGGCAAGTCCATTTTTGCATTCTGTGGTACAACTTTCAGTTCAACTAAATCCTTATCAAAATCCATGAAGAGACTAGTATCATATGCGAGGTTGTTTAATTGAGGTTGGTATTTCTCAATGAAAATTTTGTGTGTATCCTCTAACTGTTTTTTGATTTTCTCATCATCTTCCAATATAGGATTTGCTAATACAATTATGAGTTCATTACCCTCATCCACTTTGAAATCTAGTTTAAAATCATCAAAAATAACAGATTTTATTCCTTTTTCACTAAATGTCTCTTTTGAAAATGAGAATAACGCTGCTAAGAATCCACTTTGTAAAGCATGATCTGGATGCATTTTACAAGTAGACCCTCCATAGCATTTCGCAAATAATGGAACACCGGAGGTTTTCAAAATAATAACATCATCAGCCATATGTATTCCCCAATGATTTTTTTTTTTCATTTCAACGATTAATTTTTTTTGTCTTATATCAGGTATCTTCCACATTTTATACAGTAAAATTTCTTGTATTGTCTAATATATTTAACATCTTCTCCACATATGGGGCAAGTGTTTTTGTTTTCTGAAGAATCTACGTAAAGTGTTTGAATTATTTTCTCTTCTTCTGGTTTTTCTTCTTGAGACATATCTTTCAATTCTGAAATCATTGCACTTGATAATTCTGTTCCTATCACACCATCATCCAGACTTTCAGCTTCATCATCATCTTCTTCTATTGGTATCAATGGTTCTGCATCAGGAATATCTACTAACTCATTGTCTGGGATTTCCAGTAGATCTATTATTTGATCTTCTTCATCAGCAATTTCTTCAGGTTCTTCTATTATAACCTCTTCACTTTCTGTTGTATCAGGTTGTGGAGATACAGTGTCTAGAATGCTTTCCAAAACCTTTTGATCTTGATCTAGTTGTCCCTCTTCTGTTGATTCAACAATTGGTATCATTGGTTCAGGCATAGCTGAATTGATATCTACGTCTTCACTTTCATTAGCATCTTCTAGTATCTCATCGAGAACGTCTGTTTTCTCATCAGCTTCCTCTATCGAAGTTTCTTGTTTTAGAACTTCTAGTTCATCTCTTACATCCGAAATATCCTCTATTTGCTCATCAACCTCAGATTTTAATCCATTAGCTTTTACATGAGAAATTTCTTCTTCTAAACCTTTTAATCGGTTAGTTAAACTATCTAGTTTAACATTGATTTGCTCCAATACGTTTTCTAACTCAGTGCTAATTTCAGGAACCTCTTCTTCAACATCCTGTTCTTCTATTGATTCTTTTGAGATTGTTATAGCTCGTTCTCCATCATCAGTCTTCTCTCTACCGATAATAATTTCATCAGTCTCATCTAGTACAGCCATTACTTCTGCTATAAGTTTCTCAGTTTCTTCTCCACTCTCATCCTCGAGCATTATAGATGCAGTTGAAGAAGGAATCGTATCTACTATTTTAGATGTTGTTTTTACTTCAGCACTTACTTCCTGATGTTGCTGCTCGATAACTACTTGCTCCTCTGAAGCTTCAACAATTTCCTCTTTGGGCTTAAACGGACTAATACCTTCTCGCTCAAGTAAGCATTTTGCCATTAAATCGAATGCAACATCTATATTCTCACCAGTTAGAGCAGAAGTCTCAATATATTCACACTGTAAACCGGAGCTTTCTCTTAAAGCAAGAGCGTATTTTTGACCCATTTCGCTGGTTATCTCTCTTCTATCTATTAAATCAATTTTATTTGCACATATGATGAAAATTTCTATTGTTCCATTTGAATATCTAATTGCTTCATCAACCCATGCTGATAAATCTCTCAAGGATTTTGGATTAGTAACATCAAAAACAAGAAAACAACCTGTGGCTCCACCATAGAAGCTTGATCTAATGTATTTGTACTTGTCTTGACCAGCTAAATCCCATACTTGAAAACCTATAGTTAAATCGCTTAATTTGAGTTTGTAAGATGAAAAATCAGCACCAACTGTTGAAATATATTCTTCTGCGAAATGCTCACCCATGGCTCTTTTTCGAATTGTAGTTTTCCCTACAAAACTATCGCCACAAAGTACTATCTTCCAGAGGAAGTCTGAGGATTTCTTTTCTTCCATTCCATTTAAACATCCATATTTACCCGTAGAAATTTACTCTAGTATTAAATTATTTATCTCCATAGTTCTTTACTTTTTCCCTTTTTACATTTGTTCTTGCTCAAAATATATGTACTGGGACAAAAAATAACCTTTTTTTTGCTAATCTACCTTAATAGCTAGAAAACATCCCAATATTACAATCCCTTATTTTCAAGAACTGTTTATCTTTATCTACAGATAATGTAAGGTTATTCAGTGCTATTCTGGATAACTAGTGATATATGTTGAATATGGCATTGCTATGTGATCAATCATAGTTAACCTAAAACTGTATTATCTGAAAAATGAATTTGAGCGTGAGACTGAAATTGGTATACGATCCTGACAGAAAATGCTTAAAATGCTACAAACGTCAAGGCTTTATCTTCTACTGTGAAGACTGTGGTGGAACATTTTGTAATGATTGTATAGTGTCTGAAAAAACTGATTGCACTTACTGTAGTAATTGCTCTCATATTAGTGTTGGTAGTAAATGTGAGAAGTGTGGGAATGTTAACCATCTATCTGCAACAAAGAAAATAAGAAAATGTCCTATGTGTTCTTCAACTAAATTGAAAGATGTAAAGAAGAAAATTGGTGGTCTTACAAATGAATTTATTGATACAGTTAATCGAATTTACAATGGGTTAAATCATATCAAGGGATTTGCAGATAATTATTCGGATATTGTTAATTTGGCAAAACAATTGAGGAGGGAAAGATTTGGATTATATCCGAACATTGAAACCAATTTGCTTCATATTCAAAATCAATTTTTTGAGATCACTCAAAGAGCAACTGAATTATTAGATAAGGTCTACCAGCAAATTCATCAAGATTCACAATTGCTGTCATTTAATCAAAATCTTACTATTAACAAATTACCTCATATTGATAAAACACTTAAGATGATTAATACCCATGTAATAAGTTATTCAAACATTATCAATGATTTTCTCGAAAAGCCTAGACTAGAATTAAGTGAGATTGGAGAAAAATTAACTGAACTAAAAGATTACTCACTGCAATTTGATGAAGCATCAGATAAATTTGAACCAGAGCTATTAGAGTTAAAAATTGCTGTTTTCCCAAATATGAAAATTACTTTTCCAAAAGATAGGAAAAGAACAGGTATACTGTATGTGACAAATAAGCAATTGTACTTTTTGCCTTACTTCAAATTCATATTTAGATTTCGCGGAAAAGTTAAAGCTATTCCTATCTCTATGATTAGAGATGTAGAAACGAAGAGTAGCAAAATCTTCGGTAGTCAATTATTGATCAATATTCCAGACAAGAATCAAATCAAGATAAAATGTTCTGATGCTGTTGTTGATAGGCTTAATTTTACCTTTGGTATCTTATTTAACGAAAATGAAGGCTATGTTATAACTGATCCTTACATGATGGAGGAATATAGGTCTAGTTTGAATTACTCCTTGTTACAAGAAAAGGTTGAAAGGAGAATTAAAGACTTGAAACAAATTCCTTTCACAAAAACTATACCATTACAGCAATTCAGACAAAATGATGATACTAGAAGGTTTCTGGTTCAGGAATCCGAAGATGTCAAAAATCTAAAGATTGAGTTACGAGCAGCAAAGGACACTCTAAGAGAGCTAATTAAAGCTTTTAACGATAGAAGCATAACCCCAGAGGTTTATTTCTCAAGACGCGAAAAAACAAAACATAGAATTTTGACGTTAGAAGATGAACTAAAGGATGCTCAAAGATCTAGTATGGGGTTCTCTAGATTAAGAGATTTTGTTAATCACTATACTGGTACTTATACGGATGGACAACCTAGAAGATAACATTACTATACCTTTAGAATCGTTCATAAAGTTAAGAAAATGTTAGAACCAATAGTTTTAATTTTCCTAAAAAATATTTTACTGTAGAAACAATTATAATCAAATATAAATCCCATATAATTAACATTTCAAGAGGTTTCCAACATTGCGAAAGGATAGTCAAGGCCGAATTCACTTAAAAATAGTATTCTATGGCCCTTCACTTAGTGGAAAAACTACTGGTTTACGTTGGCTCTATGACCAAGTCGAAGGTTTAACTAAAGGTGGCTTTACCTCAATTGCAGATCCTACTGGTAGAACACTCTATTTTGATTTCACACCATTTTCTGCTTCAGGTAGAGTAATTCTAGATGCTTATACAGTTGCAGGACAAACTCGACACAAAAGTCAAAGAAAAGTCATTTTACGTGGCGTTGATGGCATTATCCTTATGCTTGATTCTACACCTGAAATGCAGAAATACAATCAAGAATCAGTTGATGAGTTAAAGGAATTTCTAGGAGAACGATTTGGAACCGAAGTTCCCATTGTAATTACTTTGAACAAAAGAGATGTTCCCAATGCATTAACTAGACCAGAAATGCTTTCGGGATTAGAATTAGATGGATTTCCTGTTTACGAAACAATAGCTACAAAAGGTATTGGAGTTAAACGAGCGTTTCAATCAATTGCTCGAGAAATTTTACTGAAGCAATTATATGGTAAATAATCCTTCTTTTCGCTTCGCATTTCATTTATTGTAAATTTTCTTTACATATATAGCTACTTTTTTCTTAGATTGTTAAGCATTAATTTAATACAGTTTGCCTTTTTTAGTTATAGTGGGTGACCCTATGACAGAAGATATGAAACTGAAAATTGGAGATGATGCTCCAGATTTTACTCTATTTGATCAAAATAAGAATGAAATAAAATTAGCAGATTTGAAAGGAAAAAAGATTCTGCTTTCTTTCCATCCGCTTGCTTGGACTGGTGTATGTGCAAAGCAAATGCAATCATTAGAAACTAGCTTTGATAAATTTGAGAAATTAAATACCATTCCCTTGGGTGTAAGTGTTGACACTGTGCCTTCTAAAAAAGCTTGGGCTGAACATCTAGAAATTGAAAAAACAAGTTTGCTTGCTGATTTTTGGCCTCATGGTAATTTGGCTAAGATCCTTGGTATTTTCCTTGAAGAGAAAGGAATTTCTAAAAGAGTAAATATTGTGATTGATGAAAATCAAAAAATTTCATTTGTTAAAATCTATGATATACCAGAACTCCCTGATATTGAAGAAATTCTAGATTTTTTGGCAAAGTAGGATGGAGAAGATAAACATTGTTAAAAATTAATGTTGGTGATCTTGCACCAGAATTTTGTTTGCCAGATAAAGATGGAAATGAATTTTGTTTGAAGGATCAAAAAGGAAAATGGGTTATTTTGTATTTTTATCCAAAAGATAATACAAAAGGATGTACAATTGAAGCTATTGATTTTACAGCAAATCTACCTGAATTCGAAAAAATGAGTGCAACTGTTATTGGAATTAGCCCAGATTCAACTAGCAGTCATCAAAAATTTACTGAAAAACATGGGCTTAAAATTAGATTGTTATGTGATGTTGATAAGAATATCCTAGAACAATTTGGAGCTTGGGGAGAAAAAAGTATGTATGGAAAAACATACTTTGGTGTAATTAGAAGTACTGTACTTATCGATCCGGATGGTAAAATTGCTGAAACTTGGTTTAAAGTTAGAGTTAAGGATCATGTGCTGAAGGTTAAAGAGACACTTAAAGAACTACAGGAGTAATTCTGTGGTTTTTTTAAATTTTATTTTATTACAAAAGGTGTATAATGTGAAAAGTGATAACACAAATGAGAAGCAATATAATCATTTAGCTAAAGAAAAAAGTCCTTATTTATTGCAGCATGCTACTAATCCTATGGATTGGTATCCATGGGGAGAAGAAGCTTTTGAGAAGGCTAAGAAAGAAGATAAACCCATTTTTTTGTCAATTGGATATTCTACCTGTCATTGGTGTCATGTGATGGCACATGAGTCTTTTGAAGACCTGAAATTGCAAAATTAATGAATGAGACATTCGTTAATATTAAAGTTGACAGAGAGGAAAGACATGAGATAGACAATATCTACATGACTGTTTATCAAATGATTACTGGTAGTGGGGGGTTGGCCATTAACTATTATTATGGATGCAGATAAAAAACCCTTTACTGCTGGAACTTATTTTCCAAAGAAAGTCGTTTTGGTAGAATTGGCATGTTGGAGCTTATTCCACGTATTAAGGGATATTGGGATAATAATTGAGATGAATTAAGGACTGCTGCAAATGAAGTTATTAAGCAATTGCAAAATATACATGTTACACAAGGTGAAGAATTAAATCAAGATATTCTAGATGAAGCATTTAAGGAAGCTGATTTGCTTTTTGATGAAAAGAACGGTGGTTTTAAAGGTGCTCCTAAATTTCCTACACCACACAAACTACTATTTTTACTTCGATATTGGAAACGCACAGGAAACGCTAAAGCACTAGCTATTGTTGAAAAAACACTCAAAGCTATGCGTTCAGGTGGAATTTTTGATCATATTGAGGTGGGTTTTCATAGATACTCAACTGATTCTGTTTGGTTATTACCACACTTCGAAAAAAATGCTCTATGATCAAGCATTACTAGTATTTGCTTATGTTGAAACATATAATGCTACAAACAATATTGAGTATAAAAATACTGTTGAGGAAGTTCTCACTTATATTGCTAGAGATATGACAGCACCTGATGGTGGATTTTATTCCGCAGAAGATGCAGATAGCGAAGGAGAAGAAGGTAAGTTTTATACTTGGGCAAATGATGAATTAGTTGACATTCTTGTTGATGAAGGTGCCAATTTCATTAGCAAAATATACAATTCTGAAAACGAAGGCAATTTCAAAGATCAAGCTACACAAGAAAAAACTGGTATAAATATTCCTTATTTAACCAAAACTATATCTGAAATAGCTGAAGATTATGGGGTGACTTTAGAGGAAACCAAAACGAGGATTATGAAAATCCGTAAACAGCTATTTGAGGTTCGAGAAAAAAGGATACACCCTCATAAAGATGATAAAATATTAACTGATTGGAATGGTTTAATGATAGCAGCATATGCTTTAGCCTGAAGGATTCTTGATAACAGTGATTATATTCTTGCTGCGAGAAAAGCTGTAGATTTCATTTTAAACAAAATGGTGGATGATTCAAATCGCTTGTTGCATCGTTATAGAGAAGGTGAAGTTGACAATACCAGGAATGATTGATGATTACGCCTTTCTATCCTGGGGATTATTAGAACTTTATGAAAGCACTTTTGATGTTAAGTATCTTAAAAAAGCTATAAATTCAATAATCAGTAAATTCAACATTTTTGGGATAATGAGTTGGGAGGATTCTTTTTTACACCTGATGATGGTGAAGAGCATATTGTTCGTAAAAAAGAGATTTATGATGGAGCTGTGCCTTCTGGTAATTCAGTTGCTATGTTGAATTTATTACGTATTTCTAGGATTACAGCAAACATTGACTTTGAAGATAAAGCAGTTCAGATTAACAAAGCCTTCTCCACATTAATTGAGCAGTCTTTGCTTGCCATTCAATGTTTCTATCATGTTTGGAATTTGCTTTTGGACCTACTTTTGAGATTGTTATTGTAGGTAAAGCAGATACTAATGACACTAAAGATATGGTAAAAGCTCTTTGAGAAGTGTATATCCCTAATAAGATTGTCTTATTTTTACCAGAAGATGTTTCAAATCCTGAGATTGTGGAAGTAACTGATTTTGTTAAGCATAAAACAAGTAATGAGAATAAAGCAACTGCTCATGTTTGTAGAAATCGCTTTTGCAAATTTCCAACAAAAGATATTGATAAAATGTTGGAAATGTTGAAAGTAAATAAAAAATGAAAGAAAAAGTAATAAACTTATTATTTTGAAGCAAATAACAAATTTAAGAGAATGAGTGAGATTCAGTATTCATTTGTAAATGATTTCAAAATATTAGAATAACATATGAGTTGGTATCCGATGTCTAGTAAAACAAAAGTGGCTATAATTGGTATGGGGTATGTTGGTATTCCTGCTGCTGCTCTTTTTGCAGAAGTTGATGGATTTGAGGTTATTGGTTTACAAAGACGATCAGAGCGATCGGGTTGGAAGATTGAAGCCTTGAATAAAGGTGAATGTCCGATTTTGAATGAACCCTTATTGCCAGAATTAATTAAGAAAGTTGTTTTGGAAAGAAAAACATTTCATGTTACAGATGACACAGACATTTTGAAAGAAATGGATTTCATATTGATTGATGTCCAAACCCCAACAGAAAAAGATACCCATGAACCATTATATAGATCTCTTAGAGAAGTTTCTGCAACCGTTGGTAAGAAAATAAAGAAAGGTGCAGTAGTTATTGTTGAATCCACCGTTGCACCTGGAACAACAGAATTCATTGTCAAACCTATTCTTGAAGAAAACTCGGGAATGAAAGTGGGTGAAGATTTTCATCTTGTTTTTGCATATGAACGTGTTATGGTTGGCAGACTCATTAATAACATAGTTAATTATCCAAGAATTATTGGTGGTATTACTGAAGAGTGTACCAAGAAAGGTCTTTGGTTATACAAATACATTGTAAAAGAAAAACTAATACCTGTGTCAGCTACTACTGGTGAAGTTGCAAAAGTTGTGGAAAATACTTATCGTGATGTTCAAATAGCTTTTGCCAATGAAGTTGCTTTAGCATGTGAATCTCTTAATGTTGACTTTATTGAAGTTAGACGTTGTGTCAATAGCCTACCATTTAACTCTAATGCTTATCGTGATCTGCATTTACCAGGAGCTGGAGTAGGTGGACATTGCCTACCAAAAGATCCTTGGTTACTAAAATACGGTGTAGATACATATGGTAAAACAAAAGTTCCTTTTGATGTTATAGTTAAAGCTAGGATGAGGAATGAAATGATGCCAAGCCATATGGTGGAATTGGCAAAGAATGGTGCAAAAGCTTTAGATATTGATTTCTTAAAAGCAAAAATAGCTATCCTTGGTGCATCATTTATTGAAAATTCAGAAGATACAAGAAATTCACCTACTGAAACTTTTGTTGAATTATTAGAAAAAGAAGGAATAAAATGGGCTATTCATGATCCATTGGTACGTCAAAACGAATTCCCATATCCTGTTTCAAAGAATTTAGAGAAAGTTGTTAAGGATGCAGATATTCTTGTCATTTTCGTAAAGCATAAGGAATATTATGACCTTAAAGCTAATTGGCTTAAAGGCAAAATGAAATCTGCAATTATTGTTGATGGACGTGATGTCTTAGATCTTGCTAAATTTAGAAAAGATGGATTCATATCTTACGGTGTTGGAAAGGCCAACTATTAATCCTACTTTTTTATTCCTTACTAGAATAATCTCAATAAGTTTAGAAAAATATCTCAATATGTTAAGAAAATAAACTACTAACTTTTAGTAAAACTAAGAAAATAGGTAATACAGTAAATAATGAATAAATTTGTATCAAAAATTTGGAGGACAAGAAAATGTTTGAAGACGAAGATATGTGTGAAATTATCAATAATATGAAAGTTACAATAACCACTGCAAATGAAAGAGGTAGTGGAACTGATGATCCAATTAAATTATATATTGGAGAGCATACTTGGGAACTCGATCATCCATTCTGCGACGATTTTGAGAAGGGTAAAACTGATGTTTTTGACTTAGATATTCCTGAAGGTTTAACCTCGGATTGGTTTCAATATTTCTGCATTAAGAAAGAGCTTGATATACGAAGTGATAAATGGCAATTAAGACGAGTTATTGTGGAAATTAATGATAGAGTAATTTATGACTCTAGTGATATAGAGTTTTGGTTCGAATCAAGCAAATCAACTTGGTGTGCAAAAGACTTCTTTTATGGTAAATGTCGTGGTAATGTAAGTCCTGATTTTGATGTTAAACATTAATACTATTCCAACTCTTTTTCTTTTTTTTTTCTCTATATACATACTATACTGCTATTTTCAAACCATAGGAAGAATAAATATTCCATTTTCTACTATACTATATATTAGAGAGTGGATGTAATAGTGGGAGAAAAGTTTATATAAGTAAAGTGACAAATATACCACCAAGGTAGTCCTATTCTCCTACCGAGAGAGAGAATGAACTACTCCCCTTTATAGTACTAGTAACAACAAAATTGGAGAAAGTAAATTGTTAAATAAAGAAATAGTAAAGGAAGAGCAAGACGAATCAGAAGCTTCCTGTAAAATATGCGGTTCTGAAGCCCTCATAAATGATAATTCAAGAGGTGAAAGAATCTGCACAGACTGCGGTGCTGTTCAAGATATAATCTTAAGTTCAGGTCCAGAATGGAGAGCCTTTACTAAGAGCGAACAAGATGCTCGTGAAAGAGTAGGTGCTCCAACATCAAACTTGAAAATTGATAAGGGATTAAGAACTCAGATTGGGGCTGGTTATAAAGACATCTCTGGGAAGAATTTAAGCCCATCCACAATAGCCAGGATGAATAGGTTAAGATGGTTAAATAGAAGAACAGGCAGATCTGAAGCTAGAAACTTAAGAGATGCTATCTTTGAACTTAAAAGAATTGCAAGTCAGCTAGGTATTTCTGAAGACATTACTGAATCTGCAGCAATTTATTATAGAAGAGCCTTAAAAGCAAAATTAATTCGTGGCAGAAGTATAGATTCAATGACTGCTTCTGCAATTTATATTGCTTGTAGAACTCATAACGTTCCAAAAACACTCAAAGATATATGCACTACCGGGAAAGTTGATCGTAAAGAGCTTGCTCGATGTGTAAGGGTGTATATTGTTGAATTAGGCATTAAACCAACACCAATAGATCCTGCTCAACTAGTTTCAAGATTAGGAACTGAGTTGAAGATAACAATGCATACCCAAAACAGAGCAATTGAGATCTTGCAAACAGTCAGATCTTACAAACTCGATGTTGGTAAGAATCCTATGTCAATTGCTGCTGCAGTTATCTATATCGCTGGTATACAAACTGGCGAGCGAAGAACTCAACAACAAGTAGCTGAAGCTGCTAAGACCACTCCTGTAACTCTAAGAAACAGATTTAAAGAATTGGTTGCAGCTTTAGAAATTGGTCAAGTCACTGTAAAAAGAGGGGCTGCTGCGACACCAGTATATGTTAGAGATCCATACAAATTTTGATGGGTCTTGAAACCTTCTTTTTTTGTCATCTCAAAGACTGAAGTGGAGGTGATTGATCAGCCTCCTCCATTTCATCCAATATATTTTTCTGCAATTTAGCTTCTTATTCATAATTAATAATGTTCAATCTAGCAATCAATGACTATTTAAGTGGAAAGCTAATACTGGATAATAACAAATTTTTAATAGAAAGAAAAATCTCAACAACGACATGTGAAAGAGAAGAACTCGACACTGTTAAGGATGCTGAGATGCACCATTCCTTGACCATGAGCAATGCTGACTTGAAGAGCTCAACCAACTCAATGAACAAGTAGGCTGGGAACATAGGCAGGGAAAAGATAGTAAAAAACATATTAGAAGGTTATTATACAATGCTTTGGGCTGAAAAATATCGTCCTCGATTCCTTAAAGATATCATCAATCAACAAGAAATCAAAAATCGTTTACAAGGTTTTATTAGTGCTGGTACTATGCCCCATCTTCTATTTGCTGGTCCACCTGGTACTGGTAAGACTACTGCAGCACTTGTTTTAATTAATGAGCTTCTTGGCGATTTTGATGTTTTTGGACGTAAAGAAGATCAACTACAGACCAGCATTCCATATTTAGAGTTAAATGCTTCTGATGAGCGTGGTATCAATGTTGTTCGTGAACGCATTAAAAATTTTGCTCACCTTATGGCCATTAATGCTCCTTTTCGAATCATTATTTTAGATGAAGCAGATTCTATGACCCCAGATGCCCAACATGCACTTAGACGAACAATGGAAAAATATAGTTCTACTTGTCGTTTTGTTTTGATTTGTAATTACAGTTCGAAAATAATTGAGCCTATTCAATCACGTTGTGCCGTTTTTCGTTTTGCACCTTTAAGTGAAAAAGATACCAAGAAGTACCTCCAAAATATCATCAAAAAAGAAAATATAGCAATCTCACCTGAAGGCATTGCAGCAGTTATTTATGTTTCAGAAGGTGATTTGCGAAGAGCTACTAATGTTTTACAATCCTCAGCAATAGGTGGGAAAGAAATCTCTGAGGATAATATTTACAAAGCTACAGGAAAAGCTCAACCTCAAGAAATCCGAAAAATGATTAAATTTGCTACCACTGGTGCTTTTAAAGAATCTCGCAAGTTGTTACTCGAGTTGCTCATTAAGCAAGGACTTTCTGCTCAGGACATTATAAAACAGATTCATCGTGAAGCAATTGTCATGACTGACATTGAAGATAAAACTAAAGTTGAGATGATTAAAATGATAGGTGAGGTTGATTTCAGACTTACTGAAGGATCTAATCCTGAGATACAACTATCAGCTTTGCTTGCACATTTAGTTGGATTAAAACTGAATTCATAAATCTAAGTACTTTAGTGTATACAAGTTTCAGCTATTTCTACAAGATCTGTTTGAGGGTTTTTCACTTCAATTACAGGCTTTAATGGAATTAGTTCAAAATCTTCTTTCAAGCGTTCTATACCACCACCAGTGATATTTAGTAGTACTAGTTCATTTGGATTTATTTTCTCCTGTTCCACTGCTTGTATTAATGAAGCAATGGCAACTGCTGCTGGGGGTACGATATCAATTTCTTCTGTTTGATAGATAAATTTCATTGCATTTTTTGCTTCATCTTCTGATACAGCGTACATTTCACCATTAGTATCTGAAAGGGCTTGGTATACTCCACCATCTATTGAATATGATAGTGTTCGATTTGCTAGAACTTCAGCAAATAATGAAGACATTTCATGAGGTGGAATTCTGAAATCTTCATTGATGATTTGATTTCTTCTTGCTTTCCATGCATGGACTATTGGTGCAAACCTACTATTTTGTGATAAATGTAAGCGTGCTGGTTGATCACCAAAACGTCCATCTTCTATTAATCTAATTGATGCTTCCCAAGCAGCAATCCCTCCTGTTCCACTACCAATTGCTTGGAAATAATGCTTAGGAATTTTTCCTATTTCTGCAACGCCTTCAAGAAAACAAGTTCCCATTCCATCTCTTCTTGCTATATTTCTTGCTCCTCCTTCTGTTTCAACTCCAATTTCGTTGCATATTCTTTTCCCTAATTCTATTGCATTTGTATAATCATTTCCATTAGCTAATGTGATATACTTGACATTATTCTCATTGATTTCTTTTGTAGTCCATAATCTTGAGTTTGCAGATTTCGCTGCAACAATTAACACTTCAAAATTTTGATTTATAGTCTCTTCTGCAAATGCTCTACCAGTATTCCCAGCTGTTGCCAATAGAATCCTTTTAACACCATTTTCTTTTGCACGTGATATGGATGGTGGGGCTTCTAAGCCTTTGAACGTTCCAGTTAGGATGTTTGCTTTTTTCTCAGGCCAATATCCATTAAACGCAATAAACAGGTTCTGTAACCCTAGTTCTTTAGCAAATCCTTTGGATTTGTAAACAACTGTTTTACCTGCTTCACTTTTTGATTCTTTTCCATTTGAAGCTGACTTTTGTATGGGTGGAGATTTTACTGGTAACCATTCATGAAAACGCCAGATGTTATTTTCATTTGAAGGGTTAAATTGCCTATTTTCGTATATAGTTCTATAGAAGCCACTTTTTCCACAAGAACAAACTATGTTATAGTTATCTGTTATTTCTGTATGGCATGAAAGGCATTTGAGTTTATATGAACTCATTTCTATGTTCTCCTTAGTTGGATCAATTTAAGTTGAAACTTTTGCATTCTTGGTTTTATTGCTTTAATGACATTGTATGGATACCACATTCTCCCCCACATTTGCTTGTACCAATCCAACGCCCTTCTCGTTCGGGTTCAATATCACTAATCATATTTGTGCAAGGTTCACAACCTAAACTTCGATAACCTTTAGCATAAAAGGGATGTATTGGTATGTTGTAAATTGCCATGTATCTCCAAATATCTAATTCAGTCCAGTTTAGAATTGGGTTGATTTTCACTAATCCGCCTTTTTCCTCGACTTCCTGATAATTTTTACGTGTTCTTCCTTCTGTATTTCTCAAACCGCAAATCCAAGCATCAAGATTTTTCACTGCTTCTTTTGTTGGCTCAACTTTCAGAATTCTACAACATTTATCAGGATTGGTTTTTGGAAGATTTTTATCTACTTTCTCCTTAGACATAAATTCGACTAGGTTCAAATTATAATGTTGAATCATTTGATCTTTATACTCGAAAGTTTCTTTTGGTTTAAAAGGAGTCACAACTGTAAATATTTTTACATCTGGTTTTATTTGCAATGCTAGATGTACAACTACCATGCTATCTTTTCCGAAACTGCATGCTACCTGCACTTTATCACCATATTCTTCAATAGCATCAGAGATAATCTCTCTTGCATGTTTTATTTTTCCCAGAAGTGTATTTTCTTGGAAATATATTTCTGGATTTTTATTTTTAGTAGCTAAATTCATTGCTAAAACCATTCCTTCTCGTTTTGTACTTTGCTTCGTTTTTGTTGGTTTCTCCCAATTTTTTAAGAGAGAATCTCTTGGAAGATGTTCGTATGAAAATTATAAGATAAACAAATATATAAAGTTGTTTCCTTAAACGGAAAATAAGTTTCCTAATTAGGAAGGAAAAGTCATAGTGGTTTCCTAATTAGGATATAATCTTGTCTATTTTTGTCAGTAACGTATCAAAATTCCAGCGGTTAGTCATGTCCCTTCCTTAAATCCTGTCAAGTATTCTCGCTGCTCATCTGTTAACGGTTGTAGGTTGATGTTGTGGGATTCAAGTGCCATTTGGGCAATATAATCATCTAACTCATTAGGTATGTTTATGACTTCTTTTGAAAGCTTTCCTTCATTCTTAGCTATGTATTCAAGTGCTAATGCTTGAACTGCAAATGAACCATCCATTATCTCGAGTGGATGACCTTGTCCAGCAGGTCTTGCTAAATTAACCAGTCGACCTTTAGAAAGAATATAAAGACGTTTTCCGTCTTTTAGAAGATACAGCTCACAGTTTGGATTAATTTCTTTAATCTCTTTAGCTATTTTTTCCAAACCAGGAATGTCAATTTCGATGTCAAAGTGTCCTGCATTTGCTAGCATAGCACCATCTTTCATTAATTTCATATGTTCGATATCAATTACTTTCTTGTCTCCAGTTGCAGTGATGAACAGATCACCGATTGGTGCTGCTTGCTCCATATTCATAACTTCAAACCCTTCATACAAGGCTTCTAATCCTTTATGCCAACCAGAAGGTTCTGTTTCTTCAGCATATGGCATTCTATCACCAGCTTCAATGACAATAGTTCTTGCACCCATTCCTCTAGCTCTAATAGCTAATCCTCTTCCACACCAACCATACCCTACAACAACAACATTTTTACCAGCAATAAGATTGTTAGTAATAGTCATTATAGCATTAAGAGCAGATTGCCCAGTTCCATATCTGTTATCAAATAGATGCTTTGAATACGCACCATTCGCATTCATGATTGGGAATTTCAATGCTCCTTCTTTTTCCATTGCTTTTAGTCGTATGATACCTGTTGTCGTTTCTTCACTAGCTCCAACAACATTCTCAATTAATTCTGGTCGTTTAAAATGAATGATATTTATTAGATCAGCTCCATCATCAATGAGCAAATTTGGTTTTGAATCAAGAACACTGTTTAAATTAGCATAATAATCTTCATTGCTCTGATTAGCCCATGCAAAAACTTCGATTCCATCGAATTTAGTCAATGCAGCAGCAACTCTATCATCAGTTGTAAGTGGATTGCAACTTGCTACTCTAACAGTAGCACCACCTGCTCTGAGAGTTCTAATGAGTTGTCCTGTTTTCTTTTCCAAATGCAAAGCAACACTCACTTTCTTTCCTTTCAAAGGTAATTCTTTTTCAAAGCGTTCCTTAATAGCACCTAGTATTGGCATGTTCTTTTCAGCCCATTCTAATTCTTTCATACCTTCTTCAGCTAAACCAATGTCTTTTACTTTACTCATAATCCATCACGTACTAGAAAATTATACTATTGCTTTAAGAATTTTTAGAATATTAAAATAAAAAAAAAGTAATTAAAGATGAAAGGTCTTAGTCTCGACCCTTCATCAGGGTGTTCACCGCTCACCTTTGTCCTCCACGAACAAAGGAACAGAACTATTATGGTTGTTTTAATCAGCTGCCCACAATTCATCACGTAATAAATCGCGAATTGCTACCCTAATAATTTCACTTTTGTTTGGGTATCTTTTTTGTCTGACTAATTCTTCTAGCCCATCAAGGAAGCCCTCGGGAACGTGTACTGTTAGTAATCTCATCAATTTTCTTTACACCTCGACACAAGAGAAAACCCTGGCTATGATCTCCGCGCTCCAATTTGCTACCATTGTTTTTCGGAGTTTTTGAGTTTTTTTCCATATCCCGTAGGCAATCTCTAGATATAGACGATAGTATCATCCCTTTTAAAAAGAAAAGTAATCCTAAAGTACTACCCCCGTACTACCCTATTTTCAGTGAATATTAGATAATCTACTTGGAAAAAGATTCTTCAAGTTTTGCTATAATTGCTTCTTCATCTTTTGAAATAACACCATCTTCTAGTGCTAATTGTTTTACACTAGCAATTAAGCGATCTTTAAAGGAAGCTTTTCCTAATGCTTCAGGTATTCCCCCTTCTTCCTCTATGCACTTCGCTACTTCTTTTTCAAATGATCTTATATCAACTTCAATTTGAGAGAGTAATAGAGATTCCTCAGGAGTAATTACTCCATCTTCCATTGCTTGATTTACGATTGCTTCAAGCAAATTGCTGAGGAAAGGTTTGAAATGCTCTTTGAATGCCATTTTTCTACCCACTCAATTCATCGATTTGTTTTTTATTATTTTTTCTCTTCTATATATATAATGGTTTAGCAATTACTTGACCGTTAAGGAAATTTAAATAAAAAAATCAAAGATTAGTAGTTAGCTACTTCTAATCTATTGCTTAATAGCTATTGCTTCTATTTCTATCCCAACATCTTTCGGTAAACGTGCTACTTCGACTGCTGCCCTAGCAGGGGGGTTTTCTTTGAAGAACTCGGCATATTTTTCATTCATTTCGCTAAAAGTATCCATATCTTTGAGAAATACGGTACACTTAAGAACATCATCTAATGTTGCTCCGGCAGCTTCTAAAACTGCTTTCACGTTTTTCAGAGATTGCTCTGTCTGATCTTTTATTGAACCCTCAACCATTTTTTCAGTTTCTGGATTGAATGGAATTTGTCCTGATACAAAGATTAAGTTTCCTGCTTTCGTTCCTTGGGAATAAGGACCAATTGCTGCAGGTGCTTTATCGGTTTTGATTATTTCTTTTTTTGTCATAAAAAATGCTCTCCATTATTATTCTAGATGGTATTATTGTTTTTTAATTTTGCTTGAATTCTTTTGAGCGGTTTTCAAATGAAGGTAGAATAGTTTGGTTTAAATACCTAGAATTATCAATACACCTTAGAAAATCAAAATGAGAAAATTTCTTTTTATTAGAGGAGAAACTAAATGGCTATGGAACAATGGTTAATTTGGACATTAGTTGGTATTGGGCTTGTTTTATTCTTTGTTGCCGCTGCTTTCTTGGCAGGAATAAAAGTAGTCTTAGAATATGAACGATTGGTTATTTTCAGATTAGGAAAATACAAACGTACAATAGGTCCGGGATTAGTTTATGTCTTCCCAGTCCTAGAATCTGGAAAGAAAGTAGACTTACGTATTATTACTCAGGATATTCCTCGACAAGAGGTTATAACTCGAGACAATATTCCTGTTTTAGCAAACACTGTAGTTTACTTCAAGGTTGAACGACCAGAAGATGCTATCATTAAAATTGAGAATTATGTGTATGCTGTAAGACAATACACTCAAGCAGCTTTACGTGACACTATAGGTACAATGGAATTAGATCAAGTTTTGACTGAGCGAGACAATATTGCTCTTGACATTCGAGAAATTGTTGACAAAGAAACAAATGAATGGGGTATAGACATTAAAGGTATTAAAATTCAAGAAATTGAATTACCAGCAGAAATGAAACGTGCCTTTGCTATGCAAGCTGAAGCTGAAAGAGAGAAGCGTGCTATTATCATCAAAGCTGAAGGTGAAAAAATAGCTGCAAAACAATTCGCAAGTGCAGCTGAAGTGATGGCTAAAGTACCGGGAGCCTTACAGCTTAGAACCTTACAAACAATTCGTGACATCGCTCAAGATCCAAGTGAAAAAATCGTTATCTTTATGCCCAGTGAATTTTCAGGAATTGCTTCTGAAGTTATTAAAAGAACAAAGAAATAACCGGGGTTAAGTAATTGTCAATCCAGCGTAATAAGCGATACGTGCAATTTGCATTTAATGGAACGATGCAACAAGTCAAACGGGTGTTACCTAAAATCCCCTATGATCCGAGAATTATCATTGAAGCTGGAACCCCCTACATTAAGCAATATGGTATGAATGGTGTACGACTCATACGCAGACTTTGGCGTGGCCTTGTTGTTGCTGATTTAAAGATCACTGACGGGGCAGTAAGTGAAGTACGATACGCAGTTAATGTAGGAGCAAACGCAGTAACGGTTATGGGATCAGCTCCTATTGAAACAATAGATTTCTTCGATGAATACTGTGAAAATTTAGGGGTCTATTCAATGATAGATATGTTAGGAGTAGATAATCCCCTGAAGAGATTATTTCCATTGAGACACAAACCAAATTTTGTTGTGATTCACAAAGGAAGAGATGAGGAAACAAATGTACGAAGTATCATCAGGTATAAGGACATTTCAAAAGTAAGAGGAAAATACGATGTCTTTATTGCAGTTGCAGGCGGTATAGAAGCTAACGGGGTAAGAAAAGCTTACTTCAATGGTGCAGATGTTGTAATATTAAACATTATTAGCAGAGGAGATCCAAACCAAGGTATTTTAGATACAAGTGATTTCCGACGAGTAGTCCCAGCTATTTTGACTCAAATAGGACAATAATTTCAGATTGCAACAAATGGGGTTCATTTTACCCCGTTAATTTTTCTTTTTAGAAGTGAAATTCTTTTTCAAGGAAGCAGAAAGGGTGATCCAGGAATCAATCTACTATTATTGTATGATAGTGATTATGATGAATTAACTGATTGATGACAAAAAAGACAGGCAAAAGTGATTGCAAGGATGGGATTCGTTCTTGAAATCATCCAATTTAAATTTACCCAGGAATATTCCTTTATTTTTTCTAAATACTCTATTAATTCAATTTCGTAATATGCAAAATTCTTGTATAAGCTTACTTAAACACATATTACAAAATTTACGAGTTTGTGGTTTCGGGATTCTAAAACAGTTACATAGTAAATTCTTGTATTGAGTTATACTGTAATCCGGCAATCCTATCACTGTAAAGTAACCTCCCTCTTTTAGCTGTAATCCTTTTAATATTGTGAATAAAGTATCGAAAGGGTGTGTCGGAAATTGACACTTTGATTTATGGATTTGAAAGGTTAATTGATTATGTTTTGTGAGAAAATCTTTCAAAGACAAATCAAAAACTGAAAGCATATTTGTGAATAAGCGAACAGGTATTGCTGTTTTATCTAATTCATATTTGGAAAGTAAGCTTGGTGTTATGGAAAGCTGTGAAGATAAGTGCTTTTGTTTGTGATGATATTTCTCTCGTAAATGCTGGATAGTATTTCCTAAATTTTTGAAACGCAAATCTGGAATTAATTGGAAATCAAAATAATGAGTAAGCATTTTCTTAGTGTTAAAGGCAATTACTTGATCTATCCAAATACCTTGTTTTTCTAACGTAGGAATTCGAGGGGAAAACCGATAGACCTTTTTCTTCAAGAGTAACCGTAGTTCATCTTGTTTTTGTGGATGGGCTGTATCGATTAATTGAGCAAATCGTTTCCGGGATTCTCCTGCAACAGTAAAACTATGTGATATTCCCCCGAAGACTGATTTGGTGTAAAAACGGCAATGAATATTGTGCTGGGATAAGTAAGCAGAAAAATCGTATAAAAATCGTTGTGAAGCTGAACTAAAACTAATTATCGTTTTATAACTCCCATCAGCATCCATAACACCACGCCAAAAGGCTTTCCGGAAAAGATCATTCTTTTGAAAAATGAGCGGTTCACGAAGAGCAGGATATTTCCGGGCATTGATCGGTTGTCCAGAGAGAAAATTAAAGAAGCGAACGATCCATTTACCAAGGATGTTAACGTTCCACGCATTAGCATTTGATTGTTTGAAAATCTCAATTTTCGATTGAAAAAGTTCCACAAGCAAAGCAGCTATTAGATCAATATGCTCCTTTGAGTAGTCAATGATATTCACAAAATAGTCTGCAAGATGGCCATCACCTATAACCACCCCAGAAATATAAGCTAAATCTTCAGTAAGGCAGAGTGGAAACTGGAATGCTTCACCACGAGCAGATTGGAATTGCACTGCCAGTTTTTCGTAAAAGTAGCTCTCCCAATCGTCTACTAACCGAAACAGTGGAAAGGGGAGTCGTTGCTGATTTTCTAGATATGAAATGATCTTCTTCTGCCAATTACGAATAGACTTATTGTAATTACAACCTTTAAAATAATAATGAACTTTTTCAGCTATCGAAAGTGAACGCTTTCGTACTTTCTGTATCCATGCATGATCTAAAACTAAATACGGAAATGATTGAAGCGGTCGTTCGCCTGAAACAAAATCGATTTTACGTACCAAAATAGGATAAGGGTGAAGTTGATTATTCTTTAAGAGATACTGTTCACTTTGATGTTTCTCTAGTATTTGGTTCGCAGTAAACCACACCTCTTGTTTCAAAGGTGCAGGGTCAAGTAGTAGCGGATCAGTTGTCCAAGATAAAAAATTGCGCATTGAGCTTCTCCTATAGAATCATTACTAAACTCTGCTCTTAAACACTGCTTTGGAAAATTAAACGATTCATTTTGTTATGCGTTCCATTATAATAGTATCCTCATCTTTTGCATAAATCTCCCATACTTCTCCCTCTTCTATCGTTAAGGTGTCAATGATCTCCTTAGGTATTGTCATACGCATACTGTCTCCCATCTTGCCTATTTTTCGTTTGAACCTTATTATCGGTGGTATCTTTTCTACCATTTTAACATCAATTGATATTTACTCTCACAACATATTAATTTTCCCATATGAGAAACGTTTAAATATATTATATATGTATATTTAAATGGTGATTAAATGGTTAATATATGATCGATTAACAGTCAAGGTCTATGCCTGGTTTACGAAAACACTAAACGGGAGTAATGGATCAAGTTCTTATCTTATGAAGGGAGGGGAAGTTCCTTATCAATATCAAGGAAGAACAAACGTTAAGGTTGCAGAGTTGGAGAAATTCATCTCAACCAACAAGAATTTGATAATTAATGACTGTTCAGAATTGCGAGCTAAGGCGGAGGGAAAGAAAGATGATGAGAAAATACAAGTCATTATTCTTAAAGAAGAGCACGGAAGCTCTCGAATAGTGAAGGGTATTCGAGGTGCGATACGACATAGGATAATGGAAATACTGCATCAGAAAGGAATCCCTTACTGTTCTCCAACTATGAAAGAGCGATTCAAAGGAAGCAATGAACCAACACTACTAACTAATGAACACCTCATGGGAAAATGTGATGAGCAACCTTGCTCAGTAAGGCAGTTATTTGGAATGCTCGGAGAGAAGTCGTCTATTAAGGTTTGGTCTGATGTGCTTGTTCAGACAGATAAATCTAAAGAGAATATCACAACGCAAAAGGGAATCTCTTTTGTGCACGTAGCAACTGAGAATTGACATGCAGCTCGAAGGGATGGGAAAACCCTACAAGATTTCAGTGAGCAGTACTTCAGCGGAGCATTTCAATTCTATGTAGAATTCTCAGAAGACCTTCCCCAATGGTTACTTGGATTACTTGTTGAGGGAATTCTCTCAATAAAGCATCTCGGTCGAGGAAGCAATAGTGGATATGGTCGCCTTGAGATAAAAGAACTCGCTTTTGAGCAAGTGACATTTGAACGAAAACTAGGAACGGAAAGTGAGGGGAAAATTACCATCGTTGAAGAGGAGCAAAGCACACCCCAAAACCAACTCCTACAGGAGTCTTTAGAGAAATAAAAAACATAAAACAAAAGAAAATTGCAACTCTAATCAGTCAGTTAACAAGCCCAATAATTATCTTGAAAACAACATACTGGAAACACGGTTGTTTAGTAAAGGTCATTGGAGATCTAAAAACAGATTCAAAAGCTATTTTTACCCCTCTTGGCAAGTTAGTCTATGGAGAAAGAGAATATCCTACTATTTTGAATGGGGTTCGAGGGGGTGTAAAAATCAGTTGGGTGGGGAAGTCAGAAGAACAATTAAGAAAGAAGCTTGAACAATTCCTTCAGAAAAGATTCATGGGAACGAAAACAACTGAAGGATTTGGTCGAGTTGTTTGGGAATCGTGTGAAATACAAGAGTTTACACAAAAAGCTATAACTGTGGTTATTAAATTATCAGAAAAATGTCCTCAATGCAAGAAAAAAACAGTCATCTATGAAAAAACAGCTAAACAAAAACAATGTACTACTTGTCACCAAACATGGCACTACAAAAAACTCAAAATAAGAACAGGTATACGAGCTGATTATCCTAAAGAACTACAGAAGCTACTCATAGCACTTTTGCTACATGATTTCGTACACACAGCAAAACATCACAGCAAAATCTTTCAAGAGATAAGCATTAATGATGAAGTGATAGCTGACGCATGTAAAAACCACCATCAACTAGCAAGGGGGGAAAATAAATATCAAATTTTAGTACAGTATTATGACAGACTAGCCTCTCGTATCAGTCGCAAAAAACCTTTACACACAACTTTCCGATACAATAAATTACAAGGATCGATTGATTTTAAGCAACTGAAACAAGAAATAGAAGAAAGACAAACAAATCACGTAAAACTTTATTCCTATATTTACAACTCAAAAGAATTAAAAAGAATAGTCGAAGCTTTAGACTATGGGAAAAATCCATTGCGAAATCATCTACTAATAATGGTGAATATGGCAATAAATGATTACTATAGCAAAAAATTAAAAGTAAACAAAGGAAATATCTCACTATCGGCAAGTGAAAGAGGAAAACTCGACACTGCTATGGATGCTGAGAAGCATTCCTTCACTGACCATGATAACGCTAACTCTGAGAGCCCAACCAACTCAAAGAAGAGAAGGCTAGAAACATAGGCAGAGAAGAAAAACGATAAGAAAAAAATCGTTTGGTGATAGATACGGCCGGGTGGTCTAGATTCTAGGAACTTTGGTCTTAGGAGGACAAATTGGTATGATTCTTCCTTGGGGATCCGCATAGATGAGCTGTGCGGAACAATTTGGAAGTGATCGTGGGTTCGAATCCCATCCCGGTCACCAATCTTTTTCCTTTTTTTAGAGTTAGTTTTTTTTCTGTTATGATTATTGTTTTGCATAGAAAAACTTACAAGTTCTTGCTTTTGGGTAAGTGAAAAATGATTGAATTTTGGTTAAAAAAAAGTCGGTTTAGCAATATATCTAGTAAGCAGAAAGGAAGGTCTTTTTTTCTGCTGTTTAAATACTTTTGTCGGTTTATTTAGTCCTTTATAAATAAAATTCAATGAAAGTTGTATGAGGACAAAACTGTGTAATGATAATAGATTCCAATAATGATTTTGATGTTATTTCATTGCACAAATATAATGAGTTACAATCTAAATAATAATCTTAGTTCTAATTTAGACACAATTGCTTCTTGAAGTTTCCCATCCTGTACTACTCTCATAGTAATCCTTTTGGACAATCTTATCTATTTCTGTGCTTTTCTTGCTCATTAAAAATTTTTTCTCATTTTTGTGATGAAATGCCCTCTAATACTATTTTTTTGCAGATTATTTGTGCTTCCTTGAGTAATGTTGTGACTTTTTCTGTAAAGTTTTCTTTCAAATATATTTTATAGTTAATTACTTCTTTTATAATTCCACTTCCCAATATTTCATTTGTCATTATTGGTAAAAACCAATTCGTGTATTGGTGGATGTATTTCTGCAATAATCTAAATCCTTGAAATTTTATTTTGGGTCCCAGAAATGTTGTCCTATCACTGATTGTATTCATTATCCATTCTTTTTCATTTAATAAATTCTCATAAATAAGAAGATCTAACCCAACTTCATTTCCTAAGTGTTTTCTCGAAGAAACCAAGTATCGCCAAACACCTGCATTGGTTTGAATTGGAGAACATAGTGGTTCCTCATTTGAATTGAACGGTTTTTCATGAATAAGTCTATCACAAGCAATATGTGTTTTCCAACCAATAACAAATGCTTTTGCCTTGTTATTTTTATAGAAATTAACTGGTGGTAATGCTGTGTGGCTAAACACTCTCATTTTCCAAGAGAAATGAGGAAAGTAACCTCCATCAGGACTCCAGCTGCCCACTATTAATGGTTCAAGTAGTTCTTGTGGGTACTCTTCTGGCAAAGCTTTTAGAATTGAATACATGTGTGCTAAGAAATACATTCTACTAGACTCTTTTTCATCTATTTATTGTATTTTTTAAGTATTACTTGGATATTCTTCATTGTTTTTAGATACTTGTACCAAGTAATGATTATTTGTCATTAATTTAGTGGTTTAAAAGCACCTATTTTAAGTATTAAGCAAAAGGAGAACATTACATTTTGTCCTCATTAACCAACTATGAAATTAAACATCCTTCAGAAGCTAAAAAGAGCAATTTACAAGCGAAAGATGAAAATAATTGTCTTATTTGCCGAGTTATGAAAATTAGACATGATCGTTCTGATGTCGTTAAGTGGATTTTCTCTAGTGACAAGCCAATAGCTGAGAAGCGCAAACTTGCTACACTCCTCACTGGAATAAAATTTGATGATGAAATTATTGAATACTTAACTGACCCTTCTATGAAGGATTTTATCTTTTCTGAATAAACCTATTTATTTATTCATTAACTTCTTCAGAAACTTGTTGCGTTTCTTTCTTTCTTCCAGGATTCGTAAAAATTAGAATCCATGGTATAACAATAATTGCTAATGTTCCTAGAAGAATTAGCAAAATTGCCCAGGCGGTTAAATCTTGAGATAGCGATAATATTATTAGAAAATCACCCATTGGATATATACCATCTAAAAATAGAATTGTTTGATTGGTTGGTTGATTAGGATATAACAAGTATGGTTCTTGGTTATTAACGCTAGTGAGTGGAGAAACAAAATCTGACATGTTTATCTCCCAGCTATATATAGGTAGTAAATCTGCTAAGATTACATCAAATCTAATTTTACCAAGATCAATTTTTAGTTCATCAATATTGAAATAGAATTTTTCAATTTGAAGTCCATACGTTTCTTTTGCATCCTCAGGGATAGTTATTGGTAAGATTATTTGCTCTCCATCGCTTGTCCATGTGAACTCATATTCATTATTTGCGTTGCTTGTTTCTGCTGAGACTGTTGCTGATCCCGTAACATTGAATATGGGCGTCATTATGAAAGCATAGGTGTAATTAAGAAAGCTTTCTTCTAGAAGCGTTATCGGGAATAGCTGTGCATCCTGAATTATCTCTTCACCAATAAATGTTTGAAATGCTACCAAATCAACGAAATTTGGAACCCCTAATTCTGAAAAGGTCAATGTTGGTGTTGGTCCAAAGGGAGTAAAGAATTTTATTGAACCATCAAATTTACCCCAGAAACTACTGTTTTCACCGCTTATCCCAATTTTCAGGTTAGTTAATTCTCCAGATTTTATTTTTAATGGAGTATCGATTGTTATTTCAATGAGAGACATTAAACCGACATCTAATGATAGACTGAGATTCATACCTATTGATTCATTCCCAACAAGTGTTTCTGTAATAAACGGTCCAACTGAATGATTGAAATTAAATGTCCTTGAATCTAATTGAATATAGTTATCAACCATGGGTTTTGGTGGAGCTGTTTTCCATGATAAAATCTCTAAACCAGAGTCAAAACTAGCCAGAAAAATCAAGTCATTATCTAAAATTATATTGAATATTCGCACTCCACTATCAGAACTAAAGGCTCCAATCTTATGTGGATTATTTGGATCTGATACATCTAATACTTCCATTCCCTCTAATTCGTTTGCTAGGTATACAAAACTATCTTGAGTAAAGACATTCCAGGTCCTTCCTTGACTGGTGTTATCATAATACTCATAGATTATTTTTGGATTTCTTGGTCTTGATATTGAAACAATTTTCATGCCATGTTCTTTATTTGCGACAAAAGCATATTTACCTTTAACACTAATTCCTACGGTATCATCACGGTCAAAGCTTAATTCAGATATCTTCTTAGGTGACTCAAGTTTAGAAATATCTACTACTTCTAAGCCTTTGTTTAGACCTGCAGCTACATATGCAAATTTCCCATCTACATACACATCATAAGGTTGACCTTCATAAACTCCTAGTAGAGTTGGATTTTCAATATCATCTATGTTGATTATCTCCAATCCTTGTGTTCTATCCACAACAAAAACCATATTATCCTTTAGAAATACCTTCCATACTAACCCACCATTATCAAATTCACTTTTTTCAATAATATTATTAGGATCAGTCACATCCAGGATTTTTAACCCTACACTTCCATGAGCAACAAAAGCAATGTTACCTTCAACTTTTACGTCATAAACACTTTCATTTTCAGCTTGATATTTATTAACCAATATGGGAGATTCAGGTTTTGTTATATCTACTATAAGCAACCCTTCTTCTTGATCAGCTAAATAAGCAAAACCATTATTAGTAGCAACACTAACTACCTCTTTACCTCCAGTAAAATGCCCGATTTTTTCCAAATTAGAAGTATTTGCTTGTGGTGAAACAAAGTTATCTATCAAATCATAATTAGTAATACTACTAGCAATCCTTGTCTTCATTATTGAACTAGTTACAAGTAAACCGAAAATAAGCAAAGTGGCAAATTTGTTCCTATTGAGCATTTTTTATTCTCCTTCTCAAAAATTATCTCGCATATAGTGAATGTACATTCACTGATTTTAATTTATACGTTCACTTTTAATCGTTATTTAGCTGAAAATTTTCTGTTTATTAGGCCTTTATATACTGCTTTTGTAACTTCTACTTCGAGTGGATTAAAATGATTACAACATTTAATCTCTTTACATCCGTTTCATGGATAATAACTGGGTTTATTTCTGCTATCCTAAGTATTTTGTTTCTTATTAAAAATCCAAAAAAACGTTTAAATCAGCTTTTCTCTGCTGGTTTCATATGCTGGTCTTTATCAATGAGCTTTAATGGAATTGTCTTTGCTGTTGCACAAAATTCCCTTAGAATCGCAAATATTTTCAGAGATCTATCAGTCATTTTTGGTATCCTTAGTGGTTTCGTTTTATTTGCTGCAGCCTATGGTATATACTTTGGTGCTGAATCACTAAATTGGATTTTATATGCTAGCGTTATTGTAATTGCTGGTGTATTATCTGGTTTTGGTGCAGCAAATGATTGGGTTACTCAGGATGGCTTAGGTGGTTTTAAAACTACTGATAATCTTATAGGAAAAATCTGCACACAAATAATTACTGCTGTTTTCGTTGTTTTTGCAAATGGTCTGCTAATTTTAACTTATAGATCTTCAACAAATCCAAAAGCCAAAAAAAGAGTAGGTTACTTTGTAATTGGATATTCGACAATTATTATTGGTTTACTAATGTTTGTTATTGATTCCTTTATCGAAATTTCACCATATGTCTTTCCGACATTTGCACTCATCACATGGGTCATGGGTCCAATACTTATGCTTATTGGTTTCTATGTGAAGGCAGAATCCAACACATCATCTCTTACCAAGAATGATCTGGTTAAGCAAGATGAATCACAGCTTCTTAAGTCGAAACAAGAACAGCAGAAAACTGAAAGACCCTCTTGAATAGGTGGCTATGTAAAACCGGCTAAAATCCTATCTTACATAATCCAAGGCTGGCCACCTATTCTCTCTTCTTATTTTTTTGAAGAAAAAACAGAAATGAGTGATAAATCTATCAACTCATTAGTATTTTTGTAGTTATCTCAACTGCTTTCTGGGCATCTAACCCTGTTGGTCGGTAATTTTCATGTTCAATTCTATTTAAGAGAATATTAACGAATTTGAATTCCTTGAGAACATCCATTCCTTTTTTCATTCCACGATCAATTAGCATCCCTAACGTTAGTTGTTCATCAAATAGTCCCATTCTTACTCTTAATTCCGCTTCAACGCTTTTTGCACATTCAGTTATACAATCCTTATATTTTCCTTCATCTAGAAGGAGCTCAAATGTTGTCTTAGCAGGAATTTCTACATCTTTCTTTTGGGGAGTAGGTTTAGGTTGTGGAGGTGTCTTTGGAGTGTCATCTTCTCCTTTCATTAGTTTTGAAGTCAAATCTTCTGGTGGTGGAGGAGGTATGGATTTATCTCTAGATGGAGGGGGTAGTTTATCGTCTTTTGGGGGAGGAGGTGGAAGTGATGGCTTTTTCTCATCTGGTTTGGGTGGTATTGGGAAACTTTTTGTTGGAACATCAGGCAAATCACTACTTGTCGAAACTGATGGAGTTGGACCATCCATTAACACTTTCAATTCTTTTGCACGTGTAATATACTCTTTTGCTTTTGCATAGTAAGTGTCACGTATTTTTTTAGATTTTTCAATAGCAATCATTTCATTAAGAAGTTCAGCAGCTTTTAGAAATAGATTAAAGGCGTTTATTAAATCTCCATTTCTTTCAGCTTCTATTGCATTTGAGGCTGCTTTTTTTACTCTTTTAAACAAATATTTTGATTCAGACATTTTTCTCACAATTATTTAGTTCAAAACTGCTTCTTAAATATTCATAATTAAAATAGACATTTAGAGATTTGAAGGTTTTCAAATACAATAACTATTTTGATTCATTTAGGTAATTGTTTTTCCTTACTTTTGCTATCTTTAAAAGAATTTAAATAGTAGATAGTCTTCCTACGGACTTAGTGGTGTAAAATTATGGCTCTTAGACAGAGTGTAAACAAACGCAAAGGCAAATGGGGTCGAGTTAAAGAATTCGAATCCATTGAACGTGCACTTATCATTGATAATGATTTTAAGGAAAAAATGATTAAAGAAATTCCAAAGCAGAAGGTCATTACCCCTACATCAGTTTGTCAAAGGTATCAAGTAAGAATGCATATTGCCAAGGCAATCATTAAAGAGTTAGAAACCAGTGGAAAGATAGCATTCCACAAGAAAACAGCATATACTAAGGTTTACAAAGTAGTTTAGACTAAAAAATCATCTTACCTAAATTGTCATCCTTTTGTTGCTTTTTCTAGATTATTCCTCATTCTTAATCATGATTTCTACTTTTCTTAAGGAATTATTATTTTCTAAAATATATCCTTTAGGATTTTCAGGATTGGATGTAGAGCTAATTAACCAAACATATGGATTAACTTGCATAAAATCAATGTCAGTTGCAGATGGTTTTGGAGGAGCAGGATGGGTATGATATATACCAATTATATACTTTCCTTTTTTCTCAACTTCAGTATAAATGTCTAGAAGTATTATTGGATCTACTGTAAATGTTACAGTTGATTTTTCAATATTCTCAGGAGTATAAACAAATTCAGCTGTTGCTATATTATCCTTAACATTTCCTGCAATAATTGATACTGATTCATAAGGACGTGATTCCTTGGCATGATTTACTAGTATGTCAAATAGCCTCCTTGGGATAACAATTGTTTCTACATCAATCATAGATGAATCTTATTTTTCTAATGTAATAACTATTTTTGATGATTATCTTACACTTCTTTCTTTACTGTTATTTTTTTCTACAATTAAGAAAAGTTATTAAAGAGTTGTAAAAACAAAAATGACTAGCGGCCTCTTTTTGCGGGGGTAATTGCAGTTGATTTTTGTTTGGACAAATAAGACTGATGAAATTCTTATGTGAGATTAGTGAAATGTTCAGGCATTATTTTTTAACATCGGTAGAAAATTTTGTAGATGAAATTATCTGAGTGGGCAAAACAAAAAGGAGTATCAAACAAGACTGCTTGGCGATTAGTGCGAGCAGGGATTTTCCCGAACAAATAGGACAACTTCCAACAGGAACTTATATCATTGGGGAAAAGGAAACAAAAACAATACCCCAACAAGGAGCAGTATATGCAAGAGTATCCTCACACGACCAAAAAGAGGATTTGCAACGACAATTACAACGATTACGAGAATATGCAAAAAGCAATCAACTAATAAGAAGAAAAGAAGTATTTGAAATTGCTTCAGGATTAAATGGTCATAGAAGGAAGCTTACAAGACTTCTAGCTGATTCTTCAATTAGTTTTATCATTGTAGAACATCGAGATAGATTAACCCTGTTTGGATTTGAGTATTTGCAAGCAGCATTAAAAGCGACAAAGCGAAGGATCATTGTCATGAACCCTGTGCAATGCAAAGATGATCTCGTACAAGATATGATTGATATACTCACTTCTTTTTGTGCCAGACTTTACAGGCAAAGATCAGCACGAAACAGAAAGAAGAAAAATGCAAAGTAAAACAACACTCTCTTCACCAGAGAATAAAGGAATAGGTGTTTTAGCACTTTTTAAAGAAAAAACGCAGAGAAATAGCTAGAGGAAAAAAGTATACAGTACATACACAAATAAGCAGGTAAAAGAAATGACAGAAGACGAACAAAAGGGAGAATTTGACTCACTCTTAGTAAAAGCATCTCTTATGGAATCTCAACTTGAAATCCAAGAGGTATCAGATGAGTCATTTAATTTATACCAAGAAGATATCGGGTTCATTATGGCTTTTGATACTTTACTAGAGCATCAAAAATTAACTTCAACTATGAAGATACGATTCGATTTTTTAGGATTAGTTACAACAAAAGAAGAGGAAATCGCAAGGAACGGAAAACATTATTTGAAAATTCAATTACAAGACATTCATGGAAAAACAATCAATCTCTGCGTCTTTGAGGAAACACCTCATTTTTGTTCTGTGCAAGAATTTACAGAGCGTTATCTATTAAGCGAAGAGCAATCATTGATATTCATTCAATCGCTGCAGTGGGATGGTAAATATCTCTCAGCAGACAAGTGGACATTACTTGAAAACGGTGAGCAACACCCACAAGCAAAAGTCTACAAACAAGTAGAAGAGTACCTTTCGCTAAAATTTCTACCAAAAAAGAATAAAAATTTAGCATTGGCTATAAGCAATTCTTTCTTACAAGCAGAGGAACTAGTTCACAGAGTTCTAACTTTACTTGAAAAACAGAAAGCAGTAGGTGATTTGGAATCGGAAGAACACGCAAGCACTTTGCTAAGTAAAATAGCTGAAATTGTCTATGCAAAAACATACACTGGTACGAGCTATCTTCTCCAAGGAGAACCACAAGCAAAGATAACAGATGAGTATGCAAATTATTTCTCGGGGCAATTACAAACAATTCTTGGGATGATAAAGAACTCGAAGCGTCAATCATTCAGAGAAATTGCATTACTCTGTATACTTGAGCGGTGGCGAAGAGAAGTGATCTCGCTTCACGAATTTGAAAGACTACAGAAACAAGACAAATCTTGAGCAGATAACTATGACCCAAGTGCATAAACAAGCGAGTCAAGAGGAAAACAATTATTTACCCATCGAAGATTTTCTGCTTTGGGCAGAGCAGAAAAGTTATGAAATTCCAATAGAAGTTCAAGAACGTCTTCTTAGTTTTCCTTGGCTCAAAGACACGAGAGCATTGAAATGCTTATTTGGCTCACAATTAGTTAAATTCGTGGGTTTGACAGAAAAGCAATTAGAATTACTGATCGGGATATATCTTCAATTCTCCCCTGTAATATTAAGGTCTCTTACCGAGTTGGATGCTGAAACTTCTTTATTCTTTTCCACTGGTTCCAAGAATGTTGACGAATTATTAAAAGGAGGAATCGAGACGGGGCATCTCTTCGAGTTTACAGGACCACCAGCATCTGGTAAAACACAATTTTGTTACGCAACATTGTTATCTTGTTACAGCCAAAAAAATGATGAGCAACAAGGGAATTCTATCATCTGGTTAGACACAGAGCATTCGCTTTTACCGTCGAAAGTCAAAGACACGATCAAAAAGCTACAACAAAATGATAAGCATCTCTTCAAATTTGTGAGGATCCGTACTTTCCCTGAATTTCTGCAAGCAATGTTAGAGCTGTTGAAATTTTGCCAGAGCGAATACAATCTGCGTTTGATCATCATTGATTCGCTTATAGCGCCTTTTGATCGGCATTACCAACAAGATTTTCCAGCTAGAGCACAAGCATTACGTGAATTAATAGGATTCTTGAAAGATGTTTGCAGAGTTTTTAATTGTGCAATAATAATAACAAATCAAGTTCGAAAACCACACACAGATGCTGAGAAAGAAACAGGAGAAAAACACTTGCCTTTAGGTGGATTCGCTTTTGCTCATGCTACTGAGAATCGGTTTCTGATTGAACCTTTAGAGGGGCGAAGAAAAAAACTGAAAGTGTTAGACAGTTCTTATCTTCCTAATGGTGAAACCATTTTTTACCTTAACAAAGAAGGCATAGCGGATGTGGCGAATAATAACTTTCTGGACAAGCAAGAAACTTGTCTCGATTCTTCTAAAGAGAAAAGAATTTTTGACTAACGAATAGGAGGAACTTATTACAAATGGTGACTTCATAAAAGAGCACTATTACACTCCCGGAATTATTATTCGAACATTTCACAGAATTATACACTACAGAGGATGCAACTACACTCCTAGTTTATAACAAGCTCACTAATGAGTACTCAAAAGAAGAGATTCGAAGGATAATTGAAGATCCATCTTTGCGGTCAATAAGATGTTCAAGTAATGAACATGCTATTGATCTACTAATCCTACGTGCTCTGGGATTAGTGGAGAAAAAGAAAGAACCTGTGGTACTCGTTGTTAAATCTACACAGAAAGCGAAAGAAGTCCTTGCCTTGCTTGATGAACAATTAGCTACTGCCAAGATTGCTAATCTGTTCACACAGATAAAACGGAAAAGGAATTTTACAATTTATGGCAATCCTGATTTCATCATTTGCTCGTATCAAAAATTATACCATCTATTAACAAAGACAAACTCAGATAAAAAGAATCAAATAAAAAAGGAACGATTAAAGGTTTCAGGAGTAGTTTTTCTTACACCACTTTCGCGAACAAATTACCGAATAGAGTGCATCCTTCTCGACCAGATCCTTAACGTGCTTCCAAAAAGGTCTGCTTACACCTTCATTCATGGCGAAGAACTCTGTTTTCGAAAAGAAGATTTGGAATGGTTGATTCAAGGTCCAGCTATCGTGTATAAAAATGAAGATTATTCTCGTCGTGATCTTTTGAAAGATTTTCGATTGAACATCTTTGAGGATCGAAATCTTGTTGCTGCAGCAAGAAGAGAAAACGATTTTTCTGGTATGTGTGGTGCTTCCTATCTCCTTATACTTATTCTTTCCGCAACTTTTCACCGTCGAAAGAACCTCAAAGAGCTAAAGATAATAGTAAAACAAAGTATTAGCTATAAGCTATGGTTTGCATTCGAAGAAGCACTTCTTAAAGATCCTGATGAAATTATTACTTACAGCATAAACTATCAGCTCTGGCTAATCCTTGATTATCTATCAAGAAAGTGCAAAGTTAAATTAGTCGAGCTAAAAGAAAATGGTTACTATTATCTAACAAGTGAAGGGCACCAATTTTTCCATCGTTTTTGCTTCAGTGATGGGTTAACTGTTTCACTATTTTATGTTTTACATGCTTTATCTAAAAAACTTGAGAAAGGGTATCTCACAGCCAAAGATTTAGAGAACCTTTTGAATGATTTCATTGACCTAAATATTATCTGGGATGTGTTCTATTTAGACGATAATAAAGCAGCAAACTACGAAGTTCAAAAAGCTTTGAACAATAACTATGCTTTTCGATCTGCTCATGACATTTTCGAAGGATTAGATGTAGATTTTGGTCTCTTAGCCGAGGATGCTAAAAGAAGTCTTGCCGCTCAAAAAAGTATTCTAAGAGAACAGAACGATTTCAAGTACTCTTCTAAGCAAATGGAGGATCAAATACATTCAGAGGAAGATGATGAAACGATTATTGAGAGTATTGATGAACCGAAAATAACAAAGATCTATTCCAAAAAATTTCTAGAAAATTTCATCCTGAAGATTGTCTCTCAAGAGAACATCACACCTCAAAGAATAACTGAATTAGCAATTAAAACAGGTATTGGTAAACAACACATAAAAAACACATTGATTAAATTAGAACAAAAAGGTGAGTGCCAAAAGATCTCAACAAAAGGGGTTCACTGTGATGAAGTGATTTATGGTATTGAAGAAAATCTTCTTGCAGAACCCCATCTTTCCGAAACTTGTGATACTTGTGTTTCCATTGATCAAAAAATCAGACTGTGTACTATTAATCGTTTATTGATGGAGGTTGCTTACAGCTCACTCAAGAAGATCTATTGAGAGCTACCAATCGCATACTAGAAAATATCAGAGCATGTGGTATGTATAAAAAAGCGGAAGATAATAGAGATTTCACATTAAGTCGTACAGAATTTGGAACATATACACGAAAGAACTCAACCGTACTATCAGCTATCAATAAAGATTTTCAAACACAAAACCAACACCTTTGCTTGTTTTGTATACAAAAGATTAAAGCCTTGGGTTCATTGGAGGAACCCTTTTTCCCTTCAAAAACAATAACTTGTTCAAACTGTAATTCCAAATATATCTACAATGCTAATAGAGATAAAGTTCGTTGTATAAGTGATGACCGAAATGTCAATCGCTCAATTATCATCAATAAGCTCGCTTATGTACCTGAAATTTTGAAGCAGAAAGAAGAACGTATTCCTCTTACAATTTATGATACTGATAATCTTGAATTAATAAAGAATACGGATTCTTCTACTGACATACAAGAAGATAACTTCAGGGTTTATTATCTAATTTTTAATGAGAGAAAGTATATTTTGTCAGAGATTGAACGAGTTTATTTTCAAGGGAACAAGTATCCCGAGATAGAAGAAGCATTAAAACAATTAGGCTTCACTCGGATGTATCGTAAACAAACAAAAAAACTAGATTCCAAAGAAGAACTCCAAGAAAAGAAAAACATCGAAATTGCTACACTAGATAAAGTTACAAAAAAACGATATCAACGAATAATTGAGTTATTACGAAACGAAAGCGTGATGATAAATTCTTCTTTACAAAGCAAAATTAATTCCGTGATCACTTTCATCTTAGCCTTTAGTAAAAGTCAAAAACAAGGGAAAAAGAACAAAAAAACTAATTTTAACAAAGAACTTGGTGAGTGCATCAAAATACTCATACGAGCAAAAGATAATGTTAATGATCCTGAAGCAGCAAGGACTCTTGAAGGGCAAGCATTTAATCAAGCATTTAAAATTTTGAAGGGTGTAGGACGAAAAGCAGGTATACGTTCCTGGGGACGAGTTGTAAGCAGGTTGGTCACATGGTTAGTCTTTGCTACATTTACACGCACTTGCGCCTATTCCAAAATGGATGCCATGTTGAACCATCTCTTCAAAATCGTGCTCAACGAATTAAAAGAAGTTCATCAAAAAACAGGTATAGATGTAGACTTTGGTCCGGGTTTACTTCACTATCGTGAAAGCAAATCGGATATTGATAGAATTGGTTTGTTCCTTGATCTTGTTGACTTTGTTCGATTACTAGGCATTTTTGTACTTGCAGAAGCAATAAGCAACAAAGAAATCACTAGTAAAGATTGCCGACTCTTCCTTGGTCGAGGGGCTATTCCTCTTTATGATATTGAAATTCCTTCTTTAAAGAAATTTGAAATGCTTGCAGAGCGTGTTTTGAGCTTCAAGATTAATTATAAGGATCAAGATGTTCCACTTAAAGATGCTTATGAAGATTATTTGAACTCATTTCGACTTTTCTTGGATTATTTATCAAAATTCGATGTTAACTATTTGACTCAACTTTCACAGAATGAGTTGACTGAAATTGTTAATGAATGTTTATTGAGAAACTAATTGCCAAGCAATTAGTTTCTCAATAAAGGATTTTGATCAAAAAATAGAAGCAATCGATCTTTGCTCTCAGGAATGGAAATTTCTCTATAAAGGTTATGAAGACAAATTCCTTGCTCGGAAAAAAGCTCGGGAAGATTTTCGAAGAGAAGCAATGACTAATCTTTTCAGTCTCGAAGAAAAAACTGTTGACTTATATTATAACTCTACTTTAGAAAGATATCAACCCTCACTTTCAAAATATCAGAAACGAGAGCGGCGATGGATGTTTTATGTCCTTTTAATTCTGGCTATAAAATATAGAGAGGATCAAAGGTTTGTAGGTTACACAATAAAAGAACTGATGAATATATTTGGATTAAAATATAAAAAAACTAGATTGCTTTTAATGAAAATGATTAATAAAAATATGTTAAGACGAACTAAAGGATTAAACAAGAATTATTTTTACTATTTAAATATTGAAAATAGAATTAATGAATTACTTATTGATTTCTTAGATTTCGATTTGGAAAATGAGATTGATGATATAAATGAGATTAATGGCAAGAATTCAAAATTTTTGTTTTTGATAATAAGGCAATATATAACGGATTTTCTAGAAAAAAATCGGATATTAGGAATTGAACACAAATCTTCAACCTTTGAAGATAAGGCAAGAGAAATTTTAGTCCAGATAAACAAAAGGATGGACATGCAATATGGTTGAAGATAAAAGTCTAAATAAAAATGAAGGTGCACCAATTTGGTTAAAACAAGCTTATCGAGAATCTTCAAAGCACAATGCTCGCTACAAAAACATAACTACCCTCCAACCATGTTCTCCAGCGAATGGCTTTAAGAAATGGACTGAGCTTGGACTAGCTCCTTCACTTGGAACTATTGCAGCAGAAATAACAAGCAGTGATTATCCTTATTTACATCAACAAGAAACGATAACTAGTCTACTTTCAGAAGAAACAAAACAAAAACCAATAATTCTTAGAGGTGGAACCGGTTCTGGAAAATCTTTGGCTTTCCTCCTACCTGCAATTTCATTAATCCTTCATGGAAAAATTGATTTCGTTGTGGTTTTTTATCCTATGAAGCAATTGATAGAAGACCAATTCTTTAATCTGAAAAAAATCTTGTTAAAAATTTATGAACAAACAGGGCAACTAATAACTACAAAAACCTATTATGGAGAACAAGGCTTAGGTGCTGAAGAAAAAGATGCCTGGGAAAAAGAACTGCAAGAAACAGAACAAAACCCCCCAAATATCCTTTTAGCGACATTTGACAAGGTTTTTTATCAATTAACCCATAACCAAGAAAAAGATTGCTTGCTTCAAAATAAAATACAAAATGCTCCGTATCTTGTTTTTGATGAAATACATGCTTTGAAAGGATTACCAGCTGCATATATTCGTAATTTTCTTCGAATCCATAAAATGAGAAATCCTGATTGTCGAATTATTTTATCCACAGCAACGGTGGCAGCAGTAAAACAATTCAGCAAGCAATTTCTCACCTTGAAATCCGGATTAATTAATAATCCTGAAGCGGTGATTATTGATAGTAATCCTGTAAGAGGAACGATCCATGTACGAGCAGTTATGTCTGAGAGCTTCTTACCTTTGTTAACTATGATCGAAAAAGAACTACCTAAAGGCACTACAGCCTTTGTTTTTATAGATTCAAAAATAAAGATCGAGCATTACGCAAACATGCTTGGATTAAAACTTCGAAAGGATCAAGCACTTTATGACTTAGGGAAGATATGTGTTCTACACGCGAACCTACACCAAAAGATCAGAAAACAAGCTCTAATTAATGTGCGAAACGGAAAAGTAAAGTTCGTCTTTACTTCAGCAGTTTCAGAATTAGGATTAAATTTTCAAAATATTCAAACTATCATCAATGTTGGTTGGCCTGTAAGTGGCAAAGATGGATTATTACAGCGAATTGCTCGAGTGCGAGCAAAAACTGCTGAACAGAGGGTTATTTACTTGGTGTTCGACCTTGAAAATCCAAGAGATAAACTATACTATTCAAACCTTTCCATTATTAAGGAGGTTCTTGAAGAGTATCAATGCACGCCGATACTATATCCTGAGAGAAACCAGAAAGTAATAACTACAACTATCCTTCTTCTACTAATTTATGGTTACAAAAAATATTCTGAGATTATTGCTTTTTTTGGTAGTGAATTACAAATAAGTGTTGAAAAATGTATTACTGAACTTCTTTGTCATGCAATCATCCAAAAAAATGATCAATTATTATCACTAGCTGAAACTAATTCAAAGGCATTCAGAAAATTAATAGCTGGTAGTATTCGTGCTATCGCTGAAAACTGGAAAATAACACACCAAGAAGGCTCTGTAGAAAGAGTTTTAGGTTTTGCTTCACCAGAGGAAATCATTCGTGGGGAATTACCAGGTAATATTCTATTAATCAATAAGAGTCCTTATCTCGTGATATCATTTGATAAAAACCAGAAAAAAATCTGTGTGGGTTTATCAACCATGAAACAAAAGGCATTGCCTTTACCTAGCAATGTTTTAGCAAGTCCTGATGTTAGAACGAGTCTATTCCCAAAGAAAAAACGATTGCCTTCTGGTCTAATATTTCAACTTGGAGAATTAATTGTCTCTAAAAAACCAAAATTAATTGCTAAATATAAACCAAGTGAAAAGGAATTCTTTCAGTATCAACCACTGAGAGATTCTGAAATAGCTGCTTATACTTTCGATGAAAAATCATATGGTATTCTAGTAAATATCACAAAAATCTTTCAGGATCCCTTGCTGAGTCTTTTCGCTAAGAACACCAAGAAAGTGTTAGCCTGTCTTGCACTAGTACTAAAAACACAGATCGAACTAACGTTGCAGATACCTCAAAGCGAGTTAGCAATTGTTTACAACGACTCTCAATTTGCTATCTATGATAAAGGAGGAAGGAATGGCAACGTGCACTATTTCTTCAAAGAATTACCTCTAGTAATTGAACAAGCAATTAATCGTCTTGTTGATTGTAGTTGCTCAGATGGTTGTGAGAAATGCTTTGGGAGAGATTTTACCAAGCTGTTACCTAGAGGGAAAAGCAAAAAAATACTCAAGCAAATACTTGCTTGGTTGCAGGAGTGAGCCTTAGATGAAAATCTGTGTTCTCGCAGATGTACATTTTGATCACCCAAATTGCTATAGAGAGGAATTTTTAGAAGCGATCTCATTAATTGCACCAAAAATGGATGTAATCGTCCTTAATGGTGACTTTTTGGATAGCACTTCTAATAAAACTCGTAAACTATTCGAAGAATTTCTCGAACTTGCAAAAAAAGAAAATTTCTTGACCAAATTATTTTTCGTTCGCTCATCATCACATCACGATGGAGTGTTAGATGAATTTTGGGATTTAGCTATGAATGATTACGCAGAATTCAGTACAAATATCGGAAAAGTCATTTGCATTCACGGGAACAAAGTAGGATTACATCTAGATGAAAAAGGAAGTGAGGAGTTAGCAGCAATAAAAGCAAAAGAGATATTGATCGAAAAAGGCAGGAAATGGCTTCCAAAAATAACTCAGGAGCACCATGTGATTTTTAGTCACCTGCACAGAAAGTTCTACAACGAACGTAAGAGAGTTTATGGTACTGGTTGTTGGATTCCGGCAAAGGACAGAAGAAGCGAAAAAGTAACTATGATAATAGACGATGAAGACAAAAACGACACGATTAGCAACAATACTTTAGCACAATTACGTGAAAAATATCAACAAAAACATTAAGCATTTTTTTTCGGAATACAATTGAACAAATTACTTGATTTTGAATTAATAATTGCTTAAATTAAAAGAAAATTAAAGAAAAAATGCATTTTCATATATAAACCCCCACGTTTTTAGATGTCCCTTTTAGATTATATTACAATGTAGTTTTTCATTAATTATTAATAACCAATTACCAAATCCTCAATAGCTTCTAGTTTGAGCATTTCAGAAAAACTGATTATCATTAGCAAGTAGATAGTATCATATGAATGCTCTTCTTACAAAGATATCGAAAAAAAAGGTTTGTTTTAACAATCTTCATTTGAGGGGAAAAAATTCTTTTATAAAAGAATAAAGCACTGCATTTCGAAACAATCTTTTTTCAGGGATACTAATTAAGAAATATGAACAAAACTCTTCCTTGTATTCCTCTAATGACTTGTTTTCTGTACCAATGAAAAGAAAATAACCACTATCCTTTATTTGTATTCCTTGGAGTAACATTAAAAGAAACTTATTTGGTTGTGTATCTAAAGTGCACTTTGATTTCCTAACTCGAAAACTTAATCGTGGATTCTGTCTATAGAATTCTTCTATCGAATAGTTTGCTTGAGTGAATATTAGACTTAGAATTGTTATTGGTAGAGCTATTTCATTTCGCTCATATTGAGAAAGCATACCTTGATTTATTGGTAATTTTTCAGTAAATTTCTCTTGTGTTTCTTTTCCTCTCAATTCTAACAGCAGATCACCCACATTCATTACACAGAAATTACCAATTCTAGAAAAGTCAAAAAAACCACTCAGTAATTTATCTTCTCGAAATGATTTTACTCTTCCTTCCCAAGTTCCTTGCTTGAAAAGAGTGTGTGGTCGTTGGGAAAAACGATTAACTCTCCTAGAAAGGAGCTCTGTTATTTCATCTGATTTCTGTGGGTGAACAGTTCCAATTAATTCTGTGAAATCCTTCCTTGACTTTCCTAAAATACTGATACTATATGTTATTCCACCAAAAACTTCTTGTTTATAATTCATAAAATTAATACCATTTTGTAATAAAAAGCTCTCAAAGTCAATAATTAATCTCTTAGAAGCAGATCCAAATAAAATGGTTGATTTATAACTCCCATCTGCATCCATCAGTCCACGCCAAAAGGCTCTCCGGAAAAGTTCATTACCTTGGAAAATGAGCGATTCACGAAGAGATGGATACTTTCGTTGGTTAATGGGTTGTTCCAAAAAGAAATTAAAGAAACGAACGATCCATTTACCTAACAAATTAACATTCCAGGCATTCGCATTGGATTGTTTGAAAAACTCTGTCTTAGAATTAAAATTATTAATTAATAATTTAGACAAATTTTCTATGTGTTCTTTAGAAGAATCAATGATATTGATAAAATAATCAGCAAGGTGACCATCACCCATAACAACACCTGAAAGATAAGCAAGATCCTCAGTCAGAAAAAGTGGAAGTTGAAAGTCCTCTCCTCGAGCAGATTGGAAGGAAAGAAATTGTTTGTCATGAAATATTTTAAGCCAATCAGGGTATAATCTGAATAATGGGAAAGGCAAACGCTTTTGCTCTTCGAGATATTTAATTAATCGTTTTTGCCACGATCGAATATTGTAATCTACAGGAGTTTCTTGAAAGTAATTGTGAGCTTTTTCTGCTAAGAATAAAGTTTTTTTCCTAATCTCAACCATTCTTTCTTCGTCTAAAACAATGTATGGAAAAGATTGTAGCAACCGTTCTTGAGAAATGAAATCAGTTTTACGAACCATTATAGAGTACAACTGGAATTGACCTGTAGAAGTGAAAATCTTCTCTCGTTGACCACTTTCTATTAGATCGTTTGCTGTTAACCACTTGTTTTGAACCATTGGTTCAGGATCAATTAGTAAAGGATCTGTTCTCCAATGAAGAAACTTTTGCATATGACTCTCCTATCATTTAATCTTCATCAACATTCTTAAATACCTCTTAGAAAAGCTGTGCGTTTTACTAATTGATTAACTATTCTTTTAAATAAACATGAATACTTTCAGCGAACTCTTTAAATAAATACTATATATCTAGCTAAACATAAACAATAACGAAGAAAAAATGTCCTCATACAAAAAGAAAAAGACATCCACAAAAAGCTACCAATTCAAACTACAAAGAAATAATCAATTGAACTGGTTCCAAGCACTAACAACAAATGCAGCAGAAAAACTCCTGGAAGAGCTCTGGTCAGTAGAATGGTTGACCAAACTGGGCAACAGTAATCTTAAAGCTTACAAAGTAATAAACGAAGCACAAGCACAATTAGAAGGAATTTATCTCCCATCAAGAGTTCGAAGAGGAGTAGCAGAATGGGTAGGTCGAATCATCAGAGGGCAATACAAACGTTACAGGTGCTACCAAGACTGCATAGAAATAGTCAACTGGTTAGGAGTGGAAACCAAAGAAAGCAAACTAATAGCAGTGGTCATGCAGCATTGTAGAATAATTGGAAAGAATAGAAAAACGTACACCAAATACAAAAAAATCATGGTCCAGCAAACATTAGCTATGATAAAGAACAAGAACCAACGACTAGGTTCAGGGTTCGCTAATTTTGCCTACACAGATCACGTCCAACCAAAAATAAAGTATTATGCTTTTAATTTCGGACCAGATGACGACCAAGCAATAAGATACAAAGTAGAAAATCAAATCATCAACTTAGAAATAAAGTTACCAAAAACAGCAGAACCAAGAACCAGAGATGATTGGGAGTGGCTAGAACAAGAACTCTTTATCCCTTCAAAAGTGCAAGCAAAAATTGCTAAAGCACTATCTACTCAACCAGTCAAACCAACCTTGAGAGAAAAGACCTTGAAAGGAGGGCAAAACTACTTTTTCCTACAATTTCCTTGGCAATATCCAAAAAAGTCACGAAAGAAAAGAAAGGAAAGAGTACTTGCTATCGACCTTGGCTTGAAGAAAGTGGCAATAGTAGCTGTTTTTGAAAAGGGAAAACAGATATCAAGACCGATAACCATCAAACTCAAAGGTTCAGAGTATTGGCACATAGAGAGAATCTATGAACACATTGCAGAAAACCAACGGCAAATAGCGAAGCAAAAAAAGAAAAGGGAAAGCAAACAGGTAAAGGTAATTAGAAGAGGAGAGAAGAAGACTATACGAGAAGCGAAACAGATTAGGAGAAGAACTCGCACACACAACAAC
>JAHLVW010000026.1 GCA_019058275.1 Candidatus Heimdallarchaeota archaeon
ATATGATAACGGTTAATATTGTATATCCAAGATTAGAGATTGAATATCTTTAATAAAGCTAGGATCGAAATAGTACTTTGAGAAAAAATGGATCAAAAAGATACATTGAATACTATTTTCCATCATCATGAAAGCTTCAAAGAAGAACCACTTAAACACCCTCAAATGGATTGTAGTAGTTTTAGAAGTATGATTTATGATAATATAAGGAAATTGGACCAAAAAAATCTGGATATTAAAACAATTAAACGACTCATAGAAGTATTAGAAATTTGGAGAAATAAAGCTGCACAAATGGATTGTCCCCGTGATCAAGAACACTTTCGAGATCAAATGATTAAATTAGCAGAAGAGCAACTTTTGCAATTTGAAAAAATAGTAAAAAATGATTCCGATAAAACAGAAAGACTACGAAAACAAAAATATGACAAGAAAAGATTCATCTGGCAAATAGTGGGAATTATATTAGCAGTTGTATTTTCCGTTGCTGGACTTGTAGTAGGTATAATTTCTCTTTGTCGTTAACCTTTTTTAAAAAATAGTTCCTGGATGCCCTTTCGGATCCAGGATGAAATTGATCTAAGGGTTGTTTGCAGCAATCATAAAAATTGCCTTTTGGAGAAAGGGCAGAATAATAATAACTATATCGATTATAAAGTGAAAATTTGAGAGATAGATGAAAGTAAAAACTAAGAATGGATAAAATGAAAGAAGAACTCGAAGTAAAAAAATCTCTTGATTTGTGGAAGAATGTATGATTAATCAATAGGTTTAATGCGAACTTTAATCCTAATTAATGCAGGGCAAGTGATTTTGTCAATTAATTCTTTATTACATAATAATTGAACTTCATCTTCAATATCAAGAAATACTAAATCTTTATGAAAAATAAAGGGTGAGACATCCAATACTGTGATTTGATTCTCCCGCAAAAAGAGTTTTTGGAGCTGTGTTAGCTTTGCTAGTGGTGCTAACTCTGTGATTTGATTCCACTGCAAGTGGAGGTATTGGAGCTGGGTCAGCTCTGCTAGTGGTGCTAACTCTGTGATTTGATTCCACCACAAGTCGAGTTCTTGGAGCTGTGTCAGCTTTGCTAGTGGTGCTAGGTCTATGATTTCATTCTTCTGCAAGTCGAGGGTTCGGAGTTGTTCCAAGTGCTGTAATACATCAATGTTTTTTAAAGAAAAATTACGTAAACTAATTCCCACTATCCTTCTTTCATCATTAAAAACGTCTATCTTATGAATATTAGTTAAGAGCTTTATTGGATTAATTCCTTTTAGTTTAAATAAAAACTCGAAATCTGGACAAGCTGAGATAAATATATTCTTTAACTGTTTTTCATCCTTAGTTTCATCTTTTAGCATTTGCCAACATAATATAATTGTCTCTCTCATATCTTCAATTTGAGGGAGTAGCTTTTTGAGTAAATTAACTCGTTCTGTTTTGCTTAACTCAATGAATTTCGTTGCTGTAAATGCTTCTTGCATTCTCCATGGGGAGATAGAATAGACTAATTTTCCCTCATCATCGGTTGATATACTGATTATGAAGCTCCCATCATTCATTGTTTCTAGGAGGAGGTTGTAATAGCAGTCAGTATCTTCTATTGTAATTTCTTGTAAGTTGTTTCCTTTCTCATTTATAGTATCAGTTAATTCTTGTTTTGAAAATTGATACTTATTCTCTTTACTCAAAGATAATGCTAATTGCTTGATTACATCTTGTTCCCAACGATGAAAATAAAAAGGTCTCACTTTATAAGTTGATGTATCTTCATTTTGTGGGTCAATGATAATGGTTCTCAGATCCTGTCTTTTACAATATTCTTCTCGTTCTTCTTGTGAACGCTCAAGCTTGTATCTATCCTTCTTGCAATAGTACCAATTGAAAGCATACTTGAAAATATACAAAAATAAATCAACTCTCGTTTTGGGCATTTCTTTTTTACTTTTAGCTTGACTAAGTGCCCAGAGGAAAAGTGGGATTCGCCAATCAGTACCGTAATGTTTGTTCCAAATTGGGTCAATAATCTCTTCTTTGAACAGTAACCAATTAGTACTATATTGTTTATTTTTAATAAATAATGGTCTCTTTAGTAGAAAGCGTTTAATTTCAGGATCAGTAAATCTTGGTAATCGAGCATAACTAAAACTTCCCTCTCCTTGCAGATTAATTTGTAGAAGAGCTTTTTGAAGATCGTTCAATAAACTTGGTCGTGAGGTTATTATTACTGCTCCTTTCCATTTTTCATCTGATGTTTTCAGGCCAAAGAAATTTCTAGGCGATAGTTTCCCTTCCCATTGTTTATAAGCAAATTCATCAAAAGCATCAAAGAGGAGAGTAAAAGAGGCTGGTTTTTCTTTTATTATTGCTTTAAGATATTCGTTGAATTGCTTTTTCTCTTCTTCTTCGATGTCATCAAAATCAAAGGATATGATCTGACTAATCCAGGCAAACCTATTTCCTTTTAATTGAGTCTCTTTCTTATACTTACTATAAAATCCTCTTTCTTTAAGAGGAATTAAAACTGGAAAAACAAGCTCTGAAAATTGATTGTTCTCTATACATATTTTTGCTTCTAGAGCTAATTTATGAGCAATAGCTAACATAAGCACAGTTTTACCTATACCCATCTCCCCTTTAATGAGAATATGTCTATTTTCTCGAATTTGTTCCTCTAACCAGGATAACGCATTCTCATATTCAAATTTCCAAGGAACTTGTTTTTTCTCCTGCCCCTCTTCTTCCGATTTAGCTTGACCAACTTTTATAGTTCTGTCAATTAGATTCAATTTCTTCTCTTCTTCATAATCAGTAATTATTTTATCTAAATACCTTATAAGCAAATTTTTTGCTTTTTGTTCATTTAATATTTTTTTTTCTATCGTTATTTGATCTTCTTTTTTTTCAATTTTCAGTGCAGAAGATGGTTTACTATATTTGGGCAATGCAAAACTGTTTTTTATGATATACTTTAAATAGTGTGCTACTCGATCTGCTGCTAACTTACGGAATTTTTTGAAAAACTCATCTCCTCGAGGTTTATCGGTATTATCGGAGATACATTTTATCACAGCAAAAGGAATATCCAATGTTTCAATAATACTAAAAGTTACTCCTGCTTCCATCTCAATTGCATAACATTTCTTTCGTTCATAATCTGAAGGTAATTGTTCGAGCATTTCTTTAGTAAGTTTTTCACTCTGAACGAGCAAACTACCACTAAAATAATGCCCCATAACAACTTTGGGAATTAAATCCTGGTCTTCTGTTATCTTTTTCACTAATAAGTCATTTTCATTCAAAGTAGCAATTAATTCTTTGTGTTCTTGTGTAACTTTTAGTATATCATTTTTATACCAACCCATTTCATGTTTGAAATTTTTAAAATGTTCATATAATTCCTTATTAACTCGATTGCGTATAGGGCGAAAATCAAATTTATAACCTCTTTTTTTGTCAGCTATTTTTAAAGTATATTCAGTCACATCATTACTTAAAACTATATCTCCGATTGTTACTCCATTTTCTAATATCCCACCTGCATAACCAATCA
>JAHLVW010000027.1 GCA_019058275.1 Candidatus Heimdallarchaeota archaeon
CTGGAATGGTGATCAAAATGCTAATTTTACAGATGGTCATTAGAATCAAGGTTACATAATATCACAAACAAAATTAGTAAACAGTACAAGTGGAATTATTGTAAATACAAAATTAATGATACCATAGAGATGTTTGGAAACACTATCTACTTTCCAATTTTGATTGCTTCTCTAATCACAACAGATCTAGAACCAATAAATGCTATTATGGATATTCGTCATCGAAATAATGGAACTGATTTCTATAGAGATGTTCTTGAATATAATACTGGGAATGTTCCAGGATTTACATTTCTTTTATCTATAGTCGGAATAACAACATTTGCTATGACAATAATTATAACGAAGAAAAAAAAAGAAAGGAAAAATTAATTTTCCTTTTCTAAAATTTGAACTAATTATTAACTTCAAAATTATACATGAAAACTTTTCCGTTATTGTAAGTAATTCTTAGCTGTAGCATTTGACCTTGTTCAAGACCTTCAACTTGGAATTGATATGTATAAGTATTGCCTGCTTGTACACTATGTCTCCATTGATTCTGTATTTGTTCTTGATGCATAGTTTCGTCTGTTTGAGAGTTTTTGAATTGAAATTGATGCATATAAGCAAAATTTCTTTTAAATTTATTTTGTTGTCTATTACCAGTGTTTTCTTCATCACATTTTACTTCAACAGTAATTTGATCATTGTTTGATTGTGTTGTTACGCTTACAATTTCTAATTCAGAGTCATCACTTGGTGAGAAAGCATAAATTAAGCCCACTGAAGTTCCTGCAACAACTGCAAGAAGACTTATTGCTATGATTGATATAAGCACAGATTTTTTCATTTTTTAAATCACAAGTTATTATAGATCAAAAAAATACTTAAGCAATCTCTTAGAATGGTTGTCTTTAAGTTTGAAAGGTTTACATTAGGTTTCAAGAGCGTTCAAAACCTTTCTTAGGCATTCTTTAGAATCAAAAAACTTGGAATTTCTTAATTAAAATGAATATGAAGTAGCTCTATCATCATTTTTGACAATTCTAATTTCTAAAGCTATGACAATTTTTCTTTTCAAGAAGCTTTATAATAGTTAGCAGTCAATCTCACGTAACTATAATGAGATAAAAAATTTGGATAAGGTAATATTGGAAAAGAGAATTGTAGAAGTAAACAATGTTGTGAAAACTTTTGGTGAAGTTCGAGCAGTTGATGGTTTGTCATTCACTGTTAATTCAGGTGAAATTTTCGGACTTTTGGGTCCTAATGGTGCTGGAAAGACAACAACTGTGAAACTTATTTTGGGATTACTTGAAGCTGATGAAGGTGAAATATCTGTTTTTGATATGCTTCCAAGCACAGATGAAATGGCTATTAAGCAAAAAATTGGGTATGTTTCAGAAGAACCCTTGATATACAAATCAATGACACCCAAAGAGCTTTTTGATTTCACTTCATCAATTCGGAAATTAAACCCAAAGGAAACAACAGCTAAATTGCAAAGATATCTCGAGAGTTTGGAAGCTGAACAATACTATGACAAACTCATAGCAACACTATCTAGAGGTAACAAACAAAAAATGCAGATTATTGCTTCTTTATTGCATGAACCAAAGTTATTAATTATGGATGAGCCACTCACCGGATTAGATGCAAAATCTGCTAAAATAGTTAAAGAAATTTTGGAACTCCATGCAGAAAATGGTGGTTCAGTTATCTTTTCAACTCATATCCTTGAAGTTGCTGAAGATGTTTGTGATAGGATTTGTATAATTAACAAAGGGAAAGCAATAGCTACTGGAACTATGAAGGAGTTGTCAAAATTAGCTGATAAAGCTGGAGCAGATCTCGAGGAAATCTTCCTTAAACTTACTCAACAAGATGAATCAGTTAATCTTATCATTAGCAATTTGAGAGAATTAACTGGTAATGGTGGTAACCGGTGACTGAATTAGAGTATTCAAATAAAGAACTCTATAAAATTTCAAAGAGAGTCTTTACTGAAGCAATGTTTCATTCACAATTACAAGCAGCAGGTAGTAATAAAGCAAAATTTCTGGAAAGAATTGGTAAGAAAAAAGAGAGTATTGGTACTCCATCCAGAGTAATGAAAATCCTGGTTGCTTTCTACATTGCAGTCTTTACAGCCATGCCGGTTCTTTCATTCATTCAAATTAACATCGTTTCAGAAATACCTTATGTGGAAGATACTTGGAATCTCTTTGCAGGGGGATTATCTGTAAGTGGCTATTTGTTGTTACAACCAATAATATTGATTCTTTTCTCAGTTACCTTTACTTGGGGATTTTTATCAAAAGAACCATACACTTGGATAAGCACATTACCCTACTCAAGAAAGGATGTTAGTAAAATTAGTTTTTTCACATTCCTAAGAGGGATTAACGTTCAAATGATTGTTCTTTTTCTTGTTTTACCTATTGGAACAATTATTGGTATTAACTTGCCAAGGGGGATGGGGATTGGTTTAGCAGAGAATTTTCTAATGGTAGGTTTTTGTTTAATTATAAATCTAGCAAACACGGTTTTCAATTTAAGTATAGCAATTTTGCTGGGTCGTAAAATGGCTAAAGTTATGGAAGATCAAGAAGAAAACACCAAAATAGCTAATTTTATCCGAATCGGAAGCATGTTGGCTTATGTCCTTTTCACCATGCTTGCTTCCTTTACAATTCAAATGGCAATTACAAAACTACCTTTACTTTTCGATCCAGCTAACCAGTTTATCTCAACACAATCAGCAGATATTGTTAACAAGGTTCTTAGTTTTATCCCATTTCCATTTTCAGGCGGATTTCTATTAACAAGTATAGTCATTGGACTAGCAAAAGTACCACTATTAGTTGTCATAGGTTCAATTGTAGGTACCGTTTTACAAATTGGTATAGCCATTCTAGTTTTCAGAAAAGCCTTGCATACACTTCAAGATATAACTTTATTGGAAAGTAAACCACAGAAAAGACGTGCAAGAAAGAAAGCTACAATTATTGAGGTTAGAGTTAGCAAACCAACTAGGGCTTATCTAAAACGAGATTTCGCACTCATTACTCGAGAGTTGCAAATGATTACCTATATGCTTATGCCCATAATGATTCCAATTACCTCTGCTTTAGCATATGCTCTAACTATGTATCTCGGGAAAACAGGTATCCCAGCAATGGTTTTGTACATAATGTGCTTTGCAATTTTCTCAACATTCTTCATTATTATAGGAATAACTAGCATAGAAACAGGTGGGGAAACGATTACCTCTTCATTACCAATAAATATACGTGATCAGATCAAAGCGAAAATTCCATTCTTGTTTTCAACAGTTCCACTTATGGTCTTAATTGCAATACTTCTCCAATTGAATAAAGATTACTTCATGGATGCACTAATTATGACTGCTGTTCAATTACCAGCAATATTCATTATTGGTATGAGTGGTTTATTCTTGAAAATACTCATGTTTGGCAAATTTAAGTACAAATATGTTATCGAAGAAGTAAAAACAAAGTACAAAGAGATAAAGATCGTCAGTATTTTAGTGTTTATGCTAGCACTAGCAGTAGGCTTCATCTTTACTGTGATGGTTGGTTACTGGTTAACTTTGGTATTAGAAGGAATCTGTCTCATCCTACTTTTGATAATTTTCAATGTGATGTTCCCAAAGAAATCTGATAATAGGTTGATGGATTAAAAAAAAAGAGAGAAAAGGATCTTTTAGCTGAAAAATGATCCTATCCAATTCCAATGGAACATCCACCAGATGAATACAATGGATGCAACAGAAACAATTGTTGAAATAATCCTAATTGTTAATGTTCCTTGTTTCTTAATCCAGAGAAAAGTTGTTAATCCAACTAAAACCACGAGAGAAGCTAATATGAGATAGGGTACAACGAGTAGTGCTCGTAGTAATGGTAAAAAATCGCTTGATATAGCCATAAGACCAAATGATATTGCATATATGACTATATGAATTGGAATAGCCGAACCAACAATTTTTGTTGCAAGTATTGTATATCTCTCTGGTTGTGTTGCATGCAGATATTTCTCTTCTTTACGAATCGATCGTTTTATGGTAAAAATTCCAATAGCAAATGGAACCATTAATCGAATAGCTCTAGCCAAAGTATATTTCCCTACTTTTACATAATTAAGTGCATAGAATGTACTCATTCTTGCTATAACAAAAAACAAAGGTAAAATAAGACCCAAACCGAGTTGCATCCATTTAATTAGATGTTGGCTTGTTTCAGGATTTTTAATACTCCAAGTCTGTATACTGAATATTAGTGAACTATGATAAAAAACACAAGTACAATAGATATAATTCTTAACCAATCAAGATCATATCTTCTTTCGAATGTTCGATTTTCTGCTGTTGAATTTTCTTCTACAATTGTCATAGGAACGACATCCAATAAAAGAATAATTCTATGAATGATAAACAGACAACTTAAAAATGGAATTGCGTTATTCTCTAAACTAAAACATTAAGCTTAAAATAATGATATTTATTTAATTCCATCACAATATCCCCTCTGTTTCTGGTAGCAATTTGCACAATGTTCTCCTTCCCATATTTCATTCAGCACTCTAGGAGGAATAGGTATCCTGATCCACTACATATCAATAGATTATCGAGCATATATTGAGAAATTAAATAGGTAAACTTCTTAACTAGATTACTGTAAAATGAATGGGTTAGTGAATATAATGATAGAATCCAAAGAAAATGAAGATTCAAACATTAAGAAGACTAATGATCTTGCTAATTCTTATTCCATTGAAGTAAAGGATTTGAAGAAACACTTCAAGGGAAATAGAAAGATGCCCAATGTTTTAGCGGTTGATGGAATATCGTTTCACGTTAAAAATGGAGAAGTTTTCGGACTTCTGGGAACTAATGGAGCAGGAAAAACAACTACAATTAACATTTTAACGGGTGTCCTAAAACCAACTGAAGGAACAGCATTTGTAAGTGGATATAACGTAAAATCAGAGATTAACAAAATTAAAGGAATGATTAGTGTATGTCCTCAAGAACCGGCTGTGTATAAATTTCTTTCTGGATTGGGGAATATTAAGTTTTTCGGGAACATGCATTTGATGCTAAGTGATCAAATTATAGAACGCGGAGAAGAACTGCTTAAGTTATTAGGATTATATGAAGCTCGGAAGCGGTTAGCAAGAGGATATAGTGGAGGAATGTTGAGACAATTAAGCTTAATCATTGCTCTAATTAACGAACCTGACATTCTTTTCTTAGATGAGCCAACTGTGGGAATGGATCCTCGAAATCGACGAAAAGTTTGGGAATTTCTTAAAACTCAAATAGGTGAAAATAAAACAATTATTTTAACCACCCATTATATTGAAGAAGCGGAAGCGCTATGCGATAGAGTTGCAATCATGGATTATGGGAAGATTATTGCGATGGGACCACCTCAACAATTAATCGAGGAACATGAAGTTAAAAATCTAGAAGAAGTTTTTATGAAAATTACTGGCAGAAGTATTTTGGAGGGGATTTAATCATGAAACCACGAAGAGTTCTTACTATCGTTAAGTTAGAGATGACAAGACAAATAATGGACCCACTTGTATTGGTGTTTACCCTATTATTAGTTCCATTACTCATTCTAATTTTTGGATTTGCTATGGGTGATAATTATGGATGGCATGAAGATTATACTATATTCGAAATAATGCTTCCAGGATTTCTTGCTTATGCTAGTTTATTAACAATATATGATGTTGCTGCTGCTGTTGCGGGTGAACGTGAAACTGGTATACAAAAGAGAATTAATACAACACCATTAACCTCTGCAGAGTATATATTAAGCCAAATGATATCCTATACAATTAAACCTCTTATTCAAGTATTGCTGGGACTAGGTCTTGCTGTTGCTGTTGGATATCGACCCCAAAACGGTGTTGTAGGATATTTATTAGTGATTGCGTTTTTGGTGCTTCTCACCTTTTGCTCTGTAGGATTTGGACTAATCACAGCAAACTTTGCTAAAACTGCTGGTGCAGCAGGTGGTTTAGCTTTTATTTTTATCGTACCCCAACAGATATTTGCTACCTTTATTCCCCCAGCATTTATTGGAGCAGACAGCTTTAAGTGGATATTTCCAAGTTTTTATGCTACAGAAGGTTTGAGTTATATTTTTGCTGGAACACCTTTAACTGACTCTATAATATGGCGTGACTTTGGAATCCTCTTTACCATTAGTATAGTCATATACGTTATTGGATTATTGTTATATGAGAGAAATAAAAGAAGATGAAGCCTATTTCTAGAAACTAAACGTGATTAAATATGAAAGCAATTGTATATGAAAAATACGGACCTCCTGAAGTTCTTCAGCTCAAAGAGGTAGAAAAACCTACTCCCAAGGACAATGAAGTA
>JAHLVW010000028.1 GCA_019058275.1 Candidatus Heimdallarchaeota archaeon
ACCAGAAATACCACCACTTACTAAAAACTTGCTATCTGAACTCCACTCTACTGAATGAACAGTAGAATCATGTGGAAGTTCAACAACTACTTTCCAATTCGTGATATTATAGATAAGTACTCCATCACTCTCTGTTCCAGTCGCTAAATATTGACCATCAGGACTAAATGACACACTTCTTGCAAAATCCTCTGGAATCAAGTCAAGATACTTCTTTATTTTTAATGGAGAGGAGGACATTTAATACACCTTTTTAGTTCCTATTAACATCTTCAAGCTAAAAGTACTTTTTGTAGGGAGGGTACAAAAAGTATTCAATAAAACATAGCTGATTTTCATATAAAAATAGCAAAATTATATGCTTTTAAGTAAAATGAAATGAGAGGTTCGATAGAAAGAAAATAAGGTAAAAACATTATGAGAGTACTTGAAAAAATAATTGAAGTTTATGGATATGATATTTCGAAGCTAGTTACCAAAACAGGAATAAAACCTCTAAGAGAAGAAGTACTTAGATTTGGATAGAAGTGATGATAGTTTATTGGAGAAATGATATTTGAGTGGATAATATTGGATAAAGATATTTTAGATAAATTTTCAAGAATTAATTGGGAGTTCACAGAAGAAAACACTCAATATCTTACACATTCATTTCATCAATATCCAGCAAGATTTATACCTCAAATACCAAAAGTTTTGATTGAGAATTTAACGAAAAAGGGAGACACAATCTTAGATCCATTCTGTGGATGTGGAACTACTTTAGTGGAATGCCAGATAAATGAAAGAAATGCTATTGGAATTGATTTGAATCCATTAGCTTGTTTAATATCTAAAGTAAAAACAACACCATTGGATGAACAAAAACTAGTTGTTTTTTGGAAATCACTAAAAGAAGAAATTAATAAAGAAATAATGAAAAGCAAAAATAGTTCATTAGATTTTTTTCTCAATCAAAAAACGGATTATGATAATAGAAACAAAATCAGTTTAGAAATTATTCTTCCTAATAGAAGAAAATCAGCCAAATTTACTGAAGATATTACTAATGAAATACTAATTATAAAAGATAAAATTAATGATATACCAGATCAAGAATTCAGAGATTTTCTGAATATTGGTTTATCAGCTACTATTTATTCTTGTTTTGATTCAAGATCAAGAAAGTTTGATTTTTGGAGAACTTTTGAAAGAAGAATTGAACGTATGTCAAATTTAATGATTGGTTACAATCTGCAACTTACAAAGACCAGTTATAAACCTAAAGTTAAGATATTTAATGATGATGCGAGAAGATATCCTGAAGAAATTTCAAGAGAATCAGTTGATTTAGTTATTACTTCCCCTACTTATGTTAATGTTTTTGACTACTATAGAATACATATCTATAATCTTATTTTCCTAGAATTAGATTATGAGAATTTTAGACAAAAGGAAATGGGAGCACATAGAAGAAATAAAGAAAATAGATTTAGGTTGTTGACAGAATACTTAGCGGATATGTATAGAGCAATTCAAGAAATAAACAAAGCAACAAAAACTAATGGTCATATTTGTATAGTTGCAGGTGATTCTTGCATTGAATTTGAAAGAATTCATACACATAAGCATTTTATCACATTAGGAAAAAGTCTAGGACTAAGACATCTCAAAACAATAACTAGGAATATTGATCCAGGCAGTAAATATGCCAATAGAGCAATAGGAAATATTGAGAAGGAACATATACTAATTTTCAAAAAAACTGATAATAGAATAGATTTGACTAAGAATCTTATAATTTCTAAAATTAATTCTATATTAACTAAGTATGAAGAACATATCAAGACAAGTAAAGGTACATGTATTAGAGAAAATGCTAAGCTTACTAAAGAGAGGTTATTATTGAATCAAGAAAAGATCAGAAAAGCTATAGATAAAATTCCATTAGATATTATAAAATAATTTGCTAGAAAACTTCAAGCTGCTTATAAAGATAAAACCAATAAACTTTGATGTGTAGTGCAATTAGTACTATATAAGAAAAAGCAAAGAGTTAGATATGAAATACGATGGGAATTCATGTTTCATTTGTAAGATTAAAAGAAGAAAAACTTCTAGAAATAAAAGATAACGGGGATAAGCTTTTAGAATTCTTACAAGAACAAGCAAGAATAGAAAATAATCCAAGAGATCTTTGGATAGAAAAAACATGGGAAGGATTTTACTATCTGTTATATGGAAAACAGCTATTTAATACCAAAGGGTGGGCAGAATGGGGAACTCTTCTGGCTGGAAATTTATTAACTGATGAATTAGATACTGGATTTGGATTTCCATCATATCAAATTAGGACTGTTGTAAAGCAAATTGCAGAATTGCTTCAAAGTATCACAAAAGAGGAATTGAAAAAAAGATATGATTATGAGAAATTCTCAAAGCTAGAAATTTATCCTAAAGATGATAAATGGGAAGAGGAAGACATAGATAACTTTTTTCCATATTCGGATGATTTGGTTGAATTTTATAAATCAGCAGCTAATGAAGATGAATTAGTAATAATTTACTATCATTGATTCAATGCAATTTAATATTCATTCTCATAGTTTTATGTTAAATCGTTCTAAATGTAAATCCTAGTTCAACTAAGCAAAATGAAAAACAAAAAAATCGAATAACTGTAAACT
>JAHLVW010000029.1 GCA_019058275.1 Candidatus Heimdallarchaeota archaeon
GTCATATACTACTAAATATCTAAAACACCTAGCTAAAGGTTTAGGAGTTGACTTCTTTCAACGAATGTTAATAACAAGGAAAATGTTCCTCTCTCTAGCTTTGAAAATTTTGAGTAAAACTGCACCATCAATGGCAGCACCAATACACAGTATGAGTAGAACTACATTTGCAACAACCATTGTAAGGGGGGGTCAAAAAATCAATGTTTTACCTGGTTCTAGTAGAGTAGATATTGACTGTAGATTATTACCTGGACAAGATTTCAATTATGCTGAAAAGCACATAAAAAAGGCACTTGGTAAGAAACTAGTCAAAGAAGTTGAAATTACTATTCTTGAAGATTCATTAGTTAATATTGGATCCGCAAGTCCATTAAACACAGAGTTTGTCGATGCGATAAAACGCACATTTCAAAAGCTTATACCAAATAGCTCAGTTGTTCCAGTAATAGCTTATGGTGCAACAGATCTTAGATATATTAGACGAAATGGTGGAAATGGTTATGGTTTCAGTTTAGTTGAACCAAATACTCCAGGAGCAGAAATTACTGAAATGGCACATAATGTAAATGAAAGAGTAAGAATAAAATCTGTTGAATTAACAGTAAAAGCCATGTATGAGCTTGCTAAAGAGTATCTTAGTTAAGATTTCATGGAAATTTCTGACCAGATTTTTCCAATCTAGTTTTCACCAAATTAATTAGAAAATCATATAGAAATTGAATTTCCTCTTCATCTAGTTCTAAAAAGCTAAATATAATTTTATCAAATGAAATTCTATCATGAGATTGGCATTCATCGAAAACAGATTTTATATCACGTTTGAGTAGTGGTTTAAAACTCTTCCAAATTTCCCCTTTAAGATTTTCATTTAAAAGTTTTGGATCTATCACTAATAATTGCTCATATTCATACTTTGCATATTGTAATGCTCCCTTCCCTAATGAAATCCGTCCATATAATTCTATCATTAAGTAGACTACTGTGCTGTTGAGCAGAGCAATTATGAGCTCTTTATATGCTCGATAATCGTCATTTAAGATTACACCATAAAATGTTTGATCTTCGACAATTAATTCATTTGTATAAGTGAAAAAGTATCTTCTATCAAAAAATCTATTGCAGAAAATATCTGCTGGTTGAACCTTTCTAACAGAATACCAATAGGGCTTATTGTTTTGAACAGATGGAACTTTAAACCAAGGAATACCAACAAATGATTGTTGTTTTGGACTCGTTTTTTGTTTTTCTCCTCTATGAATGTATCTTAAAGCATTTGATTTTTGATTCTTTTGTAGTTCTTCTTTTGATTTAGTACAGAGAAATAATTTCTTCTCTAATCTATTAGAATCAATTAATAATCTACTAATTTTTTTGGGACTTTTCAGTACATGTATCAAAAATTCTTTTTCAATCTTGAACTGATCTAATTTTTCCTTATCAAGGTAAAAGAACTCATTCAAACCAGTTTTTACAGAATATCGTACCTTTCCAAGTTTTGCTAATGGAACTAATTTATCTTCAATTTTTTTGAATATTTTATGGATTTTAGGTATCACTTTGAAGAATTTTGCACTCCATTTATCTCGCAAGATACTTCTTTCATGCTTATAATCAGCAATAAGCTGATTTTGTTTGATAGCTCTTACTATGATATGATCATTTTCAAAGTAGGATTCTGTTATATGCATTTTTTGTAGACTATTCTCAGATAATTGTAAAGTGAATGGTTGTTTTAGAGCAACGAATCGTACTACTGATTCATTAATTTCTTTAACATCTAGTGGATTAACGATTATTGTAATTGCTACATTGACACCTGCAGAGAATAGCTTTCTTGTTTGGTTTATTATGACTGTTTCTAGCAGCAAGTGTTTTGTAAGAATCTCCTTAAATCCTTCACCAAATTTCACATCTAACCATGAATTGGATGATATAAAACATAAAACTCCTCCCTTCTTCAACAGACTAATCCCTTTATAGAAGAAATAAATGTAGAAATCGCTTTTCAAGCTCTTTGGCAAAGATACTTTCTGATCAAAAGATTTCTCCAGACTATTCATGATATCTGTTTTAAAATTAAATGTTGAATCAATTTGCTCATTTTGTTTTACAAATTGTTCTTGTCTAATAAATGGAGGATTTCCTATGATAATCTCAAATGTTTTAGGAAAATCATCTATAGTTTCTAAGGGGTTTAATATTGCATTTCGACTATAGAGATTAAATTGATTGCAATCAGATAAGTACTTACTTTCTTTTAATGTAAAAAAGGCCTTAATAAAATTTAATCTCAACTTACAGATTGATAAAGCCTTAGAATTTATATCCAAACCATATAGGTTTTCAGAAATTATCCTTTCTATCAGCTCTTCCTCTTGAATTTGATTGCCCAAAAGACGATTCAATATTGAATTTATATCTCTTAAAAGCAAAAGCATCCCAATGATAAAAGCACCAGAACCACAAGCAGGATCAAGAATGTTAATCTCATTCAAACAATTTTTAATGGAATTCAAATCAGTAATTGTTATTTCAAATTTATTATTACCATCACTTGTAATGAAATCAATTATCTTTTCAGGTAAAATTGGGGTATTTTTAATTAAATAGTGAATTAATGCTTCTTTGCACATGAAATTCACTTCGTCAGGAGATGTGAAAAATATGCCACCTTTCTGTTTAGTAGAACTTTTTAAAGAGTTTTCAAATAACAAGGAAAAGATAAATGGAGAGATATTCTCTTGCAAGGTTTCTTCAAAGAAAGTAAAAGAATATTTTGATATCAACTTTTCTGAAATATAATTATAGTAATTTTTTTCCAGATAGCGAAATGAATCATCTTTCTTTTTTTCAGATTGTAGAAAATCAATATCATAGCTTGTATCATATAAGGAGATAAACAATTTATAGAGAATTTCTTTGACTAGAGCGTACATATTTTTCTGATGAGTTGATAATGAAATATTCAGTGATTTAGAAATTTGATTAAAAATTTCATGTGAAATCACATTATAATCTCTTAAAAAATTTGTAAAAATGTTATTTTCATGATTTATGTTTCCACTCATCTCGATTACATTATGAAGGTAAAATTTCTTTATTTTTTATTATTTCTGTAGATAATTTACTTTTATTTGAAAATCAACAAATTTGTAAAGCTTTTTTAATTTAATTGACTGAATAATATTTAGACTTGAGATATTTAGGGATATATTCTTGGAGCATTGCTGAGAAGGATGAATTGGAGAATTGGTAATAGAAAAATATTAAGATATTCCAATGTCTATCTAATTTTCATCATATTAGGTTTACCGCTTTTTGATAATGTTAATCTAACAAATATTAGAAATCAAAACATAGTAAAAACATTAACCACAAGTGAAAATCAAAATACTATTTTTACTCAAAATGATGGTAATAGCACTTTAGATTCAGGAAATAACTTTACAAATGCAATGTCAATAGATTTCGGGACCTATATTTGCTCTATGCCAGATGGAGATGCTCATGATTATTATAAGATTTATATTCCAATTTTAACTAGCATCACAATTGAAATAGCAGGCGAAGCTGACACGAATTTTGATTTAATTTTATATGATACAAATGAATTACCCATAGCCAACAATACAAATGACTATTCAATTGAGTCAATTATTTTGAATATCTACGATGCAGGAACTTATTATATCCATGTACTAAAAAGAAGCGGTTCTGGTATCTATTATCTAGTAACTAGGTCAGATATAACAGAAACATACTATTATACAGATACTAACATAACTAAAAGCCCAGATAATACAATGGGTAATTGGTTAGTACCAACAATTTTAGTTTTTATAGTTATCATAGGAATTGTAGTAGGTGTCACACAAGTGATCAAAAGAACAAGAGATAAGAAGAAGGTAAAAATAGTTTATACAAAAAAAGAGAAGGTTAAATTTGAAGAACTACAAGAGAATGATCTTCAAGGCTATTCATTTGGATACGAAAAAGATAGCTAGAGAGTGGCATTTTGTCAGAAGTTAGATTGATTCATGCAAGAAAAGAACTATAAACTATTACATTTCTGATACTTTTCTCTATGATTACACTACTTCATTGTTCAGATTCCACTATTCAATTTATTGAAGCAAAATATGATAATAATAACATACCAATTTATGTTAATCCAGAAGATGGAACAGGAGGAGATGCAGGGAATAGCTTTCAAGATGCTATGCTTGTAGATAAAGGAACAATTCCAGGAACATTTGAAGGTGGAGATGAGGATGATTACTATAAATTTGATGCAACAGAAGGAGAAGCAATAAGAATTAATCTATCTAGTGAGCTATTTTGTGATTTTGATTTGTTGTTATATGAGCCAAGTTTTGATCAAAGAAGTTCAAGCATGAGGTCAGATTCAAATGAGTTTATTAGTTTCAATATTGATGTAACAGGTGAATGGTTTATTCGAGTAAAAAGATATTCAGGTTATGGAAATTATACTTTAATATTAGATTTATTTGAGACACCACAGATTACTACCTCAGAGGGGTCAAATGATACATCAACTAATATTTGGATTATTGTAGTAATAATTCCACTAATTTTTATAGTTGCGATAATATTTTACATGAGGCGTAAAAAACAACAAGAGAACGAAGTTGAGACTATTTTATATGATCATGAAGATCCTGACATAAATGAATTGATAAAGTTAGAAGAAACAAAACTAGAGATTGATTCGGATGATAATAAAGAAGATATTTATCGAGGATAATCTTTTAGCTTTGAGGATGAAGAAACCTGAGAGCAAAATACTGATATAAACTCATTCTTTAGTTAAATAACAAGGAGGAATACCAAATTGTATGTTGTATGTGTTTCTGTTTATGTCAAAAAGGAATTTCAAGATGAATTTATCAAAGCAACCTTAGAGAATGCTCAAAATACTCGAGATGAACCTTTGAATTTTCGATTTGACGTTCTTCAATGCTTAGATGATCCAAATAAATTCTTTCTTTATGAGGTTTATAAAAATGAAGAAGGTATAACTGCTCATAAAGAAACTGACCATTACAAAAAATGGCGAGAGACTGTTGCAACAATGATGGCAAAACCTCGAGAGGGAATTAAACACAAGAATATATTCCCAACAACAGAAGAAGCTTTTATCGCTAAATAAATAAAAAAATCGGTTGTGAAGTAGGTTGCCTGAAGAAATTACTTTTGAGTTTTTAAATTTACCATATATTCATTTTGGCAAAGGTACTTTTGAAAAAATTGGGGATATTCGGACGATCTATGGATCAAAGAGTCTAATTGTTGCTAGTAAAAGTGTATTAAATCATTCATTAGTAGAATCTAAATTAAAACAAATTTCAACTGAACATAAACTTGACTTTGAAAATATCATCATTCAAGGTGAACCGGACATAGAGCAAATTGACCAAGGTTTAGATAAGGGTAGAAACCACAAATCACAAGCTGTTATTGGATTAGGAGGAGGAAGTGCAATTGATGCTGGAAAAGCTATTTCAGGATTACTTACTAATGATGGTTCAGCATTAGATTA
>JAHLVW010000030.1 GCA_019058275.1 Candidatus Heimdallarchaeota archaeon
ATCAATATTCAATGAGAGTTATGTGATTTTTGGAGATGGTTTTACAGACATTAGTGAGAATAATTTTACTCTAGATTTTCATTCAAAGATTGTTTGGGATTCACATAATGATCATCCTTCTAATGAAATATCTAAAATTAATGGACAACCTAGCATAGCGATTATTGTTTCGGATAAGATTTTTAAAAATTACTTGGCGTTTATTAATTCAACTGCTTCAATTTATGATATATCAATTAATGCACTAATAGATATGGATTACTCTAAACTTAATTTTGATGATAGAGCTCTTTTAGAAGAAGGAATTTATCAATTTGTATATTTCACACAAGAATATATTATGAATGAATTCTCTTTTAATGCTGATATTACTTTTAATCTTTTTATCATCTTACATATAGCTGATTTGAATAAAGCTTTAGTTCTTATTGATATTTTAGCTTTAACATTTACTATTCCTACAATTCTTATATCTTTGTTAATCTTATATTTTAGTAACGAATATTTTGCTAATAAACGTACTAATCTTTTCTCATTTTATTATTCGAAAGGAACTTCAATACAACAATTACTCTTTTTTATTATAACTGAATTTGTATTCTCTCTTGTTCTAGCTTTTATTATTGGACTCGGGTTTTCTATTCCTCTTACAATGTTAATAGTTAGAAACCCAAATCTCTTTGGTTTCCAGAATACAATAGCTATAGAAATTAGTAGTGCATTATCAATTAATTATCTTAACATACTTTGGATATTTTTAATTGTGATCGTTTTAGGATCACTCTCTGCTCTTAGGAATATCAAACCAATTCTTGCTTTAACCAAAGATAAGGAGAATATTGATGCCGAAGAAAATACAATCGGAAACGTTTCTTTATGGAAGAAGCTATACTTAGATTTTCTTTTACTCTTCATCGGAGTGGGCATCATAATTATAGAAAAAGCTTTTTTCCAAGAATATATACATGATTTTATCACCCAGTTTTGTAGCTTCTTCATCGGAATTATTGTAATTATTTCTGGAATAGTATTAATACTAATACGTTTTATACCAAACTTAATATCATTACTTGGAAATTATTTCAGAAATATTTTTGATGGACTCTTTTCCTTTTCAATAAAGTTATTCAACATTCGTAAAAAAACATTCACAAGAAATGTTGTTGCAATTACTGTAATTGTTTCTTATTTGTTGATTTTAGTTCAAACAAATGCTACTATTAATCAGTTTAGCACTGAAAAAGCATATTTTGATATTGGTGCTGATGTGCGTATTAACCTTAGTGCTCAAAGTAATCTACCTATGTTGATCGATTCTCTTCCTTTAAATGTACTATATACAGAAGTAACAAAAATCCAAATACAAAACTATTTGATAGGTGATCTCTTAGTATTTTATATCATTAATCCAAATACCTTTCTAACAGCAGCTTATTTCAAAGAGAATTTCATACTGAATGAACCATCAGAAGCAATATCAAAACTAAGTCAAAATCTAACAATTTTATCAAATCGAGAAGTTGCTAATTCTAATTCCTGGGAAATTGGTTATAGTTACTCATTAACAACCACATATGGAAGTAGTGATAGGTTATCACTTACAGTAGTAGATTATTTTGGTTCTTGGCCTTTCTTCTTTGAGAATGATAAGCAAATAGAAGGAATACCTTTTGTAATAGGAAAGGGAACAAGCGAAGTTTTTATTGAAAATAATACAGATGTCAATCAGTTTCTTTTGCTAAATGTACCAGATAAAGAGCATAATCAAATTGTGAATTATTTAGAAAATGAGGTTATCACTTCAAATGAAACACTAGTAACTATTAATGATGGTTATTTACAATTTTGGGAAGAACCTTCCTGGTATATATTAAATACTTTTTCAGTGACAAATTTTTATTTAATTGGTTTATTATTTCTAATTATTTCTTTCATTAATATTACAATATTAGAGATTAATCGTAAAAAAGAAATTAGTTTATTTATTGCTTTAGGTATAAGTAGAAAACAAATTTTCTTTTTGTCTTTAATCGAACAATTGTCCATTTTATTTTCAGGCTTATCATTTGGATTCATTATTGGTATGCCTAGTCTAACTTTCCTAATTAATCAGATGAAGTACAATTTCTCCATTTCTGTTGGTAAATTAGATATTTATTGGATTGTTGGAATAATATTTCTTGGACTTTTATTGCTAAATATTATAGCTATTATGAGCTGGTCTTTGCATTCTTCTACAAAAAAATATAAATTCTTTATTCAGGAGTTGGAATTACAAAATGAGTCTTATGATTGATTGTCGTAATGTAATTAAGATTTATTATAATCGAACAAAGAAAATTAAAATTGCTGCTCTAAGAGGAGTCGAGCTGAAAGTCAAAAAAGGGAAAATAGTGGCTATTGTTGGTCCATCTGGTGCAGGTAAATCTACACTATTGAAGATTCTCGGGGCTCTGGAGTTTCCATCTAGTGGTACGGTTCATGTAGCAGGTAAATTATTAAATACTTTTTCTGATTCACAAATCATTGATTATCATCGTAACTGGGTGGGATTTGTTTGGCAGGCTCCTTTGAGAAATGTTTTAACAAGCGAAAAAGCACTTAATAATGTCTTTTTACCTATGAGAATTGCTGGAAAAATACCACAAAGTAAACAGAAAGAGCGTGCAAAGGAGTTATTACAAGCTGTTGGATTAGGTCACAGAATGAACCATAAACCATCTCAACTCTCTGGGGGAGAAATCCAGAGATTAGGAATAGCAACAGCTTTAGCAAATGATCCCAAAATTCTATTAATGGATGAACCAACAGGTGAGTTAGATTCAGAAACAACAGCTGAAATTTTTACACTTTTAAGTGAACTGAACAATTATTTTGACAAAACAATTGTAATTGTTTCTCATGATCATTATTTAGAAAAAAAAGCTGATGTTGTTTATCATATTTCTGATGGTCTTCTATTAAATATTGATATTGCTAGGACATTTGAACTGGATTCCTCTAAAGAACAAGTAAGTTATATGGATGAATTTGGTCTTGTGCGAATTCCTTTATCATTCATAAAAGAACTTGGTATTCAAAATTATGTTAAAATTAGGAGAACAACTGACCGTATAGAAATTCTACCACACATACAAGAAGCTGTTAGTGAAATCACCTTAGAAGAAACAAGAAAAAAAGACTCTAAAAGGAAATCATCACCAAAAAAGAAAAGGCGGTAAAAATGAAAAAAACACCAAACCAAAAAAAGGGCATTCTCATTAATTGTGTGAAACTTTCTAAGTCATATCAATTTGGTTCTGAACAAATTCATGCTTTAAAAGATGTTAATCTAGAGATTAATAAAGGAGAATTTGTGGCAATTATGGGTAAAAGTGGTTGTGGCAAAACTACTTTAATTAATACTATTGCAGGATTATTGCAACCTTCTCAAGGAAATGTAGTTATCGATGGGAAATCGTTAAAGGGAATGACCATAGATCAATTAAGCTTAATGAGAAGAAATACCATAGGTATTGTTTTTCAAATGTTTAATTTACATCCTGGATTAACCGTTCTTGAGAATGTTGAATTACCATTACTATTCAAAGGAATTGAGAGGGATAAACGAAGAAATATTGCTCAAGAAGTTTTAGCAACTCTTGAAATGGCGGATTATATTGATAATTATCCTGAAGAATTAAGTGGTGGAGAAAAACAAAGAGTAGCTATTGCACGTGCATTGACAATTGAACCAAAAATACTTCTGGCTGATGAACCCACAGGTAATTTAAATTCTCTTTTAGCAAAAGAAATCATTAAACTCTTTATTGAGATAAATCAAAAAAAAGGCATAACAATTATTCTTGTAACTCATGATGAATCTTTAATAAATAAAGATATGCGGTTGATAAGACTTAAAGATGGAAAGATTATAAATTAGATCAATCGAGTTAAATAAAAATAGTCTGATCAAATATACAACTTTTTCATGTATATTAATTTACAATTAAATGACTTTGAATTTTCTCAAAGCATACTGTAAAGTTCATTGATTTTATTTTTTACCTTAATATTTTTTTTAAAGACTAATAGGTTTCATTGTGTAGCTTGGTTTTAGTCAGTGCTTATTGTAATAACTACTTAAAGATATAATAAGGGTTAAAAATAGCAAGATTTGTATCTTTAAAGAGTAAGGTTGTGATCTTATCTTCTTTTACTGTATAAATTTGATTATGAAGTTATATTCTCTTCAGACTTATTGTTACTCGTTTATTGGTGGTTCATGCAGTTTTGAAGAATGGCGCAATAAAATTAGATAATATTGTTGACATCAATTGTAATCCAATAATAACATCAGAAAGGAGAATTATCTCTCACTAACTGTGAGGTTTGTAAACAACCTACTTTTGAGCAGAAAAAATACTGTGTTTCATGTGGCTCTGTACAAAGCACCTATCAACCAAAAAAAGAGCCAATAAAATTGTAAAAAAAATAAAAAATTGCTTCTTGCACTCTTTATCTTAACTCTTCCAACTACTTTTCTTCTATTAATATCCGTTATAGGCATCATAGCAACACAAGGAGAAATTTGTTCTAACATATGGTGGGATATTTTATTAATTGTTGCAGTTTATGTTCTTACAATAGATATTGGTATTGTTATAATTGGTTACGGAATTTACACTATAATGACTTACGTGAAAAGAAGAAAATAAAATACTAAACCTATGAATGTCAGCTTTTACGAACAAATACAAAAAAGAGTTTATACCTACACAAGCCATTTTAGAAGTATCAGATATAAAATAAGCTAAAAAAGAGAAATTTGTGGAGTAAATATATTACTCCATTCTAATTTTTTTCACTATTTTCGTCTTTTCCTTAGAAGAACTACTAAAACTGTTGAAACAATTGATGAAGCAATTATTACTGATGTGAAGATTATCCCGGTTTCAACCGTTACAGTTATTGTGTTATTTTGAGTAATCGTTTCAGGAATCGTAATAGTTTCAGGTGGTGGTGTGACTGTAACAGGCGGGGGAGTGGTTGTAATAGGGGAATAATCACCTGTAAATGAATATTTCATGATGAAGCAATCATAAAATCCACCATATGTCTTATTGTATGCATCATCTGTTGTTGGGAAATCAAGTGATGAAGTAAAACCTACTATGTAACAAGAGTCATCTGATATGTATTTAAGTGCTAGTCCATGATCAATATAAATACCACCTAAATAAGTTGAGTTAATAAGTGAAGTACCATCTGCTGATAATTTAACTGCAAATGCATCTGTTTCTCCTTTTATATAATTATATTCTGCATCATCTCTGAGAGGGAAATTATCTGAAAAAGTCCATCCAGTAAGATAAGCATTCTTTTCCTCATCAAGATCAATATCATTAATCTCATCATATAAAAAGCCACCAATAAAAGTTGAGTATGACAAACTACTTCCATCAGTTGAAATTTTCGAGACAAAAGCATCTTTACCGCCGTTTATTACAGTATCATATGCACCAATGGTTGTTGGGAAATCACCAGATTTAGTATATCCTGCAACGTAAGCATTGTTATCATCATCTAAAATCAAAGCATACGGCTCATCATCAATATTGCCACCTAAATATGTAGAATAAACTAGAGTTGATCCATCTATTGAGAGTTTTGAAATAAAAACATCCATATAACCACCATATGTTGTATCATATGCACCTAGTATTGTTGGAAAATCATCTGAATTTGAATTACCAACAATATAACAATATCCCAAATCATCCACTGCAATATCAATGCCTTCATCTGTTTGTAAACCACCTATAAAAGTGGAATATTGTATTACTGCTGATATGCTGGATATTTTCAACACAAAACAGTCTACCCACCCATTATTGGATGTATTAAATGCTCCTTCAGTTGTTGGAAAACTACTTGATGATGTTAAACCAGTGATATAAAGATTCGAGCTTGAATCCATTACTAATGAATGTGCTTTATCATTACCATCTCCGCCAAAGTATGTACAATAATCCAATGTACCAGTAGATGAAAGTTTTAGATAAAATCCATCATTTCCTGCTTGTTTTGTATCATTCATCGCTCCACTAGTAACTGGGAAATCATTGGATCCAGTATAGCCCACAACATAAGCATTTTCATTTGAATCTATTACAATTTCTCCTAGATAATCTGGATTACTTCCACCAATAAAAGTAGAATAGAGTAATGTAGAACCATCACTAGAAAGTTTGATTACAAAAATATCCTCTTGTAGCATATTTGACAAGTTATAGTTATTTCCGGTGTCAAGGAAATTATCTGATTCTGTTTCCCCTGCGACAAAAATGTTGTTTGCATCACTTATTGCAAGTGATTCTGCCTTATCATCACTACTGCCACCTACATATGTGGAATAAATAATTGGATCAATAATTAAATGTTTATCATGTTGGAATTTTCCGATTGTGAATCCATAAGTATTAGTGTCTATTAATGAGAACTTGGCTTCTATTTTTGTCTGAAAATTGTCTTGGTAGACTAGTAATCCTTCATCAATGTAATTAATCCCCGCTAAATTAAATACTAGTTTATTGTCCATAATGTCTAAACTATCCTGCCCAATGAATTGAATTTTAATATCATTTGGATTTCCTCCTGGAGCAACAATGAAATCGTATTTCAATCCCTTTGAGGTTATTTTGTATTGAAGATTTATTCCAGTCCAAATTTCTGTGTATAAAATACAATCATAATGTTTTATATCAGTAAAAGTTCCTCTTGAGCCAAGATAGTAATTACTCCGAGTAGTTTGTGGATTATTCCCAACAGGTTCTATAGGATTTGAGTTAACAAAAAATAGTGTTATAACTTCCTTTGAATTATCAAGATAAAGTAGAATTTTATTTTTACAGAACGCTATTTTACCATATGATAAGCTACAATAAAATAGAATTTCTTCATTAGACAATTGCCCTATGTTTTCGATAATTGTACTAGACATGTATTTGTCATAATAATTATTGTTTTTGTCAATAATTGAGATTTCATTTGCATTATTTTTACTATTTGTTATATTACTAATGCTTTTAATTCCAAAAAAACACACTGAAACAATTAAAATTGAATAAAAGATAGAATAGAATATTTTTTTATATCTCAATTTTACACTCCCTGAGTAAGAGAAATTATATTACTCCTTTGTATTAATTTATATTTTGCAAAAACATGTTGGACTAATGCATTTGCAGGTTTATACTATATTCTAGGATTTAGAACTACTACTTTTGGAATCATTAAGTTTATTATTATCATAGAGTTGGTATTTAGTTATGATAGAGATTTATGAGATGCAAGTAAAACCAAGAGCTTTAGAAATAACTGAAACAGAAGAAGTAAAATTCACAGCGATTGTTGACTATTTACAGCAAATAGCTTATGAACATGCCTTTAATCTTGAGTTAAGTTTCCAACAAACATTCAAACAAAATTTGACCTGGTACTTACTAAGATATTATATAGAAATGCATAGTTACCCAAAATTGAACGATTTATTAACTGTTCGTTCATGGGTTGCAAAAAGTGAGAGTAAGAAATATTCTTTAAGAGATTTTCAGATGCTAGATGAATCTGGTAAGATTCTATGTAGTGCTACCACAAGTTGGATATTATTTAATTTTATAAAAAGACGTCCAGTTAGTTATTTGAATCGTTTCTCAGGTGTTCCAATTCGTGATGAACGGTCAGTAAATTATGATTTCCCAAAATTAGCTCTTCCTGAGAAAGTTGATTCGAAAGCTGAATTAGTGGTTAGACGTTCTGATCTAGACCTTAACAGACATGTAAACAACAGAGTTTATTTAGATTGGGCTTTAGAGAGCATGCCCAAGAAGTATATTGAGAAATATCAAATTGATAAAATTGAAATCAGCTTCAAAGGACAAGCATTCCACAAGGATACTATTTTGGTTGAAACAGAACTCAAGAAACTTGATAAAAAAGAAGATGGAATTGTTGCTCTTAGTAAAATAAGCAAAAAGAAATCAAGGCAATTATTAACTAAGGTTAAATCCTATTTGAAAAAACGAAAGTAGCTAAAGAATAAAATAACAAAAAGTATATCAAGAATTCAAATCTCAGCGATCGGACCAGTTTTTTCTAATTAATTCGATTTATAACCAAATGAAACAAGCAAAAAAGTTTGTTTTGAGACTTATCAACTTTATTTACTTATTATTGATCCTAATTCATATGCTCGAGACATCAGTTCCTTATTTTTTTCAGCGTCACCTATTTTATATGCTGTTCCATGAACAATTCCGATATTCTCACTTTTCATATAGCGAATTAAATCTTCTATTGAACCAATTGCATTATTAACACCAGATCGATCCACATTGCTATCACCATAAACCAATATTGTAGCTATTTTCTTTTGTGTTAAAACATAACCATCCTTTCCATGTAGAGCGTATAAACGATCAATAAATAATTTCATTTGAGCTGAAACACTAAACCAAAAAATCGGTGAAGCAAGAACAATAACATCGCTTTCAAGTAATTTTGGATACAAGTTATTCATATCATCTTTCTGAACACATGATAGTGCATTGTTTTTTATACACCAATCACAGAACTGACAAGATTTAATGGTCATATCATTTAGGAAAAAAATCTCTGCTTCCTTACTTGAATCATTAATCGCTCTCACACATTCCTTGATTAAAACAGAAGTATTGCCTTTCTTTCTTGGGCTTCCATTAAAAATAAGTACTTTCGTCATAAATAAACAACGATTTCAGCTCTTTTAAAATTCTTTATGGATTTTATATTGTTCTAAAGACTATGCTCAATTTTTTTCCATACATTTCTCGCTAAGTAATAAAAATGAGATAAGGAGCTTCTGTTATTATTAATCAGAGAGAAATTTCATCCCCTTTATTTCCTTTATTTTTTGAATTCATATCTACAAATTGGACAAAAATCTGATTCAGTTTCAAATGGTTTGTTAACTTCCGAATCAATTTTTTCTCCTTACCTCTCTTTTGTATTGAATGTTAATTGTTATATAAGATAAGATTCCATTAATAATTCGGGATGTTTATGATTGATGCATCTGAAGCTCGCACTGCGTTAATTGATAATAAAATAAGAAAATCTCAAAGAATTGTACGATTAATCATTTGGTTAACTGTTCCAATTATGTTTTTGACACTTGCACTTGCTTGGGTTTTCTATGCTGAAAGTTACGAATTTCTTTATGAGCTGATTAGTGCTTTAGGTAATATCTATAGTTTTGACCTTAACAATGATAATACAATATCAATGTTAATAATGACTATAGGATTTAGCATAACAGCATTCATGAATCTAGTAATAGCTATTTTCTATTTCATTCGACCTGTTCTTTTCAAGAATATTCTGAAAGGTTTCCTTTATATTGTAGTATCCGTCGGAGCTGCAGGTATTGCAATTCCTGGCGATCATCCAACATTATCTCTCTATCATTCTATTGGTGCTATCATGTTTATTTTCGGTTTCGCAATGATAAACTTCGTTAGTCAATTGCTACGCTTTGCTCGTAAACATGATTTGAAATTTGAAAAGAAACCACTAGATTTTTACTTTGATATGATAGTTGTTGTTCTTGTCTTTTCAGTAATGATATTACTAGGTATTTTCTATCTATTGGATAAATTGACATTATTAACAGGTTCTGCATTTACTGTTCCACTGTGGCAAAAAATTCTTCTTATAGTTGATTTTATTGCAATTTTTGTACTTGATTTAGGTGATATGTAAAGTTTTGACACTTTACATTTTCTTTCTATTTTTCTATCTATAAAATTCATTAAACGAGAAATTTAGATGACTTCATTATATTTTGCAATCAGTCTTTCTTTTTCTGCCTTCATTGATTTGAAGTGTCTTTCTTTTAGTTTAGTAAGCCACTCAGGATACTGCTCTGGGTCTGTTCCATGGTAGGCATAGAGCGTTCTTGCATACTTTATACTATCTTCTAGATCATAAAATAAGTTTAATTGTTCTCTCCAATCAGTAGGCAATTGTTTTATCTCTTTGTAACCGGTAGAAAACCAATTCAATATTTGTTCTTCTCTTTCTGGTGTTTGTTCTCTTACATCATCAATTCCATAAGCTATATCAGCAACGAATGGATAATATGCTGCATCATCCAAATCAATAATTACATATGAATCGTTATCCCAAATGATATTATCATAGCAAAAATCATAATGGATTAAACCGTAAAATTCCTCTTTTGGTATTTTATCAACTACTTTTTGCAGATGAAGTAATATTTTCTTAATCTCTACATCTTCTTCTGATAATTTTTGTATTGAGATGATAATATCATCTATCCAAGTCCTTCTTCTTCGTTCAGGATGAGGTTTGAATTTGAGAGATGCATTGTGTAATCTAGCCATCATTCTTCCACATTCGAGCCATTGTTTTTCATTTAGGTCCTCAAATTCAATGTATTTACCAGGTGCTCGATCGTATACTACCGCATGAAATAAACCATTTTCATTCTTCCCACTTTCTATTTTTTTACCCTTTTTTGATAATAGAGGTTCAAGTATTGGCAATCCCTGTTTTCTTAAATGATCCATAAAATCTAGTTCAGCTAATATTTGTTTTACAGTACGTTCACTATCTGGAACAATACGTAGGATACGATCTTGACCATTCTGTTTGTAAGGATAGATAAAATTCGCACTTGCCCTCCAAGGTTTCAAAGTTCCCTCCTCATAATCCCAGAATTCAATCATTTGTGTACCAATGCTTGGAAGCTTATTATCATCTTTATAGACTTCCTTCCACATAATTTCAACATTCATCATATCATTATACCAACCTAATCTAGAATATTCCAAGATCAACTAAAAAATATGAAAAAGAGATGTTAATGCTCTAATTTTTGCTAATGAATCAACATCATCTTCCTTTTTTCAGATTTTTCTCCTTAATTTTCTATTAACTCTTCTATTCAATCTTTCACTCTTTCTATTTCTCTGGATTACTTCTGATGAGATAGATCCATCTACTCGTTTGTAAATTATCTTGTCTTTTATTCTCATTCTTCTATCTAGAATTCTTCTAACTCTCATTCGAATTCTTCTAGTTCTTTTCATTTGTTCAACATAGACAGGATCTTCTCTTTTTCTTTTTATCTGCTCAATATTCACTTGTATCAATCGCTTCGTATTTGGTGTAATAGCTGAAATATCAACATCAAAAACAAGGAGTGGCATATTTTGTTCCATATAAATAGGCTTCAAAATTGCTTGCGATATCTTGTATGGTAAACAATTGAATGGTCCAGTTAAAATTAAAGAATCATAATGAGCCCCTTCTAATGTTTCCATTCCCTTCCCTATTGTTGGTATTGCTTCACCGAAAATTAATCGACTTATCCATGGATCAGATTGTTTGAATATCTCTTTTAGATCATTTACTTCAGCAAATAAAAGGCCTGTTTTTCTAAATAATCTTCTATGTTTCCTTTCAATCCTACTCATGACTCTTAAAGCTGTTTTGCTTAGTAGTAATCTTCTTGATCCTTGGTTATGCATAGTTACAGATGCTTTAAGAAGAGTTGTTGGTTTGTCTGGATCCATCTTCCAATCTTTGATTATTTCATATCCACCTTGATAATTGAAACCATACAAAGACAGTTCATACAAATCAGTTGATTTAATTATAATTCCATGTTTAGCATAAATCTCTTTTAATTCTTTAATAAAGAATGGACTAAAACGAACGAAGAAATCACCACTAATTAGAACTTTGGGAAGGTCTTTTGGTGATTCAGTTCTGGGTATCTTCGCAATCTGTCTTATAAGTTTTTTAATATTCTTATTATAATTTTTCTTACTTTTAATTCTCTGTAAGAATTCAGACCAATATTGCTGTAGAAGGTCTAAACTTCTTTCCTTCCCTACAACATAAAGAGAGCTTTCTATCTCCATCATTAAGTCAGCAATTAGTACCATTCTAGGAAAATAAAGCAGCACATCTATAAGACTCATACCTAAGAAGTGAGTGAGAAAATCATACCTAAAAAGGAAAACGTTTTCTAGTTTATTCTGTTCTATAAAATTCTCAATGTAGTGGAAATAGCTGTAAACTGCACAAGGTGATCCCCCACGAATCATGTAGTAACCAATTATTTCACCTGGTTTCCTATTTTTCACTAATGCCATTAAATGACCAAGAACAACAGGTAATGGGATACATTCTTTTCCTGTACAATGTCTCAGACCTGCAACAGGATAATCTAGAATTATTTCTTCTGATTGGCCCATATTAAAGCCAAATAGCTTAAGTGTTTTCATAGCTATATCAGTATGATATTTCGAAAATGGTGGAGCATAAAGCGTTAATCGAGGATCCTTAATATCTAGTGTTTTGTTATCTGATGTTATAACAACTGTTTTTCCTCCTCTTCTTTTCACATTCGTTACTTGGAATGGTTTCTCCTCGGAATCTATCTTGCTTTCTTGGAAATTATTGATTATTTCGAGGAAAGCTTCTAGACGGGTTTGAATACCAGCATCAGCTGTATGAGCATCTAGCTCTAGAAGTAGAAATGGTTTTGCATTCATTTCAGCTTTCATGTAATTTTGAACAAAAGCATCTATTGTACAACTAAAACTGTTAATGTAAAGCAAGAAGAGGTTATCATTGTTTTTAGCTAATTCTATTGCTACTTTCACATAATTAGCAAAATACCAAGGAATATCTTTTACTCCATGTTTTTCTATGAAATCAAAAGGTATTACTGTTACTCCCATGCTTGCTAGTTTCTTTGGAATTGATAATGAAGTTTCAGGAGGAAAGGCATTATAGCTTCTACCAACAAGTAAGATACCTATTTCATCAGAACCAGTAATTTTTTCTAAAGCTTCTTGCCCTAATTCCAAAAATTTCTCTTCTATTTGCCTCTGTAATTGTATTGCTTTTTCTAAAGCATTTTGAGCAAATTTCTTTTTTTCCAGTAATTCCTCAACTGCCATTTTAATTAATGAATCACTTGTATGATAACCATCAGAAAAATCAAGTACTGGACTTAGGAAATTTATATCTTTAAAATTAACAGAAATGAAATATGGACTAGCTTGTGTTATAGGACAGAAGGTTGCTTCCAACCAGTCATCATCTTTTGTTAAGTGGAGAATATGTGGGATGAATATTGTTGAGATATCCTGTTTCACAAGATCCATTACTGCACCATGCAATATTTGTACAGGAAAACAGAATGGTGCATTAGTCATAATATCCTTATCTTCATCTATACCGGAAAGAATAACCTCATAACCCAATTCTTTGAAGAATGTGGAAAATAGAGGATAAAGAGTATGTGTTAATAATGCTCTAGGTATACCTATTTTTCCTTTAATCTTTAAGATCTGATCATCATCTGTATCAGTTCCAAAGATGAGATCATTCCTAACTGCAACCAGATCCTCTTTTTCTTCAGTTTTCTCTGTACCCTTCCATTGGTGTTCATATTTTGTGCAGTTACCACCAAATAGAAAACGACGTCCTCCTACTTCATAACGTTCAATTTGACAATAATTCTTACAAGATTTGCATGTAACACTACCAAGGTGTTTCATTTCTTCTTCAATTAATACCTCTAAGGTAGTGTTTTTTGGCATTCCTTTAGCTTCATGTTGCTCATACTTTGTTTTCGCAATAAGAGCAATACCAAATGCTCCTACTAATTCGGGATTGGGTGGAATAATAATTTGCTTACCAGTTGCTTGGGCAAAAGCATAACCAACTGAATGATTCTTGGCTACACCACCTTGGAAAAAGACTTTCTTTCCGACTGCTCTAGAACCTTTGACTTTATTCAAATAATTATCAACAATTGAATAAACTAATCCACCAATGATATTTCCATGTCCATAACCTTCTTGCATTGCAGTTCGTATATCTGTATTGATGAAAGCTGCACAATCAGCTTTGAACCTTACTGGATTTTCAGCTTGTAATGCTGTTTGAGAAATATTATATACATCTATTCCTAGATCACCTTTTGAGCTTTCTTCAAGGAAGGAGCCTGTTCCTGCTGAACATGTTGCATTCATTGCATAATCAACTGGCACACTATTTTGAATATACATATATTTTGAATCTTGACCACCGATTTCAAAAATAGTGTCAACATCAGGATCATAGAAAACAGCTCCTCGGGAATGGGCTGATATTTCATTAAATACAGCATCTGTTCCAAGATATGCTGCCACAATTTGCCTTCCTGAACCTGTTACACCAACTAAATTTACTTTACAGTTACCTACTTGTGAAATAATTTTCCTAATACATTCTTGAGTTGCTCCTATTGGATTGCCATTTGTTCTACCATAGTGTGAAGCAATAACCGATGAATCAGCTGGATCTACCAAAACAGCTTTTGTGGTTGTTGAACCAACATCAATGCCCAAAAGGAGATCAGTATTCTTATCATAATCCTTTTTGAATTCGGTACCATCAACAATTGTTACTTGACTACTAAATTCACTCAATGAAGGAAATGTTGCGAAGCTTTTGCTAGTTTTTAATTTTATTTCTTTATGAACAGGGGAATCTTTTACCAATAATGCAGTTCCATAGGCTTCAAAGACAGAACTAACATCATTTACAACTACTTCAACATTCTCTAACTGCTCTCTGAGTATTTTAACAAAAGCATCATTAATTGAGACACCTCCAATCATGAGTATGCGTTTTATATCCATTCGAGATTGGATGACTAATCCCATTACTTTGTTTGCCATGCTAGCAAGAACAGAAGTTAAAAGATCAGCTATAGAAGCTTCACCACGATTCAATTTATGAGTTATATCTGATTTACAATGAACTGAACATCGAGAAGCAAGCTCAGTTATCTTTCCTTTATGAGCAAGCGAGATAGCCTCATCCAAAGATAATCCTAACCTATCAATTTGCTGAATGAAAAATTCACCACTACCAGCAGCACATTTATCATGAGATAAAACATTAGCAATGTATCCTTCTTTGTTCAAAACATATAGAACAAGAGCTTCTCCACCTACAGAAAGAACTACATCAAACTTATCTTCATATGAATTAATCCCTCGTTCTATAGCAACAATCTCTGAAATTTCACCAAATGAACCACTTACATTAAAATAGCTATTATTTGAGCCATTGTTATCTTGAATGATTTTGTTTAAGACCTCTTGTGGTCGACCTAAATGTGGTTGTTTGACAATAGTAAGTTTACCTTTTTCATCAATACTTACTACATTTACAGATATAGAACCAATATTTATGCCTACATAGTTATGATAGTTGGAAATTCTGAACACCTACTAGATTGAGGTTACAATTTTGATGTCAAGAAGATTATATAAGAATTTTCTATATAGGAAATAAAGCACTCTAATAATCAAGAATCATTTTAAGATTTAAAAACAATCAAGAAACAGATTTCAGTATTGAGGATTCATTATGAGCATTCTTGATCACATGCAGGTAAAAGAAGTCATAAAAGAAATTTTTAGCAGTGATATGGTTAGTGATTTCGTTTCTTTTCCTTCATCAGTTAATACTCTATTACAGTTTGAAATCAATAATGAAAAGTACATGATAAAGATTCTAACATTACCAACACTATCTGAATGGGAAAATTATCGTTTGGATAAGGAAGGCAAGCTATTAGAATTCTTCTTCAAACATGATTCAATAAAGGTTCCCGTTCCTGAATTAATCCATATTGAAAATAATATAGATCGAATTGGTTTCAGATTTATTATTTATCGCTTTGTTGATGGGATAGTTCTTTGGAATGTCTGGAGAGATTTAACTCCACAAGAAAGGATCCAAATTGTGAAAGAATTAGGCAAAATTGTTCGAGATATCCATTCGGTGACATATGATTGGTTTGGCGAGCTTGAAGATATTGGGAATGTCTCAAAACATTCCAATTACAAAGATTCCATGTTGGATTGGATACAAGAATTATTGGAAAAAATCATTGAACAAAAGTCATTGCCTATAGAATTAGTTAAGAAAGGACAGAAGTTTATACAAAATAATATCGATAAAATAACATACAAACCTAGACCTACCCTGTTCACAATGACATTCATCAGGCGAATCTTATTGTTAAGAAAAACAAACAAGGAATGTATAAAATTCAAGCTCTAGTTGATTGGGAATGGGCCTGCTCAACTAATCCACTAGATGATATCTTTTAGATTAAAGACATGGTTTTAGTAAACAAAGAATTAGAAAAAGCATTCTTTCTTGAGTATTTCCAAGGTGAAAGAGACAATTTAGATGATTTTGTTCTTGAACGGAAAATATCTAATATAGGACTTCCTTTGGATAGTGCTGCTTATATTTGGCCAAATCATCCACCAACAGATGAAGAAATTGACCAAGTTAAACAATCTATTGAAGAAAACACAGTTGAATAACTGAATTTTCCATTCTAAAAATAAAAAAACATATAACAGGTGGTAATGATGCTAAATGAAGAGTATTTACAAATCGAGAAATTGATCGAAGATAAACTATGAGAGAAAATCACTAAAAGATTAAAAGAGGAACAAATCATTTTAGAAATATTAAGGGATTTTCAAGATGGATATACAAAGAAAGATCCTACTTTTGCTGAAAAGTGGGTTAAGAATTTATTAGATGTTTCTGTTCAGATTATTGGTACTAATTCCACTTATCCTGGAGATTTTGAGTGGCGATCGGGACATAAAGCTGCTTTTGAAATGTTTGAAAATGATTGGAAACATTAGGGAAGTTTAAAGATGTACCTAGACCATGCAGAAATAGCTGTTGATGACAATAACTCTTGGGTAGCTATATTTGCTACAGTTTCTAGATACACTCCTGAAGAGGAAAATCGTACATTTTCAGCTAGTAAAGAAAGATCATTAAAAAGAATAAAAGCGCTTGCTGATAGCAAAACATCCAGTACCTTAGCATTATATCAAATAATCAATGACGCTAGTGCCATATTATACCAATATGAGCAAAGTGAATTATTCGTTTGGCCAATAAGAATAACTATGGTTTTATATAAAAAAAATGATCAATGGTTAATAAAACAAATACATTTTTCATGGTCCGGTAGAGAATTCCCCGCTGTTAGGTTATTAAATGAGGATTAAAAAATTAATTCTCCAAAATTCTTTTTATCTCTAATACTATTTTTTATTATTAAAATTACAATTATAATGAGGGATTCATTTGAAGCTATTCGAACCAATAAAAGTAAGACATGTTGAAATAAGAAATCGTATTATTATGCCTGGTATGGAAACTAATCTCGGTGATGATAAAGGGAATGTTTCTGATCAATCCATTGAGTATTACAAACATCTAGCTAAGGGTGGAACCGGATTAATTATTATTGAGGGCATTTACTTCGATACGATTGGTCGTGGAACTCTCAATATGCTAAGTGTTGATAGCAATAAGAAAATACCAGGTTTTAAGAAATTGACGGATACAATCAAAGCTTAAGGTGCCAATGTTATCGGGCAATTATATCATGCTGGAATTCAATCAACAAGTTTTATGACCGGTGAGCAAATTGTTTGTCCTTCAGCAATCCCTAGTAAACTAACTGGTGTTATGCCTATACCTATGACGAAAAAAATGATTAATAAGGTCATTAAGAATTATGCTATTGCTTCTAAACGATTACAAAAAGCGGGTTATGATGGAGTTGAAGTGCATGCAGGTCATGGTTACTTATTGAATCAATTCTTTTCGGAATTGTATAACAAACGAACTGATGAATATGGTGGAAGTCTAGAAAATAGGACAAGATTAGCTGTAGAAGTTCTACATTCCATCAGGAACAAATGTGGTAAAGATTTCATAATTGGTTGTCGAATTAATTGCCAAGATTATATTGAAGGGGGATTAGAAATAGGAGACATGGCGAAAATAGCTAAGAAGTTAGAAGACGAAGGTGCTGATTTGCTAAATATCACTGCAGGGATTTTTGATTCACCTTTCTATCCTGTTATTCCGTTTATGAATCAACCTCGAGGAGTATACTCTGAATACTCCAAAATAATCAAACGATCAGCATCAAAAATACCAATCTGTGTTGTAGGAAGAATTAATACCCCTGAAATTGCTGAGGAGATACTACAAGATAATCGAGCAGATATGGTAGCAATGGGACGAGCTGTTATCTCAGACCCATATTTCCCTCAAAAAGTGCAAGAGGGGAGACGGGTGGAGATGGTTGTATGCCCCGCTTGTAATGCTTGTTTAAACCAAATTCTCATTGAAGAGAAAATTTCTTGTTCAATAAACGCAAACCTACTTGGTAGATATGAGGATATCTAAAAAGTAAAAACTAGATCAAAAGTTCTTATCGTTGGTGCTGGACCTGCTGGATTAGAAGCAGCAATTGTTGGTAGACTTCGTGGGCATGATATATTAGTAATTGATAAGCAAAACAAAATAGGTGGCAATCTACATTTAGCGTCTGTTGCACCTATGAAACAAGAAACAGAGAACTTCATTAACAGGTATAATCATCTCACCCAGAAATTCAGTATAAACATTAGATTAGATACACCTTACAGTCAAGAGATTCTTGATGAATTCAAACCTGATGTGGTTATTTTAGCAACTGGATCTAAACCATCAATCCCAAAAATCAAAGGATTAACTGAAGACAATTACAAATTATATACTGATATTCTTACAGGCAACCTTCCAGAAGGAGAAAGAATAACTATTTTTGGAGGTGGTATGATAGGACTCGAAGTAGCGAATATCCTATCGAGTAAAAACAGAAAATTACAATTCTTGAAGAGGACTCAGTACTTGGTGCTGATTTATATTCTCTTGTTGGCGCTGAAATTGTTCAAAGAACTGAGGATGATGAGAATATAGCAATCAAAACAGATATAGTTGTCAGTAAAATCGAAGGGAGAACTATTTCTGGAAAAGAAAGAGATAAGGACTTTTCACTGGATTTTGATGAAATTGTCATTGCTACAGAACCTACACCTACTTGTGAAATAGAATCGGAGATAAAGAAACAAGTTAAGAAGATTTTCAAAATAGGTGATTGTAAGAAAACTAAGGTAAGAAAGATACTTGATACTGTAGCTGATGGTTATGAGATTGTTATGACTTTGGAAACAGCAGAACCTCTACCTTCGTTATATGAAATTGCTCAAGGCGTAGGAATAAGTAGCATTGTAATACACAAGGTGAAAACCAGTACATTTGAAATTGAAGATATCCCTGATTACCTAAAAGTGTTGGTCGAAATTTGCAATGCGAACGATAAAATCCAAAAGAAATCTGTCCTTAAATTCCAATTCAAAATAGTTCCTGGTCCAAGTTATTGGATCAATATAAATAAAGGACTCTTCACCTCTGGTGAAGGGGAATTGGATTCTCCAGATGTAACTATTGAAATGAACAAAAGTATTGCTGCAGGTATATTTACTGGAGAAGTTAATGCTGCTTCTGCATATATGTCCAAACAATTGAGATTTATAGGTCCATTAAGGCATGGAATGAAATTCCAACAATGGACAAATACTGTTAAAAATGAACTAGGATTAGAACAATTATAATCCTATCTCTTATTTATTATGTCCAATTTCAACAATCAAACTATTTCTCCCTTTTATTTATTGCTATATTAAAATGAAATAACTCTCTTTTTAATTCCACAAAAACTATGTTTTTTTGTTTACAATGAATCGACCAAATTATCTTCTACATTTTAAGAGGAAGAATACCATTAAACAAATTATTATTTTGGTCATTGTTCTTTTTGTTGTATTACTAGTTGCTCAAAATTCTTTGAAACAAGTTTCTGCTAATGATGACAAAGATGATGATGAGGATTTATCCAAAGGTTTGGGTTGGGCAGCAGTTGGCTTATTCGCTGTAAGTTCTGTTTATATTGCCTTTTACCAAACATATCACTTAACTAGAAGATTATCCAAAGAAGGAAGAAAAGGAGAAATTAGGAAATCTATTGGTAATGTTTTTCTGAAGGTTCGGAAACCTTTGCTTTACACTCATTATTTCTCAGGTCTTGCTGCTCTCATTGTATAACTAATTCATGTTGTTATGTTAACAAAGGATGATGCTGAAGCAGTGATTGGATGGGTTACAGCAGGTGCTTACATCTTCTACATTGTAACTGGAATTATTCTTTGGTTTAAAATCAAACCAATTTGGGTTCGAAAGAAATTACGAAAAACAATCCTTTACATTCATAGAAGTCTGCTAATATTTGTTATCATTATTGCTATTCATATTACCCATTTAGCAATCGCTGATTAACATTATCGTTTGGATTTTTAACAAATTATTTAAACGAGAAGAAAACACCTTTTGCATGTGAATTTTAGGAAGATGATTAGATATGATCTACTACATTGGGATTCGACGTGAAACAAAACCAGGAGAAAGAAGAACCCCCTTAATTCCTAGTGCTGTTAAAAAATTGAAAGATGAACATGATATTCAAACTATTTTGCAACCATTTGATAAACGAGCATTTTCTGATGAAGAATATGAAAAAGTAGGTGCTATTATTAGAGAAGATTTGTCTGAATGCTCTGCAGTTTTTGGTATAAAAGAGATGGATCTTGATATTTTTCTACCAGATAAAGCCTACATGTGTTTCCATCATGTAATAAAAGGACAAAAAAGCAACATGCCAATGCTTAAGCACATAATGAAGACCGGAAGCACAATGATAGATTATGAAAAAGTGACTGATGATAAAAATCGAAGATTGATATTCTTTGGAAGGCATGCTGGTTATGCAGGTATGATTGACACTTTGAATGGATTTGGTATGCGACTAAAGGAAGAAGGATTTGATACTCCTTTCCTCAAGATCAAACAATCATGTGATTATTTTGATTTAGCTGAAGCAAAAACTGCCATTGAAGAGCTTAAAAAATTAATAGAAAATGATGGCATCCCTGATGAATTATGTCCACTTGTTTTTGGATTTCTAGGATATGGTAATGTCTCTCAAGGTGCTCAATCAATTCTAGATATTCTTCCTGTAAAAGTAATTGAGCCAAAAAACCTAGCTGCCTTAATTGAGAATCTTGATAGGGAAGAATGTAAGAAAGTCATCTACAAAGTGATTTTTAAAGAAGAGCATATGGTGAAACCAAAGGATAAATCAACAGAATTTGTCCTTCAAAACTACTATGATCATCCTGAAAAATATGAAGGTGTTTTTGCAGAGGAATACCTCGAGTATATCACTGTAATTGTTAATGGTGCTTATTGGTCTGAAAAATATCCTCGATCAATTACAAAAGAGGATATTAAAGAACTCTACTGTGATGATAAGGAACCTCGACTAAGATTTATAGGTGATATCAGCTGTGACATAGAAGGTGGTGTTGAGTGTACAACAAGGATTTCTTATATTGAACGACCATTCTATTGTTATGATCCTGAAGAAGAGACAGTAACAAATGGTGTAAAAGGTGATGGTCCTGTAGTTTTAGCAATTGATCATCTACCAACTGAAATACCACGAGATGCTTCAGAATTCTTTAGTGACACATTACTTCCATTTATTCCCAATATTGCCAAAGCAAATTATGAAGGAACTTTGGAAGAAGCAGGATTTTCTGAGGAAATAAAGAAATCTATTATATTATGGAAAGGAAAATTCACCATAATTTATGAATACATCAAGGATTATCTATAGTGATTTTATTCTGCCATTCGGAATTGGAAAAAACATTTAATTATGAAACATTTTTGTAATTAATTACTTGAATAATGGAATGATTTCCTATGAAGAAAATTGTTGTATTTGGAGCTGGGTTAGTAGCAAAACCTGGCATTAGATATCTACTGGATAAGGGTTTTGATATAACGGTAGCATCAAGAACAGTTAGTAAAGCTGAAGCTATCGTTGATAATCATCCAAATGGTAAAGCTGTTGCTTTTGATATTTCTAAAGATGATCTTGATACTACAGGATTAATTCAAAATCATGACTTAGCAATCAGCTTATTACCTTATGTTTATCATCCTGACATTGCTAAAGCTTGCATTAAGCATAAAAAACACATGGCAACTACATCATACGTTAGTGCAGCTATGAAGGAATTAGATGAAGATGCTAAGAAAGCAGGGATACTAATTATGAACGAGTGTGGTGTTGATCCTGGAACTGATCACATGAGTGCTATGAGAGTTATTCATGATGTTAAGAAAAAAGGTGGTAAGATTGTTAGCTTTAAATCTACAACTGGTGGACTTCCAGCACCTAATTCTAATGATAATCCAATGGGTTACAAATTTTCTTGGTCGCCAAAGGGTGTTATTTTGGCTGGTACCAATGCTGCGCAATACTTAGAGGATGGGAAAGTAGTCGAAATCAAAAGTGGTGATTTATTCAATCATTATTGGCCTTATACTGTTGAAGGTATGGAATTAGAAGCATATCCAAATCGTGATAGTCTTCAATACATTGAATTGTATGGTTTAGAAGGCATCAAAACCATGTTTCGAGGAACTTTCAGATATCCTGGTTGGTGCGAATCTCTTCAAGCTTTATTTGATCTTGGTCTAATGGATCAAAAAACTAAGGAAGGATTGAATGGTATTACTTGGAAAGTGCTTCTCCAAAAAATGCTTGATTATAAAGGAGACGATATTAAAGGAGAAGTTGCTCGTAAACTTGGTAAAGATCCAAATGCTGAATGTTTAAACAGACTAGAATGGTTAGGACTATTCAGTGATGAGCAAATTCCTTCGGTAGCTTCTTATCTTGATGCTCTTGCAGATCTATTTATGACCAAGCTTGGAAAGTTTGCTCCTGAACAGCAAGATATGATAATCATGCTCCATGAGTTTACAGCTGATTACCCTGATGGCAAACAAGAGAAGATTACGTCAACACTTCTAGATTATGGAATTCCAAATGGTGATTCTTCAATGGCTAGAACCGTATCCTTGCCAGTTGCCATAGCTGTACGTATGATACTTGAAGGGAATATCAAAGGAATAGGTGTTATAATTCCAACTACACCAGAAATTTACAATCCAATTCTCGATGAACTCGAGACAATGGACATTGTTTTCAAAGAAAAAGTATTGGATTAGAAATATGTAAATGGCCATGGCATTGAAAGCCATAGGTCTATCATTCTTTTTTTCAGAGGAACTAATTCTTTTTTTATAAAAAGAAGGGAAACCATCAATGATCTTTATTGAAATGATGGTTGTTGATTTCCAACAAAATCCTAATCTCAATTTATAAAACCATAAGTACCATTAACATCATCATAGAAAAGTGGAAGTTCCACTTGAACATATGTGAAAACTATCATTAAAACCAATAGTAAACCTACAGAAATAAGTGATACTATATCAAGTGTTTTTTGTCTGACATCATCCAATTCCTTTTCAATATTTATAATAAAGTATCCTACAAGTTGTTGGAGTACTGTGGCGAAAACAAATGTTCCAATACTCAGACTCCAACCGCTAACACCAAAAGCACCTTCCATGGTGTAGTAAAATGATAGCATAGCTATAATACCAACAAAAAGACATTCAGTTCTTCCTACAATTACTTTGTTATATTTTTTCCTAAGGAAAAAGTATTCAGCGATATAAACAAACACTCCTGGCCAGAAACAAAGTTTTATTTGCTCCCATCTGCTCTCGTTAATAGGGAATAGCCAACCAATTGGTTTCCATTCAATCCATTCATACATGTAACGAAATAGGAATCCCAATCCGAAAATAACTTGCCCAACCAGCTACTGTCCAAATTATTAAATCTGCTTTGAATTTCTTTTCATTAGTAGTTTCTATAAATTCATCTTCTCTTGAGTTCATCGTTAATCCTCCTCATAGGTGGACTTTCTTATCACATAAATTATTAAAATTAAAAGTTGCTATATGGGTCATATATTCTTTAACTATATTTTATATTCTAATAAGAAATTTTATTTTGTATAGTTTTTATTTATTCACGATTGCCATGTTTGATAAAGTAGAAGCTGCTTACGATCGAATTAAGAATTATGTAAATAAAACACCTGTTATGACATCTACAACTCTAAATGATCAGTTAGATTGTAAATGTTTTTTCAAATGTGAAAACTTTCAGAAAATAGGTGCTTTCAAATTTAGAGGAGCATTAAACACAGTCTTACAATTATCTGATGAAGCAAAAGAGAAAGGGGTGATTACTCACTCTTCTGGTAACCATGCTCAAGCATTGGCACTTGCAGCCAAAATTGTAGGAATTAAAGCCGTTATCGTCATGCCTGAAAATGCTCCTACAGTTAAAGTTAATGCAACGAAAGGATATGGTGCAGAGATTGTAGTATGTGGTTCAAAACCTGGTGATAGGGAGGAAGCAGTTAAACCATTAATTGAGAAATATAACTATACTTTAGTGCATCCTTCAGATGATTTGACAATCTTCCAAGGAGCTGGTACTGCAGCTTATGAATTAATTAAAGAAGTTGGTTCATTGAACTATATATTTTGTCCCGTGGGTGGCGGAGGATTACTAAGTGGTACTGCCATAGCTACTAAAGGTCTTCTCCCTGAAGCTTCAGTTATTGCTGTAGAACCTAAAAATGCTGATGATGCATATAGATCATTCAAAGCTGGTACGATTTTACCTTCGATTAATCCGAATACAATTGCCGACGGTTTACGTACTCAATTAGGACCTAATACATTCAAAGTAGTTATGAAATATGTTGATGACATTATCACCGTTAGTGAAGAAGCAATAATTGATGCAATGCAATTCTTATGGGAACGAATGAAGCTAATTATTGAACCTTCTGGTGCTGTTTCTCTTGCTGGAGTATTATCCGGTCAAATAGAAGTTAAAAATAAACGTGTAGGCATCATGGTTTCAGGTGGAAATATCGATTTAACAGAATTCTTCAACAACTTTCGAGAGAAAATTTCCTAAATGTTCTTCATTCTATTTTTTGTCGATTTAGTTAATTTGAATATCAACCAAAAAGACTTATATTAGTAAACCTTAGAGTTGATTATTGCTTCTGAAGAAGGACTAAAAGGCTTGGCGACTCACAAAACGTCGCTGGGAAGGCAAAGGGGTAGATATTGGCAAAGGAGTAAACGAAAAGGGTCTGTACAAGTACGATTTTTTTCGCTTCTCCTTCTCTTTCACAATAATTTTTGATTTTGCAACGATAATTAGAAAAGGTAAGTAGCTCTATTAATTATTGATTTTCATGAGTCAACTGAAGAACTCTGTTTTAGAGTCATCGATAACTGGAATCAAACAAATAAAACAGAAAAAAGCTAAATTACAAATTGTAGCTTTAACTGGATCAGGGGTTTCTAAAGGATCAGGCATACCAACATTTAGAGGTAAAGATGGACTTTGGAAGAATTACAATGCTATGGATCTAGCTACTCCACAAGCATTTGGGAGAGATCCTAAATTAGTCTGGGAATGGTATTCTTGGAGAATTGGTTTGATTTTGGAGAAAAATCCCAATCCAGCGCATTATACTTTAGTTAAATTACAAGATGAAGGATTGCTAAAATGGATTATTACCCAAAATGTTGATTCGTTGCACATGAGAGCAGGATCAAAGAATATGCTTGAGGTTCATGGCAACATCTTTCGAGCAAAATGTACAAGTTGTAGTAATAAAATTATGCTGGATACTGCTCCAGAGAAACCACCAATGTGTGAATGTGGGGAGATGTTAAGACCAGATGTTGTTTGGTTTGGCGAGTCGCTTGATCAACAAATTATCATGAAATCTTATGATATTCTAACTAATGAAACAGATATTTTACTAGTAATAGGCACCAGTGGTGTTGTATATCCAGTAGCAGATTTTCCATTTTTAGCGAAAAGAAATGGTGCTATAATAGTAGAATTTAATGTTGATCCAACACCAATTTCACAAATAGCAGATTATACAATACTGGGAAAAGCAGAGGAAATATTACCAAAGTTTGTAGAAGCAATCGTAAAAATAGAAGAATGAAGGAAAACTAGCTGGACACTTGTTTTTCCCATTCACTTTTCAAAATATCCATGTAAATTACATCAACATATTTACCGTCTGTAAAGTGTTCTTGACGATGTTTACCGACTTGTGTAAAACCAACTTTCTTGTAAGTTTTAATGGCTCTTTCATTGAATTCAAACACCCTGAGTTGGATTCGATTCAGATTTAAGTAGTTGAAACCAAACATCAACAAAACTCTCATGGTGTCTGTTCCATATCCTTTTCCCCAATTTTTTTCAGCATGAATTGCTATACCTAATTCTGCTGTCTTTGAGATTTTATCAATACCAAATAAACCTGCTGTTCCTAAGAATTTTTTAGTGTCTTTGTGCTCAATTGCAAACTGATATTCATTACCTTGTTTCCTTCTTACCCAAGTATTACGTATCCAATCTGCTTCTTCATCTCGGGCAAATGGTATAGGACGAGACAGGAATTTTCTTAGTTTTAACTTGTTAAAATTTTCCAAAATTGCATCAAGATCAGATAATTCAACAGATCTAAGATTTACAAATTCTCCTTCGAACATACACTTTTTTCTCCAATACCATTAGCATAAAACAGTTATTTAATAAACAAATCGGCAGATATTGCTTCTAAATCTTCTATTTGCTATCTTCATTATCTATTGAAGTCTCGATATCCTTTTCTTCTTGGACTTTGGTTTTAGTGCTTGAATAGGAAAGCAATAACACTCCAATAGTTATAATTACTAATGCAACGATTCTAAGAGCTGTCACCCAAATCAATCCTCCACTCCACTCTGAGAAAATAATTACTCCACCAAAAAAAGGTGTGAGTAAAGCCATAACAGCAAAAATAGGTGTTGCAACAACTGCTTTATTCTTCTGAAATGCTATTTGTGGGAGTATTGCTGATAAAATATTGAAGGTTAAAACTATCAGAAAATAAATCCACCAAAACCAACTAGTCAAAGCAACTACAAGAGTATCTCTAAAATTAGCAGAATCAATTGCACTAAAAACAGCTTTTGTAAAAATCGCACCAATACCAGAATAAATACCTCCTGTTAGTGCAAAGAGAATCCCTGTAAATTGATATTTCTTAATTAGTGAGAATATGCATAAAATTCCTGGTATAAGTGCTATACAAACCAAATATTTTATTGAACCATTTTTAACAAAAAGCTGGTTTATTTCGCTTAATGAGTAAATGGTTTCTGTATCGGAATTTGTTACACCTAATAAAACAATTCCAATTACTATTAAAACAAATGTAATTATCTCAATAATTCCAATAGACTCCTTCAAATAGAAATATGAGAAAATCACTAAAACAATTAATCCAACAGCTTGCATTGGAGCAACAATAGAAAGCGTTCCTTGGTTCATAGCAATAGCTAAAAATACAAAAGAGAGATTAGTAAGAATAAATCCAATTAACCAGTATTTGTTTGTGAAAAAATTCTTGATATTTTGCCAGAAAGAGGTCTCTTCAATTTTAGGAAGTAAACTAGCTCCCTTTTTTTCTAATGCTAATCCTATATTTACAAAAGAATAAGCAAAAATAGCCATGAAAATTGCTAATATAAGATTCCCCATCAGATAATTCTCTCCAAATTACTTTATATCATTCTAAACTGAATAATAAGGATGAATAACTACTAACATAATAACCTTACTTATTATGATGACCTGACACCACATGTTTCAAATTAATATTTTCTGTGCTAATTTTCTCAGCTAACTTCTGTGACTCTTCAGTTTCTTCTTCTACAAAATCTTCATTCGGAGTAACTAACTCAAGCTGTTCACTTTTAGCTAATTCTTCCCCCTTTTCTGGGGAGTCTTCAGCAATCTCTTCTTCTTGTGCAGTAAAGAATGAAAGCATTGCCACTCCTATAATGATGAAACCCACTGAAATACTTTTTATTAGAGTTTCAGTTCCTGTAGAACTTTGCCACTCATTGAAGATAAAAACACCTGCCATAATTTGTGTAAATAAATTCATAATATCTAGAGTTGGTGACACAACAATTGCTTTACCTTTTTGGAGAGCAATTTGTTGTGATGTAAAGGCTACTAGATATCCGCAACACATTATGAATAGATAAATCCACCATTGCCATGCTTTTAACGAGTTTAATAGAAAATCTTGTGCATTGGCAAAGGTTAAACTACCAACAGCTCCTTTAGCAAAAATAGTTGCAAAGGCAAATGATGAACCTGATGCAATTGCCATTATTGGAGCTGCTCGACGATATTTTCTGCCATAGGTTGCAAATAGAAGTAAAGCAATAATTACTACAAAAGTACAGAGAAATGCTATTGCATTATATTCTATAAAGAGATCATTAATATTTACAAGATCAAAAACGGTTGCATCTGGAGGATCAAAAATATTCAATGTTACAGTAGAAGCAATTATTATAATAATTCCAATGATTTCCATAATTCTGATTCTCTCTTTTAGAAAGAATCTGGAGAATAAAATCAAAACGATAAATCCAACTCCCATAGTCGGAGCTACAAGGGATAAGGAACCAATCTTTATAGCATACATCAATGGAAACCATTGTATGATTGTTAATGAAAATCCCAAAACCCAAGTTTTGCATTGTGAAAAATTCTTAATATTTTGCCAAACAGACTGTTCTTCAATAATAGGTAATGTACATGCTCCCTTTTTCTTTAATACCAAACCAATGTTATAAACTGAATTAGCTATAACCCCTAGAATAACTGCGAGCACGTCATTTGAGACCAATTTTTTTCTCCTGAATTAATAGTTCTATTTAAAGAGTATAAAAATAATTGTTGTTCAAGTAATAAATCTTATCCTTTATTTTCACAGATGTCATACTATCTGTGTTTTTTTATTAAATAAGTCACTCTTTATGCGTTAATAATAAAAATTTGTAATAGTACATGTATTTATGTCTAAATTTGATCTTGAGACTATTCCCAGAATAAACCATTGTTTGCTACCCACTCCTCTTGTACCTATGGAGAGGTTAACTGAACATTTAGGAAAGGCACGTATCTTTGTTAAAAGAGATGATTTAACTGGTGTTGCATTCGGTGGGAATAAAAATCGTAAACTTGAATTTCTTTTAGCAGATGCTCTGTTAAAAAGCTCAGATGTAATTATAACTGAAGGAGCATTAACATCTAATCATTGTTTGCAAACTGCCGCTTGTGCAGCTAGGTCCGGATTAGATTGTATTTTGGTTTTATCAGATTCATCTATTGGTGAAAAAATTACTGGGAACCTTTTACTTGATCAAATATTAGATGCCAATATTCATCGTGTGAAATCTTCCGAAGACCGAAAATCTGCAATGGAAGCAATAGCAGAAGATTTACTGAAAGAAGGAAAACAACCGTATATAATTCCTACAGGTGGATCGAATGAAATCGGAGCAATAGGTTACATATTATGTATAAATGAAATTGGGATTCAATCCACCACTTTGAATGTTGCTTTTGATTATTTTGTTCATCCAACAGGCAGTGCTGGAACTCAAGCAGGTACCATCATTGGGAAGAAACTGTATTATCCTGATATGGAAATCATAGGGATAAGTGTAGGTGATGGAAAACAAGGAATTATTTCTGAAATCAAAAAAATCATTAGTAATTTTGAGAAGAATTGGGAATTAAATTTGGGAACAACTAATGAGGATATAATAATACTAGAAGATTATTTTGGAGAGGGTTATGGTGTTCCAAGTAAAGAAATGATTGATGCTGTAAAATTAGTAGCAAAATTAGAAGGGATATTTTTAGATCCTATTTATAATGGTAAAGCAATGGTAGGTCTAATAGATTTAATCACTCGAGAAGAAATCCCATCTGATTCGAATGTTTTATTCTTACACTCGGGTGGAGGACCAACAATTTTCTCATATGATAAAGAATTTGGGAAAAAACTATAATAAAAAAGTGTTAACTTTTTCTAATGAGAGTAGCAAAGCTTTATCCTCTTTGATTTGTTTATTTACAACAATTATCAGAAATTTATACATTTATTATTCAATTATAAAGGATATGCAGTTAGGAATTTTATAATGTTAATAATGGTATTCAAAAGCTAAAAGAAGCTTGTATTATTTGTAAGAAATTTATTCATGAAGGTGAAATAAAAATGGGTAAAACTACAAAAACAAAGTTTCAAGTTAGTGGTATGTCCTGCAATGGTTGCAGTGCTTCTATTGGTAGAGCTTTAAGTAGATTAGATGGAATTGAGAAAGCAGAAGCTGATTTCCAAAAAGGTTCTGCAGATGTTTCCTATGATGAAAAAGCTATTACCAAAGAAAAAATAATTGAAACTATAGAAAATCTCGGTTATAAAGTCGAAGGAGAATCATAATTAGTTTTTTTGAAGGTGGATAACAACGGTAGAAACTGAACATAACAAGAAAAAGATTAAGATTGGCGTTACAGGAATGACCTGTGCAGCATGTAGCTCAGCAGTTGAACGTGCATTAAATAAACGCTCAGGTGTTGACAATGCTGTTGTAAGTCTTGCTACAAAGGATGCTGTTATTACTTTTGATCCAACATTTGTCAATGAATCCGATTTAGTTGATGCAATTGAAAGTGTTGGTTATGGTGTAAGAATTGAAAAGGTTGAGTTAGTTGTTATTGGGATGACTTGTGCATCTTGTGCTATGTATATCGAAAACGCATTGAAGAAAGTCGATGGTGTCATTTCTACAGCAGTGAATCTTGCTACTAGAAAAGCAACAGTAGAATTCAATCCTGGATTAGTGAACCTTCCAATACTAGAAAAAGCGATACGTGATATTGGCTATGAAATTGAGAAATCAATAGAAGAGGATGCTTTAACACAAAGAAGGAGAATAGAACGAGAAGAACGAATTCATTATAGAAGTCGTTTGATTTTTGGTGTTATTTTCACAACTCCACTAATGGTTTTCATGTTCATTGACATGGGCATTGATGGATTCATGCAATTAACAACAATAAAGTATACTATGCTAGCGCTATCAACTTTAGTGTATTTCTATGTGGGATGGTCTTTCTTTAAGAGTGCATTCAAAGCTGTAACTCATTTTTCATCAAACATGGATGTTCTTGTTTCTTTGGGAAGTAGTGCAGCTTACATTTACAGTATTGTTTCACTGATTATTGGTGGACCACTTTATTTTGAATCTGCAGCTTTTATTCTAACAGCATTGGTTATTGGTAAATACTTGGAAGCTATTGCTAAAGGAAGAACTTCTGATTCCATTGCTAAATTACTTGGTTTGCAACCGAAAACTGCTCGAGTCATTAGGGATGAAATCGAAATGGACATCCCGATAAGTGATGTTATGGTTGATGATATTGTTGTTGTTCGACCTGGAGAAAAAATCCCTGTTGATGGTACAATAATTGAAGGTATTACTGCTGTAGATGAATCAATGATTACAGGTGAAAGCTTACTAGTCGATAAGAAAGTTGGTGATCTTGTTATAGGTGCTACTATCAATAAAAACGGTTTTATACGATTTAAAGCAGAGAAAGTCGGTTCAGATACTGTTCTTTCACAGATAATAAAATCAGTAGAAGATGCTCAAGGCAGTAAAGCACCTGTTCAGCGACTAGCTGACAAAGTATCAGCTTATTTTGTACCTACAGTAATTGTCATTGCACTTACAACTTTAACAATCTGGTTGATTCTTGGAGGAGTTTTTAACTACGGACCTATATTGAATAGTATTTCGCATGAATGGTACACACATGCAATTTTAAACACAGTTGCAGTTTTAGTTATTGCTTGTCCTTGTGCCTTAGGTTTAGCAACACCAACTGGAATTATGGTAGGATCAGGGAAAGGAGCTGAATTAGGCATTCTTTTCAAGAATGCAGAGTCACTCGAGAAAACACTTGATATTGATACTATTCTGTTTGATAAGACTGGCACATTAACTAAAGGTATTCCAGAAGTTACTGATATTATTCCTATTAACTCTGATTACTCGGAAGAAAACTTACTACATTTAGCCGGAAGCGCAGAAAAAGGGTCAGAACACTCTCTTGGTGAAGCAATTGTTCGAGCTGCTTCTATGAAAAAAATCTCTTTAGATGAGCCAAAAGAATTCAATGCTATACCTGGTAAAGGCATTGTTGCTAAAGTAAATAACCAAGAAATTATTCTCGGTAATTCTTCACTAATGAAAAATAAACAACTAAATGTTTCAGATGACATTACTGAAAAAATGTCTGCATTGCAAAATAATGGAAAAACAGTAATGATAATTGCTAATAGCAAAGAAATAATCGGTTTAATTGCAGTTGCTGATGTAATTAAGGAATCATCGATTGAAGCTGTAAGAATTTTGAAAGAACTTGGTAAAGAAGTTATAATGGTTACTGGTGATAACCAAAGAACAGCTGAAGCGATTGCTAAGCAAGCTGGTATAGAAAGAGTCTTTGCAGAGGTTTTACCAGAAGAGAAAGCAAATATTGTCAAAGAAATTCAAAAAGAAAATCGAAAAGTTGGCATGGTTGGAGATGGAATCAATGATGCTCCTGCTTTAGCTCAGGCAGAAATTGGTTTTGCTGTTGCATCTGGAACCGATGTTTCCATAGAAACTTCTTCAGTAACATTAATGAGAAGCGATTTAACTCAAGTAGTAGATGCAATTGAATTAAGCGGTGAGACACTGAAAATTATAAAACAGAATCTCTTATGGGCATTTCTCTTTAATACTATAGCAATTCCAGTGGCAGCAATTGGTTTACTTAACCCAATGATTGCTGCAGCAGCAATGGCTTTTAGTTCTGTTTTTGTGGTTACAAATTCGTTACGATTAAAATGGTTCAAGCCAAAAATAAATCCAAATAGCACTTCCTAAACGACTATTTCTCATAAATTATCCATGGTCTATCCTAGTTAGCTAAAAACTAAAGAGTTTTCACTAACATTTTGGATTTCTTGCGAGTCCTCCCAACTCCAAGTATGGAGGAACTTTCGTTTGACGTTTGGCTTTGTATCGCAAAAAACTTCTCTCGAAAGACTTTCAAGAGTCGTTGCCCGACCACAGGGCGTTTGAGTGATAGTGCTAGTATTGCGAGAAACCGTTGCATTTGAATTCCAGCAGAATTAATATCTCGGTCAATTACTAACCCACAATCACAAATGATAATTCGTTCGGAGAGTTTTCGGTTCTCCTTCTTCATGCAGAAACAGCATCTCTTGCTTGAGTTTCGTTCGCTGATTCTTATTATCCTCTTACCTACTAATTTTGCTTTGTAGGTTAAGAATCGAGCAAAGCGAGCAATTGAACCACTGTTCTGCATGCTTCGATGACGACTCTTATCGTTCTTCTTATCCCCTTTCTTTTTCCTACTCATATCTTTGGAGTTTAAGTCTCCAATGATGATGGTATTAGCTTTGGTGTTCTCTACAATTTTCTTGCTAGTTTTATGCTGGAAGTCTCTTTGCTGATTAGCTTGCTTCCTAATCATCTTGCTTAATTTATCATTATACCAATGCCATTTGTTTGAATATTTCTTACAATGATCTCTTTTTGATTGTACTTCCTCTATCTTTGGTTGCCAATATTTATCTACTCGTTTATTTTTGACTGTGATTGTTTTCCCTGTATGACTGTTCACTGCAGCTACGAGATTAATCATTCCTTGATCTATTGCTTGATAGATACCATTGTCTTGATACTCAGGTATTTGAGGTTCATAGATAATTGATAGGAAGAACTCTTTGGTTTTATATGTCTGAAAGATGGTTACTTGCTTGACTTTCTGATTTCTGAAATCAAATTTCCCTTCCATTTGGAAGGACAGATCAACTTCTTTTGTTTCTTTCGTTGGATAAAAATGATTAAAGGTTATCTTGTGTCCTTCTATCTTGAATCCCTTTTGGTTGTAGTGGATTGTTGTAAAGTATTTTTTCCCTTTGAATCTTGGAGGTTCAGCATCAGTATACCCATTATTTCTTAAAGTGTGAAAGGACTTGTAATCTGCTTCAAGTTGTTTTAGGGTGTCTTGTAGTGTTTTTGAGTAATTCTGCTGGTACCGTGGGTATTGTTTCTTTAGCTTTGGTAATAGTGATGATTGACTGTTATAGGTTGGTTTATTCGTTATATCTTGTTTGTTTTTTGGTAATATTTTGTTTTGGTCCCACCAGTCTTTTCGCTCCTTATTCGCGAAGTAATAGATTAGTCGGCAGTTTTCAGCTAATGCCCAGAGAACCTGTTCTTGCTCTTTTGTTGGATGGATTTTTACTCTAGTAGCTAATTGTAGAGGTTTGTTTATTGGGTTGGTAATTTGCTTTATTTGTTCAAGTGCTTTTTCTAGTTCTTTCTTTGGCAAATCGTTTATGAGTATTTTTTGAATTTTCTTGGTTAATCGTTTTTCTTTGAAAACCATTTTCTTCAACAAAATATATATACAGCTAAATATATAGTATTTTTATAAGGAGTTCCCCGAAAGTAATAAGCATTTAACTAAAAGAATAGTTAATTAAATAGCTTAATGTACATCTTTTCAAAGGTGCCTTTAAGAAAGAAAATCCCAATACTTTAATGACTTGTTTGATTAGAGAGAAAAACCTTGTCAAAACCACTTTCCTGGATAAATGATCCATTATTATTTGACGTAGAACCATTGCAAGTTAATAAATGGTTAAATGCAAATGATCTTATACAGCAAGAGCAAGGTAATGAGATATTTCTCTCAGATAGTCAACAACTTAAACTCTATCCTATCATGATTCGTCGGATTGATTTTGTCAGAAAGAAACCGTCTGATCGTATCATGGCTAGATTTCCATTTCTAGTAATAAACAAAGATATACAAGAGCAAATTATTGACAAGATTCTCCTCATTTCTGAAGTTGTTCGTGATTATTTTTACAAATCTATTAATAAATCCATTCTGCAATGGAAACTAGATATTCTAAAATATTTAGCAAAAGGATGTTTACCTTTTCCCATAGTAAGATGTTGCTTCGAATTCTCACCAAATGTTCACGTTCCAATTAATGATACCTCTCTTCGCTTCACTAGTGCTCGCGGCGAACCATTCAAGATGCCTACAAAACTCACCAAAGAATTAGCTTATCTTGCTGGCATGGTCAACGGTGATGGTAATCTCCAAAAATATACTTTGCGAATAGTCGATTACTCGATAAAGAATATCAAACAACTCCAAGCAATGTTCCAAGAATATTTTGATCAAACAGGGAACATTATCTACAAAACACCCAACAGCCCGGAAGTAGTAATAACCAATCTGTGGGTAGTAAGATTGTTTTCTTTCTTAACTGGACAACCAATCGGAATTAAGAAATATGGGCATTTAGGTGAACCATTAATCTTTAAACAAGAACCTAATCGATCCTATTACTGGTCAGGTGTCATGGATGCAGATGGGAGCTATAAAAAGTCGAATGTAACTTTTGTAAGTGCTTCTTTAAGATTTGCTACTGACTTCAAAATTTTCCTTTCTGAAAATAAAATTAGTTCTAAATTAACAGAGAGAGAGGATAATACTGTTTATATCTATATTCCAAGTTTGTATCATGACAAACTAAAGGAATTACTAATTTGTTTACATCCAGAAAAAAAAGAACACTTTGATAAAATAACTCATTCTCATACAAACATGGTAACTTTCTTTGATGGATATAGAAACTCCTCTCTAATTAATGGTTATTTCAATTTCAGACTAATAAATAACTTAAGTGTTAATGGTCTAGGGCAATTATTGCGATTACTTCGAGGAAGTTTATCAAGAAAAGCTTTTGTAGAGAAATTAACACTTAATGAGAAGACTCTCCAAGCAATCGAAGTAGGAACAATGAGTATAAACATCTTACATTTAGATGATATTCTTAAAATAAATAATCTACAACTAATGCCTTATCTTACTCAACAAAAGTCTATTCGCTTTCACATACGAGGTTCCAAACGTGTAAAACTAGATACTCAACCAAATGAGCAATTAGCTTCACTTTTGAAACCACTTACGTTTCATAAGCATAGTGTGACTATACCCAAAACTCATTTACAAGTCAAACAAGCTATTGAAAACCATTTCGATATATCATTACAAACTCATAAAATAACAAGTAAAATACTTCTCAAATTTTTTAGAACATTTATTGAAGTAAAATAATAGTATAATCTCCAACATTGTGTAAAAAATACATTTCTTTGAATTGTTAATGTTCTTCTAATGTACAAGAGGGGTATTTCGAGGTATTTTAAGTCTTTAAAATCGTTATTTTGCTGTTTTAAAGCGATTAGAATTGACTCTTGATTTTTGCTTTCAGACTTTTTTACGAGTAAAGGTTATTTGCTTGAATTATGCTTTTTCACTTTTAGTCTTTGGATTTTTTTACATGTAATTAGTCCACTTTTTGGACTTTCTTACCAGTTAGCTCTTTAAATAGTATTTTCTTCGAGTAAAAGGATAGGAGATGTTTATGTTGGCTCAGAACCCATTGATTCTAAAACCCGGCTTAGAGTATTCCTTCCCTGAATTTAACTCCAAGGTCAAATTCACTACTGTTATGGAAGAAGTGTTATACGCACTCCTAACTTTCTTTTTCCTCAGTGGTGAATCAAAACTCACAAATGTGGTTAATGATTTGATAGACGTACTTGAGCGCACTCCTAAAACTATTGGTTCTGTCCTCAAGTCCCTTGAGCAGCTGGATTTACTCACTTATTATCGGGATGGGAGATATAAAACGGTTGAATTGCATCTAGAAAACGAGTTCTTGAAGAGTTTCATTATTCGGTTTTTTGGGTTTAGTGATTATACGAAAATGAAGTGCAAGAAATTGAAGCGGATTATCATTGGTTTTTATCCGATTCCTGACTTTGGAAATATGAAGATATTATTTCAAGATGAAACCAATCGTTTAGATTCTTTGCTTGATGAAGATCATTACTTGTTTGATTGGATGAATAAAATCGAGGAATTAGAAAAACTTGCAAAAATAACTCATTCAGTTGATAGTTGTGTTGAAGGAAATCCCATTTTATTGTTTATTGATCAAATCGTTAGTTCGATAACTGCTCAACAAGAACAACAATCTTCGGATTTATCATTTCTTGAATTAACAGAGATAGTAGCTGAGGTTGTTGCAGAATTTAAAGAGATTCCCCCTTGGTTGGATTCTGCTGTAATTGGTGGTTCTTATCCTTGGGTTGTTTTAGAGGATAAATTGAAGTGAGTTATGCGAAGAATGAACTAAAAGAACGAGTTTATTCACTTTTTACTCAAAAAGAAGATAACTTTGACGGATTTACCTGTAATGAAGTCTCCGAAATTATCGGAAAAGAGTCCAAAGATACTAATCAAGTACTGAAAGGTTTAACTGATTCGGGTAAATTATCTCGAGTAAAAAACAAGATTGGTGTTAAACAAAAAACCTACAAGTACATTTTGCCAACTGCAGAAAACACTGAGGATAGTAGTAAAAAGAAAACGTGTAACAACTGTCAAAGATATTCTGGTCTAGAGAAGTGTATTTTGCTTAGACTAGTAGAAGAAAGTGCTCCTTGGGCTTTACAAGGTGAGCTAAGGGAACGAGTAGCTGCAGTAAGCCTGGATGGTGTTTCAGCTTGTGCCTACCATGATCCAAGAAAGAAAGGACAGTGTAAGAGTAAAACGATGAAGATTTTTTTTAAAAAGAATACTGACAGTATTACCTTCGAATTTCATTGCCCTATAGAGAGATGCATGAAGATTATTGATGAACTTAGTATGTCACTCCAAAGAAAGAATATTGGAGCAAACACCTTGTATTGTCCTCATTGTAGTTCACCGATTAATTTTACGTTTGACCATGGATCAAATCGTTATCAGGTTCAATATTGGGATAGTCAGTTTGATATTCTCAAGAGGGATTATGAGAGACTCACTGGGATGAATCTAGATAATAGATACAAAGAGAAACGCTCTCATGGTTTTTCTATTGTGAAAGAAGGAAGTTTTTATTTAGATTTAAACGAAGAAGCCATCTATATTGGCAATGAACTATCTCCTAACGAACTGAAAGACTCAAAAGATCTTGCTTATTTCTCTCTTAGACAATTGGACTATATAGCTGTAAAGCACGAAGAGGATTATCTTTATCTCAAACAAAAGTTGCATGATTTTGATTCTTCGGCAGGAAAAGCATTATATCCAAACATAAATTTGTTACATTCCAGAAGTTTTATTGAGAGTACTGAGCCGACTCTAAAAGAGATAGGTGGAAATGAGATTTTAATTGCGACTGTAGCAACTTTTCATCCAATGTTTTTTTCTAATCTCCTCAATCGTGAAGCTGTTCTTAAAAAAAAATTTGTTGACATGGCTGATACAGAATTTAGAAGAGATTTCAAAGTAGCTATTAAACTATTTGAAAGAGATATCAAGAAGTATGCAACTCCTTGGAATATTTCTTTCAAAGAATGGCAGCAGATAGAAGGAGGATTTGGGAGTGTTATGTATACACCATTCAAAAAAGAAGCAGAGAAATATGGTTTCGAGAACATCTCTCGAGAAAAGGCTCGTAAGGTTCGGGGGGAACCCTTCATGTCTTACGGATTATTTACAGCTCGAACACCAAAAGCTTGTTTTGAAAATGGTGTACACAAGCTGACTGATAATTACATCAAGGAAGAGATTTACAATACTTTTCTCGTGCCATGGGATGGATTGCGAGGGTGGTGTCATAGGAATTACTCCTTCGGACTATTTCTGGACTACATAGAAACAACCAGAGCAGTAGCACCATTGTGGATTAATGAAGCAATTAGAAATGTAGATTTAACCCCTGCTGATTTTGAGTCAGAACGTGGAAAACGATTTGAGAAATACTACCATATGAAACCAAAATCCCATGCACATGAAGTGGCTAAGCATGTAAGTAAACAGATTTTGCAAACAAAAATAACTCTAACTACAGCCACGGATACTACAATTAAAAGGATGACAGACAAGTCAGCTAACCAACTAAAACGATTACTGACTCAACTACCTAATTCCACAGCTGATTTGTTTGCTGGGAATAAGAACAGCAGGCAAGTTAAGACTATCTAGAAGAAATTGCAAGAAACAAATAATAGATCTTACTTGATAGCTAAAGAGTATCGTTTACTTCAAAAACATGTTCGGAAATTCTTCAAAGAAGAGTTTTCCTTTGAACCAATCACTATTTCTGAAATACTGTAAAGGTGAGGTAATGGTGCTAAAGAAAAGGAACCACAAGAATGATCCAATAGTAACTCTAAATTTAGCTTTAGCTACTATCTTAGTAGATAATGACTTTCGGATTCGAAAAAATAAGAATAAGAAACTCTATAGAACAACAATAAAAGAATTCGCAGCTAAAGGATTCATCCGAACACATGCATTTATTACTAATTGGTTATTTGAGCTGTTCGAGTATGGAGAAATAACTTCACTCACTTTTCATGAGATAATGGAAAAATTGCCTTGGTCTTGGGATAAAACGCGAGAGTATTTTGATTATTTGGAAGAAATTGGTATCGTTCAATATTCAAGAGATTCTTCTGGTAGGAAGGTTTGCATTCTTACTGTTGACGAGGATTATAAAGCAAGACAAGTTGAAAATTTGGTTTACTTGTACAAAAAATATGGAGCACACTCACAAGTAACTATTTCTGATGCTCGAAAGGAATATCTGAGATATAATAAGAAATTGAATGAGTGGCAATGTAAAAACAAAAAAGTGGAAAAAATGTCAACAGAAATCACACAAGCAACTAGTAGCAAAATTGACAAATTCATCTTCGATGTAACCAACATAATAAGTATAGCTGAGAAAAACGAGCTTGAACTTAATCTTTTGACATTTTTGAAGAAAAACCCATTGTTGATTTATTCACTTAAGAGGAATGGTTAGAATTGGCAGTTATGGAGTATGAGTTAAATCTTAGTGCAACTGAGTTCATTTATTTTCTTGATTGTTCCCAGAAATTTAGGCTTTACCGGATCATTAATCCTCTTCCCTACAAGTCAGATTTCATGAATAGTAGAAGATCTATAGCTTCATACAAAAAGAGAGGATATAAAGGAAAGAAATATGATGGAATCAAATATCATCATTTCTTTGAGACCTTTCATAGAGAATATACTAAAGTCATTACTCATCCAATTCCGCCTGAAGAAATTCAATCGGATAACATAAAACTGCTTTATTGGGTTAATCAACAAGAAAAATACTTTGAAACAAAAGAGGATTATTACTGGCATCCATTTGAAAGAGAAGTTCGGTTAATGACGGAAAAACAAAGAGGAAAAATAGATTGTATTGAATTTGTGAAGACAAAAATGGTTTAAGACTAATTGATTACAAACCAACTCCTGAATCTAATGATCATCTAACATTGCTGTTCTATGCGAAATTGCTTAATGATTATCGCTTGGAGGATGCTGAAGAAGGAAAATTTGATTATGAAGTTTTAGAGGTTGGTTGTTATTATTATGAAATGGGCATAAAGAAAGTCTATAATTTAACAGAAGAAAACAGATAATCATTTGAAAGGATTTTAAAGAATACACAAGGAAAAATATCGAATAATGAATTCTTCTTGAATAAAAGCTCTTGTTGGAATTGTAACTTTAAGACGATTTGTAAGATTGAAATAAGTCAAAGGTACGAAAAATAATGTATTTTCTGTCGGAATAATTCAGTAAAAGAAGTGAGTGAGGAAAAGACATCCTCACTCCGATTCTTATGATCTATTAAGCCACAAATAGTCAAAGGTCTTAGTAGTACAGAACCTTTCACTGAGATTCAATTCAATCCTCATATGTTTTTCTTTTTAACTTCTAATACAAGTGCATTTCTGCACAAAAACTGGTGATTATATATACTTTCTTCGAAAAGTACTTTTTGATAATAATAGAAATAGTTTCGCCCCCCTCATCATTTAACTATTATACCAAGCTACAAACAGTTTGAATCCACAAAAGAAGAAGAGCACAAAGAGTCCCTAATCATTAGGGGTGAGCTGTCTCCACTCAACCCATTTTTTTTTATTATTAAAGTCTAAAAACTCTCTAGAAAACCTAAAAAACTTTTATGAGAAAGTACTAAAGAAATAAGAAGAGGATGGGATTTGATGAGTAAAGATCGAACTAGAATTATGCATGAATTAAGAATGGAGTTACAGATAAAAACTATAAATTATATTCTAAATTCAATTAGAGCTAAAATGCTGATTGAACTAAGTAAGAGTGCTATTGAAAAGTCCCCTAATATAATACCTGAAAGCGTACAAAAAATAATTATTGATGATGTAGCAAAATTTGCTAATTTAACACCTGATAAAGTTAAAGAATTAAAATTGAAACCACTTACAATTTACGTTTTATTTGGATTATTCTATACTTTATTAGATATTGATAGAGCTATAATGAAAGCGTATGATAATAATATTAATCTTAACAATCTACTAGTGAAAGATGTTATTGATAATAATTTACTTTATGAAAAAATAGATATCGAATCTTTGAGTTTACAAAATCTACTCAATAATATAAGCAATGAACCCTTCACAATTGAAAAATATCTAAATTTTGAAAATGTTGATAAGAAATTTGTTGATGTCATCAACATTGAGCGATTATATTTGGAAATTGATATGATATTCTTATATGGAAATTTGGAAGCAGTATTAACTGATTTCTTAAGAATATTGTTTAAAGCACAGCCAAGAACCTTATGTAGCGAAAAACCTTTGACTTATGAAGAGATAATAAAATTAGGGAATTACGATGATATAATCAAGAAAATGATGAGCGAATATATAATGGATTTTGGTCGTTTAGCTATTCCGAAAAAACTAGAAAAATTAGAGAATTATGGGATTAAATCTATTCTAAGTTCAATTGATATAGACTTCTTTGAATATGTAGTAAAGATTAGGCATTTATTAGTTCACAATGCAGGTTTAGCTGATTCTGATTATGAAAACAAATACGGAAAGAATGTAATTAAGGAAGGTGAGTTTATACCTATAGACATCGAACTTGTTGAAAAAACTACCACTGAATTTCAAAAAATTGTAGAAATTATAAGATCAACATTGGAAGAAAAGTACTTGAAATAAAATATATTTAATTAAAGTTAGAAGATCACTACTTCATTTCTTTCCAAATAGCTCTTGAGTTTTTTTATAAAGATTATCTAGTTTTTCTTCTTCACTCATTCCCAACACCCTTCAACAAAATTATATTAGTTTGTGTTTTCCTCTGAAACCTTTGCTTACCCTATACTTATAAAACGCTTCCGAAAAACGTTTCTTTTAGATTTTCTCGTAGCACTCAGCTGCTTTCGCTAAACTACCAGGAAACCACTTCTCGTCAAGCATAGACCATACTCTCACAAGTCTTTGCTGTGGTTTTCCTTTTAAAGACCTAATTTTTTCCAGAAAACAAAAAAACAAAGAGGAGTATATTAGCTCTTGTTGAGAAAAGAATATTTTCTTTTCCCAAGAGAAAACGGAAAAATCAGACGGGGAGGAAGACTATTGCCCCCGTCCACTACTTTGAAGGTTTTTCTTTTAGAAACTTAAGTAATTATTTTCTCCTTCTTCGTAAGAGAACAACTGCAACAACGATTCCTGTTGTGGTTATCAATATAGCTGAAGTGAAAATCATTCCTGATTCAACTGTAACAGTTATCGTTTCGTTCAGAGTAATCGTTTCTGGTGGAGGAGTAACAGTTACTGGTGGAGGTGTTTCTACGGTCGGGATACTCACAGGATCATTAGGATTAGAATTAAAGACAATTTCAACACTATCAATGTAAGTATCACCATCAGAATCAGGATTAAGTGGATTAGTATGAACAAAACCAGTAGCATTTGACCCGGGATTTGAAGGACTATATAACCCCTTAATCTCATCACTATCAGTGAGGAAATCACTATCAGTATCTTCATCTAAAGGATTCGTTAGATAAGAATGAACTTCTTCCCCATCTAATAAGTTGTCATTATCAGTATCATTATTAAGTGGACTTGTATCAATGGCTATTTCATCACCATCAATTAAACCATCATTATCAGTATCACTATTATTTGGCATTGTTTGATAATAATAAATTTCAACCCAATCTTCCAAAAAATCAAAATCAGTATCAGGATTGTGGGGATCAGTATTATAAAAAGTCTCTGTAAGATAATCCATGTAATCACTGTCACTATCCATTTGTCCAGTATTAAAACTTGATCCTCTGAAACAATACCAAGGTGAATTACTAAATTTATCCATCATTGATAAACCAAAGCAATAAAGTCTACCATTAGTAGTTCCTACCACAATCTCTAGAAAATTATCTCCATTGATATCAGCTACTGTTGGAGTACTAATAACTTGATATCCTAAGTTGTAGCTCCAAACCTCGGTACCCAAATGATTTAAACAGTAAATATTATTATCCGTCGAACCAAATAATACTTCTAATGTATTGTCACCATCAAGATCTGCAATACTAGGAGAGCAAAAAATAGTATCACCTGTTGTGTAACTCCACTCAACACCACCATTGTGACTAAAACAGTAAAGGGTGTTATCAATTGATCCAACTACCACCTCTAAAGTACCATCCCCATCCAAATCAGCAGCAATAGGAGAAGAACGAACAATAATCCTGTCATATAATTCCATTCTTCTGCTCCAGTATGATTTAAACAATAAATTTTGTAATCACTGGATCCAAAAAATATTTCGAAAGAACCATCAGCATCAAGGTCAGCAATCGCTGGACCAGAATTAATAGAAGCTCCTGTTAGAAAATCCCACTCTTTTGTACCGTTATGACTAATACAATAAAGCTTATAATCAAATGAACCAATCACCACTTCTAGTGTACCATCTGCATCAAGATCAGCAACAGTAGGACTCGAATATATCGGAGATATTCCAATCATCCATTTTTCATAAATACCCATTGCGTGAGGAAGAAATTCAATATTATTTACAGATTCTTCTTTTTTCGATTCAATACTACTTTGTTTCGCAAAAACAACTACTAACAATAAAATGATCATTACAAAACTTTTTCTAGTGACTTTCATCTAGCACCCACCCAGAAAGTATATAGTAGTATGGTTTTGAGGATTCTTTTACTTTTCGCAAGAAATCTGTTTAAAGAATCAAATCCTTTGATCTAATTTTCCTCTTCTGTGAGGTTTAAATAGGAAATCAGCTGAGCTTAGTTTGAGGGAGAGCTCTTAAGGCTTATTCAAGTCCTTTTCCCCCTTTTACTTAGCTCTCTCTCCTCCCTCCCAAAATTGATTTCCTCTACAACCCAAAATTATTATAAGTAATTATCTTGAATGTTCCTTTGGAGGGATGTCCAATTAATAGCTATGGAATAGCTAAAGTAGAGTTTTCTGAAGCATTACAATCAATGTATCCAAAACTTTCAAAGACTTTTCAATCAACGATATGTGATTATCTTTACCACCTTTATCAGCAAATGCTTGACGAAATCTGTGATGTTATTGTAGATATAAATAAACCCGGAGAAGGTCGTCCACTTCCTGAAGGTGTACCTGATCCAGGTGAACTGGATACAGATTCTGAAGAAGAAGATGTTCTTACAGTTACAATACTTGGTTGTAAAGAAAATGAAGAGAAGAAAAAGCTGTTGAAAAAAGCTGCTTCTTATGGTTGTGAATGGGCAAAATTACTCTCGAAAATTGTTATGTTAAGGAAATTTGAAGGGAAAGTTATCTATGAGCACAGAAGGTAACCTTACCTTTCACCTTTCTTTTTTTACTTTCATCTATCTCTCTACCTTCACTTTTTATCTATTCTAGATTTAATAGTTCTTATGTCTGGCAGTCATTACACCTACATTCCTTGGTTCGCTAAGGATGGAAAAGAAGATCGACGTGAGTGGGAGCGGAAGCCCTTGAGATGATGAAGACCCAGAGGTTGTGCCCGAAGTGTGGACAATTCTTCTTCTTCGCATTCCACCGGAAAGAAGACTACTATATGTACTTGAAGTGCCCTGAGTGCGAGTAAGTCTTACAGCTCCCCCGCAAACGAAACCGCATGGAGACCAAGTGGGCGAAACCGAAGTGGAAGTGAGGATATGAAGAGGAATTACTCTCGTGTTGGTTATCAGGAACAAGAAAACCTTGCTGATTGGTGAAGAGAAGCTCAAAGAGAAACAAGTATATTAAGAATCTGCATTACTTGTAACGATTTTCAATAATTCCTTTTCAAATCCAAAACTCCAAAATGGATGTATCTTCGATGTTCAAGCTGTGGAGAGACCGTGAAGATTGCACGAAGAAAGACTTGAATGAAGAATACATATTAGAATTGCTAATTATAATATTTTATTATGGAGAATGAAGTTTGAGGATACTTGTTTTAAGTGATCTATTATTACCAACTGTATTATCCACTAATCCAGCAGTTTTCTATGAGAAACATCCAGATGGAATGAAATTCATGTTTATAGAAACTGGAAAGAGTCCTTCCTTTTTCCCTCTATACAACTTTACAGAACTAATTGATAATACTCAACCAGACTTAGTTTTGATTGCAGGGGATATGCTTGCAGATGAAGATAAAAGTCAGAATATACGATTCAATGCTTTATTATCTTTCCTCAATTATATCAATATGAAAGAGATTCAGTGTTTTTTCATTCAAGGTAATCATGACATAAAATCTTATGATAAACTCGTAGAGAGAGTAAAATCATTGGAATATATTAAAGACATCACAGATAAGATGATTGAATGGAGAGGAAAACTGTTTCTTGGATTAAGTCATGCTTTTACTTATAGTTTGAAGAATTGTCGAAATATAAAGAATCTGTATCCTGAGAAGATTGATTTCATTCTCGGACATGTATTGGAACAGAGGAGAATTTGGTTATTTGACCTTGATGCAGAATTTATTTTTTCAGGTCATTTTGGGAACTCAATTACTTGCATCGAGAACAAGTTCCTTATAGCAATTGATTGGTCGTCATCGTATTACTTTATTTTGGATTATGGTGAACAAGAATGTGTTCTGGAGTTTTACTATCAAAATACAAATGGAATAAGAACTACTTCTAATGTTAAATTGAAAGCAAAATATTATAGACCAAATCCACAAAGAATCACTAAACTGGTTAAGCAAGATGAAACTATAATTTGGTATAAAGATAATTTAAAATTAAAATCAAGTAAATTTACAAAGAGATTAAAATCGCTTTATAAAGCAAAGAAGAAATTTCTCACAGGTAGCATTAGTACACAAGAAAAAATTGTCTCAGAATTATTAAAAAAAGGAATACCTAAAGTATGGATTTTTGAATATCTGAATTGGAAATTCCTTCAGTGCAAGATATGCGGCAAGAGATTTCATAATAAATCAGGTCTAAATTATCACTTGTCAACTCATAAATGAATATAAGTTATTTTCACGAGAACAAGTTTTCCAAATACTTTCAGTAATAATAATTATTTTTTAGATGTTTTTATTGATAAATATCTTATTTCATATGAGGGGTTATGTCGAAGTACTCGCTTATTAATCTATCAACTGAGGAACTCGTTACTGTTTGAATGAACAGTTTTTTTCTTTAGTATCCTTTGATTTAGAAGAAGTTCTTAATATTCTAGTGGAGAGAGATTCTCTGTGAAAATTGACATATGTTTCCCTAATTAATTTAAGCCAATTTTATTTATAAAGCACTAATTTGAATCTAATACCCATAATGAGATGCAGAAGAAACAATTAATCATTCTTCCTAAACTCCTTGAGAGATGATTTGTTATTTGATAAAGGTTTTCAGAAATAATTCATAATTGGATCGGTGAGAAATAGATTTTATTATACTCCCTTTCTTCAATAAAGTTATCAATAATACACTAGTTAACCAATTTCTACCATAACAGTAAGCTTAATTTATCTTAAGTAATTAGATTCTGTTATTGAATGGGTTGTGTAACCTTTTCAGAGATACAAAATATTTGGCGTGAAGGTATTGAGTGATCAAGGATCAATTATGGTAAAAACATTAAGGTGTCCAACATGTGGTGCACCAATGAGACCTTCAGCGGAATCTCTTCTAACAATCTGCAATTTTTGTGGAGATATTGTTGCTGAAAGTCATATCACTCCTCACGTAATAATAA
>JAHLVW010000031.1 GCA_019058275.1 Candidatus Heimdallarchaeota archaeon
GTCGTTCTATGTGCTGATACTGTCATCCGACAAGCTTGAGATAGATCGGTCCTGAGATTTGTTTCTTATTTTCACAGATGACTGCTGTTGCAAGCTTCTTTAAACCGAGATCAACTGCGAGCATGCGTTCTTTGTTCCCGTTCTCTCTTGCTTTTCGTTCTTTTGGGAACTCCCATGGAAATTGGAGAAAGAAGTATGTTACCCCTCCCTTCAAGGTTTTAGTTAGGAGTGTTGGTCTTCTTGGTTGCCTATTAAGACTCTTTTCCAGTTTTTTGTCTATCTTCTCAGGGATATATAGGTAATCTTCATACCATTCCCAGTCTTGCTTGCTCTTTGGGTGGTGGACGATTGGAAGTTTAATTTTATAGCGAATCCTTTGTCCTTCCCGAGTAAATTGCAATGATTGCCCGTCATCTGGTCCAAAGGGAAAAGTGAATCTATTTAGGGTTGGTCTTACTAGCTGACAATAGGAGATCATCTGGGTATCTATTGCTAGTTTTCTCTGCCAGTTCATAATCATTTGGATGGTTTGCTGCACCATGACTTTTTTATAGTAAGGATAGTTTTTCTTGGTACGGTATGTCTGCATTGCTATCCCTATCAACTTAGTTTCATGTGTTTCTCCACCGATTAATTTGATAACCTTCAAGCAATCATAATAACAGTTCATCCGTTTATATTGGCTTCTGATAATCCTCCCTACCCGTTCTGCTATTCCTCTTCTGATTCTTGACGGAAGATAGATTGTCTGTCCTTCTCGTTCGAGTGTCACTTGTGTTTCATTTATGACTTTGTATGCTTTCAGTTTGCTTGTTCCGAGTTTCGTAATCCAGTCATCTGACCAGAGTGTACTAAGTAATTTTTGTGCAGCTTCTTGTACCAAATCTCTGAAATACTGTAAGGTAGTTTCAGAATATTCTGGTACGCTAACTTTGAATCGGTAGCTTTTGGTGATGGTGTGTTTCGAGGAGGACATTTTTCTTCAATAAATTATATATACAGCTAGATATATATAATTTAAATAAGGAGTTTACCGAAAGTAATAATCATTTATTTAAAAGAATAGTTAACTAATTAATAATTCGTACAATAGTACAAAGGGGTATTTAATAGTTGAAAATCATACACATACATAGGAGGATGTCACAATAGCAGCTCATCTTCATTGGTCAAATGATCCATTACTACTGGATGGTGAACCACAAACACAAAACAAGTGGGTGACAGCTAATGACCTTCTTGAGCACAATCAACGAGAAAAGCTATTTACCCCAGAGAATCAGTTTCAGCTATATTCAATGATTGTTCGCAAACATGATTTTGTAACCGGTGAACGGTTACTCCAATCGTTTCCATATCTCCTCTTAGAAAATGACTGGTTAGTCAAGCTTCGTAAGAAAACGTTATTACTAGCTGAAAACGTTCATTATTATTTCAAAAACACCCCTGCAGATTATTCGATTAAGGCTTGGCAAAAACGAATCATTCGCTATCTGGAAGAACAGGAGCGTTTACCGTTCCCACTTTTCCGTTTATATTACTCTTGGGAAGAATTCTTTCACAAAAAACAGTTTATTCAATTCCAATCTGCTCGAGGGGAACATTTCCAACTACTACAATATCTCACAGAAGACCTTGCTTATCTCACAGGAGCTGTAATGGGAGACGGTCATCTTGCAGATTATTTTGTGAATATCATAGATGCTTCCAAAGAGCATATTACGATTTTAAATCAGCTTTTATTAAAGTTATTTAATTCGCGAACTGAATTCTTTATTCAACCTGATGCATTTGCTTGGAATGTCAATATCCTTGGAAAATGGATCGTTCGTTTTTTTAATTTTCTTTCTGGACAACCAATAAGTGAAAGGAAATATCCTCATTTAAGAGAACCGTTACTATTTCAAAAGAATGAATTTTACCGCAGGGCTTTTTGGCGAGGAATTATGGATGCTGATGGTAGTTATAAAACAAGGATTTCTTTTGGTTCTGCATCAGAAAAAATGGTAAAAGACTTTAGTAATTTCTTGGATACGAATAATATTAATCATAAAACATTTGCTATAAATTCTCAAATGGGTAAAGGTTATGGTCTACGCATATCGGGTTTTTCGCGTGAAAAATATTCAAGAATTATCAGCACAAGTCATCCAATTAAACAAAAAGAAATGCAATCATTGTTACGAAGAAAAGCCATACCTCAACCTGAAGATAAGAAATGGCCTGGACAAGTGCAGGCATTCAATCAAGACCAATTCATTGATAATTTTTTTGACTTTTCAAAACTACCGACTCTATGTGTTTTGCATGCCGGAACAAAGGTTAAAGCATTGCGTATAGGAAATCATCTTTCTCAAATGAAATTAAGTCGGTTAATCCATCTTTCACGTTCACTAATTAGTCGGTATGAAAGCGGAGCTACTTCCATCCCACTATCATCTTTGGAGAAGATTCTCAAAGTAACCTCAACTCAATCACTCATGTCATTTCTTACTATTAATTCATTTGATCTTTTTCAGAGGAACCAAACTACCATCCGCTTAGATTTGCAGCCAAATCCAAGATTATTAGCTCTCTTACAAGGTTTACAATTTCGAGAAGGTTATATCATCATTATTGGTTTGCAAGGAATCACCAAAGAACATTATAGGCAACAATTAGCTTCTTACTTTTCTATTCCATTGGGACAGCGAGTCAGAAGAATCTATAATTCAATTCTTGAAGAATATGTGAATGAATTTATAACAATTAGTTAGCTAGAGGGCTGACAGATGTACTAACGGGAATCATATAGACTATGACAATTTTTCAGAGGAATCTGTTAGAATTTTTCATTGGCTGTCTTTATTCTTGAGGAATTAAAAAGTGCAAAAGTACAATCAAATTATAAACTGAAAAAGGAACCTCTAAAACTGTGCGGGTTTATAAATGAAAGTTTAAAAGATCACTTGTTTTCATATAAATCCTTCATTTCTTTTAAAATTAGAATAGAATACTCTTAGTAAAAATAAAACTTTTATAATTGCATAAATATAAGTCAATAGTTCAGAGTGTAGAAAAGAATGGTGCTGATTAATCAGACATTTATTGTGGTGAATTAATGATAAGTATTAATGAATTACTGGATTTGTTTAAAGAAGATATAAAATTTTCTTATAGGCAAATTATTTTTGATGAAAAAAAAGAATTATCATCTAGTCATTTAAAAATAAAGTCTGACCCTGAGGAATATACTAAAGAAATGTTAATAGAACCAATATTTGTCAAATTCAAACTTCAAAAAATTAAAGAAGTACATTTTAAGGGAGTAAAAGACGAAACAAGAAAAGTTGATTATTACTTAAAGAATTTAAAAGGAGCTAAATTTTTAGCAGAAGCTAAACCATTTAATGCTGATTTGTATAAAAAGGGACCAGAAGGTTGTATTAATCAGATTAAATGGTTATTTAGACTTGCAAAAGTTAAAGAAAATTATGAATTTGGAGTTGCTACTGATGGTGTCAAATGGATTTTCATTGATAAGGACGGTGTTATTGTACATACATTTGATTTGAGAGAAGATGAAAAGAGGATTGAAAAATTACTAACTGGAAAAGTAAAAGTATCATCTGAAAAAGTCGAAGAAGAAATTAGCAAAAAGTTTTACGAGTGGTATAAAGCACTTTTACATGGTGGAAAATATAGAGACCATGAAAACAAGTTAAAGTCAATCTCCACAGAAGCTTGTCTGGTTGAGAATATAATATTGGTTGAAGATCGAGATGAACGAGAACAAATTGCTCAAACTCTAATTAATAGACTTATTTTTATCAAATTTCTATACTCAAAGGAAATTATAAAATTTGATATCTTAGAGTATTTATCCAAATTCCCAGAGGATATACTTAATGCGAAGCTAAAGGAGTTATTCTTCTATGTTTTAAACACTGAAAAGCAGAATAGGATTGATATCGACTCAAAATTTCAAGATATTCCTTATCTTAATGGTAGTCTATTTATTAGTACAATAGCTGAAGTGAAAAATATAAATTATAAAATCAAATCCAATATACTAAAAGAAGTATTAACATTCCTTGATTCTTTCAAATTTGTTCATACAGAAGATGTTTCAAATCAACAGGCATTAGATCCACAAATTCTTGGTTACATCTTTGAAAAAGCTATGACAGCTAAAGATAGGAAGGGAACAGGGGCTTATTATACTCCTAGGTTTGTTACAAAGTATATTTCCAGTAATACAATTTATCCATATATAATTGATAGAGTAAACAAATTACTCAAGTCTAAGGGTTATAGAGATTCAGAACTTGTAAAAAGTCTTGAAGAAATCTATATCTTAAGAGAAACAACCTTAAAAGAGATTTTTTTTACCATTCTTCAAAAAATTCGAATCTGTGATAACGCTTGTGGTTCTGGTGCTTTTTTACTTTCAACAGCAAATGCCTTTTTGGAAGTGTTTTTAAGAATAAATAATGAGCTTAGATTAAAAAATTCAGAAATTGCTCTAAGAAGATTAATATTGAAAAATAATCTATTTGGTATTGATATTAATCCCAATGCAATTGAAATTGCTAAGCTAAGATTATGGCTTTGGTTAGTTACAGTTTACAATCCTGATAAAGTTAAACCTTTACCTAATATAGATTTCAATTTGAGAGTTGGAAATAGTCTTATTGGTTTTGTTGACACTGCTAAATTCAGAAACCACAAAATGACTTTGGATGATTATTTCAATCATGAAGAATCCTTACATTTATGGTTGAGAAAAAGAGAGGAAACTATTACAAAATACAGAGAAGCAGAAGGAATACAAACTGCTCTTCTTAAAGCTGAGATAGATAAAATAGACATAAAAGTAAAGAATAATTTAGATAAGAATCTATATCAAGAAATTGTGAAAAATGAAAAACTTTCTGTTGAAGAATTTCGAAGAATAAAAGCTCCATTCCATTGGGGCTTTGAATTTTTCGACATCTTTAATTGTAGTAAAGAAGAGGAAAGGGGTTTTGATATCATGATTGGTAATCCACCATATGGCAATATTTTAACTTTAGAAGAGAAAAAAGCGATTCCAAGTTATCAAACAAAAGATGCTAATGAAATTGCTGCTAATTTTATTGAAAAAACTTTGGAAATTGTGAAAAAAGATGGATATATGGGTCTCATTGTTGCGAACTCAATTGCTATAAATAAAAGCACTTCATCTATAAGGACATTGATAAGAGACAATATGTCAAAGAGTAAGATGGCTTTGTTTGGCACTCGTCCTGCAAAAATCTTTGCTGATGCAGAGATTAGAGTTCTAATCTTTTTAGGACAGAAAAATTGTCCAGAGAAGCCTGGAATCATTTACACTACGGAAGCAATTAAGTTTACTAAAGAGCAAAGAAATTCCCTTTTAGAAAATCTCATATTTGAAAGTACCGAAGGAATTACTTTGGGAAGGGAAAAAATCGGGGATGGTCAAGATGATGTTAGTTTACCAAAAGTTGGATCACCTATTAGTAGAAGAATTTTAATAAAATTAAAAGATGGTTCTGATAGGGTCTTTTATAACAGAATTAATAAAAATGGATTTCAAGAAAAGATGGAATTTCGTAAAACTGGAGGTTACTGGTTAAATGGTCTTGAAAAAATGCCTTATAAATCAACCAAAATTGAAGAACTGAAATTTGAAACAATTGTAGAAAGGGATTTTTGTATTTTAGTGATAAATTCATCGTTATTCTATTTATATTGGTCAACTTATAGCAACCTTCGAGACTTTCCAAGAAGCTTACTAGAAAAATTTCCTTTCCCGAAAACAGAAATTCTAGAAGAAAATAAAGAGAAAATTATGAATCTGAAAAATATGGTTTCAATTTGCTTATTAGATTGTTTTATTTCAGATAGAGGAAGAGTTGGTGAATTCCAGACAGGATTATGCAGAAAAATCATTGATTTAATTGATGATTTTCTAGGTCCTCTTTATGGATTTACAGAAACTGAAATTGATTATATCAAAAAGTATGATAATCATATAAGAAAATAGTGAAGAGAATTCTGAAGATTCATCATTCATTTCTATAAAGTTTCTTTAGGGGAATATTCCTTATAGGATCATTTATATCAGAATCATCTATAACCATTATGATTTTTTCATTTCTATGATTATTAGAAGGCACCCAACATCCTGTCCCATAGACTCTTTGTCGTTCATTATAGAATCGTCTGTGGAGATGGCTGAAGATCACATGGTGTTCTGGTGTTATTTTTGGCAACCACTTTCTAGGTTTAGTTATCAGTCCTTCTTTTGCTCTTATTGCTGCTAATTCCTCTTCTCCTTCTTTGATTGCATATAATCCCACTTTGTTCCCATGAACACAGATCATTCTCCCAATTTTAGTGTCAAGTTCTGCATAATCATTCATTGGTAACCCCCAAAAATCATCAAGCACTCCATCATGAATGGATGATGATCGAACAAAGAATAATTTAGTTATAAAATTCTCTTTTTCAGCGTGTTCAATAAATCCTTGAAATAATTTTCGAGCATAGTCTGATGTACTATCCAGAAAGTCACCATTAAGTATTATAACATCCATTTTAGGTGCAACCAAAGTAATAGCTTGTAAGAATTCGCTCCTATAACAGTTCGGATAATCATAGTGCACGTCACCGAATACTGTAATTTTCACCTTTAGTCATTCCTTCATTTCAGTTTTTCAATCCTTCAACCACGTGAGTAATTGTTTGAGGATCTGCTTGCTTTTCCCCCGAGGTAGAAGCTTGGTGAAATCTCGTCCAAAACACTTCTCACAGCCATCCAAACAATTGCATTGCTCAAGTCGAATAACTGATTGTTCGACAACTACTTGTAGTTCTTGGAAGAGATAATTCATATTACCATTCCCACCTCCTTTATCATAGAATGCGAATTGTAACTCATTATAAGCAACTGCGATTTCATTTTGACGTATTTGCAAGGTGAGCTCGATTTGAGTTTTTAATACTAGTGCTAAACTAGCTAGTAATTCTTTAGCTTTATTGGAATAATGGGATAGCAAGGGATCTTGAAATATATTGCCAATGTTTACTAAAATTCCTGTAGACTTCTCTTCAATCGTATAAACCGATATTTCTGAATCATCAAGTGCTTGATACTGAAAGAAATCCTTTCGATTTGGTGTATACTTGGCAATGAGTTTTGGTTTCTTTGTTATAGTTAGTTCTCCGAGCTGATAAATCAAACCAGAAGATAATCGTCTATTTTTTGGATATAATCCCATTCTAATACTTGGACTTGCTAAAGCATTGCTTGGTAGATTTGGTAGAGTCATTGGTATTGTTACTAAACCTACTCTAATCTCTTGCTTTTTTCTGTCAAATGATTTCACTAGATAAGGTATCTTATTTATCAAAACAACATTTCCTGGCAGTCCTCCCCGGATTATTTCTTGTGGAGAATGAAAACCTAAGATTCGTTTTTCTAATCCCTCATTGAAGATGATTGTCCAATTTTCTGTAATGGCACGAATACTGCCAGCGACTAATTTCCTGAATGCTACTGAACCAATTTCAACAAGTAATAGAAGCTGATCATTTTTTTGGATAATCGCATGACATAGAAGAATCGTTATGCTTTTTTCAACAATTTGTTTTAATTCTTTACCAAAAAAGGAAATTATTTCATTGCAATTATTATAGCCATAAATAAGTAACAGTATAACGGTTGTGGTGATTACTTTTTGATTTTTTTCAGGGTAAAGCATCGGAGTACATTGATAGTCTTCAAGAATTTCTTTAATAAGAGAAAGATTGGAATAATATAGTTTATCCCTTGGATTTTCAAGGTCAAAAACCAAGTAAACAATTTTATGTTCATTTGGTTTTGAACGTTCTCGAGCAATTCTCTGTAATAAACCATCCTTGCCACTAACTGGCCAACCAACATTGATTATCGTTTGAACATTACTTAGATTTAATCCTAACTCTGATACCGCAGAAGTGAGGACGAACTTTACCTTACCATTCCGAGCATCTATTAATGCTTTCTTTCTAATCTTTTGGTGAAGGTTTGCATGTAGGACACATATACTTCCTGAATCATAGATCGCTTGATTCTTTTGGAGGACCAAACCAAGTTTGTTCGCATATTGCTCGATTTTTTTCTTCGAATCAACAAAAACAAAGGCAATCTGTCCTTCATGTAGTTCTTTTTTCACCATCATTAGTAAGGGTAAGAAGCTCTCAGACATTACCGCTCGAACATCAATTGTTCCTCTCACAGGATTGTTTTCAATAATCTCTGCTTTAGGTATAACATAAGATACTGATTTTGAAGAGAGAAATTGTTCTCTAAATTGCTCGATTTCAGAAATAGTTGCTGTAGATAATATGATTCGACACTCAGGATTTCTCATTTTATGTACTAGTAGGAAATAATGAATAAATGCAGCAGGAAGTCCTTTAAGTGCATGAATTTCATCGAAAACAAGATAGTTTGCGTCCTTAATTTTGTTGAGTAATAAGCATTTTTTTTCGTGATTATTAATTAATTGGTAAAAGACCTTGTCAAATGTTGCTAGAAGGATATTTGGTGGATTTCGCTCAGTTTCTCGTAATTCTTTTTCCCAGGCAATTTTTTCTTCAACATTTAATCCTTTTTCACCATGATACGTTTTTGTAGTTATTAGCATCCCCATCTGTTCATAAATTCTTAGTAAAAGCTTTTTCAGATTGAAGAGTTGATCCTCGATTAATTGTTTCATGGGATAGAAAATTACAACAAAATCGATTTTTCCTTGTAATACTAATGATATTGCTGGTAAGAGAAATGCCAATGTTTTTCCTGAACCTGTACCTCCTCGGAGAATAATTGGTCTTTGTCCAACTTCATTTGATAGTAATTTAGCAATTGTCTCTTGTTGATGACTAAAGGGAAAATCATTGCCAGTTATTTCTGCTGCAATATTTCCAAGAGCTAGTGCTAATCCTAGCTCGATCCATTTCTTTGACCCATTTTCTGGAGAAAGTGGTTTAAGAGTAGTTATAGGTTTATATCGAACTTTGTGCATTGATGAGGTTCGATAAGCTTGTTTCAACCAGTCGGGTGCGCCAACTTTCCCTTCCAGTGTTTCATGCTCTGTCAAATTATCTCTCCATCCAATTATTTAACTGAACTAGAACCCCTCTTAACATATTTTCAAGTGCTGTTGATTTTCGTTCAATTCCTAAAATCGGTGATTCTTCTAAAAATTCCATTATATATTGTTTTATTATTGAAGTTAATAATTTTGAATTATAGACATCTTGTTTTTTTACAATAGAAAAGTCACCCTTATTTTTCAATTTGTAGTTCAGCAAATTAAAAAGCAATTCAATAGTTTTATCTTTAACATTTAAGAAGTAAAAATATGACTTATTTAGACCTATTTTACGTTCTAACAATTCTTTTTCAAGCAATTCCTTAAGAAGTAATCTAGTTCTTTCATATTTCAATCCAAGAAAATTCTTAATGTCATTAATAGTGTAACCTACAAACCTTTGATTCTCATTGATTTTCATAACCAAAGTTAATAGAATATAAAAAGCCCAACGACGCTCACGTTTCTGATATTTCGTCAGTGAGACATGATACTTTTCCTGGGTGGAATTATAAGTCAAATCGACAATAGTTTCTTCTTGTCCAAAGGGATTGTTCATTGATTTTCTTCGAAAAACTTCTTGAGCTTTTTTTCGAGCAATAAATTTATGCTCAAAATTTTCATAGAGAAATTTCCATTCATTTGAACAAAGATCAATTACTTTGAGTATTTTCTCAAAATCTTTTGTTTGAAAATATAGTGGTTGATAATCTGCTTTCTTTAGTTCTATATCAATAATTTCTTTTAGGTCATTCTTTGATAGCTGTTCCCAATCATCGGTATCAAATCTATTAGATAAATTATCTAAAAAAATACGAAATGCTTGTAAGTAATCTTCATAAGCATTTTTTAATGGTTTCTCCTGGTTTTTATAGCTAATTTTAAAGTTTAGAATTCGTTCTGCGAGTACTTCAAATTTCTTGAGAGATGAAAGCTTAATATCATAAAGAGGGATTGCTCCTCTTCCAAGGAAAAGCCTGCAATCCTTGCTTGTAATTTCCCCATTACTAATAGCCTCTGCTAAAACAAAAATAACAATTAACCGAACAAAGTCAACCAGATCAAGAAAAAGACCAATTCGATCAATATCTGATTTGCTTTTACGATAATGAAGAAAACCAGCACCTAAATCAACATCAATTCCAACCTTCTTATGGATGATTTTCAAATCATCTAAAACAACCTTAAAGAGATGGTTAAGCATTGAGTCCAAAGGGGAGTACGCACATGTACGAGTAAAAACAGCAAAGACCAGCCAACTGACTAACCGACTTACTACTCGTCCCCAGGAACGAATGCCAGCTTTTCTACCAACTTTTTTCAATATTTTAAAGGCTTGTTTGAATGCTTGGGCTTCGAGTAACCTTGCTGCTTCTGGATTAGTTACTTTACCTTTCGCTCGCATGAGTATTTTAATTGACTTACCAAGTTCTTTGTCAAAATTATGACTTCGTTTTCCTTTTCCTTGGGTTAGATTATTACTAAAAGCCAAGATGAAACAGATTACAGAATTAACTTTGCTAATTAAGGAGGGATTTATCATCAAACCATTTTTTCGCAATTCTTCAATTGTTCGTTGGTAGCTTTGCCTAGTGGTCTCATCTAATGATGTCTTGGCATCAACATTAGGAATTGGTTCGTTGTGTTCTTCCTCAGAAGCTTGTTTTTTGGGCTTTTTCCGATAGATTCGTGTAACACCTATTCGTTTTAACTCCTCCTCTATTTCGAGATGTTTTTGTCCTAGAAAATAAATCCTTTCAAGTTCTGTCAATAGATACTCTCTTCCATTGAAAACAAGAAAATAACTCTTTAATTTATTATCAATTGATAATTCCTCTAAATTCTCGTCAATGCAAAGCTCTAGAATGTCTTCATCTCTAACTGTTAATGGGATTCGTTCTTCTTTTTGCTGTAATATTTCAGGTTCATAAGCAATCTTGCTAATAATAATCGAACGAATCACATTTTTATTATCGCTTAAACAGCGAACTTTTTGTCTCTCATCCAACAAGATATATCTAGAATTACAATTAGAGCAAATAATGGTTTTTGAAGGGAAAAATGGATTCTCTTTTGTGCCAAAGGATTTAATCTGTTGTTCACAAAAAAGACAAACATGTTTGTATTGTTTTTGTGAATTATTTTCTTCTATTGAAAGTGCTTTCATGAGTTCTCGAGTGTAAGAACTAAAATCCAAATAATCTATCGTAAAGTCTTTACTTTCGTTTGCTTCTTGATACATATCACATGCTCGAGTGTTTCTTGGAATTGTATTAAAAGCTCGTTCTACTTGTTCTTGTGTTAGAGAGCTATAAGCAAATTCTGCCAAAAGGTGATTTGGAATACAAAGTCTTGTTTTGGAATCATAGGAAACACAAGTACCACATACCTCAACTAAGTGTGGTTCTGCAGAGAAATTTTCTTCAGTGCCATAAATAGCTTCTTCGTGAAAAACACCTTTTGTTGTGATCTTTAGACAATCACCAGTACGTACCAGTCGCTCCAGAACTCCTTTTACTGGTTTCATGCTGACACCAGTACGAATAGCTAGTTGCTGTGCAGTGCAATTCTCTCTAGAGACAATTTTCTGAATATAGTCTTCAAGGAACTCTTTGGTATAAATCTTTGTCGTTCTATAATCCTCAAGCTCTTCAACAACTTCATCTACTGCTTCCACCTCTTCTATTTGTTCGTTAATGCTTCTAGGAAGAGCAGAGCTGCTTAGGACTTTGTGTTCTTTCATGATAGTTTTTTGTGCCTCAAGACTCCTCTTTGCTTCCTCAGCTAAAAAGCCAAAATCTTCATCCAAACCTTCAAAGATATCTAAGGCAGCGCGAAATGAATAGCTATTGTTCAATGCTTTTTGAATCTCATGGTTCGCAGCATGATTATCATCTATGTAAAAAACATCCCAGATAATAGCTATGTCACTGAAATCATTCAAGAGCTCCTCCATATCTTTCTGAGAGAGCAAACATTTCTCGAGTTTATTTGACAATGCTTGTAGAATATAAAATAAAGAGACAGTTAGTCCATCACTGAAGCAGAATCGGTGGAAAAACTGCTGTCCTACGGTAGTCATATAATAATAGCCATCATTTTTTTTCTCAAGCAATTGTAAGTGGCAATGGACAGTTAAATAATGTAAAATAAGCCACAACTGATAGTCAACACTGTAAGTTGTCCTACCAGGGGTTCTAGTAATTGCTTGTTCACATGCTTGCCAGAGCTTATAACTGATACTTTGTTTGATTGCTTCCTGAAGTTGCTTAAGATTTCTGCGACGTCGAAATGTTAGGGAAAGAATAAGTTTGAGGAGATAGGATGCGCCAACGGAACTTGAGCAAGAACTCTTCTTCAAGGTAGCTGCAACGAGAGCCTTGTTTTCAAAGATGTTCATCCGAAACTCTTCCACTAGGTCATACCAAAAGAGTTCTTCAGTGTGATAAACAATAGCAGATCCACCGAATAGCGATTCTAGATCCTTCTTTCGTAAGCGTAGCTCTTCACCATGAATGAAGGTATAGTTTGTTTTTGAGGTGAGTAAGAGGAGGATCTGGTCAAGAAGAATGCTTTCAGAGTAATATTTCGTTCGAGAGAGAGGGGCAAGAAAAACGATCGCTGAAACCTTTACCAGACTCTTTTTTGACAACAATTGTAATAGCTTTTGATATGAACAAACGATAAAATCGGGGTTACCATAAATTGTGTGGTTCTTTTTTCTTTTGACTTGAGAAAAAAGGTTGGCAATCCTAGCGCACGGTAATTGCCTGTCAAGGAATGAAAGAACTTCTTTTGCTTTGGTTACTGACGGTACGACCAAAACTGTTGGTACCTTTTTCGTTTCTCTCATTGCTAGTGCTCGAAAAACTAGTAATTCAACAACGCGTTCATTTGTTTGACAGCTTA
>JAHLVW010000032.1 GCA_019058275.1 Candidatus Heimdallarchaeota archaeon
TAATATTAGAACTACTTAAAATTAAAGGGGTCAGAGGAGGACTCAAAGCCATCTTTGAGTACTCTGGTCCAGGTGTGAAAGATCTAACTGCACCAGAGAGGGCTACAATAACTAACATGGGTGCTGAATTGGGGGCAACAACATCAATCTTTCCTAGTGATGAGCATACAAAACACTTCTTAAAAGCACAGGATAGAGAAAACGATTACTGTCCATTAGAAGCAGATGAAGATGCTCAATATGATGAAATCATAAATATTAATCTATCCAAAATAGAACCAAATGTAGCATTACCACATAGCCCAGGGTCAGTAGTTAAGATAAGAGAATTAGTTGAGAAAACACCAATCGATAAGATACTAGAAAACATGCCAGAAAAAGTTCACAATGAAATCAAAGAACATGTTAGTCGTTTGTATGATCGAGATTTACAAATAGATCAAGTTTGTATTGGTAGTTGTACAAATTCCTCATATTTAGCACTGGCAAGTGTAGCATCTATTGTTAAAGGACAAGAAATAGCTACAAATGTTAGCATGACTGTTTCACCTGGTTCGAAGAATGTCTTTACACAAATAGCTCAAGATGGATTATTAACTGATATTATAGCTTCTGGAGCCAGGCTTCTAGAAAGCGGGTGTGGTCCCTGCATTGGCATGGGTCAAACTCCACCTACAAATGGTCTGACAGTTAGAACTTTTAATAGGAATTTCTACGGACGAACAGGTGAGAAAAGCGCTGGTTCATTCCTATTAAGTCCAACATCTGCAGCACTTATTGCACTAAAAGGACGATTTGTAGATCCACTAAAAGAAAAAGAGATTAAACCAGAAATTTTCTCTGAACCAGAAAAATTCGTTACTACAAAAAATATGTTTATCTTTCCAGAAAAGGATCAAAAGAAAAGATCTGAAATACAAATTATCAAAGGACCTAACATTAAAGATTGCCCAATAAACGAACCACTACCAAAGGAAATCAAAGGAACAGTTTTGTTAAAAACAAATGATGATATCACAACAGATGACATAATGATGGCAGGATCTAAAGTACTACCATTAAGATCAAACATACCCACAATAGCAGATTATGTATTTAATCCTGTTGATGATACTTTTGTTAAAAGAGCTAAGGAATATAATCCAAATAATAAGAGACGTGTTTTCTTCATTGTTGGTGGCAATAACTACGGCCAGGGCTCAAGCAGAGAACATGCAGCAATTGCACCTATGTGGCTTGGTTTAGGAGCAGTAATTGCAAAAAGCATTGCAAGAATTCACAGAGATAACTTAATTCAATGGGGAATGTTACCTCTGGAATTTGTTGATCCAAAGAACTATGACAAAATTGATCAAACTGATGATTTGCTAATAATGAAGTTAGATAATCTGAAAGAAGGAGTATCTGAAATAGAAATTATAAATCAAACAAAAGATTTCTCCTTTAAAACAAAAGTAAATCTATCTGTAAAGGAAATTGAAATGCTTCATAAAGGTGGAGCATTGCCTTTAGTTAAATCTAAGGTATCAAAGTAAAATGAGACCTTTTGTCTCTGAAAATGTTAAAATGTTTTATCAACTAAGCATTTTATATATTTTAGATTAAAAAAACATAAATTGAATTTAATTTGAGGTAAAAAATATGAAAATGGTAAGAACTGCACAAGCAGGTTCTCTTGAATCTCAAGATGTCCTTATAACAGTTCAAAAAGGAAAACCAAATACTGGATTAATAATAGAATTGGATAGTCCTTCGTCTGTACAATATGGTTCAAAAATACAATCCGAAATTGAAGGTATTGTTAAAGAACTCGAAATTGAAGATGTTCATATCAAAGCTATTGACAAGGGCGCATTAGGATTTACAATAAAAGCTAGGACAGAAGTAGCTCTTAAAAGAGCATGTGAGTGATGAATACAGTAGGTGATGGTTAATGGCAAATAAGAAATCTGAATTCAGTTTCATCAAAAGAACTGTTGAAGATGTTACAAAAATACGAAGAACAAGGCTATATATACCTGGCAATAATCCTGCAATGATTAGAAACTCTCCTTTATTTGGAGCTGACCAAATCATCTTTGATCTCGAGGATGGTGTTGCAGTCAACCAAAAAGATGCTGCCCGAATTTTAGTTAGAAATGCTCTAAAAGAATTGGATTTTGGAGATACAGAAGTAACAGTTAGGATAAATAGTGTTGATACAGATTTTTTTGAAGATGATATTAATGAAATTATCCCAGTAAAGCCTTATGCAATAGTTTTTCCGAAAGCTGAGGATGATAAGCAACTGCTAGATGTATGCAATCAAATGGCAGTTGTAGAAGAAGAAAATAACATACCCATAGGATCTATAAAAGTAACACCAATTATTGAATCTGCATGGGGAATATTGCGAGCAGAAAATATTGCAATTGCTTGTGATCGATTAGTAGGAATCAGTCCTGGTGGTGAAGATTTAACAGCTGATCTTGGAGCTATAAGAACACTTGAAGGAGAAGAATTACTTTACATAAGATCAAAACTAGTCTTAGCAGCTAGAGCTGCTGGAATTCAAGTATTTGATACTGTTTATACAAATGTACGAGATACTGAAGGATTGTATAATCAAACAAAAAGAATGGTTCGAATGGGATTTGATGGTAAGGCATGTATTCATCCATGTCAATTAGAACCTATTCATAGAGCATTTATACCCTCTGAACGAGAAATTGAGCGTGCTGAAAGGATTGTAGATGCTTATAAGATAGCTCAAAAAGAAGGTTTTGGAGTTATTTGTGTAGACAATAGAATGATAGATGTTCCTGTTGTAAAACAATCAGAAAGAATACTAAAACGAGCAGAAGCTGCAAAGAAAAGGTGGCAAGAGGGATAAAAATGGATTTTGAAGAAAATATTGTAGGAAGAAAAATACCAAAAGAAATCAATGGAAGAAAATTACGACGCTTTAAAGGTATAGGTATTGAACCTATTCCTGATCGTAAAACTGCAACAAAAATTAGACGTAGATTGCCTGGTGAAAAGAAACTTCTAAAGTCAATTGAAGAAGCAATCATTAAATCTGGATTAAAGGATGGTATGACTATTAGTTTTCACCATCATTTTCGTGGTGGAGACAAATTAATGAACATGATAATCAAGCAAATTGCTGAAATGGGAATAAAAAATCTAACATTAGCTCCATCGTCTATTCATCCTGTTCATGCTCCATTAATGAAATATATCGAGGAAGGTGTTATTACAAACATCCAATGTGGTGTTACAGGTCCAGTTGGAGATGCAATCTCACGAGGGAAACTAAAAGGACTATTGATTGTAAGAAGTCATGGTGGTCGAGCGAGAGCAGTTGAAGATGGTGATTGTCATATTGATGTTTGCTTTATAGGTGCTCCAACTGCTGATGAATTTGGTAATTTGAATGGTGTGGAAGGTAAACAAGCTTGTGGACCACTTGGTTATATGGTTCCAGATGCTCAGTACGCTGATATGGTTATTGCAGTAACAAACAATATAGTTCCCTTTCCTTGTAGCAACATAAGTATTAACCAAAACCATGTTGATTATGTGGTACATATTAAGAATCCAATTGGCGATCCTGCTGGAATCGTCTCAGGAACTACTAGAATAACTCGTGATCCTATTCGAATCAAAATAGCTAGAAACTGTGTAAAAGTCATTGAAGCTTCTAGGTTATTGAAGAAAGGGTTTTCATTCCAGAGCGGAGCAGGAGGAATCTCTTTAGCTGTAACACAATTTCTTGGCGAACGTATGCGGGAAAAAGAGATACAAGGATCATTTGGCATGGGAGGATCAACATCAGCATTAGTTCGATTATTAGAAGAAGGTCTTTTCAAAAGAATTCTTGATGTTCAAGCATTTGATAGAGAAGCAATTCGTTCATTAAAAGATAATTCTAGTCATATAGAAATTGGTGCTTCTCAATACGCAAACATTCACAGTAGTGGTGCAGCAGTTAATGTTTTAGATACTGTAGTTCTTGGAGCTACTGAGGTAGATATAAATTTCAATGTCAATGTTGTAACTGAATCCGATGGAAGAATTCTTCATGGAATAGGTGGACATCAAGATACTTCAGAAGGAGCAAAGTTAGCCATTATTGCTATTCCATTACTTAGAGGAAGAAATCCAGTAATTGTTGATCGTGTAACTACGGTAACTACTCCAGGGATAAACATAGATGTTATTGTTACAGATTATGGTATTGCTTTGAATCCTAAGAGTCACTATTATCGCAAGCTTAAAAGAAATAAAACCATTCAGTATAAAACAATTAAAGAGTTGA